>CAJTCH010000023.1 GCA_910574715.1 Lachnospiraceae bacterium | reverse complement strand
GTTAGAAACCTTGTGCTTATACCAGCATTGGCATAAGTGTTTTTCTTATGCAGAAATTTTGCCATTTTGCGTCAAAAAATATTTATAAGTGGCCTAATCTCCTTCCAGGCCGCCAAGCACTAACGCCGAGTAGGCGCCCATATTGACGACCACCTCTCCGCAGTCGACCAGATATTCTTCGTAATCAGTGGAATAGCCGTCCTCGTAGGAGTAGATCAGCTTCCTCATCCGGCATTTCATCGGAATCTCTGCTATCCATACCGGGACTGTGACCTCGGCAAGCTCGCTGCGGTTGTTGATGATGACCACGATCCGGTCTTCTCCCTGGAATCTTGCGTAAGCCAGTATGCTATGTTCTTCTCCATTCAGTATGTTGATCGAACCGGTACGAAGCGCCGGATGCTCCTTGTGTATACGGATCATCTCCCGGTGAAATGCAACCAGTTCCTTATTCTCATATCCCCACGGATACGTACGCCTGTTGTCCGGATCCGTGAAACCGCAGACTCCCGCCTCATCGCCATAATACACGGTCGGCGCGCCGATCCACGTCATCTGCATTACAACTGCTTCCCGCATGATCGCATAATTCACATATTCGTTCGCCGCCTCCGGACCAAGATGTTCCACCCTTCCAACCATATAATTGGTCCGGGTCAGGAACCGGGAATGGTCATGGTTCGACAGCTCATTCATCGCTACCTGGAGCGACGGCGTCAGCATATTCGCCATATGGTGCATAATCGAGCCCACGAAATTACTCGTATTGCCCCTCAGGTCTTCCATGTGCTCGTCACTGTGCTTCTCCATGCCTGTCAGGAACCAGGTAACCGGCTCCATAAAAGCATCATAGTTCATCACCGTATCCCACTCGTCCCCCTGAAGCCATTCACTCGGATCTCCGTAATGCTCCGCCAGTATCAGTGCATTTGGGTTCGCATCTTTGACCGCCTCGCGGAACTTCTTCCAGAAGCTGTGGTTATAATCGTTAGTCTGCCCCAGATCCGCAGCCACATCAAGCCTCCAGCCATCCGCATTGAACGGCGGGGAGACCCATTTTCTCCCGATATACAGAATATAATTCTCAAGCTTGACCGAATCCTCGTAGTTAAGCTTGGGCAGCGTATCATGCCCCCACCATCCGTCATAATTCGGATTATAAGGCCATTCCTCCTCATCATCCTTCAAGAAATGAAAATAACTCCTGTACGGACTGTCCGGGGAAATATATGCCCCTGGCTGGTAATCCTTCTGATTCTCATAGATCCTCTCCCGGTCCATCCATTTGTTAAAGGAACCGCAGTGATTGAACACACCGTCCAGGATGATCTTCATCCCGCGCCTGTGAAGCTCCTCCACCAGCTCGATAAACAGCCGGTTGCTCGCCTCTAAGTTCTTAAGCTCTGTCACCCTCTTCTGGTACTTGGTCGCCTGGTGGTTATCGGTCACTCCGTCCGGCAACACCTCTCCCCCGTCCTCCACGATCACTCCATAGTGAGGATCAATATAATCATAATCCTGAATGTCATACTTATGGTTCGACGGCGATACGAACAGCGGGTTAAAATACAGCACCTCTACCCCTAACTCCTGAAGGTAGTCCAGCTTATCCATCACACCCTTAAGATCCCCGCCGTAGAATTCACGGACACCCATCGTTGCCGGGTACTTATACCAGTTCGTTACCTTCTCACTGTACCCGCCGATATAATAATACTCATTCGTCTCAACATCATTGGACGGATCACCGTTATAGAACCGATCCGTATAGATCTGGTACATCACCGCTCCCTTCGCCCAGTCCGGCGTGGCGAACCCCGGCACGATCACGAAGTTATAGAACTCCACGATCTCCTTCGATGCACCGCATCTCCCATAATAGAGAGTCTCATCATCATTCTGGATCTCGAAGCAATACCGGAACGGCCTGTCATTCAATCTCCAGTTAATGGTATAATAATCAAACTCACTGTCATTGCCGCCATCCTTGCCGTCATCTCTGCCGCCTTCTTTCCTCATGTCATATCCACCAACCGCTGTCATCAGACGTACCCGTCTGGCGTCGTTCTTAGCCGTCCGGAAACGCAGCCTTACAGTCTCATTCTCCTGGGGCTCCTGTGGAATAACATAACTAGCAGTTCCATCACAAAATAATGCCTGTTCATTCACGCTGTTGCTCCCCCTTTATTCTATTATGCTTCTGATACCTCACCTGAAAATAATGCTTCAAATTCTTCTCTGGAAATCTTCTCCTTCTCCAACAATAAATCAGCACACGCATGAAGTACATGATCGTATTTCTTGATCACAGCTCTCGCTCTGCTGTAGCACTCGTCAATGATCCTCTTCACTTCCTGGTCGATCGTAGTTGCGACGGTCTCTCCGTAACCTCTTGAAGCATGGGCAAGGTCACGGCCGATGAATATCTCGTCACTGTCATTATCATAATTGATCAGGCCAACCGCCTCAGACATTCCGAACTTGGTAACCATAGACTTGGCCAGGCTGGTCGCCTGCTTGATATCCTGGGACGCTCCGGTCGTAATATCGTCCAGCACCTCTTCCTCCGCCACGCGGCCGCCAAGGGCGACGGTAATATCCTGGAGCATCTTCCCCTTCGTATTGAACATCTCGTCATTCTCCGGAAGCGGCATAGTGTAGCCTCCCGCCCCTCCGGTCGGAATGATCGACACGCTGTAGACCGGTCCCACATCCGGAAGCACATGGAACAGGATCGCATGGCCCGCCTCATGGAATGCCGTGATCCGCTTCTCCTTGTCGGAGATCACACGGCTCTTCTTCTCCGCACCGATCCCGACCTTCACGAACGCCTTCTTGATATCCTCCTGCTTAAGATAGAGGCGTCCTTCCTTCGCAGCCAGGATCGCCGCCTCATTCAGCAGGTTCTCAAGATCTGCCCCGGTAAACCCTGCCGTCGTCTGTGCGATCTGGTGAAGGTCGATCTCCTCGCTGAGCGGCTTCCCGTCCGCATGGACCTTCAGGATCTCTTCTCTTCCCTGGATATCCGGCCTTCCGACCATCACCCGGCGGTCGAAACGGCCGGGGCGCAGGATCGCAGGATCAAGGATGTCCACACGGTTCGTCGCGGCCATCACGATCACGCCTTCATTGACACCGAAACCATCCATCTCCACCAGAAGCTGATTCAAGGTCTGCTCTCTCTCGTCATGGCCGCCGCCCATACCGGTTCCTCGGCGTCTCGCCACCGCGTCAATCTCGTCGATAAAGATGATACACGGCGAATTCTTCTTCGCCTCCTCGAACAGATCCCGGACACGGGACGCGCCCACACCGACGAACATCTCCACAAAATCCGAACCCGATATGGTGAAGAACGGCACGCCGGCTTCACCCGCAACAGCCTTGGCAAGCAGCGTCTTACCCGTTCCCGGAGGTCCTACCAGCAGGACTCCCTTGGGGATTCTTGCCCCTACCTGGATGTATTTCTTCGGGGATTTCAGGAAATCCACGATCTCTTCTAACTCCTCCTTCTCTTCCTTAAGGCCTGCAACCTGTGAAAAGGTAATCTTCTTGTCCCCGCCGGTACTGAGCCTTGCACGGCTCTTCCCGAAATTCATAGCCTTGGCGTTCGCGCCGCCTCCCTGGCGGTTCATAACTGTAAATATCAGCATGACTCCCAGAATTGTCAGAAGCACAGGCATGATCACCGTCATAAACCAACTGTCCTCCCGGACATCCGGCATCTCGTAGTCCACATCCTTATTCTTCAGATATTCCTGAATCTCATTGACATCCGATACATACAGATATCTGACCTCCTCTCCCTTAAGCTCTAGCTCGACCCTTCCTGTCGGCACGTTCTTGTTCTGTGTGATCACAACCTTCTCTGTATCCCTGCTCACCACCAGCTCTTCAAATTCCTTCCAGGTCAGTTCTTCATCCTTCTGGTCAAACTGATTCGTAAGCCACAACATAACGAATAAGAACACGACAAACGTCAGAACTGTGGCTCCGCTCAGCCCCCTTACCTTCCTATCATTCAATGTCCCAAAGCCCCTTTCTATTCTATGCCGTCTACAATTCCAATGTACGGCAGATTCCTGTACTTCTGTGCATAGTCAAGACCGTATCCCACAACAAACTCATCCGGAATCTCAAATCCTACATAATCCACCTTCACATCCCTGACCCTTCTGTCAGGCTTGTCAAGAAGCGTACACAATCTCATGCTCTTCGGCTTCCTCTTCTCGAGGATCTCCAACAGGTATGACAACGTCCTTCCAGAATCAATGATATCCTCTACAACAAGCACATCCTTGCCTTCCAGGGATTCGTCCAGATCCTTCACGATCCTGACTACCCCGTTAGAGGCTGTCCCGTCCCCGTAACTGCTCACACTCATGAAATCCAGAGATACCGGTACATTGATCTTCTTCGCCAGTTCACACATGAAGAAGACGCCCCCCTTAAGGACGCAGATCAGATGAACCTGCTTGCCCTCATAATCTTCGCTGATCTGTCTTCCCATCTCTTCAATTCTTGCAGCAACATCCTTCTCCGGAATCAATACCCTTATACTTTCCGCCATCACTTTGTCCTCCGTAAAATTCTATCTCCAGGATTCTCCTGGTCTTCTCTGTGATCTGATACTTCTGATTCTGCCGATACCCGACGATCCACATAATATGCTTCCCGTCCGCTGCCAGCCATATCTTATCTCTCTGTCTTGCAGGTATCTTTTCATTAATAAAATACTGCTTAAGCTTCTGAGTCCTGCCGTCTTTTGTGATCGTGATATAATCTCCCGGCTCTCTGTGCCTTATTTTAACAGTATTTTTTATTATATCATAATCAAACCATTTCGTGTAGGGGTTTTCTGGAAATATTACCCGATTTCCGGTTCTCCCGAACACTCTGCATACCGCCGGATATTCCTTCGTCCCATCTTCCGCACCACAGACAGCATCACCGTCGGCGCCAACGCTTTGCGGACGCTCCCCCGCCGCAGACAGCTCGATCCCTTCATAACACCGTCTCGCACACATGCCGTAGGGCAGATGGATCTGCCTTCCCACCTGCCTGTCAAGCAGCTCCATAAGCATCCTCGTATGTTCGGTCTCCAGGTCCTTGCGTCTTCCCGCCGCATGGCAGAGCATCTCATGGATCACAGACGGGCGGAGCGCTTCCGGCGTCTGCAGAAAACGCTCCTTATCAAGCACCGCCCGGTCTTCTTCATAACGGATACAGCCCGCCCCGTATCTTGCCACCTCCTGCCGGATATACTCTCCAAGCACACGCATCTGTTCCATCGTCTCCGACATGTGGGACACCGTCTGCCTGTTCACCTGTTCTTCAAGATACGGGATCACATGCCATCGGATCCGATTCCTTGTATAGTCATCCTCCAGATTTGTTTCATCCGTACAATAAGATATTCCCCGATTTTTAAGATATGATTCAATCTCTTCTCTTTTCAGGTACAAAAGAGGCCGGATCCACGGTCCGGTCACCGGCGCGATCCCGCCAAGACCCCTGATCCCGCATCCCCTGCACAGATTCCAGATCAATGTCTCCGCATTATCATTCTGATGATGGGCTAGGGCGATCTTACCGCTGCCCAGTTCCCCCCGCACCTTGAGGAATATCTCACGGCGGATGTCTCTGCCCGCTTCCTCCAGACTCAGCCCGCTCTGGCCGGCAAGCTTACGCACATCCTCACGGAAAGTCCGAAGCCCGACTCCCCACTCGTCACATATTCTCCGCACATACTCCGCATCCGCGTCCGCATCCTCCCCCCTGAGGCCGTGATGCACATGCACCGCCAGAACATCCAGGTTAAGCTCTTCCTTAAGCTTCATAAGCATGAAAAGAAGGCATATGGAATCTGCACCTCCCGATACGCCTACAATCACTCTGTCTTCCTTATCCAGCATGTGATACCGCCGGATATACTCTCTTACCCGCTGATACATCATTTCACACATCCTTTGGGTAACTATTATAATAAATCTGCCCGAAAAAGCAAGCTCTTCTTACCTTCTTCTATAATTCCCAGATACCGATCGCCAGCACAGTCATATCATCCACCGGAACCTCCTGCGTCCATTCCAGTACCTGTTCCAGAATATGATGCGCCAGTTCTTTGGGATTCACAATATCCGCATCCTGGATAAATGTGCTCATCAGGGATTCCTGCTCACCCACCGGCAGCGCATCCAGAACCCCGTCCGTAACCATGATCACAAAATCACCGGATTCCAGCTTACTCTCCACCGGCTCCAACTCCAGCTCCCGGATCACACCAACCGGGAGCGTTGAAGAATTGATCGTCTCGACCTTGTCTTTCCTCTTGATAAATGTCGTGGACGCTCCCGCCTTCACGAACTCACAAGTTCCTCTGTACAGATCAAAGAGACTTGCGTCTATAGTAGAAAAGCGCACCTCCTCTCTTGCGATCACCAGCGCCGTATTCATCAGCTGAACCGCCATCGTAACCGGGAAGCCCGCCTCTAAAAGCTCCTCCAACATCTCAACGACCATCTTGCTCTCCCGGAACGCCTCTTCTCCGGAGCCCATACCGTCAGACAGGGCGATCCCTTTCTTGCCCTCCGGCAGATCCGTCATAAGGAATGTATCACCGGATATCTTCTCGCATCCCTTACCTATCTTCGCCACACCCTGCAGAGTATGGAATCTGGCGCTCTCCACACACGCCACCGTACAGTATTCCTCGCCGACAAGCGGACGCTCGCCCATCTGCGGCGTCATAGTACGCCCCGTACACGCTCCCACAAGAGAGGCCAGCTCCTTCACGGCGATCACTCGGCCCTTCATGGACTTCACCGTGAGATGGATCTCGTACTTCCCCTGGGACGTCATGTAGAACACCGAAGACAAGAGCCTTGCGCCGCCCTTCTTAAGCTGCGTCTTCAGACGCTTCTCCAGACGCTCGTCCTCAAAAATACCCGCATCCAATTCCCGGGTCGTATGCTGAATCATCTTCGCAAACCGGTCGAGCTGTTCCGCATAGCCTTCCCGGTTCTGGACGATCTTATTGTTCCACATCATGATATTCTTCGCATTTTCAAACGTCTCCAACGTCTCCCTCAGGAATCTGGGCGCTTTGATACACCGCTTCTGAAGGCTCCTCTTCAGCTCCACATTCAGCTCCGCCCCGAACTCCTCCACCGTACACAGGATCTCATAGAGAAGCTGATAAGTATGTACCCGGTTCTCTCCCAGGCACCATTCCTTCTTCTCGCAATTATCACAAACCTTGTCCGTGACCTTCAGAAACATCTCCTCGATCTCTTCTTTTGAAAATGTCCCCTTGTAGTCTTCTAATGTAAGAAACGTCTTTGACAAATGTACCAAAGAATCCGCAAACTTGTCCATCTGTACGACATATGGGTTGATAAATGTCTTTTTCTCCTTTATTTCCGTCATCCTTGCGCTCCCCTTTCAACGGTTTTCAGACATATTTCTTCCGAAAAAAATAAAAAGCCTTAGGAAATCCGTCTCCTAAAGCTTATCCTCTGTCTGTTATTCTGCCTTAAATATCGTCTCGTTCTCGTGTATCAGGCCTAATTTCTCCTTCGCCACATCTTCTACGTATTCATCCGTTCCTACATATTCGCTGAGTTCTTCTATCTCCTTCGTGCGTGCCTTCTCTTCTTCGATCTGTTCTTCAAGCTCCATCTCCTGCGTCCGGTAATGTTCTTCCTTGGCCTTCAAGGACACACTGTTCGCAGATATGACTACAAACAGAAGCAAGACAACCGCACTGACTGCCAGCACGCTTCTCCTGTGACGCTGCATGCGCTTCTTCTGGCGTCTCCTGGGACGCCCCTGTTCTGTTCTTCCCATAATCAATTACTCACCCTTATTCCGGCTTCACGCCGATACTCACCCTATACTCACTCTTATCTTAACTTTTTTCTTCTTTTTTATCAAGCCCCTGGCATAAATCTTTCTTTTTGCGGCCGTAGATTTTTTTGTACAGTTTTTCAGAGGCGCTGAAAAAAGCTGTCATTAAAATCACTCCAAGCGCAACACCTAGTATAAAGTACCATCGAATACTACCATCACTTGTATGGTAAATCTGCACAAACATATAGACGGCAGAACCCAGCCAGAAAATCATATCCTCCACGCTTACCGCCGCCAGATCATGGACTACGATCCTCCTGAAACAACGGATACACTGATATACAAGACGCACGATCGCCCCGGATACGACTGCTATAAGGAACACCATCATCTCTTCATGGATCCCCGGCATAGTATCACCTGAACAGCTTGGAGAACAGATTATCCTGCTGCTTTCCGTGGCTCTGGACGTCCGAATAGGCAACACTGTCAATATTTCCCGACAGATCCACCTCACCCTTCTCCACACTCAGCCGGTTCACATGCAGGTCCGTGCCTTTGACCATCATCATTCCCTGCTCTGTTTCAAGCAGGATCTCATTCAAGTCAAACGACAATACATCGACCACCCCTGTCACCAGACTGGTCTTCCGGTTATTGATCACCAGTTTATGATTTTTCTGTACGGTTCTTTCTTCCATGCGCTTCACAACCTTTCTTAATAATCATATGAAAGGCCGGCGGCATTTATTACAAATATTTGAACAAGTCTCCTGCTTCATCCTTCTTTGTTGTGTCCCTGATGTCCAAAACTTCGACCTTGACCGTCTTCGTCCCAAACTGGATCTCGATAATATCCCCCACTTTGACCTTCACAGATGCCTTCGCCACCTGTCCGTTCACGGATACACGCCCCGCATCGCACGCCTCGTTCGCAACTGTCCTGCGCTTGATCAGCCGCGAAACCTTTAAAAATTTGTCTAATCTCATCACTGCCTCCTTCACAACCAGACAGGGAAGACGTTCCCTGCACATAAAAAGGGTGCCTTCGGTGTTATCACTCCTGCGGCACCCTGATCCCCACTATTTATCCATCTGTTCCCGAAATCTCTTCTCCCCTTCTGTCCGGATCAGATCCCGAAAACACAGACTTATACAACGGATTACTCGTTAACAGCGTCCTTCAATGCTTTGCCTGCCTTGAACTTCGGCGCCTTACATGCATCGATCTTCATAGTCTTGCCCGTCTGCGGATTCCTTCCTTCTCTTGCAGCTCTCTTGCTCACCTCAAAGGTTCCGAAACCAACTAGCTGTACCTTGTGCTCTTTCTTCAGTTCGTCCGTTACAACGTCGATAAAAGCCTTCAACGCCTTCTCAGAATCCTTCTTGGATAATTCTGCCTGGTCGGCAATCGCTGCTACTAATTCTGTCTTATTCATGGATAATTTCCTCCTCTTGTTTCATAGAATCCCTTATTTTATTCTATCATCTTAATACGGCCTCTATTCCCATCCGGGCAGCCCATGACGCATACCCCACTGGCGGGCATAACTGCCGTCCGACAATGTATCCCTGTCCCATAGAAGACCTATAGTTAAAGTTATAACCGCTTTCTAAGTAAATGTCAAGGCAAATTCTTTAGTTTTCCCCGTATTTTCAAGGTTTTCCGATATCTTTAGAGCATCTTATCGATCATAGCCAGAACTTCTTTCCCCAACTTCGCTGATTTTTCGTCGGCGTCTGCAAGAGAAGCTCCCTTAATCCCATAATAGAATTTGACCTTCGGCTCCGTTCCAGAAGGTCTTACGCACAGCCACGCGTCGTCGGTCAGGTCATAATACAGAACGTTGGACTTCGGAAGGCCCGTCCCTGTCACTTCGCCCGTCGCGATATCCTTGATCGTCTCCGCCTGGTAATCTCTTGCCTTCACAACCTGATATCCTCCAACCTCTGCCGGCGGATTCTTCCGAAGCGTCTCCAGGATCTCCTGGATCTTCTGAAGCCCTTCGATCCCCTTCAAAGTGATAGACTGAATATCATCCTTATAGTAGCCGTACTTGTCATACATGTCCACCATGGCATCCCACAGCGTCTTACCCTGGGTCTTATAATAAGCGGCAGCCTCGCACAGCGCCATCGTAGCCACGATCGCATCCTTATCCCTTGCATGGGTTCCGATCAGGCATCCGTAGCTCTCCTCGAATCCAAAGAGATAGCTGCCCTTGCCCGTCGTCTCGAATCCAAGGATCTGCTGTCCGATAAACTTGAAGCCTGTCAATACCTCAATCAGACCGATCCCGTATCCCTTGGCAATGGCGTCCGCCAGATTCGATGTAACGATCGTCTTGATCAGATATCCGTCGTCCGGAAGCCCATACAGCGCTTTGCGCTGGCCGATCTCATAATCTGCGAGAAGACATCCCGACATATTCCCTGTCAGCACCTTATATTCACCGGACTTCGCATCCTTCACATACACACCGAGACGGTCCGCATCCGGGTCCGTCGCAAGTACCAGATCCGCGTCCACTTCCTTCGCAAGCTTGAGCCCCAGTTCGAACGCTTCCTTCGCCTCCGGGTTTGGATAAGACACGGTCGGGAACTCTCCGTCCGGAAGCTCCTGTTCCTTCACAACATATACATTCTCGAAACCTAACTCCTTCAGGATACGCCTTGCCGGAATATTCCCGGTTCCATGAAGCGGGCTGTACACGATCTTCAGGTCCTTGCCCACTGCGTCAATAGAATCCTGATGGATCACCTGCTTCTTAAGCTCTGCAATATACCCGTCGTCCACGGCCGCTCCGATCACCTCATACATCCCGGCTGCCTTCGCTTCCTCAAGCCCCATGGTCTTCACGGTATTGTACTCTGTAACAGCCTTCACCTCGTCCATGATACCCTTGTCATGCGGCGGCGTGATCTGTGCTCCGTCCTCCCAGTACACCTTATATCCGTTATACTCCGGCGGGTTATGGCTCGCCGTGATATTGATACCTGCGATGCATCCAAGAGAGCGCACCGCATAAGACAACTCAGGCGTAGGACGCAGCGACTCGAACACATATGCCTTGATCCTGTTCGCAGCAAGGCACAGAGCCGCTTCATCTGCGAATTCCGGCGACATACGGCGGGAATCATACGCGATCGCCACACCCTTCTTCTGCCCGTCCTTGCTGATGATATAATTCGCAAGTCCCTGGGTTGCCTTCCTTACCGTATAGATATTCATTCGGTTCGTCCCTGCGCCTATAATCCCTCTAAGCCCGGCCGTACCGAATTCAAGGTCCTTATAAAAACGCTCTTTGATCTCGTTGCCATCCTCTGCAATACTTCTCAGTTCTTCCTTCGCAGCCTCGTCAAAGTACGGGTCGTTCAGCCATTCTTCATATTTCTCACGATATTCCATTTTAGTACCTCCTGTCCTTAATATCTCTATTATACTCTGTAATTAAGGCACTGACAAACTTTTTCTTATGTATTCCGGGAAATTTTAGATAAAACGCCGCTGCATCGGCAGACAGGTTACAGGCGAAAAGAAAATACTTCTTCCAGGAATCTCTTCTTTTCCTCCGTCTGCCGGATCGCCATGTGCAGCTTCTCTATGCTCTTCGCCGAGATCCACGCTTTGTTCGAATGATAATAGGAATTCGCAATTTTCCAGAACTTCTCCGGATAAATCAGCCGAATCCTCAGATATTCCGTCTCTTCCCGCGAAAGCGGCCGGATCGCCGAATATGCATTCAGCATGTTATCTCCAAGCCGTACCTTCCAGCCCTGCTTCTCCATCACCTTCCGGAGGAAATAATACAGATCCTCCACCTGCACGTCTCTCTTAAATTTCTCGAAATTCGTAACCGCAATATGATATGGTTCTTTCCTGTGCTGATAACCTCCTGTGAGCGGTTCCGCCGGAAGCATCAGTATATTATGATAATTATATTCTCCGTGGGTCATGCAGCAGTTCTCCACACTGTCTCGATACAGCCTGTCATAGTCTGAATCCTCAAGCTCATCTACGGCTGCTGCCGCCCACTGATACATCTGCTCAAAATACTTCAAGAAAGCTGCCTCGAATTCTCCTTTGGGCGATATCCCCCGCATGAATTTGCGGACCTTTTTAAGCTCCCGGTTATGACGCAGATATTCCTCTCCCAGATGCGCGCCCGGAGTCACGCTGCCTGGCAGCTCATAACACATCAGCATATGCAGCTTCGCCAGATTCCCCGCTGCCGCCAGCAGCTCCGCAGGCTTCTTGACATCGCATTCCCGCCCCTGGAACCAGGATTTCAGAAGATACTGGTTCCCTTCCTCCAAAGCCGCAAGGTATCCTCCTTCCTTCGTCCGTATGATCCGGTCCGTCCAGATGTATCCCTGGTCCCGAAGATACTCATGCAGCTCATACAACGCAGGAATACGTTTTTCTGACACCTTCACTTCCTTGAGAAGCATAAGCCCCCGATCCGTATCGCATAAAACAGCACCCCTGGTCTTGCGGGTGCCGGCAACTTCTATATCATACTGTTCCAATACATTTAGTTCATACTCCTGCATATCCATCCCCTGCACTTATATTACATATTCTCTCTAACGTATGATGCAGATGATGGAAATATGCTTACATGCTCTCTATTTCTTTGTCTTGGGAGAGTATCCCGGGCCAGGCAGCGATACTCCAGACGGCTTCACGATTGCCAGAAGCTTCTCCTTCACGTTCATCTCCGGTTCTTCGATCACCGCCTGCAGCAATTCATTCAGACAGACTCCGATCTCCTTCCCCGGCTCCATTCCTGCTTCAATCAGGTCTCTCCCGGTTACTGCCAGATCCTTAAGGGACACGCACTGCTTCTCCCTTAGAATCTCCCGGTACAGCTCCTCGATCTCATCCAGATTTCTTATCTTCTCCTCCCTCAAATACATGCTCTGAGCCAGCACATCCGCGCGGCGGACTTCCATATAGAGCGGAAAGATATCCTCCCCGATCTTATTCACGGCGCGGCGGACATTCTTCGCCGAAGACGGCATGCGATAGTCATGAAAGCCCACGAGCCTCGATACCTTTTGCAGTGTATCATTGTCGAATTTGAGACGCCTTAACACGTCTCTTGCAATCACCTGGCTCTGTTCGGCATGCCGCTTAAAATGCGCCACCCCGTCGGCATCCACCGTCTTAAACTCTGGCTTTCCCATATCATGTAACAGCATCGTAAGCCTCAGCACCTTATCTGCCCGGATATTCTCCATGGCGTGCAACGTATGCTCTCCTACATTGTACATGTGATGCGGCGTCTCCTGCTCCGTAGCCATGATCCGGTCAAACTCCGGCAGGATCACCTCCGTGATACCAAGTTCATATGCATCCCTAAGAAGCCCGGGCCTGTCAGACATCATAAGCTTCACCATCTCCACCTGTATCCGCTCCGCACTGATCTTCTTAAGCGTCGGCGCAAGCGCCTGCATGCCGCGCCTCGTCTCATTCTCAATATCAAATCCAAGCTGCGCCGCGAACCGGATACCCCGAAGTATCCTTAAGGCATCCTCAGAAAATCGCTCTCTGGCATCCCCCACACAGCGGATCACCTTCGCCTTCAGATCCTCAGCTCCTCCGAAGATATCCACCAGCCCCTCCGTCCGGTTATACGCCATGGCATTGACCGTAAAATCTCTTCTCTTAAGATCCTCCTTAAGGCTTCTGGTAAATGTAACCTCCTTCGGATGCCGGCCATCCTCGTACTTCCCGTCGATCCGGTATGTCGTCACCTCAAAACCTTCCCCTTCAAGAAGCACCGTGACCGTGCCATGCTCGATCCCCGTATCAAATGTCCTGCCGAATAATTCTTTCGTCTCTTCCGGCGTTGCAGACGTCGTGATATCCCAGTCCCCGGGCTCCCTCTCCAGCATGGAATCCCTGACACATCCGCCCACCGCGTATGCCTCATATCCATGCTCCTGTAATCTTGTTATGATTCTGTCCGCCTTCTCTGGCAGATGAATGCTCAGCTTCTTCACAATATCCCCTCCGATTATGCTTTGGTTGTATATATCATACCACATTTTTATAATGGTTGCCAAATGATAGGCGAATACGCGCCGGAAGACACCGGCAGGCAGGATTCCCTGCATCAGAAAACGGAGAGCAAGATGCTCTCCGCTTCGCTGTGTCTTCTTTATCGTCCTGTCTTGTTAGCAGCTCTTTCTCCTCATTCGGATATAACCGCCAAACACCATACCCAAAGCTGCCGCCGTCAATAATACATACAGCATGATCGGTGCTGAATCTCCGGTAACAGGAGCCTTCGTAACAGAACGTACTGACGCATTGCCGTTATTGTTATTGCCATTGTTGGCGCTGCCTGTACCATTGTTGGTGTTGCTTCCGTTGTTGTTACCGCTTACGTTGTTGCCATTGTTGCTTCCGTTATTGTCATTGTTGCCGCTGTTGTTATCGCTTCCATTGTTGCCATTTCCATTGCCGCCGCTTCCGTTGTTGTCACCATTGCCATTGTTGCCGCCGCTTCCGTTATTGTCACCGCTTCCATTGTTGTTGCCGTTTCCATTGTTGTCACTGCCGCCGTTAGAATCATCCTTCACTTCTTTCCAACCTATGGCAATCGGAGACAGCCCCTTTACTTTGAATTCAATACCCTTCTCCGTTTTGGCAACATCGGGATATTCTATATCTCCTGCCTGAAAACCATTCATATCTGCTGTAAACATATGAGCCGCCGCAAAATCATGGGTATCCTTTCCTGTACCAGCCGGATACGGCAGCGTTACAGTCAGGCCGTCTGACGGGAAATCATCCTTCGTCACCTCCTGCCAGCCCGTTCCGTTAACATTTACCATAAGCTTAACATCATAAACAGCAACGTTCGTCTCTTCAATCCCGCTGACTTTATCCCGGAGCTTAAGCTTCATCTCCTGCTCGATCTTCTCCGGCGTATTCAAATTCTCCTTATCCTTGAAAGAATCCGGGACCTTGGATATACCGTTCTCTACCTCGGTCTTGTACATATTCTCATCTTCTGGTTCTTCTGTAATCGGCACGCTTATCTTATCATCAATCTTATTCGTACTCGTATTATAAATCTCCAGGGTCATCATATTCCCGTTTACCAGCAGACCGGTCACGATCCTCTTGTCTGCATCCTCATATTGATAGATCTTCTCGGGCGCTGTATCCTTCGACGGATCAAACGCGTATACAGAGTTACCTACATTAAAATATAAGACTCCTTTTGAACAGGAAAGCCTGGAAAAACTCATTGAATACATCGGCCATCCGTTTCCAAGATTCTCTATCTCGAAGCTGCCCACAATACTCTCCGTTCCGCCGGAATCTCTCTTGACCAGCGAAGCGCCTTTGTAAATAGTCGAAGGCGCACCCTCAACCGTACTGCCCTTGAGGTAATAGGACGCTCCGTCCACTGTATAGATAGCAGATTCCTGCAGCGGTGCCGTCTTATGCCAGGAATTATCATATCTGGCATCGTTACACGTGATATCATTGGCATCCCAATCATGCTTCACATTTTGCATAGCAGAATCACTGAGCAGGAAATAGGTATGCTTGACATATCCGGTCTCCCCAACCTGACTGCTGGCAGTTGCGTCATCATAAGTAAGATCCGCATGATACCATCTGCCGTCCAGCTTCACATAATTCCATATATGGTTCATTGATTTGCTTTTACAATAGTCGACCTCTATGCCTGCCTTTTTAAGCAGCGCAGCATACGCAAGGGTATATCCCTGGCAGACGCCGATCCCATTCACCAGGGCTTCGTAGGCGTTCCTTTTTTCAATTCCCAGATTGTTGTTGGCATTCTGATCGTATACCATATGCTGAACCAGATAATCATGCAGCGCCGTCGCCTTCTGCTCATCCGTCATATTGCTTCCGATAACTTCCGCAAATACCTTGTCTATGGCAGCCCGGTACTTCACAACACTGTCCTGGTTATACTGCGGATTATAGGTAAACTGACACTTCTGCACAACCCCGTCCGATGAAGTAAAATACTCAGAACTCAGCACATAGAACAGATCTGGATTATCCTGTGCCACATCCGGCCAGATACGATTCCAATCATCGGCTGTAAGATTATAACCGGATAAATCGATCTCCTTATCCCAATTAACCATCGCCGCCGTCATCGCATCCCATGCGTTCTTCACCTGCTCGTCCGTTGCCGCTCTAGCGGCCGGTTCTGTATCTGCAGCCATTCTTTCCTGCTTTGCCGAAATTCCTGATACGGCATCTGTATCCCCGTCTTCGTTCTTATCCGCAGACGCATCTTCATCCGCAGACGCATCTTCATCCGCAGACGGCTCTCCATCCGTCCGTTCTGCCGAATCTTCCCCGCCGCAGGCCTGCAAATCCGCCTCACACACAGGACAATCTGCCTCCCTTGCCTCTTCCGTACATTGTGCTTCACAGATGCATCCCGGCTGATCCATATCCTGTTCCGGCACACTTCCCATTACCCCCGGGACGTTGTCCCCTTCTGCTCCCGCCGCAGATGCGGTGATCTGCATATGACTCACCGTATTGCCGATGAATCCAAGAATAAGAAGAAATACCAGTATCTTCTTACTATTATTCTTCCTTTTGATCATATTGCTTTTCTCCTATCTTTGTTCTGGTTTTATTTGTTCTTATCTTTCTTTCCCATCATAAATTACATTGTTCATTTCTTCAATGACGAAATTTTTCCAATGGGAAATTATAAAATTTCAGAAATTTATACCTAAAGGACATCCCCTGATGCATATCTTATATGCAAAACACTTCAAAGGTATATCGCATGTTAAATTATCTATGGGCAGGTATGATACTGATCGGCATTATATTCGCCGCATTCACCGGACGGATGCCGGATATCACTAACGCCGCGCTTGATTCTTCCAAAGAAGCAATCACTCTGTGTATCACTATGATGGGGGTAATGTCGTTCTGGGTCGGACTTATGGAGATTGCAGGGAAAGCCGGCATCATCCGCGCTGCTTCTGTCCGAATACGGCCTCTGGTCCGATTCCTGTTCCCCGGCCTTCCGGCCAATCATCCGGCCGAAGAACATATTACTACAAATATCATCGCCAATGTTCTGGGGCTTGGGTGGGCGGCAACGCCGGCGGGATTACGGGCGATGGAAGAGCTTTCTAAATTGGAAGATGAGCGAAGAATGGGTAGAATGCCTGGTATGGTAAGGAAACGTGGAACCGCCAGTAATGAGATGTGTACATTTCTTATCATTAACATATCTTCGCTACAATTGATTCCGGTAAATGTAATTGCATACCGGAGCCAGTACGGATCAGTGAACCCGGCGGCAGTCGTGGGGCCGGGGATTGCTGCGACGGCGGTAAGCACAATTGTAGCAGTGGTGTATTGTAAGATGATGGATGGGAAGCGGAGAGTGTGAGGCTCTCCGTTTTTGTGATAAAAATGATTTATAGTGTATAAAACTAATAAAAATGTATTAAATTGGATAAAAAAGGTTTAATTATAATATATAAGTGGTATAATAAATAAAAATGGAAAAGGAGAAACTGATGATGGGATTAAAAGCGGAAGATGTGTTCAGACCAGGTGCATTTCCTGAATATACTTATATATCACGTAAATCTGCAGTTTCAGATCTGCCATATGAATTTCGTTTAATGCAGGCAATAAAGGTGTCTGGCTTTTTGACTTCTTTGGTAGGCCCTTCTAAAATGGGAAAAACGATTTTATGTGAAAAGGTTATAGGATTTGAAAAGATTGTGGAAGTCTCAGGAGCAGATTTTAGTTTAGAGACAGATTTTTGGAAAGTGGTTGCCGCAAAAGTCGGTTTGGCTTATGAAGGAGAGTTTTCTTCAGAGAAAATGATTGCTGATACCAAAGATAAATATTCGAAAAAAGAAACCTATTCTTTGACAAAAGATAAAATTATAGAATACTACAAAAAAGAAAATCTGGTTTTGGTTATCGATGATTTCCATTACGCGCAGGAAGAGAAACGGATGCAGATTGCACAGCAACTTAAAGATGCAATCCGAAGAGGATTTAAGGCAATTGTTGTTTCCTTGCCCCACAGGGCAGATGAAGCAATTCGCAGGAACGCAGACCTTTCAGGACGATTAAGCATGATCAATATGGAATCATGGGAAGTAAATGATCTAAAAGAAATTGCAAAAGTAGGATTTGAAAAACTGGGCATACAGATTGAGGATAATGTTACAACACAGATTGCGGTAGAAAGTTTATCTTCTCCGCAGTTGATGCAGTACATCTGCTTAAATATCTGTACGATTTTGGAAATGTCAGGTAGAGACGACTGGTGTGTAAAACCGGAAATTTTGAATATTGCATATCGATATACAACTGCAAATTTTGAATATGGTGATGTGGTATCCCTGATGCAAAAGGGGCCAAACATGAGAGGAAAAAGCAGAAACAGATTTCGAGCAGATAATGGGAAGGATTATGATCTTTATGAATTGATTGTAAAATCCATTGCAGAAAATCCACCTATTATGAAATTGGAATTTGAGGATGTTAAAGAGCGTATTTATTGTTTGATTGCTGATGATTGTAAAAAACCTACTCCGCAAGCTATAAAAGAAAGTTTGGTTAAGCTACAAGAATTATTGGATGGCCGGGAGGATATATTCAAAGTTCTTGATTGGAAGGAAGGAGTATTGTATATTTTAGACCCTTTATTTTTGTTCTATTTACGCTGGGAAGGGGGCGGAAATAAAGATGTTTAGTAATTCCGGTAGTATACAACAAGCTATGGAAATATTGGTGTGCGCAAAGGACAGTCAGTCATTTCAAGCCGCGATAAGCGCTTTAAAAGAGCAGATGAAAAGAACAGGAATGGATTCGCAATATTTAATTGATTTGGAAAGAAGGGCCTACTATCTCCCGAATGAATATTCTGATAAAGATACAAAAGAAAAGATGCTTGAAGCCAAAAAGAGAGTGATAGAGTACATGAATGAGATTATGAATGTAAATGAAAACGGCAGATTGCTTTTGGATGTACTGGGAAATTTTTATCTTTTTTTGGAAAATCTTTTCGAAAGGAGACTTCATAAAAAAGGAGGGATTCAAAAAGAGCAGTTAGAAGGATTAAGAATAAAAAATGAGTACGATGTCCAACATTTGTTGTATGCATATCTTAAACCACTCTATCCAATGGCAAGAGCAGAGGTAAATGAGGATACGGGATATGGTACAGTCAGGTCGGATATTTTGTTGGATTCGAAAAATACTATTGAAGTAAAGTGCACGAGAAAAGGAATGGTATTGAAGAAGCTGGTCGAGGAAATAGAAGCAGATATGGTACATTATAGCGCTAAGAATATTTATTTTTTCATATATGATAAAGAAAAATTGATTGATAACCCTTGTAATTTTAAGAGCAGTTATGAAGAAAAGATGAAAGACAAGCATATTTATATTATTATTCACCAGCCTAAGATATTATAAATTTCGATACTTAGTATCTAGAAAAGATGAATCGCTTTTTCGTGAAGAGCCGGAATGCTGTTATGATAATGGAAACTGATTAGGCAGATAGGAGAACAATTTTTTAGTCTTAGCTTGACACAACCGTATCGGTCACAATATGGGAGCGTGAATCCGACAGCGATCGTGGGGCCGGGAATTGTGGCTACGGCGGTGAGTACTGTGGCGGCAGTGGTGTATTGTAAGGTGATGGAAGTGAAGCAGAGGACATGAAGGGTCTCCGTTTTCTATATTTTTGCATTTTCAAAATTCCTTTATCATGATTTATCGTGTACAAAAATGCAGGAACAGGGTATAATACGAATAGAAAATGAAATAAAATTTGTCTGGAGGTGATGCTATGGCTATTAAAACAATTGAGATTTTGAACGTAATGGTATTTAAGCGCCATTGGAGAAATAAGAATGCCAATATTAAGGAAATAAAGGAGGGCGATTCATTTAATGATGGGTTCAAAATGGAATTTGGAGAAGGAATCAATGTTCTGATTGGTGAAAACGGAGTTGGAAAGACCACTATTCTAAAAATGATCTATGCGGCAACACAGTGGTCAATCAAACGGACGGACCAGGGAAAAACAAAAAAACTGGTACAATTTTTTTCAAACAGCCTGAAAGACAGTGATGATTTAAAGAATACAGAAAACAAAGAAGATTATTGTTATTATAAAGTGTCAGATGGTACGCATAGTTTTGAAGACAGTCTTTCGCACAAAGGCATATTCAATTATGATCAATGGCTTGGGCTGGATATACAGTCTGTATTTATTCCTACAACAGAAATGTTGTCTCATACCAAGGGATTTCTTGCACTGAACCAAAAATATAATATGCCTTTTGACGGAACACAGATAGATATTATTGTAAATGCTTCTTTGCCGGAGACACGGGAAGTTTCAGCCATTATGAATAAAATTCTTGATAAGATCAGCGCTGTCATTGACGGAACGGTTATTTTGGAAAATGATTCTTTCTATATGTTAAAAAAAGACGGCCGAAAAGTGGATTTTTCATTAGAGGCAGAGGGCTTGCGCAAATTGGGTCTGCTCTGGAAATTGATACGAAACGGTCTTTTAGAAAAAGGAACAATCTTTTTGTGGGATGAACCAGAAGCAAATTTAAATCCTGAATTGTATCCTCTTGTGGCAGATATTTTGTTGGAATTACAAAATAATGGAACTCAGATTTTTGTAGCGACGCACAGTTATAATTTTGCAAAATATTTAGAAATACGACGTACATCGAAAGAACAGGTGGTATTTCATAATCTATATAGAGGTCAAAACTCATTATCAGATAAAATGAAAAAGACAGCGCCATGGATGGATGACGATAACGATGCAGTATACAGTCAGTCTGCTTATAGGATGGGAGATATTGAACGTAATCATATTATGATCGCAGATAATAATCTTCTTGACGAAGTGTATGAGTTATGAGGAAAAATCTATGGAAAATATATTTATAGAAGAAAACGGTGCATACAGTATTGACTGTAGAACCGCCGTATGGGCGACCGATAAAATGCATGAAGATTACCATAACGCAGGAATACACATAAATGACGTTGATTTTTTGATCGAAAATGCTACTCATATCCTTATGGTAGAATATAAGAATGCATGTATTGAAAATGCTGAGAATCCTAATGCATTTCATCCAATGGAAGAAAAGAAAATATCTATTGCAACACGAAAATTTTATGACTCTCTACATTATTTGAGATTGTTAGAAAAAGATAAACCCATTCAGTATATATATATTCTTGAATATCCGAATGGAGACGCGACTACCAGAAAAAGGCTGCGAGACAGATTAAAAACAGAATTGCCTTTTGTTCTTCAAAATAATATAGGAAAAGGTAAAAAATTGATAGAACGAGTAGAGGTTCTTTCTATAGCTGAATGGAATGCTGATAGCAATTATAGAGAATATCCAATAAAACGCGTCACTCTGCAATAAGGGGTTTGCTGTATACAGATTTAGGCTCTTTCTGCCCAATGACAAGTGCAGAAAGAAATAAGCCTCCTGGAAAATAAGGAATTTTTTAGTCTTAGCTTGACACAACCGTACCGGAGCCAGTACGGGAGCGTGAATCCGGCGGGAATCGTAGGGGCCGGCATTGCGGCGACGGCGGTGAGTACATTGGTGGCGGTGGTGTATTGCAAGGTGATGGATAGGAAGCGGGGAACGTAGAATTCCCTGCTTTCTTTAAAAAATTCCCCTTTATAGAAAATCAGTATAATTACAAAAATATCGGAAATAATAGTTGAAATAACACAAAAAAGTATATATAATAACATAATAAAAACGTAAATAACGTGGAAAAAAGGGGAAGGACATGAAAATCTTAAAACTATCCATAAAAGGTTTACAAAATTTAAAAAATACTTTAGATGTGGACTTCGTTGCACAACAAAGAGTAGACAATGATGCCAGAGAACAAATGTTCAATGTATTTTCTAATGTTTATACAAGTCCAACATTATCTTTTATTGGGATTAATGCATCTGGTAAGACAACAATCCTAAAATTGATTTCTTTTGCTATAGGATTATTAAATAATGAACCTATTAATAGTATTTCCTCTAAAAAATTTTTGGACGACTTAGATAGTAAACAAAATATGATTTTTACTGCTTATTTTTATCATAATGGCATTGTATATAAATTGGAAACAATAGTAGGAAGAAAAAGAAATGCTATTGATGGCAATACAAAATTTGTAATTATAGATGAAACATTATGGGAAAAAGAAATACATAAGATAAAAACGAAAAAAAGACTTTATGATTTTAATGATGCCCAAGTAAAAATCCGAAGAAATAAAAATGAACAGTATCTAATAGAAGATGTTAGTATTATAGTTGCTTTAAATAAAGAACAAGACACGAATTTTTCCTTATATGATATGTCAGATTTCACAGATCATAATATGTTGAATTTTTTAGGCCAGTATCCGAAAGAAATATTAACTTTTTTGGATCCTAGCATCGAAACCCTTAGCTGTGAACCAACTGAAAAAAAAGTTGATATCAGATTGAAATTTTATGAAAAAGAAGAGCTAACGTTAAATAGTCCGTTAGCACTTAACAGATATCTTTCTTCAGGTACAATAAAAGGTCTGAGTGTATTTATGGGGGCAGTATTTTCATTTTTGGAAGGGGGATATTTGATTGTAGATGAATTAGAAAATCATTTTAACAAAGAAATTGTTTCAACATTAATACGATTTTTCATGGATAAAAAAGTCAATAAAGAAGGGGCAACTCTGATTTTTTCAACTCATTATTCAGAATTGCTAGATGAATTTGAAAGGAACGACAGTATTTATATTACAAAAAACAAAGATGGGATTACTGCCGAAAAACTTTCTGGTATTTTGAAAAGAAATGATATTAAAAAAAGTGAGATATACGATAGTGATTTTCTTGAGGGAACCGTACCTGCTTATGAATCTTATATTGCTCTGAAAAAAGCGCTAATATCATTAAGATAGGAGGCTTTAAAATGGCAAAATATTTAGCATGTATATGCGAAGGCGGTGCCGAACACGCGATATTAGATTTATTACTGGACAACCATAGCTTAGTTTTTGAGAGAGAAGATCTAATTGAAGAAGAAGTGTTAAAATGCCGACGAGGAAGAGATTTTGAAGAAAAGTACCTAAAGAAAGGCTTTTCCGAAAAAATAACAGTTTATCGAATTTTAGATTCAAGAAATGAAAATTTTAAGCTACGCAAAGCATATGAAAAGAAGGTAGATGTTATAAATGTAGTTACAGCTCCTGAAATTGAAATGCTTATAATATGTAATGAAGACAGATACAAAGATTTTAAAAATTCAGGAGAGAAACCAAGTACATATTGTAAGCGTGCTTTGAAATATAGCAAAGTAAAAAGTTATGATTTTATTTATGAATATTTTTCTGATATAAATATCTTAATAAATGCGTTGCATGAATATAGACGGATATCAAAAATTCGTAGAAAAGAAATGACCTTATGGGATCTATTAAAACAAAAATAATAAATTTTTCAACCTACTCATCTACTGGTTAAAAAATATGTAACCATCAAATTTTTTAGTCTTAGCTTGACACAACCGTACCGGAGCCAGTATGGGAGCGTGAACCCGGCGGCTATTGTGGAGCCGGGAATTGCGGCTACGGCGGTGAGTACGTTGGTGGCGGTTATATATTGTAAAGTGATGGATGGAAAGCGGAGGATATAACATCTTCCGCTTTCGTAGTATCCAAGAAGAGACGAAAAAGAGTTTTAAAAGTATATTGAGAGAAACACACTTTTAGGGTATACTAAGAAAAAGAATATAGCTTAAGTAAGAAAGGTGGTAATCGGACATGTCAATTTTACAGAGACAAGTAATTCAATCCCTTGATGGCTTGTCAGAAGACAATTTAAGCTTTTTACTCGAAATAATACAGCGTTTTATGAAGCCCTCCGAAAACGAAGAAGAACATGTTGACGAGTTGGCTATGAATAAAAAGATAGTTCGAAGAATTGGCAGTTTAGAAGGCCAGGATCTTATTGATGTAGATTATGATATAGATGAGTGCAATGATGAAATTGCAGAGATGTTTGGAGTGTGTCCGTAATGAGGATATTGATAGATACGCATATAGCTGTCTGGGCAGTATTAAATGATCCTAAGTTGCCTGGGAAAGCAAAAGAATTGCTTCTTGATATGGAAAATAAGATATTATACAGTACGGCTTCTATTTGGGAAATTACAATAAAACATATGCTGCATCCAGAGAAACTTCGTATGAATGGGAATATCCTGGAAAAAGGATGCGAAGACAACGGATAATTATGATAGCCCAAGCGAAAGCAGAAAAATTAATGTTTTTAACACATGATTCACTAATTCCATATTATGAAGAAAAATTTATTATATCGGTTTATTGTATTAGATTTTACATAGGAGGACATGGTGGAAAGATTGTGAGGTGCTGTGATTAACATGAAGAGGATTTCAGAGAGAGACTGGAAATTATTTCGGCGTAAGATTGTTGATTGGCAAGAAGCATATATGGACAGGCTGAATAAAGAATATATTGAAATTCTTAGTGTGGAAGGAAATCCGTCAGATAAGTTTTGGAAACTTGAGGAACGAATTAAGACAGACAAAAAAACTTGTGGTGTTCAATGTGAGATGAGCAGATCAAATCAGTTTTATATTATGATGTCACTGTTGAACGACGGTGCAATTACGATGGACGATCTAAATGATTTTAGTGATGAGTTGAAAGATATGATAGGACATTTCGCTAAAATGTAAAAGATATATCATATTAAAATATATCTGAAAAAGATAAGGGATTTCTTAGTCTTAGCTTGACACAACCGTATTGCTCACAATATGGGAGCGTAAATCCGGCTGCAATTGTGGGGCCAGGAATTGTAGCTACAGCAGTGAGTACAATTGTCGCTGTGATTTTTTGCAAGATTATGGATGGGAATGGGAAAAAATAGTCCCCTCTGCGTTTTTATAATAAAAAATGGTGCGATTTTTGTGACAAAACCATATTTTAAGGGTATATATAAATGTTCCTACAAATATGTTTACTAAAATAAGGTAAAAAATATGGATGCAAATATCAAAGAAAACGTAGAAAAAATAGTAACCGCCGGAAAAGAAAATGGTAGCATAAAAACAACAATTACACAATTGCTTAATGATTTGGGAATACATTCGGATGAGCAGTATAATGAAATTATAGAATTGATAGAAGAAAGAAACATTAATTTGATTGTAGATTCCACAGAACAACGAAATATGATATTAGATTCAAGTAAAATATCTATTATGCCTAAAACATTGAGCGTTGAAACAATAGTAAAAAAACTTAAATATAAAGAGATAGATTTGGATACAGAATTTCAAAGAAAACGTAGCTTGTGGACCGAAACTGTAAAAAGTCAGCTATTAGAATCGTTAATGATTCAATTACCAATTCCTCTGCGAAAGATTTACTATATGAGCATGCAGAAAAGGATGCGGGAATTTGTAGATTCCTTGAATCACTACAGGGAATATGATTCCTATTTGGACTTCTGATTTGAGAAAACTAATCTAGCATAGTGTACTGTACCGTTCATATTTCGCCAAATAAATGGAACAGTACACTAGCACG
This sequence comes from Lachnospiraceae bacterium, assembly GCA_910574715.1. Taxonomy (GTDB): domain Bacteria; phylum Bacillota; class Clostridia; order Lachnospirales; family Lachnospiraceae; genus Sporofaciens. The sequence goes on along the minus strand of CAJTCH010000023.1, from coordinate 50,996 downwards.
CAATCCTAGTACACCGAAAAATAAGTTCCTAGCACAGCATTGTATTAATTTCGAAGTAATAAGTGACTGAATTTTGTGTCAGCGCAAGGCGGAGGAATGAGGCAATGCGGTGGCATTGTTGACTGACAACAACGAAGCGATGGCGCAAAAGGCAGGTGCATATTACTCGAAGATTAATGCAATGCTGTGCTAGCCATATAACGCAATGATTTTTCATATGCAAGGCGGAGGAATGAGGCGTAGTGGGCGCTACGCCGATTGACAACAACGACGCAGATGGAAAATCAGGCAAGTTATATGGCTGGTTACTTATTATTCGGTGTACTAGACACAGTCCGCTATGCCGCCGGTTCGCAGACGCACATCTGAAGCATCTTTTAGAATTTTACTCCCATCTTTATACTCTCCTGCGGATACTCCATAATATAACGTATATATGCACTGTCGCATTCTGAATAATCTGTTCCAGATAAGAATTCATATTCACCACTCCGCTTAATTAAGTTGGATTATCCTGGCCATACCTTCCTGCGGCAATGCAACTTCCAACACGCCTTCTTCTGAATCCCAGCTTAGCTTGCATCTCTCATCATCAGCAGGAAACGCCACCTTCACATCCACCTCTTCCCCTCTCCAATATGCAAGCGGGAGGCGGCACGCCTCGCCTTCCTTCAATCTCCATACAGCCAGATATCCCTTCTCCCCGGTCTTAAGTCCCAGGCACATCCAGCCGTCTCCATCCTTCGCAAGCCCCAGAGGCCAGAACGGCAGCGCTTCCTTGATATCTTTCCTGATCCGCTTATAATAACCAAGCTCTTCCTTCACAATCTCCCTCTTATCTGCTGCCAGCGCTCCCATGTGCCCGCTCTGGTGGATTCTCAGAAGACAGGAATTCACACAGTTGAAGATCGTCTGCTCTCTGGTCGAATCACTCAGCGGATAAGACCAGATCGCCGCCTGCTCCGGCGCAAGCGCAGACGGTGCATTCGCCGCAATGGAAGCGTATTTCAGATAATCAGTCTGATCACTGGTAGACTGAATACTATATCTGGAAAGCATGGCATAGTCCATCCTCATTCCTCCGCTGCTGCAGTTCTCAATGACAAGGTCTGGATAATCAGTAAAAATCCCGTCCAGCCATCTCAGATAAGCCCTGTTGTGTTCAAGCAGTCCGTCGCCAGGGCTGTCAGAATGATATTCCGTACCGATTCCCGCGTTAATATTATAATCAATTTTAAAATATCCTATCCCATACTCACGAATCAGCCTGTCCACGACACCTCTCGTATATTCCCTAACTTCCTCATTCCTAAAGTCCAACTGATAACGATCCCTGTCTAATGCCGCCTTCCCGTGTCTCTGGAAGAACCAGCCTGAATCCGCCTTACCGGCCAGATCACACTGCGTTCCCATAACCTCTATCTCCAGCCAGATTCCCGGCGTCATACCCTTTGCTTTTATATAATCTGTCACCTCGCTAAGCCCATTGGGGAATCTGATATCAGAAGGCTGCCATTCTCCAACCTTGTACCACCAATTCTCATCCGTATACCATCCGGCGTCTATACAGTAATATTCACATCCAGCCGCAGCCGCGGCGTCTATGATCGGCAGCTCCTTCCTGGTCGTTGGATCCGCCCACAGACAATTCATATAATCATTGAAAATAATCGGAAGCTTCTCATTATCCTGATTCTTTCTGCGGATCCGGCGGCGGTACTTAGTCAGAGCTGCAAATGCTTCATCAACGCCTCCCTCCACGCATCCTACTGCGGCAGGAACCGTCTCGAATTCCTCGCCCGGTTTCAGAGATTTCCACCAATGGTGGTTGATCTCATCCGGGCCATTGATGACAAGCGCAAGCTGCCCCGCTCTCTCCTGAAGCTCCCAGTTCCATGCCCCGTTATGCTCAATCTGCCAGAACTGCATGATGCCTCTGCTCGAATTACGCAGGCACGCCAAGGGCAGATACTCCCCGGATGACCAGGAACCAATATTGCGGATCTGTATCCTCTTAGATGAAATTCCGCTGTCAGATATGATATGATACCCAAGCTGATTAACCGGCGTCTCCTTCCACTGTATCTCCTCCTGCCAGGAATTATGCGGGATCAGAAGGCTTATCTCCTCTTGTTCTTCAGATCCCAATCCCGCCTGAACATAGGAAGATACCGCTTCAAGACCGATCTCTTCGCTTCCTTCATTCTTCAGAAACAGACGGCAGCGTATCACAGGAATTCCGGTATAAAATTGATAAACCATTCTGCCGGACAGCCCCGTAACCTCATCCTTTGTATAGATCTCCACCACTCTGCCCATCTCATTTACCTGATCCGTATGGCTTACATAATTCATTCGGTTGCCCGGCAGCGTTCCGCTGTGCCCCAGACCGAAGTGTTCCAGACGGCTCTCGCCGGTAGTCTGGACTTCAAGCATGGTGTATAAGAATTTCTGATCCTCCTTTGGCTCCCGGCTCATCGGCCGCGCTCCCATATGCAGAAGCCAAACCGGCTGATCTGCTTCTATTTCAAATACAAGATATAATCCATTTTCTTCAATCTGTAATCTCATCTTATAATATTCTCACTCCTTTTCCCCGAATCGTAACCATTCAGCCGAAACCGTTCCGGCTCTATATATATTTCACCTGCCCTTACAATGTCTTCTAACTGCTCCGTATTCCTCGCTCCGGTTACAGGAAACACCTGGAACGGACTGCTGATCAAATACGCAGCCGACAAAGTCTGCAGGCTGTATCCAGTCTCCTCCTTAAGATTTAATAAGAATTCATATTTTATTCAACTTTTCAAAAAATCCCATAGCAGTCGAAGAAAACGGTACGGACGGAATCTGAGCCGCACAGTGCCACCGATATTCTTCTTCTGTTAATTCCACCAATGTAGGATCAGGGTTGGTATTTTTCCCAGGATTGACCGACGCCATACTCCATTGATTTGAAACCGCATAAGGCCCCGGCAGGCCTTTTGAGCGCATGTAAGTTTCCGCCTTCTCTAACCGTTCGGTACGGTAATTGGAAAGCCCGTAATAACGTATCTTTCCCTCCCTTCTAAGCCTTTCCAGAATATCCATGATCTCTTCTGCCGATTTCGTCTCGTCATCCCGATGAAGCCAGTAGAAATCAATGACGTCAAGCCCCATAGTCAAAAGGCTTTCCTCCAGATCCTTCCTAATCTCCGTTTCGTTCACTCTCGGAATCCTGTCCGGGGTATCAAACAGATAATGACCGCCCTTGGTGGCAATCACCACATCCTTATATGCTCCCCTTGATCTTAACCATTCTCCTAAGATCTTCTCGCTGCAGTTTTCAAGCCCCGGAACCCATCTGCAATATATATTGGCCGTATCAATAAAATTCCCTCCCCGGCGCACATACTCATCCAGAATCTCAAAAGACTCTTCCTTACTGAGTTTTTCACCAAAAGAAGCCGTCCCAAGGCAAATATTACTTAATTGCAAGTCTGTATCCTTCAATATTCTGTATTGCATATCCTGCCTCCTTCCTCTTTAATTCACTTTCCGTATCATCATATACTGGCAGCCGCATGATTGCGATTAGGAACTGTTTGTATGCAGATTTAACAATGCCTGTATATAATACTAACATATTTTCCCTGTTTCTCCTACGGCAAATACCCTCATTATACATTTTCCGAAACCACTTTGCTTCCTACGGCTATCGCCATATAAGTATAATAATTTACCTTTCGGATTCCTTTGAAAAGGAAACAGGAATCTCCGCCAAAAAATATCGATATGAAAATACGTATAGAAATTATAAATAAATCACTTCATTTATTGAATCAATCAATTTGATGGTTTCAGCGCATATTGGTATAATATTCAGGAGAAACTTAATTATATGCAGGAGCATAAACTACGAGCAATCCTGTGTATCAAAAATGTCATTGAATGAGGAGGAAACTTATGAAGAAGAGACTAATCAGTACATTACTTATCTTATCCATGACGGCAGCCATGGCAGCCGGATGCAGCGGCAAAGAATCATCAAGTGATTCAAACACAGGAGGAACCGGGGGCGCTTCCTCTGATACAACAGCCTCAGATGATGGTGCGGACGGAGAAGGCGGCAGCATCACCTTCATGGCTCCCGACTGGGCGATCCCCACAGACGACCAGCTCAAAGCCTTCACCGACGAGACCGGCATCGAGGTTACGGTCAATGAAGTCGGCTGGGACGATATCCGCGACAAGATGGTCACAGCCGCGGCCGGCGGACAGGCTGTTGCCGACGTTGTGGAAGTAGACTGGTCCTGGGTAGGTGAATTCTATGCGGCTGACTGGCTGGAGCCGTTGGAGGTATCCGACGAAGTAAAAGCAGACATGCCTACTCTGGAGACATTTACCAAGGACGGTAATGTACTTGCGATTCCTTACGCTAACGACTACCGTCTGTCTTATTATAACACGAAGCAGTATGAAGACGCCGAGATCAAAGAAGAGCCTCAGACCTGGGACGAGGTATATGCGAACTGCAAGACGTTGAAAGAGAAGGGCGTCTGCGATTATCCTTTCGCACTGCCTCTGAATGCAGAGGAGAAGACCTCGACTTACCTGATGTGGCTTGCTTATACTATGAACGGAATCGTATTCAACGACGACGGAACTCTGAACAAAGACTCTGTCCTTGCAGCGCTGAAATACGAAGAACAGCTTATCAAGGACGAGCTGGTGGATCCTGCAGACAAGACTTCTTCCGGTATGGACGCCTATAAACGTATCTTATCCGGATCTGCGAACTTCCTGACCGGGCCGACTTCCTTCGTATCTAAGAGCACCAACGAAGAGGACTGCAGCGTGATCGGTCAGATCACACCGATCCTGGTTCCCGGCAAGGACGCCAAAGCAACCGTTACTATGGCGCTGCCGGAGGCACTCGGCGTTACAAAGTTCTCCGAGAATAAGGATGCGGCAAAGAAATTCATCGAATGGTACACATCCGCCGAGATGCAGGAAGCGTTAAATGAGACAAATACTGCTATTCCTACGCTGAATTCTGTATTGAAGAAACTGATCGACGACGGCAAGATCCAGAACGCAGGCGCCATGATGGAGCAGGCAGAACTGATCGCTTCCCCGTTCCCGGGCGGAGTTCCGTCCTATTATGCGGAGATGAGCAACGCAATGTACAACGCAATCAACAAGATGGCGTTAAGCGAGATGACTGCCGATGAGGCTTATGCAGAGATGGAAGCCAAAGTAGCCGAACTGGCAGCCGAATAATGATTAAAAGGAAATAACGAATGAGAAAAAAGATATTACCTTATCTCTTACTGTCACCCATGATCCTGATCATGGGTGTATTAGTATTTTATCCTATTATAGCAACATTTTCATACAGCTTAAAGAAATGGAAGCTGACCGCCCCGAACGATATCCATATGGTGGGGCTTCGCAACTATGCCGCGATCTTAAAATCCGATTCCTTCTGGTACAGTTTTCAGAATACCCTTTTTATCCTTGCGGTCGTAGTCCTTCTGACAACTGTACTAGGATTCCTTACGTCCATTTTCCTGAATATTGATGTGAAATGGTCTGGAATCCTGCTGGCTGTCGCCATGCTGCCCTGGGCTCTTCCCCCCTATGTAAACGGTATCCTCTGGAAATTCGTATTCTCCTCAGGGTACGGTTTCATGAACAAAGCAGTCATCGGTCTTGGCCTTGCTGGCAAACCGATCGAATGGCTCAGTTCCCGCTGGTCGCTCCTTCTGATCGTATCCCTGGTTGTGACCTGGCGCAGTATCCCATTTACGGCGTTGGTATGCCTGGCGGGCAGGCAGTCGATCCCTGACGGTCTCTACGAAGCGGCACGCATCGACGGCGGAAACAGGCGGACGATCTTCCGGATGATCACCCTGCCTCTCATGCTTCCGTTTCTGGCGATCGGCATTACATCCACATCCGTCACAGCCATCAACGTATTCGACGAGATCATCGCATTATCTGGATACAGCGATCTGGGGAAAAACATATTGGTAGAGAGCTATATGACTACTTTCTCTTTCCTGGATTTCGGAAAAGGAAGCGCAGTTACTTATCTGGTAATGCTGTTTGCGGGAATCTTAGGGATCTTCTACCTTAGAAGTCTGAATAAGGAGGTAGAATACTGATGAAATTCAGCAAAAAGATCGGCTATTTCATAGCCCTCGTGATCTTCCTGATATTGACGCTTGGACCGTTCCTGTGGACATTCGTACTGTCCGTCACCCCGGAATACGCTATGATGGAGAAGACGACAAGACTGCTGCCCGAAGTCATTACCTATGACAATTACCGGGAACTTCTGACATCTGGAACACAGAAGGGCAGCATCCTGGTCACCGGCATAAGAAATGCATTAAAGGCAGTGGGGGCAACTCTGATCCTTGGAATCCCTATAGCCATGATGAGCGCATACGCCCTGAGCCGTATGGAATTCAAAGGGCGGCGCCTAATCAAGAACCTGCTTTTGATTACCATGGTCATTCCGGTGATGGCAACCATCATCCCCCTGTTCCGCCTGTTCGTAGCAAGACAATGGCTGGATGACGTGTTCTGGCTGAGCACTGTTTATGTAAGCTCTTATCTGCCAATGACAACCTGGCTGATGTCGAATTATTTCGCCACCATACCGAAGGAACTGGAAGAAGCCGCCCAGATCGACGGCTGCGGACGATTGTCTTCCTTTCTTCGGATTATTCTGCCGACCTCTTATCCTATTATCCTGTCGGCAGCGCTTATTATGTTCCTGAATACCTGGAGTCAGTTCCAGATCCCTCTGATCTTGGCATCCTCCCTGGAGACGAAGCCGGTGGCAATCGTGGTGTCTGAGTTCATGACGAAGGATTCTGTCCAATACGGCCTTACAGCTGCGGCAGGAATGATCGCGGTCCTTCCGCCGGCGATCACGGCGCTGATCTTCCGGAAATTCCTGATCTCGGGGATGATGGGCGGAGCGGTGAAGGGCTAGTACATCATTGCGTTAATCTTGAAGTAATAGTGCTTGATATTCGTGTCAGCTGTGCGTCTACGAACCGACGGTGTAGCGGGCTACATCTAGGTTCGAAGGCGTGCAGATGGCATGGATAGCAAGTGCTTATTACCAAAGAATTAATGCAATGATGTACTAGGAACTTATTTTTCGGTGTACTAGTATAAATTGGCAGCGAATATATATAAGAAAATTTTCATTCCTATTCCACCGAATATATAGTATAATCGTATCAGTTCAGACTTTTTAATGAAGTCAAAAAGGGAGATTGGGAATCATGAACAAGACCGCTTATGGTAAACCCCAATAGTCAAAATCTCTTTATTGAAAATTGCTTGAAAGGCGGAAATATCATGAAACAGATCTTACTAGTGGAGGATGACTTAAGTCTGATCGGCGGGCTTTCTTTCGCCGTCAGAAAAGAAGGTTATGAAGTCGACGTCGCCCGCACAAGCCTTGAGGCAGATGCACTTTGGGCTGACGGGAAATACGATCTGGTCATTCTAGACGTCTCTCTCCCGGACGGTTCCGGATTCGACTTATGTAAAAAGCTGCGCCTGACTTCCAAGGTTCCGATCATGTTCTTAACTGCCGCAGACGAGGAGACGGATGTGATCATGGGACTTGATATCGGCGGAGACGACTATATCACCAAGCCGTTCAAGCTGGCAATCTTCCTCTCAAGAGTCAATGCCTTGCTCCGCAGAAGCAGTAATTTCAGCCGGGAGACTCCGGAATTGAATTCAAACGATATCCGTATTGAACTAATCAAAGGCGAGGTCTATAAAAATAACAAACTGATCGATTTGACGGCGAGTGAATATAAGCTGCTGTGTCTGTTCATGGAAAATCCCAATATCGTACTTTCACCGGAACAGATCTTGAACAGGCTGTGGGACTGTAATGAGAATTATGTAGATAATAATACCCTGACGGTCTATATACGGAGGCTCCGCACGAAGATCGAGGATGATCCGGGCAAGCCGGAGAGGATCGTAACCGTCCGCCGAATGGGCTATAAATGGAATACGGATAGAAAGGGCCTTTAATGGAAAATCTATGTAAGATACTTGCTAATCAGAAAATCAAGGCGTTGTTTTACCAAATCCTGTTGTGCATGACAGGATTTGCGCTGTTTTCTGCCGCTCTCCTGCGGCTTGAACCGAAACAGACCGCACATTATATCGCAGTCAGCGCTTTGTTGATGGGATTCCTGATCCTGACTGCCTGTTATAGATATTTCAAAGAGCAGGATGAGATCATGGAACATGCAGCGGAACAGATCAGAGAATACATTTCCGGCAACGAAAAAGCCCGTATCGAATGTCAAGAAGAAGGAGAACTCTACAGGCTGTTTCATGAAGTGAATACTTTAGTTTCCATCCTGAATGCCCACACTGAGAAGGAGGGAAAAGAGAAAGAATTCTTAAGAAATACGATATCCGATATCTCTCATCAGCTAAAGACTCCGCTGGCAGCCTTGAATATCTACAATGGAATTCTGCAGGGAGAAGCCGAAAACCTTCCGACGGTCAGAGAATTTACCGATCTGTCCGAACAGGAATTGGAACGGATCGAAACGCTGGTAATGAACCTGTTAAAGATCTCTAAATTTGATTCCGGTACAATTGTGCTTGAGAAGACGCCGGAAAATGTGTCCGAGATGATGGAACGCATCAAGAAGCATTTCTCTTTCCGCGCCGGGCAAGAAGGGAAAGAGATCATCCTCTCGGGAGACGAATCGACAGATTTCGCCTGTGACCGGAACTGGTTGATGGAGGCGGTCATCAATATTGTGAAAAATGCTTTGGATCATACGAAAAGAGGAGACTCTGTCCGAATCGAATGGAAGACGTCGGCATCTGCGCTTCAGATTGCAGTAATAGACAATGGGAGCGGTATCCATCCAGAGGATCTGTACTATATCTTTAAGCGATTCTACCGAAGCCGGTATTCTAAGGACACACAAGGGATCGGGCTTGGTCTTCCTCTCGCAAAATCTATCATCGAAGCACACGGCGGCAGCATCACAGCCGACAGCGATCTGGGACGCGGCACCGCATTTTACATCTATTTCCACGACCATTCCTACAAAACTGTAGGATAATTGTAATATTACAGTAGGGCTGATATGATATTCTCTTCGTACATCGAAAATGAACGCATTTCCGATGTACGAGTTTTTTATAGGAGGTCTTATATTTATGAATTTGTTGGAAGTCAAATCAATTTCCAAAACTTACGGAGAAGGAGATACCGCCGTACATGCACTTAAGAAAATAAGCTTTTCCGTTCCGAAAGGGGAATTCGTCGCGATTGTCGGGGAATCCGGCTCCGGCAAGAGTACCCTGCTGAATATGATCGGCGCGCTGGATACGCCTTCATTTGGAAAAGTCTATATCGACGGCAAAGATATCTTCGCAATGAAAGAACGAAGCCTTACGGTCTTCCGCCGCAGAAATATCGGTTTTATATTCCAGAGCTTCAATCTGATCCCTGAACTGACGGTTGAGCAGAATATCCTGTTCCCGGTACTTCTCGACTATCAGAAGCCCAACAGGAGATACCTGGAAGAACTGCTCTCCGTGTTAAATCTTACGGACCGCCGTCATCATCTGCCAAGTCAGTTGTCCGGAGGACAACAGCAGAGAGCGGCAATCGGGCGGGCGCTGATCACCCGACCTGCCCTCATCCTTGCAGACGAGCCGACGGGGAATCTGGACACCCAGAACAGCAGAGAGGTGATCTCTCTTCTGAAAGAAGCGTCCAAAAAATATGAACAGACCATCATCATGATCACCCACAGCCAAGGCATTGCGCAGACGGCCGACCGCATCCTGCAGGTATCGGACGGGGAACTGACAGATTTCGGAAGGGCGCAAGACGTCCGGGGGACGTCTGCTATGCGCGGAACGGAAAGGAAAGGAGACAGACAATGAAAAGTTATCTTAGCCTGATTCCAATCTCTGCGCGTATCCACAGACGGCAGAACCGCATGACACTCCTGTGCATTGTGATTTCGGTGTTTCTTGTGACAGCGATCTTCAGCGTAGCAGACACTTTCGTAAGGGCCACGGACAAATCCATGAAGGAAAAACACGGCAGCTGGCATATCCGCCTTGACAACATTTCACAGGAGACGGGAGATAAGATCAGCCGCCGGGCGGACGTTATGGCTGCCGGCTGGTCAGATTCATTCAACTTAGATGCGGATCATCCCTACTATATCGGTGAGAAAAAAGCAGCACTTTACGGCGCGGACGAAACCTATCTGTCTCAGCTTACAAGCAGCCTCGAAGAAGGCGGCATCCCGCAGAATGATAATGAGGTAATGCTTAGCAGCAATGCGAAACTGGCTTTGGACGTGCAGGTCGGAAGCCTTGTGACCCTGCGCACGCCCGCCGGGGATACGGATTTTACCGTGTCTGGCTTCGGTTCCGATGATAAGAAGTATTATCAGGGACAGATGTATATGACCGCCGTGTATATGTCAAGGAACTCATTTCACACGATTATGGCTGCAAACGCAATAGAAGAACATCCCTCTTATTATGTGCAGTTTCAGAAGATATCCGGTGCGTCGGAATCGATTGCGGATATGAAGCAGCAATATGATCTGACCGATGAGAATATTTCCGAAAATACTGCCGTCATGGGAATCTCCGGTCAGAGCAGCAGCCAGTCTTTCAACGGGATCTATCAGATCGCGGCTATGCTGTTCGTCCTGGTATTATTAGCAGGAGTATTGATGATCTCCGGCAGCTTAAACAGCAATATCTCTCAGCGGACACAATTCTTCGGCATGATGCGCTGTATCGGCGCAAGCCGCCGGCAGATCGTAAGGTTTGTTCGCCTGGAAGCATTGAACTGGTGTAAAACTGCCGTTCCGGTTGGACTGATCTTCGGCACGCTGGTAAGCTTCGGGATATGCGCATATCTGCGTTATGGGATAGGCGGAGAATTTGCTTCCATGCAGGTATTCGCAATCAGTCCTGCAGGACTTATCAGCGGAATGCTGGTCGGCATTGTGACTGTTCTGCTGGCGGCACAAGCCCCTGCCAAACGGGCAGCCAGAACCTCCCCTGTGTCGGCGGTTTCCGGCAATTCAGAAGCAGCCGCTTCGAAGCGGCGTGTGATCCGGCATAACGTCGGAAGAATAGAGCAGACTCTGGGAATTCATCATGCGGCCGGTTCGAGGAAGAACTGGATCCTGATGACCTCTTCCTTTGCACTCACGATCATCATAGCCTTATGCTTCTCGGTCGGCATCGATTTTGCACGGGGGCTCATGCCCAGCCTAAAATCCTGGCAGCCGGATCTTTTCCTTAATGGCTACAACAATGCACTGGTACTGGAACAGCATACAAAAGATGTGATTCTTGATATTTCCGGGGTGGATCGTGCTTTTGGAACTGCATACCTTGACCACATTCCGGCAACTTCTTCAAGACCGGGAATCGACTATATTAATCTGGAATCCTATGATGAGAATTTGCTGAAAAATGCCGAAGATGAGGTCGTCCAGGGGAATCTGCGGGATATCTCCGGAGACAGCAATAAAGTCATGACGGTCTACAGCAAGGATAATCCCCTGAAAATCGGCGACACTATCCAGATTGCCGGAAATGAGGTTGAGGTTACCTGTTCCGTATCCGGCAGCCTGTTTCCGGGCGAACGTCTTGTCATCTGCTCCCAGGAGACATTCGAGAGACTGACCGGAGCAGACGGACTTACCATGATTGGTATACAGCTTGACGAAGATGCCGATGAAGGGACCATTCAGCAGATTAATAAATTAACCGGGAGTGATGTGATCTTCACGGACACCAGGGTACAGAACAGAGAGTCGAATACCACTTATATGGCCTTACGGCTTGGTGTATATGGCTTTCTGTCGATCATCGGAATGGTTACGATGTTCTATATCATGAACAGTATATCTATCAGTGTGGCGGCAAGGACGAAGCAGTACGGAGCTATGCGTGCGGTTGGTATGGACGGAACCCAGCTTATCCTGATGATCGTGGCAGAGGCATTTACCTATGCTGTGTCCGGCCTCATATGCGGCTTCGGAATCGGGCTTCCCCTGAGTTACCTCCTGTATGACCAGCTGGTAACGCGGCACATGGGAATGGTATGGCATCCGCCGGTGGCGCTGTTGTGTCTGATCGTCTTGTTTGTGGCGGTGTGTGCGGCGGCGGCAGTCTATGCCCCGGCAAAGCGGATCCGGAATATGGCGATCACGGAGACGATTAATGAATTATAAATATTTACAACGGCAGCAGCTTTTGACTGCTGCCGTATCTTTGAGAATATAACTCATCCGATCAATACCGTTTTCCCCTCAAATGCGAACCCATACTTCCGAATCCGTTCCTGTGAGATTCCTTTTGCCTCCAACACAGCGGTATATTTCTTACGGTCAATCTGATCCAAGGCTTCTTGAACTGTATCTGCAAGAGTATCTTCGTCATCCGGGTCATGAACTTTAAACTCCAGGATAATAGCATCGTCCGCATCTTCGGCAGGCTCTAACATTACATCATATCTCCCAAACCCGCTTTCACGGTTGGAGGTAATGGAATATCGCCCGGCAAGATCCACCATCAATCCAAGTACAAAACCATGGTAAAACCTTTCTGGTTCTGTTGCTTTAGAGGTATTCTTTCCTGTATCAAAATAACTAAAAGTCTCAAGCGCAACCCGGTTCATATATAGATTCATTGCTTTCTTATCATCTAGTAATAATGCTTTGATAAAATTATTATATGCCGGTGTAAACTCTGAAAACCAATCCTCTATCATCCATTCAAACATAAGAGATACTTCGCGGTTCGTGAGTACAAGCTCATATGTGGTCCTGTCTCTTTTATCCATGCTTAACTGCTTCACACGCAGATAGCCGCCTGCAAGCAGAAGACTCCAGACAGCGCCTTCTCTTCGTCCCAGTTGATTGAAGATAATCTGCTCATCAATCTGTGTATACAAGGACTTTCCAGACAGAAGATCCTCCATGATCATTTTTGTATCGGCGCTTCCCTCTCGAATCAGCTTCCCAACCAGACTGTTACTGCTGGTATTGGCCCAATAAGGAGCGAATTTTGCATATTTTAAATAATTTATGATAGACCAGGGGTTGTAGATATCGGTCCTATTACCGAATGTAAACCCGTCATACCAACTTCTGACCTCGTCTTTGTGGGATGATAATCCATATTCGTCCAATGCCCTCCAGACTTCCTGCTGGGTAAACCCGAAACAGTCTGTATACAGATCAGAGGTGGTTGTAACTACCGTCAGATTATTGAGGTCAGAAAAGACAGATTCCTTGCTGACCCTGGTAATTCCGGTCATGAGAGCCCTTGCAAGGAAAGGGTTTGTCTTAAATGTGGAATTGAATAATTTTCTGATAAAGGAAACCAGTTCATCCCAGTAGCCGTACACATAAGCCTCCTGCATAGGCGTATCGTATTCGTCCAACAAGATAATCACCTTTTTTCCATAATAACGCATCAGGTAATCGGATAATGCCTTTAAGGAATTGACAGCCAGATAATCCTCCATATCAACAGAGATATTTTGATATGCTTTTTTTTCATCTTCATTCAGATAACTGCCTCCCAAGAGGAAATCATATCTGTTATACAGATCTTTTATAATCTGACAGATACTTTTCCTTGCTTCGGGAAAAGTCGTTTCCTTCATATCGGCAAAACTAAAAAATATAACCGGGTATGTTCCCTGCAGTTCCCGGTATTTTTCTTCTTTCCAGACAGACAAATCCTGAAATAAATCACCTCTTCCGAAATAATTGACAGAGAAAAAATGATCCGTCATATCCAAATTCAATGTTTTTCCAAAACGCCTGGGTCGGGTGATCAAGGTTACTGTATCGTTATTCTCCCACCATTCTTTAATAAACATGGTCTTATCAATATAGAAGTTATCACTTGTTATCATCTGTTCAAAGTCCTGATGACCAATCCCGACTACTCTTGGCATAACGGCGCCCTCCAACTATTTTCTTATATCTTATCATTCTTCCGGCAGAAATTCAACGAGTATGGAGTTATGGTTCTCCTGAGATCCATTGCCCAGATCTGTTTGCGCTTGCGGCTTTCCGGAACATAATGTATTATAATCTCATTCAAATGTACTTGCAGGCATGCCACTTGGCTCGTTGCCCGCGGGAATAATTATGTCACACAAACCAAATTTCGAGGTATAGAACTGCCGGAGATTTCTGTCATGATCCGTAAGCGGCATCATTTTCTTATCCTTGAAATTGCAAATCCAATAAGTTGGATGGAGAATACGCCGGTTTATCTTCAGCTACAATGGTTTGACACTGTGGAAGAGGTAAAGGTATCGTCCGAACTGCGTAACAAACGATGGAACACGGAGATTACCGCGCGGGATGCTCTATATCTTGAAAAATTGGGGATGTCTATGCACTAAGTTTTTTAGTGCGTATTATACGACTTTTTGGATCAGACAGCAGAATACGGAACAAGATTGAAAAATATCAGGCTAACAGCGCTGCTATGTTTGAAACCGTTTACGGAGAATGAGATGCCGCTTACGAAGAACAGCTTGAAAGAATAAATTTTTGTCCGATATACTCTGTTGAAAGATAATAATAAACGGAGGTAGATGATTATGGTAAACAATGTAAAACCTCTCTATTCAGATGGAATACAGACGGCAGAAAGAGGAAAGCTTATAATGCATAAATTTGATGCATATGAAAAGGGAGAGCATGAAGAGTCTGCCGGATGCTATAGAATTGTGTCAATTCTATTATCTCGCATTTTTCCATAAATGGGAGGTTTTTTAATAATTTTTTTATATTTCCTCAAAATAAGCCACTGCAAAGAAAGGAAGATCCTATGCTTTACCCAGACACCACCCACCGGCTCGAAACTGTATTTGAACACGGCAGGCTGCCCACCCTTGTCTACATCAATAAGCAGAACCACACAAGGAAAGCCATCCGCCGACCGCTGCACCGGCATGACTCTATCTGTGAATTACTATTCGTATACCAGGGAACCGGCACCTATTATGTGAACGGGAAATCCTACCCGCTCTCGGAAGGCAGCGTGATCTACTACAACCAGGGAGATCTCCACGAGGTGATCTCCGAGACAGAACATGAGATCGGAGATTACTGTATCGGTATCTCTAACCTCCGCCGGTGTGATCTGCCTCCGGGATGTCTGATCTCTCCCGGCGAACCAAGCGTCCGGCAGGCCGGTTCCCTGTACCCAATGCTTCTGTCCATGTGTGAACAGATGTATACTCTGGAGGGAACCAACGACAAGGGCAAGCTTACGGCACAGCTTCTATGCTCCGCGATCATCGTACTTACCAGTCAGTTAGAGAGCTTCCCGCTGACCGGCGCGAAGGAATCCGGCGAAGCACATATGGTACTGCGGATCCGCAACTATCTGAACGAACATTTTATGGAGGATATCACTCTCGACACTGCCGGGGAAGCATTGGGATGCTCGGCAACTTATATCTCCCATATCTTCAAGAAAGCAACTGGCAGAACCCCGATCCAATATATCATCCGCAGACGGATCGGACACGCCCAGACGCTTCTGATCTCAACCGATCATTCTGTCACGCGGATCGCTGCCATCGTAGGATACGATAATACGAATTATTTCAGTACCATTTTCTCTAAAGTCGTGGGAATATCACCTGCTCGATACAGAGAATTTTATAAAGAAGAAATGAAGGGGTTTAAGGATCAGTCATAGGAAGTCAAAGTACAGGATTATGAAGGCACGGCTGAAAAATCTATCTTAAAAAGACCATTTTCCACATCAAACAGATATTTCCCATACAGCATAGTGAAGGCAGAATTTCCCAAATACTTTATAATATAAATATATAAACACAAAGCCGACCGCAGCAGATCATCTCATTGCTGCACAGATTGGTCAAAAAATTATCAGGAGGGAAAATTATGAGTATGAATATCTGCGGAGCGCCCTGCTGCTGGGGCGTAGACGATGTGAAGAATCCTTATCTCCCGCCGTGGCAGAGAGTTCTTAAGGAAGCCAAAGAAGCCGGATACCGGGCAATCGAGCTGGGGCCTTACGGATATCTTCCGATCAATGTGGAGGAAGTATCCGCGGAGCTTAAGAAGAACGGACTGTCTATCGTTGCGGGCACGATCTTCGACGATCTGGTTGACGAGAATAATTATGAAAATCTGCTGAAGCAGACGGATGATATCTGCTCTCTCATTACGAAGCTGCCGCCTCTTCCGGTACATGAAGGCCAGCACTATCCCACTCCCTATATGACCATCATGGACTGGGGTCACGACGAAAGAGATTACGCGGCAGGACATTCTGACAAGGCGCCGAGGCTTACCGAGGTACAATGGAATACCATGATCACTCACATCAAAGGAATCTGCAAAAAGGCGGCAGAATACGGCGTCCGCCCGGTGATCCACCCCCATGCAGGCGGATATATTGAATTTGCCGATGAGATCGATGGAATCATAAGAGATATTCCTTACGAACTGGCAGGACTGTGCCTGGACACGGGGCATCTGTATTACTCCGGCATGGATCCGGTCGAATGGCTGAAAAAATACGCCTCCCGATTGGACTACGTTCACTTCAAAGACGTAGACGAGACGGTCTACCGGGAAGTTCTCGGTATGAAGATCCGCTTCTTTGAAGCCTGCGGCAAGGGCGCTATGTGCCCCATCGGCAAGGGGACTTTGGACTATCCGGGAATCAAGGAAGCTCTGGTGGAAATCGGATACAGCGGATATATCACCATTGAACAGGAACGAGACCCCAGGAATTCCGATACCAGCCTTCGGGATGTGAAGGAAAGCGTTACATACCTTAAGAGCGTCGGATTCAGCAAATGATCAGGAGGATAGAAACCATGTATTACGGAGAGAAGAAAATAGACAAACCAATCCGCTGGGCGATGGTCGGCGGAGGAAAGGGCAGCCAGATCGGTTATATTCACCGTTCCGCGGCGCTTCGGGACTTCAGCTTTGAGCTGGTCGCCGGAGCATTCGACATTGATCCAGAGAGAGGAAAAGCATTCGGCAGAGAACTTCACGTTGCAGAAGACAGATGCTATCCCGACTACAAAACCATGTTTGCCGAAGAAGCCAAGAGAGAAGACGGCATCCAGGCTGTTTCCATTGCAACGCCAAACGGAACACATTATGAGATCACAAAAGCCGCACTGGAGGCCGGTCTTCATGCAGTATGCGAGAAACCTCTTTGTTTCACGGCCGAAGAGGCTAAGGAATTAGAAGAACTGGCCAAAAAGCAGAATAAGATCGTAGGCGTCACCTACGGATATGCCGGACACCAGATGATCCAGGAGGCGCGCAAGCTGATCGAAAAAGGTATGCTTGGGAAGATCCGCATTGTAAATATGCAGTTCGCCCACGGTTTCCACAACGTCGCCGTGGAGAAGAACACAGCCTCCACCAAGTGGCGGGTAGATCCAAAGGTTGCCGGACCTTCTTATGTCCTGGGCGATGTGGGAACCCATCCCTTATATCTGTCAGAGGTCATGCTGCCGGATATGAAGATCAAGCGCCTGATGTGCAGCCGCCAATCCTTCGTAGAATCCCGCGCACCGTTGGAGGACAACGCAATGACTATCATGGAATACGATAACGGGGCTGTCGGATATGTCTGGTCAAGCTGTGTCAACTGCGGCTCCATGCATGGTCAGAAGATCCGCGTGATCGGCGAGAAAGCCTCCCTGGAATGGTGGGACGAGCGACCCAATCAACTGACTTATGAGGTACAGGGGGAGCCTGTCCGTATCTTAGAGAGAGGCATGGGTTACCTGGACGAATCCTCTGTTCTGGAGGATAGGATCGGCGGAGGCCACCCGGAAGGCTTATTCGAAGCATGGAGCAACCTGTACAGCCGATTTGCACAGGCAATGGATGCGGCAGACCATGGGAAGACCGTTGACTTCTGGTATCCAGACGTACATGCAGGCGCAGAAGGCGTAAGATGGGTTGAGAACTGCGTCCGCTCTGCAGATAACGGGGCTTCCTGGGTAGATTACATATAATTTGCATGAAGGAGAGAAGCATATGAAAATAGCATTTGACGTCGATGTTCTGGCCAAGCAGATGGATATCAACCGTATGGTCCATCAGGTAGCCGATTGGGGATACAAATATATCGAACAGTCCCCGCATCCAAGAATCAATCCGTTCTACAAGCATCCTCTTTTCTCAAAGGAATGCGAGGCAGAATACAGAAAAGCGCTTAAGGAGACCGGAGTTGAGATCTCGTCTTTCATCGTAGTATACCGTTGGTCAGGACCGACAGAAGAGCAGAGACAGTTCGCGGTAGCTAACTGGAAACGAATGATACAGATCGCCGGCGATATGGGTGTCAAAGTCATCAACACGGAGCTCTCCGGCGACCCTAACCAGCAGGAGATCTGCAACGGCATGTGGTTTCGGTCAATGGAAGAACTTCTTCCGCTCATAGAACGCGAAGGGATCCGTGTAGAGATCCAGTCACATCCATATGATTTCTGTGAACTGAACAACGAGACCTGCGATATGGTAAAATCCTTCCGCTCAAAGCACCTGGGTTATGTCTATTCATCACCTCACGGCTTCTTCTACGATCAGGGAAAAGGTGATGTACGCTCCATGCTGCGCTATGCGGGAGATGAACTGACACACGTTCTGTTCGCTGATACCTTTAACCAGACTCTTGACTGCCGCTACATTGCTAATCCGCCGTGGCTCAACGGCAGAGGCAAGGCAGATGTGACTATCCATCAGCATCTCGCAATGGGCGAAGGAGACGTTGATTTCGACGGCATCTTTGAAACCCTGCGTGAAATGGACTTCGCAAACAAACAGCTTGGAACGGCTCCTCCGAAAGCAGGCGGAGACAACATCGCCTGTGTATCCATGTTCGGATTCCCGGAAAAGATGGAAAAGCAAGCGCCTCAGGCAAGAGAACGGATCGAAGCAGAATTACTCTAATTTTTCTAAAACACCTCAGATCAGTTATTTTTCTGTGAAAAACTACTGATTTGAGGTGTTTTTATTCCCGTGAGCAACGAGCCAAGCGGGCATGCTTGCATGCACATTTGGCGACCGCTGCTATCGCAATATTTTTCCTAATACTAATATACGATAGATACTACCAATATATCCATATATTGATTATAATTATCAATTTAACTTTTGCAAAAATCTATGCTAATGTATTTTTTAGATACCACTACTATATTGTATTTTATGGTTGGTAATTTTATTCAGTTTAGGAGAAGATCATGTCAAAAAAACAAAAAGATTATATGGACAGCAGCCAGCTTGCCCATCTGACAAAACAACAGCTGCATGAACTGGAAGAAAAAGAGAAGACTGCATGGCAGAAAGCCCTGGACTGGCTCATCATGATCCTGCCGTTTGTCTGCGGCGGCGCAGCGGTTCTGGAATACTGGATGATCCCCAACGGAAGCCCTAACGATCATCCGTATACATACGTGGGATTTCTTGCCGTATTGATCGGCGCATATCTGGTTTATTTTCTATTTTCTGCTGCATTAAAACTAAGAGGAGACAAAACCAGAATCGATACACTCCGTTATCAGGCACCGCTTTTTTCGGCGCTGTTCTTGCTGCTTGCGGGCTATGATTACCTGACATTGAAGACAGGTATCCTGACACAGCCTTTTGTTCCCTGTATGAACTATATTATTAACATTGCGTGGATCGACCGCGCCTATCTGCTGGAATGTACGTTACACACGCTGCGTCTGCTGTTTCTGGGGTATTTCATAGGGATTGCCCTTGGCCTGGTCACGGGTATTACCTGCGGGTACTCGGAACGGGTGCGTTACTGGGTCAATCCGGTCATCAAATTCCTTGGTCCGATCCCTACTTCCACATGGATCCCCATTGTAATGGTTGTCGCAACATCTCTGTTTAAAGGGGCGGTATTTATCATTGCATTAGGCTCCTGGTTTGCCGTGACGGTTGCTTCCATGACGGGAATCTCTAACGTGGACAAAGACTTTTTCGACGCGGCAAGAACGCTTGGGGCGAGTTCCAGGCAGCTAGTGTTCCGGGTCGCAATACCTCATGCGATGCCTTCCATACTGCAAGGATGCACACAGGCAATGAGCTCCGCATGTGTAGCAATCATGATCGCAGAGATGATGGGTGTGAAGGCAGGCCTTGGCTGGTATATGAACTGGGCCAAATCATGGGCGGCTTATGATAAGATGTTCGCGGCGCTGTTCGTGATCTGTTTTATATTCACGATCGTTACTAAGGCGCTGGATCTTATCAAGAAGCGCGTATTAAGATGGCAGAATGGAGTTGTGAAATAGATGGCTGATAAGAAGGTTACGTTAGAGATTAAAAATGTATCGAAGAGTTTTGCGAAAGTGGAAAACGACGAGGTTACCCACGCGCTCAATAAGATCGACTTAAGCCTAGAAAGCGGTGAGTTCGTCAGTCTGGTGGGACCCTCCGGCTGCGGGAAATCTACAATCCTCAGACTGGTCGCAGGATTGATCATGCCGACGACAGGGAAGCTTACCGTAGACGGCAAGGAGATTACACAGCCGTCCCCGGAGAGAGGCATGATGTTCCAGAAGTCCACCTTATTCCCATGGCTGACGGTCGAGAAGAATATTGCGTTCAGCCTTAAGATGCAGGGCAAGCTGAGAGGAAATGAAGACAAAGTAGAGCGTCTGCTGAAGGTGATCGGCCTGGAGGCGTTCCGCAATGACTATCCGGGACAGTTATCCGGCGGTATGGCCCAGAGGGTCGCACTGATGCGGTCGCTGATCAACGAGCCTGATATTCTTCTGCTGGATGAACCCCTTGGGGCGTTGGATGCATTTACCCGCATGAATATGCAGGATGAGATCCTCAAGATCTGGCAGGCGAAAGGACAGCTTGCACTGATGGTGACCCATGATGTGGACGAGGCTGTCTACATGGGAACCCGCGTTATCGTCATGGACGCCAACCCGGGACGGGTGGTGGCTGATATCAAGATCGATGAAGAATATCCAAGAGACCGTTCTTCGGCGGCGTTTGTCGAATACCGGAATCAGATCCTTAACCGGCTGCACTTCGGCGGGAGAGGGTAATTTATTGTTATGTTCCGTTGAATCAGGAGGAATTTAACCGTTCCCCAATGATTTTTATGGATAAATATTTAAGAAAAAGGAGAAAAAGTACAATGAAATGGATGGATGCAAAGCGTCTGGCAGCAACGGCAATGGTTGCGGCTATGACCGTATCACTGGCTGCCTGCGGGACACCGGGAGAGCCGGCAAGCAAGGATGATTCTGCAAAAACTGAGACCGAGAGCGAAAGCAAGGACAACGGCGCAGAGACGAACGCAGAACGTCCGGAAGCTGTTTCCGAAGAAGATTGGGAGGCTATGCAGAAGGAACCTGTATTCGGTACGGAGATAAACTATCTGTTCAACGGCGGAGCCTGTGTGTCTGCAAAATATATGGCGGAAGTGCAGGGATACTATGAAGAGTACGGTATCAATGCCACTTATATGGAAGGAGATTCTGTTGTGACGACTGTCGGGACCGGACAGTGTATGTGGGGCACCGACCACATTGCAACGATGCTCGTACCTGTGACCAACGGAGTAGACATGACCTTCGTTGCAGGAGCGCATATCGGCTGTAAGTCTATCTTTGTTAATGCCGACAGCGACATCAAGACAGTAGAGGACTTGAAGGGCAAGAAGATCGCGATTCATGACGGTATCGGAAATTCTGACCAGAACATTACATACCGCCTGCTGGATGAGTACGGTATCGATCCTACAACAGATGTAGAATATCTGGACATCGCCGACAGTGCGGCTACGGTTGCTGCAATGGAAAGCGGCGAGGTTGACGCGTCTATCTTCTCGGATTACTTTGTGCTTGCCAATTATCCTGAAGATATGCGTATGATCTGCTCCATTACTTACAGTCCGGAATTCCAGGATGAGCCATGCTGCGTTACGGCGATGAATAACAAATTTATTGAGGAAAATCCCGTACATGCAAAATACGTGGTAATGGCGATCAAGCGCGCCGGCGAGTACAGCCGTCTAAATTCCGAGGACGCGGTTCAGGCAATGTTTGACACCGACAAGATGACCGGCGAGAAAGAGGATCAGATGGTATTCTGGGATTCCCTGCATTTCGGACTGTCGGATGCATTTACCGAGAGAGCGCTTAAGGAGATTGCAGAGGATTATATCCGTCTTGGAATTATTGAGGACAAGGATATGACGGCGGATAAAGTGATGGAACTGGCATGGACGCCGATATGCCCGGATGATGAGATCGAAGGATTGACAGTCGGAGATCCTGTGGAACCGGACAATGCGGTTGTTCCAGTGAAGCAGAATGAGAATCCGGTTGTATCTGAGAATTTTGGGCTTTCAGAATAATATAAGAAAATATTCGGGGTGCGGTCTGATGAACCGCACCCTGTTTGCATTCATTTGTCACTTTTTCCCGTTAAAGATTGTATTTTCCCTCTGTGACGAGTATAATTTTATTATGTAAATATTTACCAGAAGATGAAAAAGGAGAGGAACGAATATGAAAACAAAAGACAGACCAACTGCCAGGCTCCGCAGGGGGAAGCGGGGTATTACCAGGAAGCTGGTAGGCGCGATCGTTGCGACGATCGTCGTCATGGTTGCCGCGCTCCTGATGATCGTATACAACCGTGTCTCAGACGCGTTGTTGGATAAGAGCGAGAAGCTGCTTCAGGAGACTACCGACAAGACACTGCAGGAAACCAGCGCATGGATGAACAAGACTCTGACCATGCTCCAGATGCAGCGGGATACCATTGAGTATGAGAATATGGAGATTCCCGAGATGATGGAATACATCCGGCACACCGTGGGACAGAATGATGCATACCCTGCCGGGCTGTATGTCGCATTGACGGACGGTTCTCTGTATCACGCATCCTTCGTACCGGGCCCGGATTTCAATGCACTGGAGAAATCATGGTATCAGGACGGCATTCAATCAGAAGATTTCATTCTGGGTGATGTGTATTTCGACGAAGACAGCCAGTCCTACGTGGTAGGCGCTTCCGGCAAGCTTAAGGACGCTGCCGGGCAGACACGCGGTGTCGCGGCTGCCGATGTATATCTGGATTCTATCTCTGAAATCGTGGCCAACATCCAGTTGGAGAAGACCGGCGGGATCTTTCTTGTAGATACCCGGACGGATACGATCATCGGACATAAGGACAAGGAGATAACCGGGCGGACTCTGGGCGAATTCAA
Organism: Lachnospiraceae bacterium; assembly: GCA_910574715.1. GTDB lineage: Bacteria > Bacillota > Clostridia > Lachnospirales > Lachnospiraceae > Sporofaciens. The sequence goes on along the minus strand of CAJTCH010000023.1, from coordinate 27,665 downwards.
AGGCGATATGTATGCATATGCCGCTGAGAAGATTCAGCAGAAGGCATTCGGATTATCTCTCTATGATGGCAACACATACATACAGGCAGCACAGGTGCCGAACAGTGACTGGACCGCAGTCTCCTATGTATCCAAGGATGAAGTCTTAAGCGACCTCCGTCTGCTGACCGGAATGATGGTAACAGGTTCCGTTGTTGCTGTCCTTGTAGCCGTTTTCCTGATCATTCTTCTTGTAAGGAATATCATCGGCAAACCGGTTGCCGAACTGAATAATGTCGCCACTAAGATCGCAGAAGGCAAGTTGGATCAGACGATACGCCACAGCTCCAATGACGAGCTTGGCGAACTGGCTGATAATTTCAGCAAGACGGTTGTCCGCCTGCGTGATTATGTTGACTATATTGACGAAGTTGCTGAGAAATTACAGGAGATCGCCCGAGGCAATCTTGCATTCACACTTTCTCACGACTATGTCGGTGAATTTGCGAAGATCAAGGATTCTCTGGAAGGAATTTCCCTGTCTCTCAATGAAACTCTGGGGCAGATCAACGTATCTGCCGGACAGGTAGCCGAAGGCTCCGGTCATGTGGCTGAGGGCGCCCAGACGCTTTCACAAGGGTCCCTCCAGCAGACAGATGCGGTAGAGATGCTGGCAAGCCATATCAATGAAGTATCCGACGGAATCCAGAAAACCGCCATGGGAGCCAAAAGGGCCAACCAGATCTCTCAGGAGGTAGGAAGCAGCATCTTAGAGAGCAATGAGAAGATGCAGCACATGAACCTGGCGATCCAGAAGATCAGCAGCAAGTCGACCGAGATCAATAATATCATCAAGACTATCGAGGATATTGCGTTCCAGACCAACATTCTGGCTCTGAACGCATCCGTAGAAGCCGCCCGCGCCGGTGTCGCCGGCAAAGGATTCGCCGTGGTAGCAGACGAGGTCCGCGACCTGGCAAGCAAATCCTCCGAAGCCGCGAAGAATACCGCGGTCTTGATCGATCAGACCGTGGAGGCCGTGGAAGAAGGAAGCACGATGGCAAAGGATACCGCTGAATCCATGCTTGCAGTTGTCGCTCAGGCCGATGAAGTCAACAAGCTGATCGAAGGAATCGCTGAGTATTCGGCGAAGCAGGCTTCCGCTACGGAAGAAGTCTTACGCGGAATCGACCGGATCTCCGATGTGGTACAGTCCAACCTGTCTACCGCTGAGAAGAGCGCCGCCGCCAGTGAAGAATTATCCGGCCAGGCTAATATGCTGAAAGAATTAGTATCCAAATTCCACCTGAAAAACAGATAACGGCAAAGAGCTGAGAAAACGAGGATCTTCCTCCATTCTCAGCTCTTATTTTCTGTATGTATAAAAAAATTTATAAATTATGCTTGCATTTTTATCTCAATGGGTATAATATACATATATATACAACGTAGTTTTTAAAACTACATGTTATGTTTTATTAAACCAGGAGGTGATAATATGTCACAGACACTCGAAGACCGCATCAAGGACCCGGGAAGCGCTATTACGCATTTTATCGGAATGCTGATGGCCATATTTGCAGCCGTACCGCTTCTTATCAAGGCCGCTCATGAGCCGGGGCGGATATATGTTATCTCTATTGCAGTCTATGCGGCAAGCCTGATTCTATTATATGCTGCAAGCACTACTTATCATACATTTAACAGATCTGAGCAGATCAACACGATCCTGAAGAAGATCGACCACATGATGATCAGCGTATTGATCGCCGGAAGCTACACTCCCATCTGTCTGCTGGTACTCGGAGGCAGAACCGGGTTTATTCTTCTTAGCATCGTATGGGGAATCGCCCTTGTCGGAATCCTTATCAAGGCTTTCTGGGTATACTGCCCTAAGTGGGTATCTTCCGTATTATATATCGGAATGGGCTGGACCTGCGTGCTTGCATTTACCCAGATATTGAACTCTATGTCAACGGCCGCTTTCCTGTGGCTATTGGCAGGCGGAATCATCTATACGGCTGGCGGAGTGATCTATGCGCTGAAGCTGCCGTTATTCAACAGCAGACACCGGTATTTCGGCAGCCACGAGATCTTCCATCTGTTCGTAATGGGCGGAAGCGCATGCCACTTTGTAGTGATGTATGCTTTTGTCCTGTAATAGCGTAATTTTTTAAATGGGGCAGTCGACTAATGCCGATTTCTTCCGATTTTAAAGAAAAATAGAGATACCCCGAAATGATGCCGTTTAGCACTGGCACATTCTGTAGGGTATCTCTATTTTGTTCATGGCTATCTATTAACCGACAGCCCGTCCCATGGATTCCTATTCTTCCTTTTTCTTTTTACTTCTTATCCAATATATCCAGCAATTCCCGCGGCGTTACTACAAAAGGTTCCTTGGGAAAATGCTTAATGTTTCCCGTAACAAGATAAGCACCATCATCCCGTTTCTCAAGAACGACCTCATAAAACGGAAGATCCTTCATATCCGGAAGAACTATTCCAGAAGGCAATGGACTAACCAGAATACCGTACTTTTCTATTGCTGAGAGCAGGTAATCTATCATGCCTGCGGAAAACCCAAACTTATTTCTGGACAGGACTTCCCGATATTCTTTTGTAATAACATTGCTGTAGACTGGTATGATCTCTCCATTCAACATTTTTCCCAAAACCTGAACCGTTGCAGCATCATCCTTGCTTGACAGCAACGCAGATACGAGCACATTTGTATCAATAACGGCGTAGCAAATCATTTATCTGCCTCCACCCGTGCGAGACTAATCTCCTTGTTTATGTCGTCCAGACTCATGTCAGAGATACCGTTTTCTTTAGCTTGTGCCCGTAAAGCCGTAAAAGCCTGCATTGCTCCTTCTCTTGTAATATCTGTTTCCGGAGAAGAAATCTCAAATGGAATCCTTCGCTGTCGTACAACTGCCCTTGCAAAAACATTGATTGCCGTCGAAGCATTCATGCCAAATTCCTGACATAAAACATCAAACTGCTTCTTCAAAGCTTCATCCATTCGTACACTAAAAGTTGCCTGTGCCATATAAAAGCCCCCTTCCCATTTATTCTTAATCATAGTATACGCGAAAAGGTTCTAAATATCAACATCTGAAACACATTAGGTTCTCATTATTATCATTTGTGTTCAGAGTACCAAAGGACCTCTAATTTAAAGTTAATTTTCTGTTGCCCTAATTAAAATACCCCAAGAAAAGCAACTGTAGGACAAACTCTTGCATCATGGATTTTTATCTGCAGGAATTTTGTACGGATTCCTTTCAGCTGCGCTATATGCTTGTATCCAACTACTTTTCCGCGGTATACTTCACGCAAATTCCCATCTGTTTCAGTCCAAACGGAAAAACCTTCGATTCTCTGACTCATCTCTATATTTTCCTGCAGAATCAGATAATGAATTACTGTTTCTTCTTCAAATTCGATGTCTATGGTACAGGAAGTAATCCCCTCCCTCGTAGAAAAATATTTGCCATATCCGGGCTCGCGGACATTTTCGATCTCAAACCCTTCCTTATAACTGTCAACAGCCAGTACCGCTTCCTCTACAAGATTCCTTTTGAATGCTTTCCGAAGAAATTCCCCAAGCTCCTTCAGCCTTTCCACATCCTCTTTCGCCAGCAATCCTTCCTTATTCGGGGGAATGTTTAAAAGAAAGGTTCCGTTCCCCCCTACCGAATGGAAATAAATCTGGGACAGCTCTTCCAGAGAACGAACCTTATCATCCTCTTCCTGATGATAGAACCATCCTGGACGGATAGACGTATTGACTTCTACCGGATACCAGATCAAGTCCGGCTCATCCTTCAAAAACTCTCTGCTGCCCAGATCCGCGTCACTAGAGGAAATCGTTCTTCTACGGAAAGAAAAATCCGTATCATCGGTCTGCTGGCTTTTATCTGCAATCATTTCCGTATCCCTCAAACGCGCCGGGACTACGCTCCACTCCGCATCCCGCGTATCACCGGCCTCGTTTCCGCACCATCTAATGTCAGGCCCGCATACATTAATACATGCATCTGGCTGCAGTTTCCGAATTACTTCATAATACCTTTCCCAATTATAGCACTGTCTCATCCCCCCTGCTCCTTCTCCGCAGGCGCCGTCGAACCAGACGTCAAAAACAGGACCGTAATTCGTTAGAAGCTCCGTCAATTGATTTACAAAATAGTCGTCATATTCCTTTCCCCGTCCATACAATTCGCTGTTGCGGTCCCACGGAGAAAGATATACTCCGAATTTAATCCCAGCAGCCTGACAGGCATCCGCAACTTCCCGGACGATGTCTCCTTTTCCCCCTTTATACGGACTGGCTGCAACGGAATGTCTTGTATATCTGCTCGGCCACAGACAGAAGCCGTCATGATGCTTACAAGTCAAGATCAGACCTCTCATGCCCGCATCTTTAATTGCCGTTACCCACTGAGCCGCATCCAAATGATCCGGCGTAAATATTTCCGGGCTTTCCGTTCCGTCTCCCCATTCTTTTCCTGTATATGTATTTATAGTAAAATGAATAAACGCATAAAATTCTACTTTCTGAAACTCTACCTGCCGCTTGTCCGGACGTACACGGATCAGCCGCTCATCTTCCCTTCGTTCCATCTCAAAAACCATCTTCTCCTTTTCTTTTTTCTTCATATGCTTGATGGCATACTCCCGCTTCATAGCTTCTTCCTTTGTCGGAAATTCTTCGCAATAGACAAGCTTCACCGGCCGCCTGGACTTGGTATACTTCGCTCCTGTCCCGGAATTATGTGCTTCCATCCGTCTCTCTATATTATTCGTCCATCCTGTATACAGGGTTCCATCCTTACAGCGCACCATATATGTATAATTCATCACAACTTCTCCAGATCTGTCTTATCTAATACCTTGTATTATATCACATCTTTTTGGTACATGAGTCCTTTAATCGACAGAAAAAACGCCGGAAACTTATCCCGGCGTCTTTCCATTTTCATCATAGTATGCTCTTTTCCTGTGATCTTGCAGATCCTTTACTCCTCCAGGTACTCCACTGGATTGATCGGCTGCCCGTCTTTCCTCATCTCGAAGTATACATTGCACCCTTCCACGCTGTAGTATTTCGTCGGCTGGCTCACATAGCCAAGCACGCTCTTGGCCTCCACATAATCACCGACCTTCACCGGCACTTCCTTAAGCTGTCCGTAGAACAGCTCGTATCCGTTACCGATATCCACGTTAACGGTCGTTCCCGTCTCGGCTGTCACATCGATAGATTTGACAATCCCTGTAGTACCGCAGAGTACCTGGTCGCCCTCTGCTCCTGAGATCACGACTGCCGGATTATACTTATACTGATCCAATGTTGAGAAATACACCGTCTTGTCCATGCTGTAGCTCATAAGGACCGTGCCGTTCACCGGCCAGAGCAGTTTGCTGTCTTCACCAAAATTGACCGACATCCCGCTCCCTGCGGTACTCTGGGCATTTCCTCCGGCATTCGTTCCTGTTCCGGCGTCATTTTCTGTTCCGGCATCCGTATCTTCCGGCACTGTCTCTGCCGGCTCCTCCGGCTCCTCTGGCTCATCCTGGTTCTTCACTACCAGATTATTGGCCTCCTCCGCTGGTTCCTTTGTCTCTTCTTCTTTTGTTCGATCTTCTTCATCCACCCGTGCAAGCTCCGCCTTCTGCTGTGTACGTTTGTAGTCATTGAATGTATATGTTCCAACGATCGCGATCGCCGCTACAAAACATAATACCGCTGCAACGGTAGCACCTTTCATTTTCTGTGAAGGTTTTTGCCTTTTGTTCATCTTAATCACCACCTCTGACTATATTTTTGCCAGATAGTGATAGACTTATTCTACGTCAAGTAATATTTCTGCGACTTCTTTTAGCTCGGTCCCTTCATAAAAATATTGCAGAATCGCATCGTAAGTTTCTCCCTCTTTTGCCATTTGGTCGGCGGAATATTGGCTCATCCCCAGTCCGTGCCCTTCTCCTCTCGTCGTGATCCGTATCTGCCCGTTGTATCGCTGCAAGGTAAAACAACCGGAAGCAAGATTATGCTCGCTGCGGAATTCCTCGCCGCTTATGTTCTCCTCACCGACACGGACACTTAGCACATATCCCGCCGTATCCGTCTGTGTCACCTCCGCATCCATATCCTCCGCCATCACCGTCTGAATCTGTCTCTTCTCCTCTATATCATAAGGACATTCTACGATCTTCAGATACGGATAAGCGTCGCTCCCAAGCACCTCCTTTCCGTCCCGGGTACATCCGTTGCTAAGCCGGAAGAAAGGCGTCAGTGCAAGCTCCTCTCCATAGAGCAGCACCATTCCCTCCGTACTCTTCCAGGCGTCCTCAAGCTTACTGTAATACCTTGTGAATCTGGCGCCCCAGGCATCCTCCATCTGCTTCTGCGTCCAGAATCCCTCTTCCAGTACGGTATCCTTACCCGACTCCCTGATCTTACGGTAGACCTCTGTGCGCACCAGAACAGCCTGTGCCTTAAGCGCCTCCTTCTCATAGGATGCCGGAATCTCCTTCGCAAGTACGCCGATACAATATTCCTCGATCGGCATGTCTGCTTCCTTCTCGCCGCTTTTTACCTTCACACTGGTACTGTCCACATGAGAATATGCCGTGATGCTTGGACCATTTAAGAACACAGTGATCACATATGGCAGCAATATGATGATAATAAGATAGCATCCTAATTTTTTCAGTTTCAGCCGCATAAAAATACCCTCCCATACACTGTATGGAAGGGTAGGATGTTTTATGCATATATTTTATGATACACGGATCGTTTTGTGCTTATACACACATGATCATCTTATTCCTCTGTCCTTGCCTCGATCGTCACCGGGTCCAGCTTCCAGATCTCTTCCACATATTCCCGGATCGTCCTGTCAGAAGAGAACTTGCCGCAGCATGCCGTATTCAGAAGCGCCATCTTCGCCCACCGCTCCTTATCGCGGTAAGCTTCCTCCACCTTCTCCTGCGCTTCTGCATAAGCCCGGAAATCCTTCAGGATAAAGTACATATCCGCACGGTCGCTGCCCTTCTTTACAAGAAGTGAGTTATAAAGGTCGCGGTACATCTCCGAATTACCATTTGCATAGGTACCGTCTACCAACTGATCTACGACGCTGTGCACATCCTGATCACTGTTATATACATCCCATGGATTATATCCTCCGTTCTGCTCATAATTAATGACCTCGTCAGAACTCAAACCGAAGATAAATGCATTCTCGATGCCAACCTCTTCTACGATCTCAACATTGGCTCCGTCCATGGTTCCAAGCGTCGGCGCGCCGTTCAGCATGAACTTCATATTACCCGTGCCTGACGCCTCCTTAGAAGCAGTGGAGATCTGCTCGCTGACATCAGCCGCCGCGAAGATCCATTCTGCGTTGGAGACGCGGTAATCCTCGATGAATACCACCTTGATCTTCCCGTTGATGCTGCGGTCATTATTCACCACATCAGCAACAGAGTTGATCAGCTTGATGATCTCCTTTGCCCGGATATATCCGGCAGACGCCTTCGCACCGAAGATAAATGTCCTTGGGAAGAAATTCTTCTCCGGATGCGCCTTGATCTGATTATACAGATACATTACATGAAGTATATTCAAAAGCTGGCGTTTATATTCGTGAAGCCTCTTCACCTGCACGTCAAAGATAGATCTCGGATCCACTTCGATTCCGTTATGCTTCTTAATGTATTCTGCCAGACGTTCTTTGTTCTTATACTTGATATCCATGAACTCCTTAAGAGACGCCTCGTCATCTGCATACTTCTTAAGCCCTGACATCAGCGACAGATCCGTGATCCAGTCCTTGGTCCCAAGCTTCTCTGTCACCCAGTCGGCAAGCAGCGGATTGCCGTGCATCAGGAAACGCCTCTGAGTAATACCGTTGGTCTTATTGTTGAACTTCTCCGGCATAAGCTGATAGAACTCTTTTAACTCCTGGTTCTTAAGGATCTCAGTATGGAGCCTTGCCACACCATTGACCGAATATCCCGCCACAATTGCAAGATGCGCCATCTTAACCTGACCGTCTCTTAAGATCGCCATCTTCCTTACCTTATTCTCATCTCCCGGATAAGTCTTCCGAATATGCTCGATAAATCTTCGGTCGATCTCCTGGATGATCTGATATACTCTCGGAAGCAGCCTTGAGAACAGATCGACCGGCCACTTCTCCAACGCCTCTGCCATGATGGTATGATTCGTGTAAGCACAGGTCTTCTTGGTGATATCCCATGCATCCTCCCATCCAAGTCCTTCCTCGTCAAGCAGGATACGCATCAGCTCTGCTACCGCTACGGTCGGATGAGTATCGTTCATCTGAATCGTCATCTTCTCATACAGCTTCTTAATATCGTCATGACCTCTCTTATACTTGGCAATCGCCGCCTGAAGGCTCGCAGACACGAAGAAATACTGCTGCTTCAGCCTCAGTTCTTTTCCCGCATAGTGATTATCATTCGGATACAGGACTTCTACAATGTTCTTCGCCAGATTCTGCTGTTCAACAGCCTTATGGTAATCACCGCGGTCAAAGGACTCCAGCTGGAAATCAACGATCGGCTCCGCATCCCAGATACGCAAGGTATTGACAACATGATTATTATAACCGACGATCGGGTAGTCATACGGAACTGCCTTAACAGACTCATAATTCTCCTGTACAAAACGTATCTTGCCCTCATCATCATATTCTACACGGATATTTCCGCCGAAGCGCACTTCCTTGGCATATTCCGGTCTTCTGAGTTCAAAAGGATTGCCGTTCACAAGCCAGTTATCCGGCGTCTCTACCTGATAACCGTCCTTGATCTTCTGCTTGAACATACCGTAGCGGTAACGGATACCGCATCCGTATGCCGCATATCCAAGGGATGCCAACGAATCCAGGAAGCAGGCCGCCAGACGTCCAAGTCCGCCGTTTCCAAGCGCCGGATCCGGCTCCTCATCCTCCAGCAGATTCAGGTTCATGCCCATCTCCTCCAGAGCTTCCTTCACCTCTGTATAAGCGGTCATATTGATCAGGTTGTTGCCAAGCGCCCTTCCCATCAGGAATTCCATGGACATATAATAGACGATCTTCGGATCATCCTTCTCATACTGCTTCTGTGTCGCGATCCAATCGTCAATGATCGCTTCCTTCACGGCATAGGAAACTGCCTGATACAACTCCTGCTGTGAGACCTCGTCGATCTCCTTGCGGAACAGATGCTTCACATTCTGCTTTACTTCCTTCTTAAATGCCTCTTTCTCAAATCTCGGATTATACATGTTACCTACCTCTTCCTTATTTTATTTCCTCTCTACTCCAAGCGTTACATCCTCGCCGTTGATCTTCCATTCCTTCACATAACCGGCGGGCGCCGCCTTTGTAACCTTAAGCGCAAGCGTTTCATCCCCAATAGTATCTGTATTTGCAGCAAATATTGTCTCGGCCTTTTCGGTTCCCTCGTAAGTGATCTCGATCTTATCCATCACCTCGAAGCCTGCTTCCTTACGCATCGTCTGCACCTTGCTGATGATCTCTCTCACAAATCCTTCTTCCAGAAGCTCCCCGGACAGATTCGTATCCAGTACGACAGTGATGCCGTTATCGTTCTCAGATACATATCCCTCCATCTGGGCGCTCTCGATCAGCAGGTCTTCCCTCAGAAGCTCAACCTCCTGTCCGTCAATATCTAATTTCAAAACATCCGCAGCATTCAATTCATCCATGGCCTTATTGCCGTCGATCGTCCCCAGCGCTGCCCTGATGCCGTTTAACATTTTACCATATTTCGGCCCAACTGTCTTTAGTTGAGGTTTAAAAGAATAGGTTGTAAAATCGCGTACTTCTTGTGTAAATGTTATAGTTTTTACGTTCAGCTCATCTCTTACGATCTCCTGATAGAATTCCGGGAGGTCAAAATCAGCCTTCACATACATCTGTCCAATGGGCTGACGGTTCTTGATGTTCGCCGTATTCCTGCACGCACGGCCCATAACGACCAGCTTAAGCACCTGATCCATATTGGCCTCCAGCTCCTTGTCGATCCAGGCCTCATTCACCTTCGGGAAATCACACAGATGGATACTCTCCGCCGCATCTGCATCGATACTCCTTACCAGATTCTGGTAGATATCCTCCGTCATGAACGGTATCATCGGCGCCGCCGCCTTGCTTGCCTCCACAAGTGCGGTATAGAGCGTCATATAAGCATTGATCTTATCCTGCTCCATTCCCTTAGCCCAGAAGCGCTCGCGGCTTCTTCTTACATACCAGTTGCTCATATCATCCACAAAATCCTGCAGAGCCCTTGCCGTCTCTGGAATCCTGTAATTCTCAAGATGGCTGTCCACATCCTTGATCAGCGTGTTGAGCCTGGACAGAAGCCACTTATCCATAACCGATAATTTGTCATATTCCAACGAATATTTTGTCGCATCGAATCCGTCGATATTAGCATACAATACGAAGAATGCGTAAGTATTCCACAATGTTCCCATGAACTTGCGCTGTCCTTCCACAACGGCCTTCCCGTGGAAACGGTTCGGCAGCCACGGTGCGCTGTTCACGTAGAAATACCACCGGATCGCATCTGCACCGTATTTCTCCAGCGCGTCAAACGGATCCACCGCATTCCCCTTGGACTTGCTCATCTTCTGCCCCTTCTCATCCTGCACGTGGCCCAGCACGATAACATTCTTATAAGGCGCCTTGTTGAAGATCAGCGTAGAGATCGCAAGCAGGGAGTAGAACCATCCGCGGGTCTGGTCCACCGCCTCGGAGATAAAATCTGCCGGGAACTGCTTCTCGAATAATTCCTGATTCTCGAACGGATAATGAAGCTGCGCGAACGGCATCGCGCCGGAATCAAACCAACAGTCGATCACTTCTGGAACACGGTGCATCCCCTTGCCGCATACCGGGCACTTGATCGTCACTTCATCAATATACGGGCGGTGCAGTTCGATATCCTCAGGACAGTTATCCGACATCTCCCTAAGCTCTGCGATACTTCCAACAGAGTGCTGATGTCCGCACTCACACTCCCAGATATTCAGCGGAGTACCCCAGTAACGGTTCCTGCTGATACCCCAGTCCTGTACATTCTCAAGCCAGTCTCCGAAACGGCCCTTGCCGATATTCTCCGGGATCCAGTTGATCGTATTGTTATTCGCGATCAAGTCCTGCTTCACATCGGTTATCTTGATAAACCAGGACTCACGCGCATAGTAGATCAGCGGAGTGTCGCATCTCCAGCAATGCGGGTAGCTGTGCTCGAAGTTCGGCGCTGAGAATAGCTGCCCCCTTGCTTCCAGGTCTTTCAACACCTCCGGGTCCGCCTTCTTGACAAATAATCCGGCAAACGGAGTAGACTCTGCCATATTACCCTTCTCATCGACAAGCTGCACGAACGGCATGTTGTATTTCCTGCAGACCTTCGCATCATCCTCACCGAATGCAGGCGCAGTATGAACCACTCCGGTACCGTCCGTCAGAGTAACATACTCGTCGCAGATCACATAGAATGCCTTCTTATGCTGATTGGCGATCCCGTCTGCGGCACACTGATACAGCGGTTCGTATTCCTTGTATTCCAGATCCTTCCCCTGGTACGTCTCGATCACCTCATACGCGCTCTCTCCCTCTTTCGCCAGAGGTCCAAGCACCGTATCAAGAAGCACTTCTGCCATGTAATAGGTATATCCGTCGATACATCTGACCTTAGCGTAAGATTCAACCGGGTTGACACAGAGTCCAAGGTTCGACGGCAGTGTCCACGGCGTTGTCGTCCATGCAAGGATATATGCATCCTCGTCCTTCACCTTGAAACGCACGATCGCGGAACGTTCCTTCACATCCTTGTACCCCTGCGCTACTTCCTGCGCTGAGAGCGGCGTACCGCACCGCGGGCAGTAAGGTACGATCTTGAATCCCTTATACAGCAGTCCCTTATCCCAGATCTGCTTAAGCGCCCACCACTCGGACTCGATAAATTCATTGTGATAGGTAACGTAAGGATTCTCCATATCCGCCCAGAAACCAACCGTCCCGGAGAAATCCTCCCACATGCCCTTGTATTTCCACACGCTCTCCTTACACTTGTCGATAAACGGCTCCAGACCATACTCCTCGATCTGCTCCTTGCCGTCAAGCCCCAGAGCCTTCTCAACCTCTAACTCCACCGGAAGTCCGTGGGTATCCCAGCCGGCCTTCCTTGGTACTTCGTACCCCTTCATCGTCCGGTATCTTGGAATCATATCCTTGATGACACGGGTCAGCACATGGCCGATGTGGGGCTTCCCATTGGCTGTCGGCGGACCGTCGTAGAACATGTAGAGGTCACTGCCTTCCCTCTCCTTCATGCTCTTCTCGAAGATGTGGTTCTCCTCCCAGAACTTCTCGACAGCCTTCTCACGGTCGACAAAATTCAAATCAGTTGAAACCTTCTTGTACATAAAAACCTCCTTAATTAAACAAAAAACTCCCATCCTGAATAGGACGGAAGCTGCGCTCACGTTTATAAACCACCTAAACATACCACCATATGTCTTCCCTGTAACGGAGGACTCCCGTCAGTATCTACTTGACTTTTCTATCATACTTCTTCAAATATCATAAACAAGAATCTTTCGACAACTGCAGCTCAGAAGTGATATTCGAACATATCTTACTTGCACCGGGCTTCCACCCTCCCCGGCTCGCTGTTTCGTTCTGATATGATCTACTGTCTTCGTCATTGCTTTTTGTGTGTTTCCTATTATAGTAAAAAACCCCTTGAATCGTCAAGAGGTTTTTCTTTTTTTACGTTTTCTTTTCCTTCTGACCGAGACCACTGCCGTCAGGACGATCATCAATATTACAAGCAGCGCCCCTGCCCCGCCGAGAATACACTTCTCTGTAAATGACTTTTCCTGAAGGAAATCCAGAACTCCCGATAAACCTTTTTCGTCCCTGGAATCCGCCTCTCCTTCGGCTTTGCTGTCCTCCGTCTGCGGCGGTATCTCTTCTTCTTCCGGAGACGCGCTGAGCATATCCATATACGACTGGCTGAGCGCTACCCGGGCGCTGCCCAGGAGATTCCCTCCATAACGGTACTCGATCGTACCTTCGCCTGCGCTCTCGCTGTCTGGTATGATCTCCCTCTCCAGATCCCCGAAATCCACGCCGTTCGGCAATATAATCCGGGTATCCGCATCCGGCGCATTCAATACCTCTGCCACATCTTCCGAAGACTCGTTCTCTGCTACCGACGCCTTGCCAAAATTCGTAAATGCATATTCCAGCAGATTCTTAGTATCAGGGTAAATATTCACTCCGTGTGTTTTAAGAACCACGCACACTAACTGCATACTGCCGTTATCCGCCATGGTAACCAGCGTTGACAGGGCATCGCTCGTATACCCTGTCTTGCCGCCGATCGCATATTCATAATAATTAGGATCTCCCTCAACCAACATCTTATGATGCTGCTGGAAAATATGCTCTTCCGTCGTCTCCGACGCCGGAATCGTATACTGGTATGTCTGGGCGATCTGGAAGAATTCCGGGTGCTTGAACATCTCCCGCCCGATCAGCGCCATATCTCTGGCACAGGTATAATGATTCGGGTCGGGAAGTCCGCTTGTATTGGTAAAATTGGAATTCACACCGCCAAGCTCCCGGCATCTGACGTTCATCTGCTCCACGAACCAATCGTAGTCGAAGCCCGCATTCCTGCCCACATTGTCCGCGACTGCATACGCCGCCTCATTCGCTGAGGCAAGAAGCGTCGCGTACAACGCCTGCTCCAGTGTGATCTGATTCCCTTCTTTCATACCGATGGACGAATCTCCCGGTTCCAGAAATGCCACACAGTCATGCGTAAATACCACCGGATCCGCAAACTGTCCATACTCCAGTGCCACCAACGAGGTCAGTATCTTGGTAATACTTGCCGGATAGAATTGCGCGTCTATATTCTTCTCATACAGCACTGCCCCTGTCTCAACATCCATGACAATCGCAGCCTCTCCGTATGTTCCCGGTCCCTTCGGCCATCCCTCGGCCTCATTAGACTCCACCGGCATCGCATAAACCGCGTCAAGCTCCTGCTTAAGCTTCTCTTCTTCCGTCAGCTCTTCTGGTTTGTCTTCTCCATCCTGAGCGGGCTGCCCCGCTTCACCGGGCTGCCCGGCCTCACTGGCCGGAGCCTCGGTAGCGCAAACCGTTATACCAAAGGCTGCATACAGTACAACTATCAGGACTGCTGCCAGCAATCGCTTACATTGTCTCATTTCTCGCATCCTCCAGACACCGCCTGTACATTTCTATAATACATCCTTCTTCTTCAGATAATAGAAGCCGAATGCAGGGATATTCACCCCTCTTGCTTCCATTTCCTTTCCAGATATCAGATCGACATACATACCGTCGTCTTCATTGATCCATGCCGTCTTATCATATTCGCTGAAATTAAATAATCCGATCAGCTTCTCGCCTTCATAATATCTTCCGATACTCAGGACTCCTGCTTCCCAAGTCTCGATCGTCCATGTATCCGCATATGAGACAAATACCTTCTCCGACTTACGAATCTCCTCTAACTGCCCCAGTCTCCGGAATACCCTGCTCTCTACACTCTCAAGGTTCTTAATGTTCTGAACAAGATCCCACTGCATAGCTCCTCTGTGGATATAGCGTGAATCCTCAGCCTTGTTCGGGTTTTCCTTATATGTGTAATCATTTACCTGACCGATCTCATCACCGCTGTAAAGCACCGGGATTCCAGACTGCATGAACATATATGCATGAAGCATGATATCCTTGTCAATGGCCTTCTCCATAGCCTCCTCATCCTGTTCAAATCCGGCCTTCTCAATACCGCACATAGAAGCTGTCGTTCCGCAGAATCTAGCGTCGCCTGTGACTGGGTCTGCATTATACAGTTCCCCGCGGCTTGTGCTGTCACCCACGTATCCCTGGAAATAATCATTCAGGTATTGCTTATGCGGACGCTCTCTAAGTCCTTCCTTCTCCAGAGACGCATAATCCAATCCCCATCCAATGTCATCATGGCAGCGCAGATAATTCAGGAATACATATTCCTTCGGCAGGCTGTTGACAATATCGAGCTGCTGACGCAATAATCCCACATCCCTGGTCGCCACAGTATGCCACGTAGTTGCCATCGTAGTAACATTGTATAACATATGGCACTCCGGCTTCTCTACCGTTCCAAAATACGGAACCACCTTCTCCGGCTCCATAACTACCTCTCCGAGAAGCAGCACACTCGGACATACGATCTCACTGATCATACGCATCATGCGGACGATCGTATGTACCTGCTTAAGATTCCTGCAGGAAGTATTTAACTCCTTCCAGATATACGGAACCGCATCGATCCTGATAATGTCAATTCCCTTGTTCGCAAGATACAGGAAATTATACATCATCTCATTAAATACTCTGGGGTTCTTATAATTCAGATCCCACTGATACGGATAGAAGGTCGTCATAACAAAATGCTCCGCATCCGCAAGCCATGTAAAATTCCCCGGCGCTGTCGTCGGAAATACCTGCGGCACAGTCTTCTCATACTCTGCCGGGATCGAATAATTATCGAAGAAGAAATACCTGCTCATATACTCTCCGATTCCCTGACGGGCCTTCTTCGCCCACTCATGATCCTCAGACGTATGATTCATGACAAAATCCATACACACATTGATATTCTTCTTGTGGCATGCCGCCGTAAGGCTCTCTAAGTCCTCCATCGTACCGAGCTTCTCCTGTACCTTTCGGAAATCTGCCACCGCATATCCGCCGTCAGAACGGCCTTCCACAGTGTCCAAAAACGGCATCAGATGAACATAGTTCACATTGCTCTTCTCAAGATATTCAAGCTTATCTTCCACACCCTTCATATTACCGCCGAAGTTGTCGATATAGAACATCATTCCGAGCATATCGTTCTGCTTATACCAATCCGGGTACTCCTCCCGCTTAAGATCGATCTCTTTCAGTTCTTCGTTACGCTCTTCATAAAAACGATACAGATTATCGCTCAGCTCCGCAAACATCGAACTATTGCCATATAATTCCATATAAAGCCATTTCAGCTCATCCAGGTGCTTCACAAACCTCCTCTCAAATGTTGCACGGCTAAGCGCCTTCTTCTCAGCTTCCTCTGCGGCTTTCTTGGCGGCGGCTTCTTCTGCGGCTTTCTTGGCGGCCTCTTCCTTAGCTGCAGCTTCTTCTGCGGCTTTCTTGGCAGCTTCTTCTGCGGCCTTCTTAGCGGCAGCTTCTTCCTCTGCCTGCTTCGCTTCTTCTGCTTTCTTGGCGGCTTCTTCCACGGCCGTCTCAGTCTCTTCGCCTATATCCTTTGGCTCTATTACCGCCTCCGTTTCCTGGGCTTCCACTCCAGCATTTTCCAACTTCTCTTCCGGCTTCACGTTCTGTTCACCCAAGCTCTGTTTTGTCACATTCTGCTTTGTTGCAGTCTTCTTACGATCTTTTCTTGATTTCTTTGCCATAAGTATTACCCCATTCCACATTTTTTATCATATATCGTTCTAAAATATACAACAACCATATTATACTAAAATTACCAGAAAGTGTAAAGTATCAGTAACAGGGCTGCCTGTCTGAATTGATACAATAACAAGAGAACGGAATGACTCTTGCCGATCATCCCGTTCCCCTGTTATAATTATCTGCGGTATTTCCAATCCTTCTCATCAAGTTCATTCAGAACTTTAACTACATGCTCTACAATGGCGTCATTCATCATCTTACCCTTTTCGGCAGTCGCCTTTGTCGCGTCTCCGGTCTGTGCCGTATCCGTCAATTCCGAAAAGTCCCACTTGATCTCTACTTCATCCGGGAGATCCGGTACAACGCACGTTGCAAGCTTTGGCTCACACCAATCAGGAAACAGATGGTACGCAATAGATGTCTCACCTTCTCCGGCATGTCCAAGTCCTCCCCACACCTCAAAAGTATCCTTCGGAAGGAGATTACCTGCGGCTACCCACCACTGCGTCAGGGATGCTATCTGAACCTCCGGATATACTTCTTTGATTTTCCTGGAAGTAATCTCAATAGGAGCAATATTCCCGTCATGCCCGTTCATCAGGAAAATGCGTGTGATCCCATTGCGGACTACAGACTCGATAATATCATAGATCACTGCAGTCGTTGTATCATAACTCAGCGTCAGGGAAAATGGGAAGGAATCATAATGTGCGCTGTAGCCTACCGTGACCGGAGGCAGCACCAGCATTCCCTCAACCCGGTCGGCAATCTGTTTCGATAATTTATAGGAAACCAGCGTATCACAGCCCTCCGCAATATGCGCGCCTCTGATCATGATCGTAGCGATTGTAGTAGGTGTAATCTTTATCACACAGAGCGGAGGAGTCTCCACTTTTTTGAATAAGGCATCAAACCTTGGAGGACTTGGGCTTGGAAACGGAATCACAGCAGTTGTGGGAAGCTAGATTGCCGGCGCAGTTATGGGTGTGGACTTATTCCGATTTAATAAAAATGTAAACGCTGTTTTCTGGTGCGCTGCATCCTGCTTCATCTTCACCAATCCGATTCTCAACGTAGTCGGATATATCGGCGCCGTGCATATCGGAGAATATAATTACGTGATCTGGATGTTGGGTGTGAATCTGCTTGTGGCTCTGTTGGGTGTGTTTGTGTGGACAACAGCGTTATGGACCACCGATAACAGCGAGCTTTACTGTAACGCACTGTACACCTGACCTTCATTGGATGCATTCGGAATCCATGTAAGCCGAAAGAAATTAGTTGCTGTGTGCGGTATTCTGGGAACACTCTTAGGTGCGCTTGCATTCTATCAGTTATTTTTTGCCGATTTCATCAATGTGCTCGGTTCTATGGCTCCGCCGCTGTGTGCTCCTATTCTGGCAGATTATTTTGTCATAGGAAAGCGGAAAAATAAAAAATACAGCACTGAACTCTTGAACAAGCATCCGGCAGTCCGTTGGGCAGGCGTCGTCTCTTTTGCAATCGGAGCGATCCTGGGATATGTCTTCCAGTATATCGTCCCGCTGCCTTATGGACTTCCCGCAGGCCTGTTTGCAATGGTCGTATCCTTCATAATTTATATTCTGATTTACAATCTGACCCCTGATGCAAGAATCGATGATAAAATGGTAAAAGAAATTTAACCTGGATTTATAAGGAGAGGATATGGTTTAATATCGATCCTCTCCGGCATTGGAGGCAGAGATGAAAAAGGTATTGTTATTGACGACAGGGGGGACCATTGCTTCAAGACCGACGCAACAAGGCTTAATCCCTGATATCACTTGTCAGGACATTATTCAGATGCTTCCTGTACCGCGGGATAACTTTTTAATAGACAGCAGGGATATATTCAGTCTGGACAGTTCAAATATACAGCCGGAAGAGTGGCAGTTCATGGCTGAGATCATCGCAGAAGCGCTGCCTCATTACGATGGAATTATCATCACACATGGAACGGATACCATGGCTTATACAGCCTCCGCTCTCAGCTATATGCTGCAGAATTTGGATAAGCCCATAGTCCTGACCAGAGCGCAGGTTCCGATCGAGCAGATGTTCACGGATGTATTTTTACTGAAACTGATCCCCGGTACAAGCCCGGATATCTTTGACTGGCTGCAGCAGAAGCACTACCGCGGAGTTGTGATAGAAGCTTTTGGTATGGGCGGCACACATTTTGAACGCAGAAACCTGATCCCAAAATTAAAAAAACTTGTTGCAAATGATGTAAGTGTCGTTGTGTGCAGCCAATGCCTTTATGAAAAAAGCGACTTGTCTCTGTACGAGGTGGGACGCCGGCTTCTGGAATGCGGTGTGATACCCGGAAGAGATATGACAACGGAGGCAATTGTTACAAAATTAATGTGGGCATTGGGGCAGACACAGAATCCAACGGAAGTAAGGCAGATCTTCGATACTAATTATGCCGGCGAGGTTACGCTGTAATTCACAAAAATGGTACACACTAAAGGAAATGAAAAAGACACAGTCTCAATATCAAAAAATGAACTATGTCTTTTTTAAATTGACTTGGTTTTACATCTTCTCTATCTGCCTTCATACTTTCTTAGCCTTTCTTCCCGAAGTTCAGCGTTTTTACTCCTTCATGATTACACTTGATATTTCCTGGCATTGCCGCATATTTCTCTTACCAAATATAACTCTAATTTACAATTCAGAATACAACCTCTTAAGAAGACTCATTTCTGTCTGTCGTAACTGCAAACCAGCAAATAATACACCTGCTTTTTCACTCAAAGAGAACTTAAAAAGGCATAGTCTCGATTACCGTATCGGACTATGCCTTGAAAACATGGAGCATATGGGATTCGAACCCACGGCCTCAACAATGCGAATGTTGCGCGCTCCCAACTGCGCTAATGCCCCATAAACAGATTATACCACGAATTCTCGGAAATTAAAAGAAAAACTTTTAATTGATTCTCCTTCTTTCAAGTAGTATACTAAACACATTAATAAGCAAACTAGGAGGATGTTATACATGAACAAAAAGACAATATTATATTCCATATTGTTGTTCATCCTATGCAGCATCCTTTCTTGCGGCTGCGGCGGCGGACAGGAAAGCAATGCGGCTGAGTCCGGCGGCGGCAGTAAGAATGGTAAGAACACCGCCGATAAGGATTCTGGCCCGCTTAGAGATAACACCCCCAAGGTATTGAGTCCGGCGGCTGACGGAATCGTCTCATACGGCTCCGACCTTGTAGCCATTGACGCATCCCACACAGACCAGGGATATGCTATGGTTCAGTATCGCGGAACCAATCCCAAAGTCAAACTGCAGATTGCAGCGCCCGGTGATATTACCTACACATATCTGCTGTCACAGAGCGGAGAATTCGAGACATTCCCTCTGGCAGCGGGGAATGGAGTTTATTCCTTTACTGTCTATGAGAATGTAGAAGGAGATATGTACTCGGTAGCATATACTGCTGATTTTGACGCGGCGATTTCAGATGAATTCCTGCCGTTCCTGTACCCAAACCAGTATGTGTCCTTCACATCCGATTCTCAGGCCGTTGCCAAGGCCAAAGACCTTGCATCCGAAGCTCATTCTGACCTGGATGTGGTACGCGAGATCTATCACTATGTGATCAAGAATGTAACCTACGATACCGATAAGGCCAAGAACGTGGCCTATGGTTATCTCCCTGATGTAGACGACACGCTGAAGACCGGCAAGGGTATCTGTTTTGACTATGCCGCTTTGATGTCTTCCATGCTCCGCTCCCAGGGCATTCCTACCAAGTTAGAAGTCGGTTATGCCGGCGAGGCTTATCATGCCTGGATCAGTACCTATATCAACGGTACCGGATGGATCGATGACATTATCGAATTCGACGGCACTTCCTGGAGTCTGATGGACCCAACATTTGCCGCCAGCACGAACAGCAAAGGCTTAAAAGAATACATCGGCGACGGTTCTAATTACGTTTTAAAATATTCTTACTAGAGAAAGGAGTACATATGGCAACACTAACCCCCTTATCTAACACAGAGATCGCATCCTTCTGTTCACAGATGGCAATGGTACTGCATTCCGGTATCTCTGCCATGGAAGGAATCTCTCTGATGCTGGAAGAAACATCCGATGAGGAAGAGACTAATCTTCTTAAGCTCATGGATGATACTTTACAGTCAACCGGAAGCTTTCACGAGGCGCTCGTCTCCACTGAGGCATTTCCTGACTATATGCTGCACATGGTACAGATCGGTGAATATACCGGGAAGCTTGATGAGGTCATGGACGCATTGACTTCCCACTATGAGCGCGAAGCTTCCATTTCCCAATCTATTAAGAATGCCGTAACCTATCCTCTTATCATGGTTTTCATGATGCTGTTGGTTATCCTGGTATTAATGACGAAGGTAATGCCTATCTTCAATCAGGTATTCCAGCAGCTCGGAAGTGAGATGACCGGATTCTCCAAAGCAATCCTCGATTTTGGAATCACTATCAATAATTATTCGGTGATCCTGATTGCTGTAATTGTTTTGTTCGTTATATTGATCCTGTATTTTACAAGGACGAAAAAGGGACGTAATTCTTTTGCTTCCTTTACATCCAGATTCGCATGGACCAGATCTTTCTCTGAGAAGCTTGCCGCCTGCCGGTTTGCAAGCGGGATGGCTCTGACCCTGAGCAGCGGAATGAGCCCGGAAGAAAGCCTGAATCTTGTAACCGGACTGATCCATAACGACAGCTTCACAGGCAAATTAAATTCCTGCCGGGAATCTCTTGACAAGGGTGAGGATTTCTCCAGATCTCTGCTGGATGCAGGCGTATTCTCCGGTATCTATGCACGTATGACTTCTATCGGTTCTAAGACGGGTGTTCTCGATGAAGTAATGCAGGAGATTGCCGACAAATACCAGGAAGAGATCGACCAGAAGTTCACCAATATGATCGCAACCCTTGAACCGACGCTGGTAATCATCCTTTCTCTGATCGTTGGTATGATTCTTCTGTCGGTAATGCTTCCGCTCATGGGGATTATGTCCAGCTTATAAGAGGTAACAATCATGAAACATCGTTTTGAAACACAGAAAACAAGTTCCGTATCCAAGAACTTTATAATATCTGTCGGCTGTTTTATCCTGATCGTGTTCCTGTTCACAACAGGGACCTCCCTTGTATCGGATAAGACAGACGAGCAGGAGATCCGAACTCTTAAGCAGGCTGTCAACCGAGGGATCGTTCACTGTTATTCCATGGAAGGCAGTTACCCGGAGAGCCTTCAATACTTGAAGGAGCATTATGGACTTACTTATGATGACGACAAGTTTTTTGTAGATTATCAGACGCTTGGCAGCAATATTATGCCGGACGTCACGATCATAGACAGGAGGGGCAGATAGATGAGATTTCAGACTCGAAGCAGGCATGTCATAGATTTTATATTTCCAATTGCATTATTCTTCGTATTTGCCGCTTCCTCGCTCGTCGTACTGATCCTCGCCGCAGATATTTACGGCTCTACTACGAATCAGCTTCAGGCAAATGATGAAAACCGCACGGCTCTGGCCTATATTTCCGAGAAGATACGGCAGAACGACGCCGGCGGCGCCCTTGAGATTGCTACTGTTGAGGGCATTGAATGTCTGGCTCTGGCCGCTGATTATAACGACGTTCCTCATACGACTTATATCTATGAATATGAAGGAATGCTTAAGGAACTGTTTGCCAGAGATGATGCATCCGTCTCCTTAAAGGACGGCAAAGATATTATGGAGATATCTTCACTGACCATCTTACAGATTGATGACCGTCTCTATCAGTTTATTACCGTTGACAGCCAGGACCGCGAAGATTCACTGGTTGTCTCAGAAAGGAGCGTTCAATGAAGAAGCATACATCCAGCCGCTCCGGGCTCCTTCTGATGGAGATCATCATTGCTATCCTGTTCTTCTCTGTTGTAAGCGCCATCTGCCTTCAACTATTTGTGAAGTCACATAAGCTCGGACAGAATACGGAAGAACTGGATATGGCAGTAAGGCAGGCAAGTTCTGTAGCAGAGATTCTGAGCCAATCCAAACAGCCAGTCAATCATCTGCAAGAGATTTATTCCTATTGTGACATAGATGAAAACGGCGGTTCCATCTATTATAACGAGAATTTTCAGTCCTGCACCAAGGATTCCTCTGTCTATCATCTTGATGTCGATGCATCCTCTGCTGACCGCAGACTGACCGATTACCGTATCACAGTCTATGCCAATAATATTTCCAAAGAGATTTATTCTTTGGAAGTAACTGCCTATACGCCGTTGGTAAACTAACCGCTGACAATTCGACTACTTACACAGAGAGGACATTTTCCACTATGAAACAAAATTCATTTCCCGTAACGAATATAGGTTCCGTATCGTTACTTATGACATTCATTGTCCTGTGCCTGGTAACATTCTCAACACTGTCATTATCCGGCTCGGTAAGTGAATACCGTTACAGCCAGAAGCTAGCCGAACACAACACGGATTATTACAACGCATCAAATGAAGCGACCGCGGTACTTATGGAGATTGACGATATCCTTCACAGCGCTTATACCCAGGATCAGAGCCAATACTACGCAAAGGCCTGTGAACAATTGGATTGCTTAGACCGCATTACAGCCGATTTTTCGAAGGATATACCAACCATAACTTATGAAGTGCCTGTCAGCGAATCTCAGGTTCTCAGAGTAGCCCTGTCTCTGAACAGACCGGACCAGGTCAAAGAAGGATATTACAGAATCACATCCTGGAAAGAAGCCGCTGCATCAGATTGGAAGGGCGACGACCGTCTTAATCTTTTTACTCCTTAAGTAACGCCAGTGTTCTGCAGACCAAATGTATTTAATAGAATAGGAGAGATTTCATTATATGGATACAAAAGAATTACTCCAGAAAGCAATCGATAACAATGCTTCTGACATATTTATCATAGCCGGTCTTCCGGCCTCTATGCGAATGAACAATACCATGAACATAGATACCGGAGACCGTCTCCTTCCCAAAGACACTGCCGAGATCCTGAAAAATATCTATGAACTCGCAGGAAACCGCTCTATGGATCAGTTGATGATATCGGGCGATGATGACTTTTCTTTTGCCGTCCCCGGCATGTCCCGTTTCCGTGTCAACGCATACAAGCAGAGAGGGTCGCTGTCAGCAGTTATCCGAATCATCACTTTCGAACTGCCGGACCCGGAAACACTTGGAATTCCTTCCAATATCATGTCGCTGGCACGTTTTTCAAAAGGTCTGGTCTTAGTAACCGGTCCTGCCGGGAGCGGGAAATCCACAACCCTTTCCTGTATGATCGACGATATCAACCGTAATTTTGAGAAGCACATAATTACACTGGAGGATCCGTTGGAATTCCTTCATCAGCATAAGAAAAGTATCGTAAGCCAACGTGAGATCAGTGTGGACACCGAGAGCTATGTAACCGCTCTCAGGGCATCCCTCCGTCAGAGCCCGGACGTCATTCTCTTAGGAGAGATGCGCGACTATGAGACGATACAGGTTGCAATGACTGCTGCCGAGACCGGCCATCTGATCTTCTCTACCCTGCATACAATCGGAAGTGCGAATACCATCGACCGTATCATCGACGTATTTCCGCCAAGCCAGCAGCGCCAGATCGCAGTTCAGTTGTCTATGGTCCTGCAGGCTGTCGTATCACAGCAATTAGTTCCTTCCGTACACGGAACTATGGTGCCGGCTTTTGAGCTTATGACCGTTACACCTGCGATCCGCAACATGATCCGCGACAACAAGATTCCGCAGATCGACGGTATTATCTATTCCTCCTCCAACCAGGATATGTTCTCCATGGATACCTGTCTTGCCCGGCTTTGCCAGGAGGGAACCATCACAAGGGATACGGCGTTATCCTATGCAACCAATCCAGATATGCTGTCGAAAAAACTTCGCTAGATAATGCAGGCAGCACACTAATATATTACCTTCACCGGACAGGCGTCCTTGCAGGCGCCGCAGCGGATACACTCCGCGTGGTTGACATTCTTTGCAGGATCTACCTGCATCTTGCAAACTCTTGCACAGGCACCGCAGCCTGTGCATTTTTCTTTGTCTATCCGGTAGCGGAACACCGCGATCGGGTTAAATACCGAGTACACCGCCCCCAGCGGACATATATATTTGCAAAAAGGCCGGTAGATCACGACAGACAAAAGAATCGTGACAGCCAGCAGCACGGTTTTCCAGGCATACAGCCATCCAAGAGCGCCCCGCATGGATTCGTTAAACAATACAAGCAGAATTCCTCCTTCCAGCGTACCTGCCGGACAGATGAATTTGCAGAAATACGGCAACCCCTGCCCCAGCACATCTACCAGGAACATCGGAAGCAATATCACAAACACAAGAAATATCACGTATTTTAACTTTCGAAGCAGCTTGTCTCCCTTAAATGTATTTATCTTTCTCAAAAAAGGTATCTTGTACAGCAGATCTTGAATCAATCCGAACGGACACAGCCATCCGCAGACAAACCGTCCCATCAGCGCACCTATGAACATCAGAAAACCCGCCGCATAGAACGCGAATTTGAAGTTCCAGCTTCCGATCACCGCCTGCATCGCCCCGATAGGGCAGGAACCGACGGCTCCCGGACAGGAATAACAGTTAAGACCAGGAACACATAAGTTCTTAAGCTTCCCCCTGTAGATCTTCCCCTGTACGAATCCCACAAGATAGCTGTTGGTAAGAAACGCCCATAATACCTGAATCATACGGCGTCTCTTCCCGGCTGCCCCTGTCTGCCTATCTTTATTTCTTCTATCCAATTCCCACACACTCCATACAGATATTGACTGCCTTTTCGAAAACTACCGGCATCTCTCCTCTTGAAATGCCGCATCCCATGATCAGAAGCCCTGCGGCAGCCACGATGATTCCGATCCGGGATGACCTGATCAAACGGATCATTGCCTTACTCCTTCCAGCTCTTTCTCCACAATACCTTTCCAATCTTCAAAAGAACGGCTTCCTGAATACGTTTCTCCGACGATATTGCCCTCTTTGTCCGCGAAAAATGTCTCCGGCACCGCACTGATACCTGCAAGCCTGCCGTTCAGATAGCCTGCATCCGGTATCAGGAAGGGATAAGCCGCCCCCGTCTTCTCTGCCAGAAGCTTCGCCTTCTCTATGGTCTCTTCATCTGCATTTCCGGCAACGTCCAGAACGATCCCGACAACCTGCACTCCCTGATCTTCCATTTCTTTGCTTAACTTCTCCAGATCCGGAATCTCCCGGATACACGGCGAACACCAGGTTGTAAATACATTGATCATAGTCAGGTCATGATCGGCGAACATCTCCTGGGTATAGGTCTCGCCGTTCACATCCTCCATGGAGAATTCTCCCAGACTTCCGCCATCGGAAGCCTCTGATCCGCCAGCATCCAGAACTTCCTGATCCGCCTTCTCCTCCTGCGCTGCATCTTCCTTTAGCTTGGAAGATGAATCTTCCCCGGATGCACAGCCTCCGGCAATGATCACACTGCACATCCCTAATATGGATAATGCCTGCAATAATTTCTTTCTAAGAATCATACTCATTTCTCCTCACTTTCCATATATTCTTCACAGCTTCCGATACACCTGCAGATACATTGCAATAAAACAAGAGCTTCCTCCGATCACATTGGATATTGGTTCTGCGAGAAAGACGCCGTCCACCCCAAGCCCTAATCTTGGCAGAAGGACCGTAAGCGGAGCCACAATGACCGCTTTGCGCAGCAGGGAGAAGAACACCGCCTGCTTCGACCGCCCAAGCGCCACGAAGGTACATTGTCCGCAAAACTGGAATGCCATAAAGCAAAAACCCATAAAGTACAGATTGAGGGCATGTTCCCCCGCATTCAGCATTTCTTTGTTATTCGTAAATACCGATAACAAGAACCGCGGCGAGACAATGACCGCTATCCACGCCAGAAGCGTGTAGACGATGGCCGTAACCGTCACGAATCGGATCCCTTCCCTGACCCTCCCCGGCTTCCCCGCCCCATAGTCATAGCCAAGGACCGGCTGTGATCCGCTGGTGAATCCATGAACCGGAAGCGTCATGACCTCCCGGATCGAATTGATCACCGTCATGATTCCTACATACAAGTCCCCTCCGAAATCCCGCAGCGTCGTATTGCACAGTATGCTCACGAGGCAGTTCGTGGACTGCATGATGAAGCCCGACAATCCCAGCGAAGCGATCTGCCCTGTCAGCTTCCAGTCGATTCTTAAGAATTCTCTCTTAATATGCAGGACCGCCTTCGATCCCGTAAGGAACCTTACCACCCACAGAGCCGATATCATCTGGCTGATCACCGTAGCCAGCGCCGCGCCCGATACTCCCATGTGAAATACGAAGATAAAGAGAGGATCCAGGATCAGATTCAGGACTGCTCCTATGATCGTCGTGAACATACCCGTTCCCGGGAATCCCTGTGCGTTGATATAACCGTTCATTCCGGCTGATACCATAGAGAATGATGTACCAAGCAAATATATTTTCAGATACGCATCTGCATAGACATAGGATGCCTCGCTTGCCCCGAATAAAAACAGGATGGGCCTTCGGAAGATATAGCAGAATACAAGCAGAAGCAAGGAACATCTCAGAAGCATCGAGAATGCATTTCCCATGATCTTCCCCGCCTGTTCATCCTCACCCGCTCCTCTTGCCATAGAAAATAAAGGCGTACCGCCCGCTCCCAATAGCTGCGTGAACGCCATAACCAAAGTCGTAACCGGGAATGCCAGGCCTATCCCAGTCAGCGCCAGGCCGTCTGAACCCGGCAGGTGACCGATATATACTCTGTCTACCACATTATAGAGTATCTGTATGATCTGCGCAAGGATCAGAGGAACTGCCTGTGAGATGATATTTTTTGATACGGTATTGCGTGAAAAATCTGTCGCCATAATTTATCAAATATCCTGTATTCCTTTCTTATTATTTTACTTGTTATTATATCAATGTTAACAACCTAACTCAAGCAACTACAACATATAGTGTTTCTTTTAATTGGCACGGGATTCCCTGTGCCTTTCTTTATTTATAACCACTAATACGATTAAAATATTGCACAAAATTC
>CAJTCH010000022.1 GCA_910574715.1 Lachnospiraceae bacterium | reverse complement strand
GGAAGATTCTCCTTCTGAATTATCCTTCATCTATATCACAAAAAAGAATAAGTCCATAGCCTGTTTTGATTGGCTATAAACTTATTATACGAGGAGGACGCCTATGAACACCATAAATATTCCTGTCGGAACTTCAAATTTTGCTGAGATTCTTAAAAAGGCAGCTATTTTATTGATAAATCCGAGCTGATCGGACAACTGCAAAAAATAAGATAGAAAAGTGACATTGATTACACGACCCCGCCGTTTCGGGAAGACACTTTGTATGAGTATGCTGTCAGAATTTTTTACATTCAGAAGAACAGCAAGGGTTTATTCGCCGGACTCTTTATTATAGACAATGCAGACCTTTGCAGGCATTGGATGAATCAATATCCTACATTATCTTTATCATTCAAAAGTGTACACGGATTGAACTTTTCCGACGCATACGCACAGCTTGCTTCCGTAATTGCAGAGCTATACAAAAAGCACATTTACCTGACGTACAGTGACCGGATTCATCCCCCGGACAAAATCAATTTCTTATGATAGCAGCCGAAAAAGCGAATCTGAAAGATATCAAAAACAGCTTACTGAAACTAACTCAGCTCATGGAATTATACTACGGAAAACCTGTGATCCTGATTATAGATGAGTACGATGTCCCTCTTGCGAAATCCAGCGAAAAGGGATATTACACAGAAATGTTGGACACTGTAAAGGGTATCCTGCAAGTTATTAAAAATAATGATTCGTTAGAATTTGCAGTGATTACCGGATGTCTGCGAATTGTCAAAGAAAGTATTTTCACAGGAACAAATAATTTTGTATCGGATACCATCTCAGATACGCAGCTCAATGAATACTTCTGCTCTATACAGCGTGAAGTTGACTGCCTGCTCGCGGATACGAATCTTACGTCTTATGCCTCAGAGCTTCGTAAATGGTACAATGGATATCATTTCGGAGCTTGGGATTTTTAAAAAAAGTGTCAAAGCATGGCTTATAGAAACCGCCGCAAAAGAGGACCGAAAGATTCTATTTGCGGCATTATGGGAAGGAAATGCAAAGCTGTTAACCGAATTAATCTCAGATCTTCTGTTTGATACCATCAGCTACCATGATTATGCCGAAAGCTTCTACCATGCATTTCTAATCGGATTATTCTCTAATGCAGGATACCGTATAGAATCGAACTACGAAAACAGACTTAGGCGTTCCGATATCGTTATAAAAGATCGTAAAAACCGCAGAGCCGTCGTGCCGGAAGCAAAACGGGCATATTACGAAAATCAGCTAGAAAGCGAATGCGATAAAGCGCTTGCACAGATTGCAAAAAGCAATACGCAAAAAAGGTGGAACATGATGGATATAAGAATGTAAAGAGGCTCGAAATTGCATTCTTTCAGAAGAAATGCCTGGTGAAAAATGTGCAGATACCCGCTAATCACGTGTCTGCATCAAAATCACCCTCCCCGCCGGAAAACTAATCACCGCTTCCTCCGAATCCTCCGCAATTTCATTACTGACGCAAAGGCTGTTACAAGGCTTCAGCGTATGATTTCTCAACGGATATTTGGCCCCCCTGATATCGAATGCGAATATCTCTTCCCCCAGCGGAAATACAGAAAAATACGGCCCGTAAACCTCTCCCCTCTTCAGATGCGTCTCACCGCCGCCTATAATAGATATGGAATTCTGGCGGTCCATGATCTTCGCATCTATTCCGGCTTTGAAAGGTATTGCAAGACTCTGCACATTCGCCCACAGATGATCGACCCTTCCTCCTGTGGCGCCCAGGATAATAAGTTCCTTATATCCCAGCGTCATAGCAAGACGGATCGCAATCTCGGTATCGGAAGCGTCCTTTACCGGATTGTACTCCCTTATGGGCACATTCGTCTCATTCTTGTAATAATCCCTGATCTCCTCTCGCGTACTGTCAAAATCACCCACGATATAATCCGGCATGATCTGATGATAGTACAGGAACTCTACGCCCTTGTCCACCCCGATCACACATCTGTCCTTCTGCTGCTTAAGAACAGAAAGGGTCAGTTCTTCATCCAGTTCCCCGCCGCTGATAATTACACATCTTTTACTCATATTCTCTCAGTATCTCCATGAATTCTCTCGTATTCTCCGCCGTTCTGTCTCCAAATACCGCGGAGCCTGCAACGATCACATTCGCTCCCGCGTTAAGAACTTCCCGCACATTCGAAAGGCCGATCCCGCCGTCCACCTCGATATCCGCCGATATCCCCTGTGCTTCCATCATGCCGCGTATCTTACGAATCTTATCCAATGATTCCGGGATAAACTTCTGCCCCCCGAAGCCTGGATGCACACTCATAACCAGGATCATATCTATATCCTTAAGATAAGGCTCTACGGACTCTGCCGGAGTCTCAGGACAGATGGACAAGCCTGTCTTCAGGCCGCACTCCCGGATCTTCCCAAGCGTCGCATCTACATCCGCACACGCCTCCAGATGAACCGTCACCAGATCTGCTCCGGCTTTCCTGAAATCTTCTATATAGCGGATCGGCTCCTGAACCATCAGATGAACATCCATCACCTGATCCGACGCATCATGGATAGACGCCAATACAGGCATACCAAAGGAGATACTTGGCACAAACATCCCGTCCATCACATCATAATGCAGATACCTGGCGCCATTCTTCTCCGTCTCCTGAATCTCCCGGCCAAGAACCTTGAAATCAGCCGCCAGAATCGACGGGGCCAATATATAATTCATACTCAATACCTCCTCCTGTTCTTCAATTCCTCATACATCTCCGTATAGTCCTTATAGCGGACAGGATGTATCTTCCCTTCCTCCACGGCCTGCTTCACCCCGCATCCCGGCTCGTGTATATGGTCGCATCCCTGGAAACGGCATGTCCCCTCATACTGCGCGAATTCCGGGAAATGATATTTCAATTCTTCCTTCTCGAAATCATTGACATACAGAGAACTGAATCCCGGAGTATCCATAATATAGGAATCTCCGTCAATGAGAAACAGCTCTGAATGCCGGGTCGTATGCTTCCCCCGTTCGATCTTCCGGCTGATCGCTCCCGTCTCCATGTTCGCCTCAGGAGTCAGCACATTGATCAGCGAGGACTTACCCACGCCCGACGGGCCGGCGATCGCCGTCGTCTTCCCCTTAAGAGCCTGTCTGACTTCGTCAATATTCTCTTCCTTCCATGCGCTTACGAACATCAGAGGATAGCCGCTCTCCCGATAGACCTCCCGCAGTTCGCTGATCTGTGATCCGTCCGCAATATCCGTCTTATTAAAGCAGAGTATCACCGGCAGACCCTTGCTCTCCATCATGACCAGGAAACGATCCAGAAGATTAAAATGCGGGGCGGGCTTAAGAACCGCGAAAACAACCAACGCCTGGTCTATATTCGCCACCGCCGGACGGATCAGTTCATTACTGCGCGGCAGAATACGGATTATGCTGCCCGTCTTCTCCTCTTCATCCAGCGCCTCTATCTCTACATTATCTCCTACCAGCGGTTTGATCTTCTCCTTGCGGAAGATTCCCTTCGCTTTACATTCATAAACACCGGATTCTACCACATGTACGTAGTAGAATCCGGCAATCCCTTTCACGATCTTACCATGCATATATCAACCACCCATCTGCTGCCGACACAAAACACCGTTAAAATCCGAAAATTCCCGGATCGACAGTCTGCGGCGGATCCTCCGGTTCCTCCGGTTCTGTGCCTGTGCCTGAACCCTTAGGCCCCTGGCTTACTACAAGGCTTACGGAAGTACCTTCTTCCACACTGTTCCCTACTCCCGGACTGCAGCTGATCACATTGCCGGCCGTCACAGAATCACTATACTGGTAGGATACATTGCCCACACTAAGACCGGCGCTGCTAAGAAGCTGTCTTGCATTCTCTAGGGACGTATCCGTAACCGGAGGCACTTCTACCTTCTCGGCAGGTTTAGGTCCGTTGCTGACCGAGATCCCAACAGCCGTTCCCGGCGCAACCTTCTTGCCGCCGTCTACACTCTGGGCATACACCTGTCCTTCCGGAACGTCGTCATTATACTCATAACCCACAGAACCCACAACCAATCCTTCGGCAAGGATCGCACTCTGGGCATCCGCATCCATCATACCGATCAAGTTCGGAACCGTCTTCTTCTCCGTTCCCTTGCTGACCCGCATCACGATCTCGGTATCCTCCGTCGCCTCCGCATTGGCGGCCGGCGTCGTGCCGATCACATCTCCTTCTGCCACAGAATCACTATATTCGTACTGCGGCGTCGCTATCTTCTTGAAGCCTTCCTGCTGAAGCCGACTCCGAGCATCGTCCTCGCTCATCCCGCTGACATCCGGAACCTTGATCTTATCACCGACCAGAGCCGAGCTCACTACCACATGAACCGTCGTGTTCTTCTTCACCTTCTTACCGGCCTCTGTCTTCTGCTCACTCACAGTTCCGGCTTCATACTGCTTAGACTCTTTCCGTTCATCTACCTTGAATCCCAGACCGACTTCATTGAGCGCCTTCTTCGCCTCATCTTCCGTCTTGCCTACTACATTCGGCACCTTAACCTCGTCGTCCTTCGTCTTCTCATTCTTAAGCGTCGGACCAAACTTAAACAATCCCGCGGTCTTTCCTATAGTAAATATCACGATAAACAAGATAATGACGATCACCACTGCAGTCAGGATCTTCATCACCTTATTCATCCGCGGATTCACACCGCCCGAACCATGTCTGGAATCATATTCATCGAACTCATCGTCAAAATCATCATAATCTCGGTCATAGTCATCATCATAGCCGCGATCATCATAATCGTCGTCATAACCATGACCGTCGTATTCACCGTCGTCATATTCATCATATTCCCGGTCTCTGCCGAAATCACGGGAATCATATTCGTCGAAATCGTCTTCATCCTCGTAAGCATCGCCGATGATGTCCAGCTCATCGCCCCTGATAATCACCGTATTCGCGTTACGCTGCGGCGGTATCGCCACAAAATCTCCGTCCGGATCCACCAGAGAACGCTTCATATCCTGGATCAGTTCATCCGTATTCCTGTATCTTCTCTCACTGTTCTTCTGCGTACATTTCAAAATAATCTGCTCTAAGCTGTACGGAATATCCGGCACCAGCTCCGACGGCGACATAATCTCCTCCTGCAGGTGCTTGATCGCCACCGACACCGTAGAATCTCCGTCAAAAGGCACCTGTCCGGTCACCATCTCGAACAAGGTGATACCTACCGAATAGATATCGCTTCTCTGGTCGCTGAACCCGCCTCTTGCCTGCTCCGGCGACGTGTAGTGTACAGACCCCATCGCATTAGAGCTGACCGTATTGGAGGTGGTCGCCTTGGCAATGCCGAAATCCGTCACCTTCACCTTGCCGTCCTTGGAAATGATGATATTCTGCGGCTTGATATCCCGGTGGATAATATCTGCCGCGTGGGCGACTCCAAGCCCCGTACACATCTGGATCGCAATACTGATCACTTCCTTGTGCGAGAGCCTCCCCTTCTTCTCTATATATTCCTTCAGCGTAATGCCCTCAACCAGCTCCATTACCATGTAATATAAGCCCCGGTCTTCTCCGACGTCATATACGTTCACGATATTAGGATGCATCAATCCGGCCGCCGCCTGGGCCTCTGAACGGAACTTACGTACAAAATTCTCATCCTCTTTGTATTCCTTCTTGAGAACCTTGATCGCCACATACCGGTTCAGCATACGGTCCTTGCCCTTATAGACGTCCGCCATGCCTCCTGCGCCGACCTTGCTCAGCACTTCATATCGTTTACCCAGCACTATACCATCTTTTACACTCATACACTCACCTCATCTGCAAGTGGCTCTGCCATAACAACCCCTATGTTATCTCTCCCGCCGTTACTGTTCGCTTTCTCGATCAACATCTGCACCGCTTCCACGATATCACGGGAACCCCTTACAATATCAAACATATCTTCATCCTCTACCATATTACTCAGGCCGTCCGTACACATCAGTATCATATCGCCTTTCTTCAGCCGGTACTCATAGATGTCCGCTTCTACTCCTTCTTTGACTCCGATCGCCCTTGTAATGATGTTCTTATCCGGATGGTTCTTCGCTTCCTCGGCTTTAATCCCGCCAAGCCTGACCATCTCCTCCACGAGAGAATGGTCCTTGGATATCTGGCGTATCTTCTCATTGATCAGGTAGAGACGGCTGTCTCCCACGTTGGCAAAATACAGTGTATTGCCAACAACCGTTGCCACCACCAATGTCGTCCCCATACCTTCCAGCTTGATGTCCGCCGATGCCGCTTCGATCAGTTTATCATTCGCAATACTGACAACATTGCGCAGAATCTCTTCCGGTTTGTTCAAGGGAGTATTCTCCAGTTCTTCCCGCAGGACTCCTACCGTATATTTGGACGCAAAATCCCCCGCCTTGTGACCGCCCATCCCGTCGGCTACCGCAAGAAGGTTCGGAAACGGCCCGATCGGCTTATCCGTCACATATACATAATCCTGGTTGACCTCACGCTTTCTTCCCACATCAGTCATTGCATATATCTTCATCTGTTTCTCCCTGTTTGCGGCCGTTCTCCCCGGCATAACGTCTGCGGAGCTGACCGCAGGCTCCGTCTATATCAGAGCCTCTTTCCCTTCTTATAGTAACATTAATTCCGTTTTTTTCAAGTTTATTTTTGAAATCAAGGGCACTTTCCCTGTCCGGCTTCCTGTAATCCCGCTCCCTGACAGGGTTCACCGGTATAAGATTCAGGTGACAATTCCGTTTCCTCAGAATGCCTGTAAGCTCTCTGATATCGTCCGGCTGATCGTTCACACCTGATACCAGGCTGTATTCAAATGTAATCCTTCTGCCCGTCTCCTGAAAATAATAATCGCACGCCTCAAGCACATCTGTCAATTCGTACTGTCCCGCCACCGGCATCAGTCTCTCCCTCTTCTCCTGGTTTGAACCGTGAAGAGACAACGCCAGCGTGATCTGCAGCCCTTCCGAAGCCAGCCTCCGCATATTGGGTACAATCCCGCAGGTGGAAGCGGTAATATTCCTCTGACTGATATTCAATCCATACTCATCGCTTACCATACGAACGAATTTGACAAAATTATCATAATTATCAAGCGGTTCTCCGGTTCCCATCACCACGATATTAGAGATTCGTTCCCCTGATATCGTCTGGATCTGGTAGATCTGCCTTAACATCTCCGACACAGTAAGATTCCGCTTAAGCCCGCCGATCGCCGATGCACAGAACCTGCAGCCCATACGGCAGCCCGCCTGTGAGGAGATGCATACGGAATTGCCATATGTATACCGCATCAGAACGCTCTCGATCATGTTGCCGTCCTCAAGTTCAAACAGGAACTTCTCTGTGGGATCCGCCTTGGAAATCTGATGCTCGGCCACCCGCATTCCGGCAATCTTATATTCTCCTTCGAGTCTGTCCCGCAACTGTCTGGACAGATTCGTCATCCCGGCGAAATCACCGATAAGCTTCACATGCAGCCATTCATAGATCTGCCTGCTGCGGAAGGACTTCTCGCCCATCCCAGTGATCTCGTCTTCCAATTCTCTATAATCATAAGAACAGATATCTTTTCTATCCATCACTTTCATCTATGTCCTATTCTGTCTTCCCGTCAGTTCCTGCGGAACATGGCAATATAGAATCCATCTCCGCCGTCTCTGCCCGGGAGCATCTGCTGTTCCCGGATCAAGCCAAATTCCGGGTTCTGCCGTACAAACCATCCGGCATTGTCTTCATTCTCTCCCCGATGTATCGTACAGGTACTATAGAGCAGCCTGCCGCCGCTCTTCACATATTCCTTCACTACAGATAATATCTCCCGCTGAAGCGCTGTCAGCTCCTTCTGCTTCTCTGGCGTCATCTTATATTTCAAATCCGGTTTCCTGCCAAGCACGCCAAGCCCGGAACAAGGAAGATCCGCAATCACAATGTCCGCTTTCCCGACAGACGCCTCATCAAGGCGGCGCGCATCCATCCGCACCGTCTCAATATTCGAAAGTCCGCTCCGCATAATATTATCCTGCATGATCTGCACCTTGTAGTCTGTCAGATCCCTGGCCTCCACATGGCCTGTCCCGCGAAGCGCCTCCGCGAGATGGATCGCCTTGCCTCCCGGCGCCGCACAGACATCTATGATATAATCGCCGGCCTTAACGTCCGCCCAGCCGGCCACCTGCATAGAGCTGATATCCTGCACCTGATAATATCCCTTCCGGAAGCTTGGAAGCTTCATCAGGTAATCCAGGCCGCTAAGATGCAGCGCACAGGGCAGCGCGGTGTCTTCTGACGCACATACCCCTTCCTCCTTCAGAATTCCGACCAGTTCTTCCCTGGAGATCTTATCCGGATCAAAACGGACCGTCACCAGCTT
This sequence comes from Lachnospiraceae bacterium, assembly GCA_910574715.1. Taxonomy (GTDB): domain Bacteria; phylum Bacillota; class Clostridia; order Lachnospirales; family Lachnospiraceae; genus Sporofaciens. The sequence goes on along the minus strand of CAJTCH010000022.1, from coordinate 69,983 downwards.
CTCCTTCAAGAATTCCTCCGCCATCATACACGCAGTCTCTTCATCATATTCGTCCATCCACTGCCTTAAGATCCACTCCGGCATAGAATAGCGGACGGATAAACCCAAGAGGCCTTCGTCCCCGGACGGATACGAAATATCTGCAAGGTTCCTGCTGATGCTGCGCAGCACGCCGTTGACAAATCCCTTAAGATTCCCAAATCCCTTCTTCACCGCCAGCTTCACGGCCTCATTGCAGGCGGCAGAATCGGGAACACTGTCCATGTACTTCAACTGGTATACCGCACTTCTGATGATCGTCCGGATCACCGGCTTCATCTTCCCGACCTTAACCTTAGAAAACTGGTCAATAATATAATCAAGTTCAATCATGCGTTCAAGCGTGCCATCTACCACCCTCGTGATAAACGCACGCTCTTTCTTATCCAAATACTGGTACTGGTCCAGAACATTCTTAAGAGCAATGTGGCTGTACTCACCGTCCCGTGTAATCTGGAGCAATATTTCAAGAATCAGTTCACGCCCGCTTACGGATGCCGCCATACCTCTCTCCTCCATCAACGTCTCCGGTTATTCGCGATCATTATGATACGGAGAAGCTGCAGGATGGATGAGATCGCACCGGCAACATAGGTAAGCGCCGCCGCAAACAGAACCTTCTTCGTCGCATTCACTTCGTCCTCGTAGAGCATCCCGCTCCCGCCCAGGATATGGATCGCACGGCTGGACGCGTTAAACTCGACAGGAAGCGTCACCAACTGGAAGATAACTGCCAGCGAAAACGCCAGTATACCCAGATTCAAAAATAATATCGAAGAACGGCTGTTAAAAATCAGGCCGATCGCAATCAAGATCCACGCGATAGAGCTTCCAAAATTCACAACCGGAACCAACGCACTCCGAACCTGCAGCGGTACATAACCCGTATCATGCTGGATCGCATGCCCGCACTCATGTGCAGCAACTCCAAGCGCCGCAACGGATGTAGAACCATATGTGGCGTCCGACAGCCGCAGCACCTTGGATCTGGGATCATAGTGATCCGTCAGATTCCCGCCTACATGCTCCACCCGCACATCATAGATCCCGGCACGCCGAAGGATCTGCTCCGCCGCGTCTCTCCCGGTAAGCCCGGAATGATTCCTGACCCGGGAATATCTATTGAAAGTAGAACGCATCTTAGCCGACGCCAACAGACAGATCGCCAGACCAATCACGACCAGAATATACGTAGGATCATAAAAACCATAAAACATAAATATACGCCTCCCAAACTATATCAATACCACATACAGAGTATTATATATGAAAAACAGGTAAAATACCTGTTTTTCATATAAATTTAACAATTCTTAACTTTTTCCCCCAGTTCACGCATCAGTAGTTATTCAACTAAGTTTGTGCTCGCACAAGGACTTAGTTGGATGGCTACTGATGCAGGGAGCGCCGCTTTATGAGCAAAAAGGAGTCGCGCAGCGGCGGATAGCTGCTTTAGCTGCGGTTTTGCGAATGGCGCGGGTGAACGTCCGCAAGCCGCACAGCAGTTATTCAACTAAGTTTGTGCTCGCACAAGGACTTAGCAGAATACTGGCTCATGCAGGGAGCGCCGCTTTATGAAAGCACCGTCCCCGCATCTACCTGATACCCTCTGAGGAACGCCCCCGCATCCATCCTCTTCTTCCCGGGTATCTGCAAGGAGCGTACCTTAAGGCTCCCTCTCCCCGTCTGCACGCAGAATCCGTCCCTCTCCACCCGGATCACCGTCCCAGGCTCCCTGCCTTCATCTATATCCGCCACATCCGCTTCCCAGATCTTCATGGTCCTGCCATTCCACTCTGTATAGGCGCTTGGCCATGGATTCAGTCCCCGGATCAAACACTCAATGGACTTCGCATCCTTGCTCCAGTCAATCCTGCCCATGCCCTTATCAAGCATCCGGGCATACTCTGTCGTGCTCTCCCCCTGCGGTTCCCGCACAACCGTTCCATCCTTAAGCGCCTCTAACGTCTGAACACAAAGTCCGGCTCCGGCTCTGGCGAGCTTATCATGAAGGCTTCCGCCAGTCTCCTTCTCATCAAGGACAATCTCTGTCTTCATCAGCATATCGCCGGTATCCAGGCCTTCATCCATCTGCATCGTCGTCACGCCGGACACCCTCTCGCCATTGATAACAGCCCACTGGATCGGCGCGGCCCCCCGATACTTCGGCAGCAGGGACGCATGGACATTCACACATCCATAGGGCGTCATCTCAAGAATCTCCTTTGGAAGGATCTGGCCAAATGCAATGACTACCATTATATCGGCATCGTATTTCCTCAATTCTTCGATACATTCCGGCGCCCTGACCCTCTTAGGCTGAAACACCGGGATCTGACGCTTAAAAGCAGCCTCCTTCACCGGCGGATACTGCACCTTCTCTCCTCTTCCCTTAGGCTTATCCGGCTGGGTAACCGCGAGTACGATCTCATGCCCCGCTTCTATCAGGGCCTCGAAGGTTCCCACCGAAAAATCCGGCGTACCCATGAATATAATCTTCATCTATTCTTCCTCCTCATAATCCACGTCACGCAGCCCGCCTTCTACCAGATCTACATACATCTTCCCTTCCAGATGGTCAATCTCATGGCAAAGCGCCCTTGCAAGAAGCTCCTCGCCCTCGATCTCGATCACATCCATATCCTCGGTATAAGTCCTCACCTTCACGTAATCCGGCCTGGTCACCGTACCTGCCTTCCCCGGAACGCTTAAGCACCCCTCGTCCCCTGTCTGCTCTCCTGCTGTGCTTAAGATCTCCGGATTGATCAAAACCACCGGACCATCCCCAATATCCACCACCGCGATCCTCTTAAGGATTCCTACCTGAGGTGCGGCAAGGCCTACTCCCTGCGCCTCATACATGGTATCCAGCATATCACTGATGAGGATCCTGTTCCTCAGCGTCATCTTCGTTACTTCTTTGCATTTCTTCGTGAGTACCTCATCTCCAAGCTCACGGATCTTCCTAATCGCCATAATCTGCTCTCCTCCCGGTCTTAATGATTACTAAAATATATTCATAGGATTAAAATCGAACTGAATCCTCATAGTCTTAAATCCCTCATTGATCTCTATATACTGCTCCATCCGGTTCTTCACCTCGATCAGCAGTTTATAATCGGCGCCTTTCAGATAAAGCACACGCCGATATACATCATTCACCTTCCCCACATAAGGGCTTGCAGGGCCAACAATCTGAAGCTGCCTGTTCTTATCAAGGCGCACCGCGAAATCCTTCAGATACCTTGCAGCCGTATCAAGCAGTTCCTCCAAAGGCCCGGTCATCAGGACCGCCAGCAATTGTTCCACCGGCGGATAGCCCATCAGCTCCCTGTACTTCATCTCGGCATCATAGAATCCCTCATAATCCTGCGCCGCGGCCATCTCAATACTATAATGCTCAGGGCTGTAAGTCTGTATCACGACCTCCCCCCTGCTCCTCCCGCGTCCGGCGCGCCCCGCCGCCTGGGTCAGTAATTGGAATGTCCTCTCACCTGCGCGGTAATCGTTAGAATACAGGGACATATCTGCCGCCAGGATCCCCACCAGTGTCACATTAGGGAAATCATGCCCCTTGACGATCATCTGTGTCCCGATCAGGATATCCGCCTCTTCACTGGCAAATGCTTCCAGTATCTTCTCATGTCCGTCCTTCATCCTGGTGGTATCCAGATCCATCCGCAGGATACGTGCGCCAGGAAACTGCCTTGCCGCCAACTCCTCAATCTGCTGTGTACCTGCCCGGAAACCGCCGATATACTGCGAACCGCAGGAGGGACAGACCGTAATCTGCGCTTCCTCATGACCGCAGTAATGGCAGACCAGCTTCCCGTTCCGATGCGACGACAACGATACATCGCAATGAGGACATTTTACTACATATCCGCAAGACCTGCAAGAAACAAATCCGGCATACCCCCTCCGGTTAAGAAAAAGCATGATCTGTTCATGCCTCTCAAGCCTCGCTTTTATCAGGTTTTTCAGGCGGTCGCTGATGATAGAACGATTCCCCGCCTTCATCTCCTTACGCATATCCACCACATAGACCGCCGGAAGTTCCCCTGCTCCAGCCCGTTTCCTCAATTCAAGGATCTGAAAACGTCCGTTCTTGCAGGCATAGAAGGACTCAAGCGACGGCGTCGCAGATCCCAGCACAACGCTGGCATTCTCCGTCCCGGCCCTTCTGATGGCCGTCTCTCTGGCATGATACCGCGGCACCTGCTCGCTCTTATAAGAAGTCTCATGTTCCTCGTCGATGACGATCAGCCCCAGACGCGGAAACGGGGTAAACAGCGCGGAACGCGGGCCGATCATCACATCCACCTCACCGGCCTTCACCCGTTCCATCTGATCGTAACGCTCCCCCTGCGACATTCTGGAATTGAGTATGGACACGCGGTCGCCGAACCGCCCGTAGAATCTCATGACCGTCTGATATGTAAGTGCGATCTCTGGGATCAGGACGATCGCCTGTCTGCCCTCATCCAGCACTCTTGCGATCATCTCCATATAGACTTCTGTCTTCCCGCTTCCCGTCACACCATAGACCAGATAGGTCCTCCGGATTCCCTGACTGTAGTCTTCCCAGAAACGATCGATCGCATGCTGCTGTTCCCTGGTATATTCCGGTATCTCCTCCCTGCGGCTCTTATGCCGGACAGGGTTCCTAAGGACCTGCTCTGATTCCAGGGAGACGATTCCCTGCTCTTCCAGCGCCCTGACCACTGTCCGGGTCACATTCAGCTTCTTCGTGACAAGCTCATATTCCTGCCTCGGCTCGTCTAAGAGCGCCGCCAGAAGCCTTGCTCTCGCCTTCTGGTTCAGATGCAGATAATGCTCCAGACGCTGCCTCCCAGCCTCCACATCCACACAGAGCCGGATATACCTCTTCTTACGCGCCTTCTCCTGCTTCTTGATAGGGATGACCGTCTTAAGCGCCTGTATCATCGTCCCGCCGTAATAATCCTTCATCCACGCCGCCAGATTCACAAGCCTTGACTCTATCGCAACACTGTCCTTCGCAATACACAGGACCTCCTTCATCTTCGCCGCGTCGTACTCCGTGGTTTGGGAAAATCCCACCACATAGCCCTTCGTCTCCCGGTTGCTTCTTCCAAAAGGCACGATCACTTCCATACCAATCTGAAGCACCCCGTCCAGATCAGAAGGGATGCTGTATTGAAATATTTTATCCAGTTTCTCATGCGTAATGTCGATAATGATATCAGCGTACATGCATTTCCTCTAATACTTCCTTCACAAGGATACGATCGTCCATATCGTACTTCACACCCTTGATCTCCTGATACGTCTCATGCCCCTTCCCAGCCAGAACGATCACATCCCCCGGCCTGCCATGCTCGATGGAATAACGGATCGCTTCTTTCCTGTCACAGACCGCAATATATTCGCCGTCCGTCTTCTTGATTCCCGTGATAATATCATCGATAATATCCTGCGGCTCCTCAAAACGCGGATTATCCGAAGTAATGATCGTAAAATCAGACATACGCCCCGATACTTCTCCCATCTCATAGCGCCTGGTCTTCGAACGGTTGCCGCCGCACCCGAATATGGTCACGATCCGCTCCGGCTTATAGTCCCTGAGCGTATGAAGGAGACTCTCAAGGCTCATGGCATTGTGCGCATAGTCGATCATCATGGTGAACTCATCCGATACCTTCACCATCTCGATCCGCCCCCGCACCTTCGCCACCTTAAGCGCCTTCTGTATATTTTCCACAGGAACATCAAAATGCCTGCACACGGCAATCGCCGTCAGAGAATTGTATACGCTGAAATCTCCAGGTATATCAATCTCTACATCAAAATCCATCAGTCCGCTCACATGATACCTGACGCCCAGATACCCGGGCCTCGTAATATGCTCGATATCTACAGCGCGAAGATCTGCCTTCTCTGTAAATCCAAAAGTCTCAACCTTGCAGGTCGCACCCTTGAATACATCCTCATACCAGGGATCATCCACATTGGCAATCCCAAGGCGGCACTGGGTAAACAAAATTCCCTTGCACCGCTTGTAATCCTCGAAATCCTTATGCTCGTTCGGTCCGATATGGTCTTCCCCAAGGTTGGTGAAGATCCCGATCTCAAACATGATTCCTGCCGTGCGGTGAAGCATCAGCCCTTGCGAAGACACCTCCATTACCACACTGTCGCACCCCGCCTCAACCATTTCCGCAAAATACTTGTGGATAGTATAAGATTCCGGCGTCGTATTGTTCGCCGGGATAGACCTGCCGCCGATCAAAGCCTCGATGGTACCAATCAGCCCCACCTTATGTCCGACTCCCTCCAGGATAGACTTCACCATATAAGTGGTAGTGGTCTTCCCCTTCGTCCCTGTGATCCCAATGACCTTAAGCTTCTCGGCAGGATATCCAAAATAAGCTGCCGACATCAGCGCCAGCGCATACCGGGTATCCTCGACACGGATCACCGTCACATTCTCCGGGACATCTACATCCTTCTCCACTACAAGGGCCGCCGCCCCCTTCTCTGCCACGTCTCTGGCAAAAGCATGGCCGTCGGAAACCGCGCCGCTGATGCAGACAAACACGCTTCCTTCCGTTACCTTCCGCGAATCATTGATAAGCTCGGTAACATTGATCCCGTCGCTTCCCTGGCTGACTTCATATCTCAAACGTTCTAATAACTGAGTTAATCTCATGACTATACCGCCTCCTGGTTCCTATACCTATCTTTCAACATAGAATTTTACCATACTTCAAACTATTTTTCTACAATAGATGTATTTATTAAGTTACTACTCTCGATGCGTTACAGTTCGCGGACGATTAGTCTGTGAATTGTAACTTTATTAATGCATCCCTTCTGATTTTATGTTAAGATGTCCTTATTAATAAGTAGAAAATCCAGAAAAGAGGTACATGATTATGAAAGCATACGAACGATTATTGAAATACGCGGTAATCCGCACGCCAAGCGATGAGGACAGCACGACGGTTCCGTCCTCCGAATGCCAGTTTGACCTTGCCCGCCTGCTCGAAGAAGAGATGAAGGAACTGGGACTTACCGACGTTAGGCTCACCGACCAGTGCTATCTGTACGGCAAGCTGCCTGCAACCGCAGGGCTTGAAGACAAGCCCGCCATTGGGTTTATCGCCCACATGGACACCGTATCGGACTTCTGTGACCATGAGATCCGTCCCATGATCACAGAGAATTATGACGGGGAGGACTTAGCGCTTGGGGACAGCGGGCTGATCTTAAGCCCTGTCAATTTCCCGCACTTAAGAGACTTAAAGGGTCGTACCCTCATCACCACCGACGGCACCACAGTCCTTGGAGCAGATGACAAGGCTGGTATCGCCGAGATCCTTACCCTGGTGGAACGGATTCAGCAGGAACAGATCCCGCACGGGCCGCTCTGTATCGCGTTCACCCCGGACGAAGAAGTCGGAAGCGGGGCTTCACATTTTGATGTGGAATCATTCGGCGCAGATTATGCCTACACCATCGACGGCGACACGGAAGGCGAGATCCAGTACGAGAGCTTCAATGCCTGCAAAGCACAGTTCGACGTCAAGGGCTTCAACGTTCACCCAGGTTCTTCCAAGGATACCATGATCAATGCAAGCCTGGTCGCCATGGAGATCAATTCCCTCCTGCCAGGTATGGAGACGCCGCGGGGCACCGAAGACTATGAAGGTTTCTATCACCTCACAAGTATGTCGGGAGAATGCTCCGAAGCACATCTGAATTATATTGTCAGGGATCATAATAAGGAGTTCTTCGAGGCGAGAAAACGCACTCTTCGGTTGATCGAGAAGAATCTGAACGAGAAATGGGGTGTAGGAACGGTAACCCTTACGATTACGGAGCAGTATAAGAATATGGCCGAGATCATCACAGACTGCATGCATCTGGTAGACAACGCCAAGACCGCCTGTGAGAATGCCGGTGTTGCTCCGCTCATCCTCCCCATCCGCGGCGGCACGGACGGCAGCCAGTTAAGCTTCATGGGACTGCCGTGTCCGAATCTTGGAGCCGCCGGACACGCCTACCACGGACCTTATGAGCATATCACAGCAGAAGGAATGGACAAGGTTGTGGATATCATCGCGGAGCTGGTGAAGCTGTACACAATCGATGCTATTATCAGATAAGAAGCACGTCCGCAGGAGCCAGGTGTGCATGCAGGCATGTCCGCCTGGCTCGTTGTTCGCTCTCTATCTCAGCATATCCAGGATCTCAGTCTTCGGCTTCGCACCCACTTCCCGCTTCACAGCTTCCCCGTTCTTGAACACCATCAGGGTCGGAATAGACATTACCCTATAATCCCTGGCAAGCTCCGGGTTCGCATCCACGTCCACCTTACAGATCTTCGCATCCGTGACCTCTCCCGCGATCTCCTCGACCACTGGACCTACCATCTGGCATGGTCCGCACCAGGTTGCCCAGAAATCAACTAACACCGGTACATTAGATTCCAATACCTCTTCTTTAAAATTATCCTTGGTTAAATGTATTACTGCCATCTTTTTCTCCTTTTCTTCTATAATGATATTTATATTATACCCTATTTCCCTTCCATTTTTATACTTATTTACGAAAATTTTAAAAAGTCGTATAATCTTTGTAACGAATTCGCAGGTCATGCGTCTAATGTGCAAGATAAAGGCAAAGGAGGTGACGGAATGAAGCTTGATTTCGAAGAGATCTACCAGCGTTTTTTCAAAGATGTGTATCTATTCGTTCTCGCGATGAGCAAAGACCCGAACATTGCGGAAGAGATTACGCAGGAGACATTTTTCAAGGCCTTGAAGGAAATCAAGCATTTCCGCGGAAACTGTTCCGTCAAATCCTGGCTCTGCCAGATTGCCAAGAATCTCTACATCTCCTACACCCGCAAGAAGAAATCGGTGCACTCCGACCTATTGGAAGAAATGCCCGGTGAATCTGATGTGGAATCTATCTGCATCCAAAAGGACGAGGCATTGTCCATCTACAAGCTGCTGCACTGCCTGGACGATCCTTACAAAGAAGTATTTACCCTGCGGGTACTGGGAGACTTAAGCTTCAAAGAGATCGCCGAGATCTTCGATAAACAGGAGAGCTGGGCGAGAGTCACATATCACAGAGCCCGTCTTAAGATACGGGAACTGATACAAACCTGAAAGGAGACATTGATATGAGTAAAATATCCTGTGATGTCATCAGAGACCTGCTGCCCCTGTATAAAGACCGCGTGTGCAGCGAAAAGAGTATGGATCTGGTGGAGGAACATCTGCCGGAATGCGAAGATTGCCGCAGATATCTGGAAGCAATGGATGAAGAACTGCCGCCAATTAAGGATGAATTGCCATGTGACGCCAGAGATTTCAAGAAGATCGCCAACCGGCTGACCCTGGCGAGGATCATTCCTCTTGGTTCCTTCGCTCTGATCATTGCCATAATCATAATGTCCGTAATCACCAATAATCTGTATTGGAAAATACCCGGACTTGACAGCCGCGTCAAGGCAGAAGACGTCCGTGTCACAGAGCTGTATCTATTGGAGAACGGGAATCTCTACTTTACCCTGGAAAGCGATGTTCCGTTTAAGATTCCCGCCTATACGCCTGACACACTGCCTTCCTCACCTTCCTATGGAAAAGGTGAGGATAAGGTAGCCTTTGAGAAATGCTCTTCTTTTGCAAAAAATGTTCTGGAGACGCCCAGCTTTACTCAATGTTCCTTTGCCGTACCTCTCAAACAACGTGTGTATATGGAAGATCCCTCATTGCCCGACGCCGAGTTCGTGATCCGCGAAACACTCTCTATCTGTTATGAAGGGAAAGGAAACGGGAAGCTTGCCATATGGCAAGACGGACAGAAGATTGAAGCTGCGCCTAAGAAGGTTGAGGAGCGGGTAGTGCATGAGAAAGATCGGCTTGAGAACGGCGCCAGTGGGTATTCTGATGGATATGAAGTGCTGCCGGAGTATGAGGGTGGGATATTGAATCTTTATTATTAGGAGTAGAAAGGTGTTGAGGGCTGCCAGGTTTGCTGGCAGCCTGCTGTCCGTCCGTATACTCGCATTAACCCATCACTCACAATATTTATACAACTGCTTCTACCAAGACTTTATCACCTACAACTAGCTCATGTACACCGCTCTTTTTCTTCTTATTGAAGTTGAAACTGATCAGATAGCCTTTCTTGGTATGATAATCGTCCAGATAGCCGACAAGCTGTTCTTCACCACGGGTATGATACTCATTCCCTCTCCATATCTTCATTTCAACCACATGTTGCTCTCCATTATAATCGACTATTACATCTGTACGTCTTAAATTCCTGGTCCGTGATTCAATATAATAATTACCTGTTCCGTTAATAATCGGTCTTAGATAAAGGAGGAAATATTTTCTTCCCACTTCTTCAATAAATGGTTCTGTACTATCATGATAAAGTTCATTAAAATGAATCACAAATCGTTCCAAAATCCGACGCATATTCAGATGTCCATCTATAACAAACTGATTCTTATCTTGTAGAGATGCCTTATAAATCTTCTCCCCTTGCATCTTGGCTGTCGACAGATAGAGATTATACAGCCTTGTCTCGAAAATTCGATTTGCTATCACGATCACTCCTTGTTGACTCCTGATAAACCCGAACACTTCTGCCATATCAACCGCTGGATCATCCGCATTATACGCAATGCTTTTTCCAGTAAATAACAACGCTTTAAGCATCTCATTTAACTCCGGATAATCATTCAATTTCCCTATCATTGATTCAAACAATGTATTTTTCTCGGATAAGATGATTCGGACAGCTTCTTGAACCCCTTCCCTGGTCCATGCTTCTCTCCTGGAACAGATTTTTTCCGATCCCGGAATCCCTTCATCCATCATCTTACACAGCTTCGATACCAGAAAGGGATAACCAGAGGTATAATCATGAATCAATCCGACAATTTCATTAAGATTCATATCTATATGACGATCTGCTACATACTCCTTAAGCATTCCCAGGATGTCCTCTATTGAAAAACTCATTTCAACATTAAACTCTGCCGCAATATTCCACGGACTATTCACTTTATGGTCATCTTCCGGGCGGAGTTTTCTTTTCAAATTCTTAATATCATATACACTGGCAAGGATAACTGATCGAAATGTGGGCTGGATATCTCTGTCGATATAACATGCACGAAGCTGCGACAAGAAATCCAGAAAAACCTGATTGTTTGCCGCACTGTCTACTTCATCTATCATCAATACAATCTGCTTATCCGAAGCAGCGCAGATCTCTCCCAGATTCTCAAAGAGTTCTTTCTGTTCAAACCCTTCCGGCTTTTCAGCAACAAATCTTTTTAATGTTAAGACTGCCTGCTCCATTTTCTCTGGCATCACCAGATTATTTCTTCCAAGTAACCGCAGAAAAGAAGCTGCAAAAGAAATCGAAAAAGTATGCTCATCTTTGAATTTTGCATTTCCAAAGGTCTGAAAATCCATCAACACTACATAATATTCATCTTGCAGATATCTTCTTAATGCACGCAGCATCGTGGTCTTTCCATATTGTCTGGCCCTGTTGATCGTAAAATATTTCCCTGCGTCAACTAACTCTTTTACCTCTGACAGCCGCCCGTCAAGATTCACCATATAATGTTCCCCTGGCTTACAATCAGCAGTCACATTAAATACTTTTCCCATACGCCCACCTTCCTTGCCGAATAAATACTCTCGTATCCTCGCTGACGGAACTTACAGTCTGATATCCGTATAGCCGATTCCTGATTCCACATTCGACGCTACGCTCCAACTGCCCTCCGCCTGCAAAGCCCCAACAGCATACCGTGATAAAAATTCTCTTTCATTTCCTTTCTCACATATGTGTCCCTGATACAGATAGACATAGACATAAATTCATTAAATAACCGCTGCACCTCTTTGTAGTCACCTTGTTGCCATCTAACCGTATCACTTACAATTCTTACTTTAAACCAAGAACGAATTCTTTTCTCATAAATTCCTAATACTTCTCGATTCGGAATCACAAGTTTGTGGTTCCCGTTCTTAGGCCTGTCCTCATCTGTCAGATACCCTGTCGCATAAAGTACGCTCCACAGATATGTCTGACGCTCATCCGGATCTTCACTTCCCAGATCCGGATAAGTTAGTTCCAGAACCAGTGCCTTCTCTACTGCCTCACCGGAAATCAGAGCTTCTATCTGGCTCTTCCCAAATCTGCGGGGGCGTATAAATAGATTTACACTTCCCCTTGTATTGATCAGATCTCGAATAAATTATGTCTTATCAATATAATAATTATTATCCCTCATCAAATTGGGTAATACAACTTTCTCTATCAAATATAAATCTTAATCCACTCTCTTCAATAAACTTTTCTTCACATTCCATACAGCATACCCTATTTTGTTCAACAGTATTCGATCCTCTCCTTAATGGTTTCTCTAGTACATCATTGCATTAATCTTGAAGTAATAGTGCTTGATATTCGTGTCAGCTGTGCGTCTACGAACCGACGGTGCAGCGGGCTACATCTAGGTTCGTAGGCGTGCAGATGGCATGGATAGCAAGCGCTTATTACTCAAGAATTAATGCAATGATGTACTAGTAATCTGCTCAAATCATAGTATGTTTCCTCAAAAGCAATATGATAATCGGCATAAAGTGAACCAAAATTCTCCGTAGCAGAAATAATCTCTTTCGGCGGAATATAAACCGGACTCATCTCTCCGAGGTTCAACATATTATCATTCAATATTTCAATATGTTTTTCATGACGATTACTAAATCCTATCTGCAATACCGAATCATCTTCAAAATATATATTAATCCCTGTACGGCTACTTCCTTGCCTTCTATTTACAAGCCTGCCCACTATATCCTTATCCGGACGAAATACCCCCTGAAGTTTGCTCACTAACATACTTTCAATCTTATCTTTTGAACAATCGCCTTTTGAAATACTAGCATTCACATATCCCTTCATACAAGAATATAACAGTTTTATCAATGCAGTCTTTCCTATGTTATTCTCACCGCAGATGATATTGATATTAGGTGAAAGCTCCACATCCAACTGATTAAAAATCATAAAATTATCTAACTTAAGTTTACTTATCGGCTTCGGCTTTAATTATAGTATTCCTATCGCATAAATTTTCTAATCAACAATTAACAGCCGTTAAGAACGCTATTTTATGAGACACTTACAGATATTCCAAAAATCAAAAGGGATATCTGGGAACATCTCTGGGAAACGATGCCTGCCAATCTTACAAAATTAATTCCGTCATTCCCGTCATCCTGCTAAAAAAAGAGTCCTCTACCACAAGTGACATAAAATCATCATCCTCAATCTTCAGATTCGCAATCAATCCCAGTCTCTCTGATTCCCCCGCAGGGTCATGCCGAATGCGGGATAGATGAACCTCGCTCCGGACATTTGCGCCTGCCGGATGATCTCCAGCGCCTTCTCTTTGGCGCGCACCTGATCGAAATTCTCCACTCCATAACAGTCCGAACGGCTGTCACAGTATATACAGCCATGGCAGCACCCCTTATAAATATTCATATTGTAATCAATTCCGAACCACTTTGCAGGAGCCTTCGTCTTCGTCACAATTGTTTTCGCAGAAATGTATTCCATCTAAAGCCTCTCCCTTCACCTGGCAGCCGGCAGCTCCATCGTCTCTCCGTCAAGCGCCGCATAGATCAGTCCGTCATGTCCATCGTACACAAGCTTCAGAGAGAAGAACGGCCTGTTCTCGGCCAATAGCCGGAAGAAGATCTTATCCCCCTCCCAGATGTTCAGCTCCTCCACCTTATCTATATCTACCCACTCAAGCTCTCCCTCGTCGCAGGGGATCGCCTCTCCTTCGAATCCGTCCGCCGTAAATAATGACATATACTCCGTAACGCCATTTCCCGATACGAAGGTCACAAGTCCTCGATACCGATAGGACGTCAGCGTATAGCCCGTTTCCTCCTTTACCTCGCGCAGAAGACATTCCTCAGGGCTCTCGTCCGCCTCAAAATGACCGCCCACGCCGATCCATTTATCCTTATTCACATCGTTCTTCTTCACCGTCCTGTGCAGCATCAGGTATTTGCCGTCACGCTCTATATAACACAGGGTGCTTAATTTCTCCATATCTTTTTTCACTCCTATCATCGCGGCTGCACGGCCGTAACAGTTCAGACAGCCAATACAGCGCATCGTTATCCCCCCAACAACTGCCGCAAGACCTTGATCTTCTCCCGGCCCACCGGAAGCACCTCTTTGTCGTAACCCTCCATCTTCACCGCGAAGCTGTTATTCCCCCACAGAAATAACTCCTTCACCTTCCCCAGGTTGATCAGATAGCTCTTCTGGCTTCTGAAAAATCCCATATCCTTAAGCCGCTTCTCAAAATCGCCGATGGTTTTCCCCTCATAGTATTCGTTCTTGTCAGTATGGATCATACAGCCGCGGTTGCAGGTCTCGATATAGACGATATTTCCCACCTCTTCATAAATGGTCTTTCCGTCCGTATTGATCGCGATCCGCTTCCTTGCCTCCGGCTTCACGTTCTCCTGTACCGAAGGATTCCCGAATCTGCACTTCCTCAGCATTTTCTCAAGACGTCTCCGGTCGAAGGGCTTCAGGATATAGTCGTCCACCTCCAGTTCAAACGCCTTCACGGCATACTCGGAATATGCCGTCACGAATATGATCTTCATCTCCGGCTGCATATTCTTCAATGCATTTACAAGAACGGTACCGTTAATGTCACCCAGATTGATATCCAGGAAAAATATATCGTATCTCTCCTCCCCCGCCATCTCAAGCGCCTGCGCTCCGTTCTCGCCTTCATCGACCTGCGCCTCCGGAAGAAGCTGCAATATCTGGTGCTTAAACTCACTTCTGGCCGGTCTCTCATCGTCAACTACCGCAATCCTCATAGACCCTTCCTCCTCACAAAATGTAATTCCACACAGGTTCCCTGCCCGGAGCTTGTGATACGAAGTCCATGCTCTTCCCCATATGTACTCTTCATTCTCTTATGCACATTGCTAAGCCCGATACTGTTCCCGATCGCCTGACCGCTCCGAAGCTTCTCAAGGATATCGTCCCCGATTCCTTTTCCTTCATCCCTGATCTGTACCAGATACCCGTCTGCCGTCTCCCTCACGCAGATCGAGACAACTCGTTTGCCCTCCCTGTTCATACCATAGCGCACCGCATTCTCTACGATCGGCTGCAGGATCAAAGTCGGGATCCTGATATCCATGTACTCCGGGACATCATAGGTAACCACAAGCTTCTCCTCAAACCGCGCCTGCTCAAGCTCCAGATAGTCCCTCACATGATCCATCTCTTCCTCCATGGGCACCATATACGCATCATAATCCAGATTATAGCGGAAATAATTTGCAAGGATGATCAGAAGCTCCCTCGCCCTCTCCGGATCCTCCCGGCACACACAGGACACGGTATTCAGCGCATTGAAGAGGAAATGAGGATTCACCTGGAACTGCAATGCCTTAAACTCTGCTTTCCGGCACATATCCTTCTGGCGCTCCAGCTCTGCAAGCGCGATCTGATAAGAGCTTAGGAGCACCAGATGAGAGAGCAGCTCCAGTTCACTCTGGCGGAATACCCACTGCTTCTTCACCCACACGATCAGACAGCCGATCGCCTGTTCCCGGATCACGATCGGCGCCGCCACCAGCGAATAATCCTTCATACACTCATACCACGTGCTGCTATGCGGTACCCGATACATCGTCTCAAGCTCCCGGGTCTCCATCGCCCTGACCCCGATATCCGGAATTCCTGATTCCGGCTGAAGCTGTTCGGATGTTTCCCGCTGACAGTCCGCTATGATCTCATTCTTATTGGTAACCATGACTCCTGCCCAATCCGTCTCTTCCAGGATGATCCTCGCGAACTTCTCCATATTTTCCTTATCTTCAAGTCCCTTAAGGAGCTGCGGAAGACATTTCTTCATCAGCTCCGACGCCTGCTGAAGCTGCCGGCTCCTCTCAAGATCCTGCTGGACGAACACATTGTTGAAGCTTGAGATGAATATCAGAATACCGACGGCATTCATCACGATCATCGGCACGGAGATCTCCAGTATGGTATTCAATGCCATCTGGACCGGCACGGTGAACCGAAGAAGCGACACCATATCACAGACTTCCGCAAAACAAGTCAGAAGAAACAGATCCTTGTATTTCCATTTGCCCCGCTGAAAATACGGATAGAATCCCCCGCCGAGAAGGCCGAATAACATCGTAGAGAATGCCGACGCCATGGCAAATGCCTGCGGAGAAGAAAAGAAATACACATAGACCGCGCCGATCAGGGATGCATAGAGCCCTACGATCGGCCCGCCGAGAAGCCCCGCCGTCATCGCACCGATCACCCGCGTATTCAAGCTGTAGGAACCGACATCTATCCCCGTATAAGTGGACAGCACTATCACTCCTCCAAATATAACGGACAGCAGGGTTTGGCTCTTGAAGCTCCTCTGCTCCTGCACGAGCAGATTCTGGATCAGACGGAACTTGGAGAGCAGGTTTGCAACCAGTACGAGAAGGCCGATATTAAGAATCAATTCAAACACCAGTGTATTCTCCTTCATGTGCTCTCCTCCCATCTTCTTAAAATAACTGTAGCATATTTCCCGAAGGGATACAACAAAAACTCTTCGAGGCCTCCGATAGATGCACCGAAGGCCCCGAAGAGAGGTATGTATGTTCAAAATGTGATCCGAAACCTTAATTAATAAGCAACTGTCTTCTTCTCGTTGTAGACGTCGCGGTCCAGCTCGCCAAGCTTGCTCGCCACCAAAAGGCCTACCATGACATCCACATCTACGTTCATCAATGTACGGAACATTCCCGCGAACCAGTCGATACCGATCAATACCGCGATGCTCTCAAGCGGAAGTCCCAGTGAAGAAGCAAGGAAGGTATACACGATAACAGAACCGCCGGGTACAGAGATTGTACCCATACACATCAGACAGGATAACAATATCGCCATACCCATCTGGTATACCGTCATCTCGATTCCGGTAGACTGTGCTATGAAGAAGATCGCCGCAACATAGCACTGGGCAGCGCCGCAGCTGTTCATGGACATCGTGATCGGTCCGGTAAAGTCTGCAACCTTGCGGCTGATACCAAACTTCGTAACCGCATCCTCCATCTTTGTTGGCAGACAGATCGCGCCGGAAGTGGTGGTAATGGCCATAATGGACATTTTCGCGAACTTCTTCGGCATCTTCGCGACATTTACCTTGCACAATGCCGCCGTAAGCGGTCCGAATATCAGGAACTGGATCGCATCGCCGATAAGGAGCAGCCCTAAGAACTTCAGCATCGGAATGATAACCTTCAGCCCTGTAGAGCCCGCAACATTAGCCAACAGGCAGAAGATACCGATCGGTGCGATATTCATGACCGTCTTGATAATATTCGTGATGACTGCGTTCAATCCCTGTACCCAGTCAACCATGACACGGTTGCCGCTCTGCTTCGTGTAGGCGCCCATCGCAATACCGAAGAACAATGCGAATACGATACACGGAACCATGGCTCCTTCTGACATAGAATTGATCACGTTCGTAGGTACGAATCCCAGTATCGTATCCTGCAGGGAAGCAGATTCCACCGTTGCATTCGCGATATCCTCCGCGCTGCCAAGAGCAATACCCACGCCCGGCTTAAAGAGCATGGACAGTATCACGCCAAAGCCCGCAGAGATCACGGTAAAGAAGATGATCCATTTGAATGTATGAAATCCCATCTTACCGACATCCTGACCGTCTCCGCTCCCTACTACTGCCGCCACTGCGGACATAACGAGAAGCACTACCGACATCTGGATCAGTCGAAGGAATATGTCGCCGATAAATTTCAAATTAGCCGCCCACTCGCCGATGACCGCGCCGAATGCAATACCTCCAAAGGTTGCAATCAGGATCTGTGTTGTAAGAGAAATCGAAAATCTTTTTTTCTTTTCTTCCATTTGTTACCCCATCCTCCATTTTCATTTTTTCGCACATTTTCTGAGATGGCCATCTCTCATTTCTGTACATATTTTACCTTTTTTCAGAAAATACGCAATAGTTTTTGTATGAAATGTAAGAATATATGTATGAAAAGTTGTAATTCCTAACCAGGCTGCACATCCTTCGGCAAATATGCTAGAATAGAGACATCACGCTATCGCAATCGGCGGCTGAAATGTGTATCAAGAGGAGAGATGTTAAGATGAATCGGACGATTGAGTATCTGGTAGACGAGACAGACGGCGGACTCAGAGTTGAGCAATTTCTCAGGCGGCGGGGATATTCCTGCCAGAATCTTACGGAGATCAAGCGGATGCCTGGGAGCATCCTGGTGAACGGTATTCATTACTATATGAGACAGAAGCTTGCGGCAGGAGACCGGCTCCGTGTCTGCATCTGCGAGACGGAATGCTCCGGGAAGATTCCTCCCGTGAAGCTTCCTCTTGACATTGTATATGAGGACGAGGATATCATCGTGATCAACAAGCCTGCCGGTATGCCGATCCATCCTTCTCTCAATAACTACACGAATTCCATGGCAAATGCCCTGGCCTGGTACTACCAGGAGCAGGGCAAGCCCTTTATCTTCCGCTGCTGCAACCGTCTGGACCGAGACACCTCCGGCCTTACCGTCGTCGCGAAGCACTTAGTCAGCGGCAGCATCCTATCCGATATGGTGCGCAGGCATGCTATCCACAGAGAGTATCTTGCCATCGTGCGCGGACATGTGCTGCCGCAGTCCGGCACGATCGACGCTCCCCTTGCCCGCAAGCCCGGAACCATCATTGAACGGACGGTAGACTTCGAACATGGGGAGACGGCCGTCACCCATTATCGGGTCGTGGACGAACGAAACGGCCACAGCCTGATATCCCTGCGCCTGGAGACAGGACGGACTCACCAGATCCGGATACATATGA
The DNA here is from genome assembly GCA_910574715.1 of Lachnospiraceae bacterium. Classification (GTDB taxonomy): domain Bacteria; phylum Bacillota; class Clostridia; order Lachnospirales; family Lachnospiraceae; genus Sporofaciens. The sequence goes on along the minus strand of CAJTCH010000022.1, from coordinate 50,954 downwards.
AGCATCTCGGATATCCGCTGATCGGAGACTACCTGTATAATCCTGATATGGAATATATAGACAGACAGGCGCTGCACTCACACCGGCTTGCATTCACACATCCGATCACAGGAAACGCTATGGAATTTACTGCTCCGCTTCCTGATGATATGAGCGCCGTTCTGCAATGCGGCAGACAAAACATATCAGGAGATTTCCCGGCAGCCTTTGATCAATGACCGCAGCAGCATGATATGGTATTCCTCATCCTGGATGATCCTTGCCAGCACCGCATTCACATGGCAGTCTTCTATCACCCGCATATGCGCTTCGTACTGGCTGATCGCCGCCCTCTCCGCCTCTATATCCGCTGACAGCATCTTCTGTACATTTCCCGGGATATTCAAATATTCCGGCGTCCACATCCGCCGTCTCCCGTTCCTCATCTTCGCGGTGAAATCCACCTGGCCGCCAAGCAGACAGATCAGCTCGCCAAGCTTCTGCAGGTGCATCATCTCCGCCATTGCGATACCCAGAAGCGTCCTCGCCATCTGGCACATCTCATGGGACAGGCGGTTCTCGTTATTAATATACTGTGTAATGGCGGACATCTCCGATACAGCGCCGCAGTAATCCACACTGAGCAGATCTGCATAGGCGCGGTTCCTCTCTTTTACCTGTATCGGCGGATAGGGCAGGTCGACCATGATCGGTCTGCCGCCCGAGAAATTACATGTATTGACCAGCGGATTCTTCTTTTCTTCCATAAATCAAATCACTCCCGAATCTGCCCCTTCCGGATAGGGAAAGGGGAACTATTTGCAATAGTATATTCGGAGGATAATATTTGGTGCATTCCTGCGGGTAAGCAGCATCCTTTCCAAACTGGCTTTACCGTTTTGTGCAAGGTACGATTCAGACAAAAAAATAAGCGTACCACTATTTCTAATGATACGCTTATGATTATTTAGATATAAACATTGCTCACGCCTATCTTTGTGCGATAGCCGCCTGTGCCGCTGCCAGTCTTGCGATCGGTACACGGAACGGTGAACAGGATACATAATCCAGGCCAAGCTTATTGCAGAACTCTACAGAGCTTGGATCTCCGCCGTGCTCGCCGCAGATACCGATGTGAAGCTTCGGATTCGCCGGCTTACCTAACTTGATAGCGGTCTCCATCAGCTTACCAACACCTGTCTGGTCAAGCTTCGCAAACGGATCGTTCTCATAGATCTTAGCATCATAGTATCCCTCAAGGAACTTACCTGCATCATCACGTGAGAATCCGAATGTCATCTGTGTCAGGTCATTCGTACCGAAGCAGAAGAAATCAGCCTCAGTTGCGATCTCGTCAGCAGTAAGGGCCGCTCTTGGGATCTCAATCATCGTACCAACTTCATATTCAAGCTCGATACCTGCCGCCGCGATCTCTGCATCTGCAGTCTCAACAACGAACTTCTTAACATACTTAAGCTCTTTGATCTCGCCGATCAACGGAATCATGATCTCCGGCTTAACCGTCCAATCCGGATGAGCCTTCTTCACATTGATAGCGGCACGGATAACAGCCTTGGTCTGCATCTTTGCGATCTCCGGATAAGTAACCGCAAGACGGCATCCGCGGTGACCCATCATAGGGTTGAACTCGTGCAGACCTTCGATCAGCGTCTTGATATCCTCTACGGACTTGCCCTGAGCGTCAGCAAGCTTCTTGATGTCCTCTTCCTCTGTAGGAACAAACTCATGAAGCGGCGGATCAAGGAAACGGATCGTAACCGGATTGCCTTCCAGTGCTGTATAGAGAGCCTCGAAGTCTCCCTGCTGATATGGCAGGATCTTCTCAAGCGCTGCTTCTCTCTCTTCTACGGTATCAGAACAGATCATCTCACGGAATGCAGCAATTCTGTCTTCCTCGAAGAACATATGCTCTGTACGGCAAAGACCGATACCCTCCGCGCCAAGCTCAACTGCCTTCTTAGCGTCTGCCGGTGTGTCTGCGTTGGTACGCACACCCAGTCTTCTGTACTTATCTGCCCATGTCATGATACGCTCGAATTCTCCGGCGATCTTAGCGTCAACGGTAGGAATAATTCCATCATAGATGTTACCTGTCGTACCATCGATAGAGATCGCATCTCCCTCGTGGAATTCCTTGCCGGCCAATGTAAACTTCTTGTTCTCCTCGTCCATAGCGATGTCGCCGCATCCGGATACACAGCATGTACCCATACCGCGCGCAACAACGGCTGCATGGCTTGTCATACCGCCGCGTACAGTCAGGATACCCTGTGAGGACTTCATACCTGTGATATCCTCCGGTGATGTCTCAAGACGTACCAGAACAACCTTCTCGCCTCTTGCATGCCACTCTACAGCATCCTCTGCCGTAAATACAACCTTACCGCATGCAGCTCCCGGAGAAGCTCCAAGTCCCTTTCCGATCGGTGCAGCAGCCTTAAGCGCAGCAGCGTCAAACTGCGGATGAAGAAGTGTATCTAAGTTACGAGGATCAATCATAGCTACTGCCTCTTCCTCAGTCCTCATACCTTCGTCAACGAGGTCACATGCAATCTTAAGAGCAGCTTGTGCCGTTCTCTTACCGTTACGTGTCTGTAACATGAAGAGCTTACCGTGCTCTACTGTAAACTCCATATCCTGCATATCTCTGTAGTGCTTCTCAAGAGTCTCGCATACCTTCTTGAACTGAACAAATGCTTCTGGGAATTTCTGTTCCATCTCGGAAATGTGCATAGGTGTGCGGACACCAGCAACTACGTCCTCGCCCTGTGCATTGGTCAGGAACTCGCCAAACAGGCCGTTCTCTCCTGTAGCAGGGTCACGGGTAAATGCAACACCTGTACCGCAGTCGTCGCCCATGTTACCAAATGCCATAGACTGTACGTTAACGGCGGTTCCCCATGAATACGGGATATCATTATCACGGCGGTAAACATTAGCTCTTGGGTTGTCCCATGAACGGAATACAGCCTTGATCGCGCCCATCAACTGCTCCTTCGGGTCTGTCGGGAAGTCCTGTCCGATCTTCTCCTTGTATTCTGCCTTAAACTGTCCTGCAAGCGCCTTCAGATCGTCTGCGGTAAGCTCAACATCCTGCTTAACGCCTTTCTCTTCCTTCATCTTGTCGATCAGTTCCTCGAAATACTTCTTGCCAACTTCCATAACTACGTCTGAGTACATCTGGATAAATCTTCTGTAACAGTCCCATGCCCAACGCGGATTGCCAGACTTCTCTGCCAATACCTCAACAACGTCCTCATTCAGGCCAAGGTTCAGGATCGTATCCATCATACCCGGCATAGATGCTCTTGCACCGGAACGTACGGAGACAAGAAGCGGATTCTCCTTATCACCGAACTTCTTCTCTGTGATAGCTTCCATCTTCGTAACAGCTTCCATGATCTGTTCCATGATCTCGTCATTGATCGTTCTTCCGTCTTCATAGTACTGTGTGCAGGCTTCGGTTGTGATCGTGAAGCCTTGCGGCACCGGAAGGCCCAAGCTTGTCATCTCAGCAAGGTTCGCGCCCTTACCACCGAGAAGATTTCTCATGGTTGCGTTACCCTCTGTGAACATATAAACCCATTTTGCCATTTGTCATGACCTCCTAAAAACTATATATTTTTCTAAGTCGCACATAATATTTTACTGGTTTTACCAGTATTCGTCAAGTATTTCCAAATAGTTTCCAATTGATATTTTCAACCGGTTACTGCAGGAGATATTCTATAAACTTTACCGCCGTCTCCGGATTCTGGCTGTTGACAGGAACCGCCACATAGATCTCATCATAGGTCGTCATCTCTTCTTTGCTCAGGATATTCTCATCCTTCAGGCGTACTCCGTCGTCAAGTATGGTATCACCGTTTCCGCCCGCCTCCTCACCCAGAAGCTCCTTCATATCAAGGAATCCATCGTGCCCGCTATAATCCTCATAGACACGCTCGGGACAGACCAGCACGTCTATGGCGTCCGCTCCCATCAGTGTCGTAAGCGCCGTCGTGCTCGTCATCTTGCCGCCGTCGTCCGGTATATTTGTCCGGATCTGCAAGACCCCGTCTTTTTCACTGATATCCGCGTACCGGGCAAATGATTCCTCAAGCCATTCTGCCTTCAAGTCATTGCCGCCGATCACGACTGCATTTAACAGAACCTTCGTGCGTATCCCCTTGTACATCGACACTCCGATACAGATCACCAGCACCAGGCACAGCGCCCCGGCAAACCATCCCTTATAATACATCCACAGATATTCTATCTTCTGACCCAGGGTCATCGTTCCCCAGGTCTCTTTCACGATATACTCTTCCGTACTTTTCTCCGTGTTTTCTATCCTCATCCGTACCTCCCGGTTCTTACTCTGAACTGTTACGTAAATTCCGCCATCCTGACCGGACGCCCGCCATGAGTTCTGGAATACTCCGCAGCCAGCGCACAGTAATGGCTCTCCAGAGACTTGTCAAGAGAGGTCACATAAGAACTCTCTTCCTTCTCGCCGCTGATCATATCCAGGAATTCCACCAGCATACGCTCATCTCCGCCTCCATGTCCCGAGAAATCCCCGGCAAGCTCTGCCACATTGACAGTCTCCACCGACATCCTGCTGTCGAATCTCCGGATACTGATCTCACAGTTCTCGATCTTCCCCACCATATTCACACGCATCTCGCCTTTGGTGCCCATGAACCTGGCATACCTGGAGATCTCCGGCGTAAAGGCACACATCGTGAAGCTCATGGTCGTCCCGTCGGTCATCTTAAGATTCACCACCTGGTGATCTACCACGTCATTGTCACAGTGATATACACACCGGCCGTATCTTCCTTCCCGAAGCGCCTCCATGATCTTCTCCTCCGTCGGACCGGACGGCACCAGCACGTCTAACGGCCACTGCCTGTTCCCCTTCCGGAAACCGGTCTCTTCATTGTCCAGGTAGATCTTCTCCGCGTCGAATGGACAGGCTTCCTTCACCTTGCAGCCGTCCAGGCATCGCTTCGTACAGCCGGCCGGTGCTTTTTCCTTCTTGAAGAGATACGTGTCTCCGTAAGACGTCACCGACTCGCAGGTCTTCCCCGCAAGCCAGAGATACAGATCCATATCGTGGCAGCATTTCTGCAGGATCATGGGGCTCGTCTCCTTTGAATTGGACCAGTTCCCGCGCACGAAGCTGTGCGCCTGATGATACCATCCTACATTCTCGGAAGCCATGATGGATACCACATCCCCGATCACACCTTCCTCCAGAAGTTCCTTCACCTTCTGGTAGATGGGCGTATAGCGGAGCACATGGCATACCACTACCTTCCGCCCGCAGCGCTTCGCCGCCTCGGCAAGCCTCTGACATTCCTCCACCTCTGGCGACACCGGCTTCTCGAGAAGGAGATGATACCCCTTCTCAAGCGCCGCGATGGCATGCCCTACATGCTGCCGGTCCTGTGTCGCGATGACCATGACGTCGGCAAGCTTCTCTTCGGCAAGCATCTCCTCCGCACTGGAGAAACAAGCTTCCTTCGGCAGACGGAATTCCTCTGCCGCAAGCGCAACCTTCTTTGGATCGATATCCGCCGCCGCAACAATCTCCATCTTATCCGGATAAAGCATCCCGATCTTCCCGTAATTATCTCTTCCCCGGTTCCCCAATCCGGCTATCGCAACCTTAATCGGCCTACTCATATCCTATCCCTCTTCCTACATCTCGAGCAAAAATGCTTTGTAGCCTTTGTATGCTTCATATACATCTGCCTTGCTGGTCACTTCCCACGGCGCATGCATGCTTAATACCGGTACGCCGCTGTCGATGACTTCCATCCCGTAATTCGCCATGATATAGGCGATCGTTCCGCCTCCGCCGACGTCTACCTTGCCAAGCTCCGCGAACTGATACGCCACCTCGTGGTCCTCCATCGCTTTCCTGATCCGCGCCAGATATTCGGCGTTCGCATCATTGGAGCCGCCTTTGCCCCTGCTTCCGGTAAATTTATTAAATACCAGACCCTTCCCGAAGAAGGCTGAACTGCGCTTCTCAAATGCCTCTGCGAACATGGGGTCATACGCCGCGCTTACATCAGAAGAAAGCATCCTTGAGTTCTGCAGCGCACGTCTTACCTTAAGCTCAGACTCGCTTCCCTCCAACGCGATCATTTCTGCGATCACATTCTCGAAGAAACGGGAATGCATACCGGTCGCCCCTACGCTTCCGATCTCTTCCTTGTCCACCAGGATACAGCAGGCTGTCTTCTCTACCTCTTCCACATCCAAGATCGCGAACAAAGATGTGAACGCACATACCCTGTCGTCCTGTCCATACGCCAGTATCATACTCCTGTCGATTCCACAGTCTCTTGCCCTTCCCGCCGGAACGATCTCAAGCTCCGCCGATGCGAAATCATCCTCTTCCATATTATAATATTCCTTGAGGATCCTCATCACATTAGACTTCACAGCCTCCTTCTCTTCTTTGTCCAGATCCTTGTCCTGCTCAAGCGGGCAGCTTCCAAAGAGGATATCAAGCTTCTCCCCCTCGATCACCTCATTGGCCTTCTTCTCCATCTGCTTCGCCGCAAGATGAACCAGCAGATCCGTGATGACAAACACCGGATCCTCATCCTTATCCCCGATATTCACCTCAACTACCGTTCCGTCCTTCTTCGCAATGACACCATGCAGCGCAAGCGGAATCGCAACCCACTGGTACTTCTTAATCCCACCGTAATAATGCGTATCCAGATAAGCGAATTCATCACTCTCATATAACGGATTCTGCTTGATATCAATACGCGGAGAATCAATATGCGCCCCCAAGATGTTCATCCCTTCCTCCAGCGGCCGTTTCCCGATATGGAATACCGCAATGGCTTTGTCCATGCACACCGCATATACCTTATCCCCGGACTTCAGCGGCTGTCCGGCCTTGAGAACCGATTCCAGAGACTTGTATCCCTTCTTCTCAATCCTGTCCACCGTAAGCTTCACACACTCACGCTCCGTCTTACCCGCATCCAGACACGCCTTATAATCATCGCTGATCCTCTCCAACTCCCTGCGCGCCGGTGCGGCATATGATTTCCAAATATTTTCCTTGCCCATATCCTGACTCCTCCTTAAATTTTATTCTCTCCCTATTTCATCTCTTCTCTTACTTCTTTGAAGCACTTTACAATAAAGTCTATATCCTCTTTTGTATGGCTCGCACATACCTGTGTACGGATCCTTGCCTTCCCTTTCGGAACCACCGGATAAGAGAACGCCACCACATAGACTCCCTTCTCCATCATCCGCTTCGCAAATTCAGCCGCCGTCTTCTCGTCATACAGCATCACCGGCACACACGGATGAGTTCCCTGAATGATATCGAATCCATTGTCCACCAGCTCCTTGCGGTAGTATGCCGTTACTTCCTCCAGATGATCCCGAAGCTCGGTACTCTCATCCAGCATATCGAATAATTCGATACTAGCCCCCGCGATCGCCGGCGCCAGGGAATTAGAGAACAGGTACGGGCGGCTTCTCTGGCGCAGAAGGTCAATGATCTCTCTGCGGCCTGACGTATATCCGCCGGATGCTCCTCCGAGAGCTTTGCCCAGAGTTCCCGTGATAATATCCACACGCCCCTGTACACCGCAATGCTCCGGCGTCCCGCGCCCGGTCTTGCCTACGAATCCAACCGCATGACTGTCGTCCACCATCACCAGCGCATTGTACTGATCCGCCAGATCACATACGCCTTTCAGGTTGCAGATGATCCCGTCCATGGAGAACACACCGTCCGTCGCGATCAGCTTGATCCTCGCACCGGCCTCGTCCGCCTCCTTAAGCTTCGCCTCCAGATCGCCCATATCGTTATTCTTATAGCGGAATCTCTTTGCCTTGCACAGACGGACACCGTCAATAATAGACGCATGGTTCAGCTCATCACTGATCACAGCATCGTCTGCCGTCAGGATCGTCTCAAATAATCCTCCATTCGCATCAAAGCAGGAAGAATACAGGATTGTATCGTCTGTCCCAAGGAACTCGGATATCTTCTTCTCCAGCTTCTTATGGATATCCTGTGTTCCGCATATAAACCGAACGGAAGCCACTCCATATCCCTTCTCATCATAGGTTCTCTTCGCCGCCTCGATCAGACGCGGATGATCGCCCAGTCCCAGATAATTATTCGCACACATGCAAAGAAGCTCTCTTCCGTCCTCCAGCTTCACCCTCGCCCCCTGCGGAGAGACAAACGGAGCCTCGCCCTTGAACAGACCCGCTTCTTTGATCCCTTCTACTTCTTTGGTATAAATACTCAAAATATCATTTTTACGTGCCATCTTAATATCATCTCCCTCTTACTCTATTCTTAATCATTCACATGCGCCCAATCAAGGATTACCTTGCCTGACTGTCCGGAAATCATCGCCTCAAAGCCCTTTTCATAATCCTTGATATCAAAATGATGTGTAATGATCGGGGAAATATCCAGTCCCGCCTGAATCATTGTAGACATCTTATACCAGGTATCCCACACCTTTCTTCCATAAATTCCCCGGATATTCAGCCCGTTAAAGATCACTGTCTCCAGATCCACAGTCGCGTCCGTTCTTTGGAGTCCAAGCAGCGCAATATTTCCGCCGTGCTTCATATTATGGATCATATCGTGCAGCCCTGCCTGTGACCCGGACATCTCAAGCCCCACGTCGAATCCTTCTGTCATGCCGATATCCTTCATTACATCCGCAAGCTTCTCTTCCTTCAGATTCACCGTCCTTGTAGCTCCAAGCTTCTCGGCCAGCTCCAGCCTGTAAGGATTCATATCGGTCACGACAACATGTCTTGCCCCTGAAAACTTCGCGATCGCCGCCGCCATACATCCAATCGGTCCCGCTCCTGCAATCAGCACATCTTCCCCAAGCATCTCATAAGACAGCGCCGTATGGGTTGCATTCCCAAAGGGATCGAAGATCGCATACATCTCTTCCGGGATCGCCGGGTTACACGGCCATACATTGGAAGACGGGATCACAAGATATTCCGCAAATGCTCCGTTACGGTTCACGCCTACACCCTTCGCATCCTTACAATTCTCCTTATGCCCCTCCAGACAGTTCCTGCATTTCCCACAGGTAATATGACCTTCACCGGATACCAGATACCCAGGCTTAAATCCTCTGACTCCGTTCCCTACCTCAACAACTTCACCAACATACTCGTGTCCGGCTGTCAAGCCAATCGGGATTGTATGCTGCGCCCAGTCGTTCCACTGATAAATGTGCACATCCGTTCCGCAGATTGCCGTCTTCCTAATTTTGATCTTAACATCATTCGGCCCTACCTCCGGAACCGGCACTCGCTTCAACCACAGCCCTTCCTGGGGCTTCTCCTTCACCAGCGCCCACATCAGTCCGTCGTTCTTCTCACTCAATACTATATTCCTCCTGTTCCTGCCGCCTGTCCGGCGGCATTCTATATGATGCCATTATAACACTCACCAACATTGTAAACAATGGATTTTAGAGTATAATTTAGGGACGCAGTAAATTACCATTCACCACGTCCCTATATAGAATATTACCATTCAAATTTTTTAGCAAAATAAGCGTCAAGCTCGTCGATCTTCACTCTCTCCTGCTCCATGGAGTCACGGTCCCGAACCGTTACTGCACCGTCCTCCTCAGAATCGAAATCATAAGTCACACAGAACGGTGTTCCGATCTCATCCTGACGGCGGTAGCGCTTACCGATATTGCCGCGCTCGTCATACTCGCAGTTATACTTCTTAGAAAGCTGTGCGTATACCTTCTCAGCACCTTCATTCAGCTTCTTGGACAGCGGCAGCACACCGATCTTAACCGGTGCAAGCGCCGGATGGAAGTGAAGGACTGTTCTCATATCGCCGCCTTCAAGCTCTTCCTCGTCATATGCGCTGCACAGGAACGCGAGAACCATACGGTCCGCTCCCAGTGAAGGCTCAATAACATACGGAATATATTTGATCTTCTTCTCATCATCAAAATATGACATATCCTGCTTGGAAGTATTCTGGTGCTGTGTCAGGTCAAAGTCCGTCCTGTCAGCAATTCCCCACAGCTCACCCCAGCCGAATGGGAATAAGAACTCAACGTCTGTCGTAGCCTTGCTGTAGTGGCTTAATTCTTCCGGTGAATGGTCGCGGTAACGAACCTCTTCTTCCTTAAGGCCCAGCGCTTTAAGCCAGTCAAGACAGAACTGTTTCCAGTATGCAAACCACTCAAGGTCTGTATCCGGCTCACAGAAGAACTCTAACTCCATCTGCTCGAACTCTCTGGTACGGAAGGTAAAGTTACCTGGTGTGATCTCATTACGGAAGGACTTACCAACCTGGCAGATACCAAACGGGATCTTCTTCCTGGAGGTACGCTGTACATTCTTGAAATTAACGAAGATACCCTGGGCAGTCTCCGGACGCAGATACACGATGCTCTTAGCATCCTCCGTAACTCCCTGGAAGGTCTTGAACATCAGGTTGAACTCGCGGATCTCCGTGAAATTATGCTTGCCGCAGGTCGGGCATGGAATCTCATGCTCCCTGATATAAGCCTCCATCTGCTCATGGCTCCATCCGTCAATGCTGTCTCCGATATCTATGTTATTCTCATGGGCATAATCTTCGATCATCTTGTCCGCACGAAAACGCTCATGGCACTCTTTACAGTCCATAAGAGGATCACTGAATCCACCCAGATGTCCGCTTGCCACCCAGGTCTGAGGATTCATCAGGATCGCACAGTCCACACCTACATTATACGGGGACTCCTGCACGAACTTCTGCCACCACGCCCTCTTAACGTTATTCTTCAATTCCACTCCAAGGTTACCGTAATCCCATGTATTGGCAAGCCCGCCATAGATCTCAGACCCTGGATAAACGAACCCCCTGGTTTTCGCCAATGCTACGATCTTGTCCATAGTCTTTTCTACCATATCTCTTCCTCACCTTCTTCTATGATTTTCTTATTATACCGTCAACCCCTCGTCTTTTCAAGTATTATTGCATAATTGTTTCCAGGATTTCCAGTGATTTAAAATGTTTTCCAAGATACCTGGCAAGATAATCCGTCACGAGTTTCCCCAATTCCTCTAAGACCTCTTCCTTCACTACGAAGGTATAGAGCTTCTCAACCGGCGACGAGATAATGTATTGAAGCGTATATAACGTAGATGTCAGCAGCGTCCTGCCGTCCGTACATTTCTCCCTGCAACGGCCGCATATAAGACCGCCCCGTTCTACACTAAACACCTGTCCCTGCTCTGCTGACCTGCAGCAGACGCACTCGAATACCTGCGGCCCTTCGCCGTTGACCGCGATCACCTTGAGCTCATATATGTACCGGATCAGCCTGTTGGGGATCCTAGGGTTCACCAGCGCCCGCATGGTCTGGTACAGAAGCTTAAGAAGCGCCGTCTCATCATTGGCCTCCCTGGCATAATAATTGGCAAGCTCCATAAAGTAGAATCCGTAATACGCACCCTCCACATCCAGCCGAAGCTCCTGAAAATAATTGGAAATAGAGGCCGACACCAATGTATATGATGTCCGCCCCTCATAAACGGTAAATTCCCCGAAAGAAAACGGGCTCGTCACTCCCACCAGCGCGCTGTTGGGCTTCCTCGCCCCCCTCGCAAATGCCGCGATCTTCCCTCTCTCCTTCGTAAGGACAACTATGCGTCTGTCGTATTCACCAACCGGTGTCGCTGCAAGCACCATGCCGGTTACTGTAATCTGATTCACCGCTTTCACCGCTTTCATAGTAGTCTATGACCTGTTTGCAGATTGCCATCCCTTTATAATACAGATAATCCTTGATCTTCCCTGATTCAAGAAACCGCTTCCAGTAATCTTCTTCCATGATGTCACCTCATCCCTGACAAATATCTTTACAAGATTAGGGTGTCCCGGAAGCACATTATTTTATTCTTCTTCCCGATATCCAAAATTTTTCATCAGGAATTCACTGTCCCGCCAATCCTTCTTCACTTTGACCCAAAGCTTGAGATTTACCTGCATTTCCAGCATTCTTTCAATCTCATACCTGGCGGTGCTGCCGATCTTTTTCAACATATTTCCTTGTTTGCCAATAATTATCCCCTTGTGCGAATCCCGCTCGCAGATGATCGTCGCGTCGATATGCATGACTTTATTATTCGTCTTCATGCGGTCGATCGCCACCGCGATCCCGTGAGGGATCTCATCCTCCAGACAGTGAAGCGCCTTCTCCCGGATCAGCTCCGCCACGATCTGACGCTCCGGCTGGTCCGTAACGGTCTCTTCATCATAGAACTGCGGCCCATAGGGAAGATACTTCATCACGACCTTAAGTAATTCATCCGTATTATCCCCGTTTCTCGCGGAGACCGGAACGATCTCCGCAAAATCATAGATATCCTTGTAAGCCGCGATCGACGGAAATACTTCCTCCCGCTTCACACTGTCAATCTTGTTGATCACAAGCACCACCGGAGTCTTCACCTTCTTAAGCTGCTTCGCGATATGCTGCTCGCCGGCTCCTATGAAAGTCGTCGGTTCTACGAGCCACAGCACCACATCCACCTCGTTCAAGGTCCGCTCGGCAACATTTACCATATACTCTCCGAGCTTGTTCTTGGCCTTGTGGATCCCCGGTGTATCCACGAACACGATCTGCCCCTCTTCAAGGGTCAGCACCGTCTGGATCCGGTTGCGGGTGGTCTGCGGCTTATTGGAAGTGATCGCGATCTTCTGGCCGATCAGATAATTCATAAGGGTGGATTTCCCCACGTTGGGACGGCCGATCAAAGTTACAAAACCAGATTTATAATCCTTTTTCATTCTTTCTCCTGTTCTATTTTTGCGCATGTTCCGTAACAGTACACTAGAATCTTGTCACCGTCCCGAACATATCTCTATTCTCTTCTATCTTCTCCTCGCTGCCGATCACACAGAACTGATCCGCCTTAAGCACGGCCTTTGCCACGCGTGCAAGCGCGCGGATATCCTCCTGCCCTGCGTCCAATATCTGACTTCTCTCCTCCCGGATCATATCTGCGCTCACCTTATTCATATAGAGATTCATGGAACGTTCGCCCTTGATCGCCGGAGTCATAGGCTGATCGATATTGCTCATGGTTCCGATGATATACTTCGTCATATCGCGCTCGCTGACGGTAAAGTTCTCAAGATAATCCACGACGCCTTCATACACCTCCACCGTCCGGCTAAGATTCGGGTCGCGGTAAGATACAAAATACCCCTCCCCGATCCTGTTGAAGTTGCTCATGCAGCCGTATGCCCCGCCTTTGACACGGATATTCTGCCACAGGTAATCATAGCTTAAGATCACCTTCAAGATCTGCAGCGCGCCGGTGTAGGACGCTCCATGGTCGATGAAGTTCCCGGTCCTTGCCACATACTGCACCTTGGACGCCGTCTTGAAGCCCTCGTTCTTCTTCTCGCAGTGGATGACACAAGATTCTTCTTCTGTCTTCCCCTGGTATAAGCGGTTCTTCATCTCCCCGATGAACCCTTCTATCCCTTCAAGGCCTTCTCTTGAGGCCGTATAGCTGATCATCATATTGTCCGGGCAAAACAACTGCTTCGCCAGACCTTCAAGGACTTCTGTCAGATGCTCTTTTTCTTCGTCAAAGTTCTCCTCGATACGCGAAACCGTCTGATAGAACTCTATACCGTTGGTCATATCCTTAAGCTTCGCAGACGGGGAAGCGTAGGACATCGCGCGCAGGGCGGCCGTGGTATGGCCGGAGGACTGGAACCGCATCAGAAGCCTTGATTTGAGCATTGCAAGTATCTCCTTCAGTCTCTTCGTATCCGACAGCCTGGACGCCGTGAGGATCTCGCTCATCATAGCAAATACGACCGCAAGCTTCCCGTACAGTGACTTCCCTTTGATCTCAAATGTAGCCTTGAACGCTTTCTCCCGGATATTGGTCACATCCGTGTACAGCTCCAGAGACGTCCCGATCCCGCCGGTATGCATATTGATCTCATTAAACAGCTCTCCGTAGCCGTAATTCTCCGTGTCAATGATCCCCAGCGCCGACTGCAGGATCCCCACATAGGGAAGCAGCTCCTCTCTGACCCCGGAGATGTCAAAGAGCACGCTCACATAGCCGATCCCGTTGGTCTCGATCTCATGGAAGATCACCGGAACGTCTGCAAGCCTAAGCTCCTCGTTTACGATCGGCTCGATCTCCCTTGAAATGTCCTCTCTTCTGAGCACCGGAATCCGCTCTAAGTCCTCTTCCTTCTCAGGTTTGGACTGGTATTCCTCCAAAGCGGCGGTCTTCTTCACCAGCTCTTCCACCTCGTCCGCCGTCAGGCTTGCCTTGTAAGCCTGAAGCTTCGCGTCAAGCTCCGCGTCCATCCTTGCCGTGCGCCCCTTCTCAGGATTGACGATCACGACCGCCCCGTGCGTGTTATCCAGAATGTATTTCTGGATCAGCTCTTCATAATATCCGGTTCCCACCTGCTTTTTCAGAAATTCGAATGTATCAAGAGCTTCCACATGGATGAACGGCTTCTCTTCATCATAGAGCCAGCTGTCCATCATCTGCAGACCATACATCAGCCCCTTGGGATAATTGCCGAAGTCGGCCTCGCGGTAACGGAATTCATGATAATTAAGCCCCGCTTCCAGAGCCTTCCTGTCGATCCCGTTCTTCACAATATCAGACAGCACCGACTCGATCAGCTCTACAAATTCCTGCTTCTGCTCCTCATTGGCATTCTTCGAGATCACAGAGAAGATCGGCTGATAGATCCCGTTATCATAAGAGCCCATGATATCCTTCCCGATCCCCGCATCCGTAAGAGCCTTCTTAAGCGGCGCCCCCGGTGCAGACAGCAGCGCGTAATCCAAGATCTGGAACGCCAGATACAGCTCCTTATCAAGACTGGTGCCGATCACCTTATTGTAGGAAAGATAGGTATTATCAACCTCCGATTCCTCGCTTGCTATCGAATAGGCAAACGTCTTCTCCAGCATTTCCCCAAAAGGCTCCTGATACCGGATCTCGGAATCCACCGTCCTGGCGTCAAAGGCGCTTAGATACTCCCGGTCAAGCCACGCAAGCTTCTCCTCCATATCCATATCCCCGTACAGGTAAATGTAGCTGTTGGACGGATGATAGTATTGTCTGTGAAAATCTAAAAACTGCTCATAGGTAAGGTTCGGGATCGCCTCCGGGTCGCCCCCCGATTCATTGGCATAGGAGGTATCCGGGAACAGCGTGTTAAGGATCACCCGGTCGAGCACACCCTCCGGGGAAGAGAACGCTCCCTTCATCTCATTGTAGACAACGCCGTTATATTGGAGCTTGTCCTTAGCAGAATCCAGCTTATAGCTCCACCCTTCCTGGCGGAAGATCTCCTCGTGGACATAGATATTCGGATAGAGGACCGCATCCATATACACATGCATCAGGTTCTGGAAATCCTTGTCATTGCAGCTTGCCACCGGATATACCGTCTTATCAGGATAGGTCATGGCATTCAAAAAGGTGTTGAGCGATCCCTTTACCAGCTCAACAAACGGATCCTTGGCCGGAAAATTCTTAGAACCGCATAAGACGGAATGTTCCATAATATGCGGAACTCCCGTGCTGTCTCCCGGCGGGGTGCGGAACCCGATACTGAACACCTTGTTATTGTCATCCTTCTCTATCAAAAGAACCCTGGCCCTGCTCTTCTTGTGACGGAGCAGATATCCCTTCGCCTGGATTCCGGTCAAATCCTCTTCCTTCAATATCTCATACGTCTTCAAGTCTCTGATACTCATCTGCTATTCTCATTCTCCTTTCAATTTACGTTTGCGATACGTTCTACTACACATTCTATCCAATTTTTCATTAGTCTACAAGAGAAATCTCCCGTGCCGCGGAAATTTTTCAAGGAAAAATACCCTCCCGGCCATCTAATAAGTGTAAAATAAAAAGAAAGGTCCGGAACTTTCAGAAAGGAGCACTATGGATATACTTGTTCGACAGGCAAAAAAACACGACAAAGACGCTTTCAGTCAATTAATGAAGCTTCATACCCCCAGTATGTACAAGATAGCAAAAGCAATACTAAAAAACGATGAGGACACCGCCGACGCCATCCAGGAAACTGCCCTGACATGCTGGGAGAAGATCGGAACATTGAAAAAGGATAAATACTTTAAAACATGGCTGATACGGATCCTCATCAACCATTGTAATCAGATATACAGACAAAGAAGCCGCATGATCTCAGAAGTCGTTCTGCCGGAAGCAGGAAGCGCCGAAGACAGCTATGCGGCCGTAGAGTGGAAGGAATTCCTCCAATGCCTGGATGAGAAATACCGCACCGTCACGATCCTGTATTATGTGGAAGGCTTCAAGATCCGGGAGATCGCCCAGATCCTTGATATAAATGAGAAGACGGTAAGCGGCCGTCTTGCAACGGCCCGCGACCGAATGGAGAAGCAGTATGCAAAAGAGAAACCGCCGGCAGTCATCTATAAGCTGACCGGAAAAAATATGAAGCAGAAGGAGATGTATTATGACAAGGCTTGAAGATATGATGAACAAAATCGGCAGCGATAACAAAGTGCCGAATCGTATATGGGAAAAATTAGACTATGCACTTGACACTCTCCCGGATCATGAAAAAGATCACGCACCGGGCAATAAAACCTTCAAATATGCCGCAGCAGCCGCGGCATTGACCATGGCAGCCGGCATTACGCTGTGTTACTCTAATCCCGCACTGGCGGCTAAGATTCCGTTTATCGGGAAGATATTCGAAGAAGTAGAGCATGAGATCCCATTTTCAGGAGATTACAGCGAGAAAGCCGGGATTCTCGCAGAGACGGCCGGCAAGGACGAAGACGGGAACCCCATAGCGGCTCCCGGCATCGAAGTATCCGACGGGGGAATCACGGTTACCGCCTCAGAGATATACTGCGACGGACTGTCCGTGTTCCTGACCGCACAGATCGAAGCAGAACAGGGCGGCCTTCTGAATATACCGGGACATTATATCGGCGACGGGGACGGCACGGCTGCCATGATGTATCTCAGAGGCGAATGGAATCTCTCCGAAGACAGCGAGCCGAACACCCTGTCGAATGATAACCTGGAGGGCAAAGTAATCGACGACCACACCTTTGTAGGCATGCTGAAACTCAACCTGCCGGATTATAAGTCTGAGAACGGGGAACTAAGCCTGCGCCTGTCCAGTATCGGATGGGATGATACGACGATGGCGGATGCGGAAGATATCTCAGAATCGCACCGGATCGACGGGCAGTGGGACTTTGATATTCCATTCAGCATAGACACGGAATCGGTCAAAGAATATCCTGTCAATAAGGAAGGGAACGGCTATACCCTTAAGAAGGTATTCGTCTCTCCGTATCAGGTCGTGTCCTATGTGGATGTCCCTTCCGTCAAACGAGAAGTCACACGGGAAGAATACGAAGAAGTGATGGCGGAAAAGACAGGCGGAACCGAAGATCCCGGCATAAGCTACGAAGAATACGCCATGCAGGCCGGACAGACGTATCCGTTCTGGAGCACCGTCATCTGCAATCAGGACGGACAACTGCTCTTCTCCAATCCCGCCGGAAACGGCAAGACCGTAGCCGCCGTGGACGGCAAGAAGATATCTGCACTGCACATCTTTGTATTTGACGATATGGACGCCGACCTTGAAATCGAAAAAAGCCGTTTGGATAATGAGAACGGCGCCGTCGACCTTGCGAAGGCGCGCGAGAAAGCCGTGATTGCAGCAGAGGTTCCGATCGATTAGCAGAACGTCTGCAAAAACGGGGCTGCCGTGAGTATTCTCCGGCAGCCCCTTATAATAATATTTTTACTATTCTGCAGTAATCTTCTGAATCATAATCAGCGTTCCAACCATCAGAACGATTCCGATCGGAAGACAGATAAGCGCATTCTTCACAAATCCGGCGATCAGATAGGTTACAAATGATACCGCCGCAACCGTAACCGCATATGGCAGCTGTGTTGTCACATGGTTAACGTGATTACACTGTGCGCCCGCGGACGCCATGATCGTGGTATCAGAGATCGGCGAGCAGTGATCGCCGCACACCGCACCCGCCATACATGCGGAGATGGACATGATCATCATCGTCTCATTAGTTCCCGCAAATACATTTACAACAATCGGGATCAATATTCCGAAGGTTCCCCATGATGTACCCGTTGCAAACGCAAGGAAACAGCCAACCAGGAAAATGATCGCCGGAAGCAGATTCACCAGCCCGTCTGACGCAGATTCCATCACACCGGCCACATACTCTGCCGCGCCGAGGCTGTCCGTCATCGCCTTCAGTGTCCATGCAAATGTCAGGATCAGTATCGCCGGAACCATGGCCTTGAACCCGTCAGGAACACACGCCATGGATTCACTGAACTTAAGCACCTTCCTTACCGCATAGAACACGATCGTAATTACGAGTGCAAAGAAGCTTCCAAGCATCAGGCCTACGGACGCGTCACTGTTGGAAAATGCTTCCACAAATCCGGCGCCTCCGAAGAATCCGCCTGTATAGATCATCCCGATCACACAGCAGACGATCAGCACAACGATCGGAAATGCCAGATCGACCACCGTTCCCTTACTCTCGTCTACGTCTTCCTCCGCATTGGCATACGGTCTGTCCGGAGTCGTATAGAGATCGCCGCTTAACGCATTCGTCTCATGCAGCTTCATCGGGCCGTAATCAATCTTCATAATAACGATCGTCACCATCATCACGATCGTCAGTATCGCATAATAGTTAAACGGAATCGCACGGATGAATATAGAAAAACCATCCTCACCCTCTACGAACCCGGTCACTGCCGCCGCCCAGGAAGAGATCGGCGCGATAATACATATTGGAGCCGCCGTTGCGTCGATCAGATAAGACAGCTTCGCCCGGGAAATGTTATGCTTATCCGTCACCGGACGCATCACGCTTCCCACCGTCAGACAGTTAAAATAATCGTCAATAAAGATCAGCACACCCAAGAGGATCGTCGCAAGCTGCGCGCCTGCACGGCTCTTAATGTGTACGCTCGCCCAGCGTCCGAATGCCGCGGAACCGCCCGCCTTGTTCATCAGGCAGACCATGACTCCGAGCACTACCAAAAATACCAGAATACCTACATTGTAGCTGTCCGACAGCACGCCCACGATACCGTCCTGGAATACATGGGTGATCGTAGTCTCGAACGTAAAGCCTGAATAAAACAGCCCGCCGATCAGGATTCCGACAAATAACGAACTATACACTTCCTTCGTGACCAACGCCAGCGCAATCGCCACGACCGGAGGTATCAGCGCCCAGAATGATGCATACATCTTCGGCACATACTCTGCTTCCTCTGCCGCAAACACCGTTATAGAACTGCAGGCAAGAATACACAGAAGCGTAAATACACTTAAGATTACTCTTTTCTTTCCTTTCATTGTTAAAACTTCCTCTCTTTCCCTTCTTAGAATCCGCACAGAATACCTCTGTACCGTTCCCCGCATTTACTGCATATAAAAAGCCATGAACAACACTTTACCGGGCGCGTTCATGGCATAACAATACCTATTGCTCTGTATAATCTTATACCTATGATAGCGCTCCACTGATGTGACAGTCCGCAGCATATTCTGCCTGCGTCCCAGGAGTGCAGTCCGGGATCTCCAAAGAACGGTTAACTGCCGTTCCTTATCTTACACTCCTTCGGCGGTCTCCCCTTTCTGCCAAAACAGTCTCCCAAACTATCGCTTTGACATACTGATGAAACCCGCGCCTCTATCAAGTCCGTTTATTCACATAGTGCATTTATATCACTTTTCGACAGGCTTGTCAATCATTTTCCTGCATTTTGCCGACGCCAATCTTAAACTCCATGTAAGATTCTCCCTTCATCAGTCTGGAATATTTGACGGAACCATACAGAGCACTATGACCTGTATGGATTTACTCTATCATAAGAACTGTAAAATATCAATCTGTATAAAAGTCAGCACTTGATTCTGTTTCCCCAAAAGGATATACTGAATACAACACCGCCGGGAATCTGATAAGCATCACATCTAACCGGGGTTTTGAGAATAGCAGAAGGAGGATATATACATGGGACTTTACCTTAACAGCAGACGCCCAAGGAATAATTATCTTGAGATTGTAAGATCAGATTATTTTACAGATAAAACTATGATGCTCAAAGAACTGTTCCCCCTTCTGGGAAACGGTGACATTGTATGCTCTCAAAGCGACGAACAGACTGGACAAAGCAGCAAATATATCTGTATTACAAGGCCCAGACGTTTTGGAAAAACGGTAGCGGCAAGCATGATCGCTGCATTTTTCGAAAAAGGATTTGACAGCCACAAAATTTTTGGCGGCTTAGAGATAAGTACATGCAGACAGTATGAGGAACACTTGAATCAACATAATGTGATCTACATCACTCTTAGCGAATGCCCTGACGAATGCAGTACCTACCGTCAATATATTTCCCGTATCAAGAGACGGATCATGAACGACTTAGCTCATGAGTTCCCGAATGCTTGCATTGATACCGAAGATGCACTGTGGGATGTTTTCAACAATATCTATGAATTAGAAAGAGAAGTAAAATTCATCTTTGTTCTGGATGAATGGGATTTTGTATTTCACAGAGATTTCCTGACGGAGAATGATAAGCATGAGTATCTCAGCTTCTTAAGTAATCTCCTCAAAGATCAGCCCTATGTGGAACTGGCTTATATGACAGGAATTCTCCCAATTGCCAAGTATTCCAGCGGTTCAGAATTGAATATGTTCCTGGAATACACCATGGCGACTGAAGAAAAATACTGTGAATACTTCGGATTCACAGAGACAGAAGTAGATGCCCTGTATCAAAAATATATTACCCGTACCAGGAATGCAAGGGTTACCCGCGAAGGGCTGAGACTGTGGTACGATGGTTATCACACCAGGGCTGGGAGACATATATACAATCCCCGTTCCGTTACTGCGGCGCTGACAAATAATAATCTTGGAAATTACTGGACAAGTTCCGGCCCGTATGATGAGATCTTCTATTACATCAGCAAGAATATCGATGATGTCCGAGACGCACTTGTACTCATGATATCCAAAGAAGCCGTACCCGCAAAGGTTCGGGAATATGCCGCAGTTTCCATGAATCTCACAACAAAAGAAGAAATCCTCTCCGCAATGGTCGTTTACGGTTTTTTAACCAGTGAAAATGGCAAGGTATTTATTCCGAATAAGGAATTGATGGATCAATTCGAGACCATGCTGTTAAAAGAACCTTCCTTAGGGTATGTTCACCGTCTGGCGAAGGAATCCGACCGAATGCTCCTCGCTACTCTTGCGGGAGATACTGATACAATGCTTGAAATACTGGAATACGCCCATAATACAGAAATCCCGCTTCTTAGCTACAATAACGAAACTGGCCTGACAGCGGTTGTAAATCTGATATACCTCTCCGCACGGGATACTTATAGGATCGAAAGAGAAGACAAAGCCGGCATCGGTTATGCAGATTTTATCTTCTATCCTAAGAATCCAAAAGACGACTGCATCATAATAGAACTGAAGGTGAACCATACACCCGCCGAGGCGATCCAACAGATCAAAGATCGGGGATATGCCCTTAGATTCAGCGGAAAGCTGGCAGAAAAAAATGAATATACCGGACGGATCCTTGCAGTAGGAATCACCTATGACAAAGCAATAAAAACTCATGACTGTAAGATAGAAGTTCTAAAAACTTTCTAAGAAGGTTATTTCTTCCACTCATATGTCAAAAACAGAGCCGCGCCTACCGCGCAGCTCTGTCCTTCAGCGGATCATCTGATCTCCTGATCTTCCGGCTTATTGATCGAAACACTCCATATCAACATCTCTTAAAATTCGATCCCGCGCCCCAACGCATCCTTAAGGTAGGTGTTCACTTCCTCCAGCTTCCGGATCATCTCCATCTTCTCCTCCCAGTCTTCCCCTTCCATCTCTTTATTCACCAAACGCTGCTGAATATTCTTGATTTCTTTGATCATTTCTTCTGTCATAATAATTCCTCCCTATGATCTGCCGATTTCTTACAAGAATATTTTAACACATAATCTGCCTCTAATGTATCGAAAATTTACTCCAAACCTCATTTTCCACCCCTATTTCGGATGAAACGAACCGTTCTCCGCCTGTTCTGCTATAATCCTTCAAGGCCGCATAGACATATTTCGCCCCAATGAGGATGACCGGCGCATTCACAAATACAAGCGCAATATTGATAAAGTCCGTAACATTCCAGAGATTATCTAACTCCTGTCCCGAGAGAACGCACAATACACCGATCGGAACAAATATCAGAGACCCGAGCGCGCGGACCAGGTTTGTACATTTTGCGGATTTCGTAATCCTTGTTCCGGCGATAACCGCAAAAGACACAAGCCCCAGTAAGGTGGTGAATGCAAACAACGCATAACAGATACAGACGATAAACGCTACTATGGAATCGCCTGCCGTTCCCGGCACTAGAGCCTGGGTAGACTGAAGAAATACATCAATAGTAGAAGACTTCAGGGCTTCCCAGTCATAGGCCGCATTGTCCCAGAGATGCGCCCCGCATACCACATATCCGGTAAGCGTACAGATAACGATCGTATCCAGAAAAACGCCGATCGCCTGTATAAATCCCTGTGAACAAGGATGATCCTGCTCCGCAACTGCCGCTGACATTGTAATCGTACCCTGGCCGGCCTCATTAGAAAGCAGCCCTCTCTTAATCCCCTGGGACAGCACGACACCGAATCCTCCGCCAAAAACTGCCTGCGGTTTAAACGCGCCGATAACGATCGCCTGCATAAACGACGGAAAATACTGGATGTTAAGGATAACCAGGATGAGAATGATTCCGCCGTAGATCACTGCCATGACCGGAACCATCTTATCTGTGATAGCGGTAACTCTCTTTATCCCTCCGAAGACTACCCCGGCAATACCCACGATCAGAATCACAGCAATTACATAATACAGCGGAGAAGTTCTGTTGGTTTCAGCCCCGGTCAATGTCTCCACCGCTTTTCCTGTAGCTGTAAATACATGGAAGGTCTGAATCGGAATACTCGACATCGCATAAGCGATAAACGCCACGGCTAACAAGACTCCCACGCCTTTCTTATTCCCCAATAGCTTCTGCCCGTAATAGGGAAGGCCTCCCACATATTCGTCCCCGTCTTTTTCTTTGAAAATCTGCGACAGCGTAGCTTCGATGAATGAACTCGCCATCCCGAATAACGCGGATATCCACATCCAGAATATAGCTCCCGGGCCGCCGACTGCCACGGCTCCCGTAACTCCCGTCAGATTGCCGGGTCCTACGCGCATCGCCGTACTTAACAGAAATGAAGCCAGCGGGCTTACACCCACGTCGCCTTTCTTTTTCTTCGTCAGGCTCTTAATCCCCGCCTTAAAAAACCGGAACTGAACGCCTCTTGTCTTCCATGTGAAGAAGATCCCCATCCCAACCAGCAATATAATGGCAAACGGGAAATTGCCTATAACAGGAATTCCCGAATACCATTCAAGATTCGTCGGGAAGCTCCACAAAAAGTCTGTAACCGGAGCCATTGCGATAAACCAGCTGTCTACTATATCAAATATTTTCTGCATATTATATCTCCTCTTATCCTTTTACTCTACATTCCTTTACCGTTATCTCATTCTGTTTTCCATGCAATGATCATAGATCTCTCTGCCTGTTGCGAACCACACGCCCTCATGCCCTGTCATAAACTGCAGAAATTCCCTTATCAGAGCCGTCCGCCCCGGGCTTCCGGCCGTCTGCGGATCTAACTGCATGGTGTAGCAGAGGTTGTGATGATAGTGTCCTGTGAATTCATCCTTCCAGTTGGAGAGGACATTGCTGTAATTAGCGATACGCCCCTGTCCGGCCGGAAACGCCGGCCTGTAATTGAACGCGAAATACGGAAGATCAAAATTAGCCCACTGCATCGGGATCTGAAGTATCTCGTCCCCCTCTTCGCTGACCTTCATAAAATACGGCCTGTCGTCGTCAAATAGATCGCTTGAATATACCATCCCGCATTCTCTTGCAATATTAAGGGTCTCAAGCATCAGGTCTCCGAGCGGCGCACGGAACCCTTCCGGCTTCTTTCCGCATGCTTCTTCAATAGCCTTTGCCGCCTTGGCGATCCGTTCTCTCTGTTCGCCATAGCTAAGAAGAGAAAAGTTCTCATATTCATACCCGTGGCAGGCGATCTCATGCCCTCTGTCCACTACCTCTTTGACCGCTTTCGGATAGACTTCCGCCGTCCTTCCCGGCACGAAGAACGCAGCCTTGATCTGAAATTCATCGAACAGGTCAAGAAGTCTCGGAAGCCCGTGGGTCATCCCGTACTGCCCAAGAGAAAGGGTCTTCGGCATATCTGCAGCCTTCTCATCCAGAGAGAGCCAGAAAAACTCTGCCGAAAGATTCACCGTTATAAATGCCGCGCACTTTTTGCCTTCCGGCAGTTTCATACCTTTTGCGTACATATTCTATGCCTCCTTTCCTCCGCCGTCAGGCGTATTCCTTCTGCTTCCCGGTTTGTGACTCTGCTGATTCTTCCTTGGATATGCCTGTTTCCAATATTTTGCGATCTCCCTGCCGGTCGCTATCCATACGTCCTCATGCGACGTTATTTCCCTAAGAACCTCTTCCAGTACAAGAATCCTTCCCGGCGCTCCCGATATCTGGGGATGCATCAGGAATACGATACAAAGCCCCATATCATAATAGCCCCTGAATTCACGGATATCGTTATCCTGCACATTCCTGTAGCAGCTGATCCGGTCAAGGCCTGACGGCTCCGCCGGATATACGCTGTACGCCTGCGCCACATAATCGTCCAGTTCCCATTTGGAAGGGATCTCAACCAGGTCTGACTCCTCTCCGTCAAGAACCGTATAATACGGCTTGTCATCAC
Source organism: Lachnospiraceae bacterium (assembly GCA_910574715.1). Taxonomy (GTDB): domain Bacteria; phylum Bacillota; class Clostridia; order Lachnospirales; family Lachnospiraceae; genus Sporofaciens. The sequence continues at coordinate 25,966 of CAJTCH010000022.1, read as the reverse complement.
CGCGCATGGAACTGGAATAGGCGAATCCCATCTCCGACAAGATATACGGAGTACGCACATGCCAGTCTCCCGACGGGGTACGGAAGCCTTCCGGTTCCTTTCCCGTAATCTCCTTGATGATCCGCTGGGTTTTCCCGATAATCTCCCTCTGCTCTTCTACCGTCTTCTCCACAAACCGCTCATGGGTATATCCATGATTCCCGATCTCATGCCCGGCATCCGCGATCCTGCGGACCACTTCCCGGTTATGCTCTGCTACGAAGCCCGGTACATAGAATGTCGCCTTCACCTTGTACTTGTCCAGCAGGTCAAGTATCATATCCACACAGCGGTTCGGCCCGTACTGCCCGATAGAACGGGCGCGTATCAGCTTCCCGGCGTTCGGCTCGTCCGCCGACATGTTCCGCCAGATAACATCCCCGTCCAGATCAAAACTGAACATGACCGCGCTTCTCTTGCCTTCCGGCCACTTTACTCTCTCCATCATATCGCTCCTCTCTGCTCATACGTCTGATTCACTTAACTTACAGCTTAGATGCTTAGTCACTTAGTCTCTAAGTTATTTATAAACTACCCCTGTTGATCCGTCAATATATTTTGTCATTTTCAACTTATTGTTTCAGACAATCGATCGAATCCTGAAGATGTTCATACATCAGCTTTCCGGCACGCTCTTTGTCCCTGTCTCGGATCGCCTGAATGATCCGGCGGTGTGACTCCAGCTCTTCTTCACCGGAAACCTTCTCCAAAATATCGGAAAATTTCCCGTACATCATATCGAAAATCGCGTTTAACACGATTTCCAACGTCTGCGTCATGAACACGCTGCCCGTCTTCGCAGCGTATAATTTGTGCAGCTTGAACTCTCCCTCTGTCCTTCCCGTCTCCTGAAAATGCTTTTCAAGCGCTCTGTATGCATTCTCCAGGTCTTCGATATCCCTTTCCGAAGCATTGCGGATGATCAGCTCCACCCCTCTCACTTCAAGAGGCTGCCGAACCTCATAAGCCTCTATCATGGAACAGCGCTCAAGATTCTTGCTGAGACTGTCTGTACTCCCAATTAGCTGCGACTGCTTCCTTAAGAACCTTCCCTTCCCCTGATGCGATACAATGACTCCTCTGCTCTCCAATACGCGGAAGGCTTCCCTCAGCACGTTCCTGCTGACATCAAGCTGTTCCATCAGCTCCCGCTCCGGCGGCATCTTGTCGCCGGGCTTTAGATGCTCGTCATCGATCATCTGATACAGGTCTTTTACCACTTCTTCATACAGCAGCGTTCTCGCTGCCCTGTTCCCAATCCCCATCTTCAATCTCCAGTCCCATCTCTCATCTGCAGCCCGTACACCACATGGCTGAGCACATACTGTCCGCCGTTGACAGCCGTACACCCATACATTTTTATATGACCATTATACCTTCTTACTGCTCATCCTACAAGTCCATCCTATGACCGATCCCTCCCCCAAAAAAAGAAAGGCTGTTATATAACAGCCTTGTCTGTATCGTATTTATTTTACCGCACCGGCAACCACGCCTCCGATAATCTGCTTCTGGAGTACCACATACAGAATCAGGATCGGCACGACGCACAGCAGAAGTCCTGCCATAATGGTTCCGTAATCCGCCGAATAGGTCCCGTAGAAGCTATAGGTAGACAACGGCAGAGTCAGTAGCTTCTTATCCGTCAGCACCAGAGACGGAAGCAGGAAATCATTCCAGAATGCCAGTGAATTCAGAATCACCATCGTGGATATGATCGGCTTCAAGAGCGGAAGCACGATCTTAAAAAATGTCTGGGAATGGGTACAGCCGTCAATATACGCGGCCTCCTCAAGCGCCATGGGCACATTGCCTTTGATAAACCCATGGAACATGAACACAGACATCGCCATCGAGAATCCGGTATGCATAAATATCAAAGTAAGCCTGTGGTTCAATATATTCAGCGTTCCGCCGTAGATACTGACAAGCGGGATCATGATCGCCTGGAAAGGAATGATCATGGACGCTACCATAAGGGCAAATGTAAGCTTCGAGATCCCGTTATTGTGACGAACAATATAGTATGCAAGCATTGCCGCAAACAGCGTCACAAGTACCGTTGCCGATACGGTCACAAGCAGCGAATTCTTAAAAGCATTGATGAAATCCATCTGTGTAAATGCCTTAACAAAATTATCAAAGGACAGTCCCTTTATAGTGAACAGCCATGAAAACGGACTCTTAATGATATCTCTCTTCTGCTTCAGAGAATTGATCACTACCATGATAAACGGGAACATATATGCTATGAAGATAATGACCAGCCCCGCCATTGCAAGCGCATTCATCACTTTTCTCTTCGTACCGCCGACTGTTGTCTGTTTCATTATGCTTCCACCTCCTGTTTCTTCGTTAAGTAAACTTGAAGACCGCTGATCACCGCAACGATGATAAACAGGATCAGCGCCTCCGCCTGGCCTACGCCGAACTGCCTTGACGTGAACGCCTTCTCATACACATGCATCGCCGCCATCTCCGTTGTTCCATAAGGCGCGCCCGCGGTCAATGACAGGTTCACATCATATACCATGAACGCACGAGACAGGGTCAGGAACAGGCAGATCGTGATCGAAGACATCATAAGCGGCATGATAATATTCTTAAGCTTGACGAAGCCTGACGCCCCGTCGATGCTTGCCGCCTCCATCACATCCTCGCTCAGTCCCATGAAGCCCGCCACATAGATCAGGATCATATAACCGGACAGCTGCCACACAGATACGACCACCAGCGCGATAAAAGCATTGGTCGGATCAGACAGCCAGGAGACCTCGAACAGCTTCCAGCCCGTACTCTCTCCGATATTTACAAACACTCTGGAAAATACAAACTGCCAGATATATCCAAGCACGATACCGCCGATCAGGTTCGGTGTAAAGAAGCCTGCACGGAAGAAATTCTGTCCCTTGATCCCTCTTGTAAGAAGATAGGCAATGCCAAACGCAAGTACATTTACGATCAATACCACGAAGATCACATACTTGAAGGTAAGGAGCAGCGACGTCCAGAATTGCCCGTCCTGCATCACACCGCCGAAATTCTTAAGGCCGATAAAATTCTTAACCTTCGATACACCGTTCCAGTCTGTAAGTGTCAGATAGACACCATATACAAAGGGTATAATGACAACTGCAAAGAAGCAAAACATCCCTGGCAATGCAAACATGCAGAAATCCTTCCCGTTATTTTTTGATCTCATATTCCGCTCCTCCTATTCCTGCTCATCCCAGTATTCCTGAATAGACTCTGTAAGCTCTTCCCTGTCGCTTCTATCCACAAGGTACTTCTGCATTGCCGCTCCTAATACCGCCCAATGATCGTTCGGCACGATCGCGGATGCATTGAATGCCTTTCCTTCATGGACCTTCTGGTATATGTCCGCGCTCAGCGGATCGCTTGGTTCATATGGGTTATTCTGAAACGGCGGGATGATATTGCAGGTCTTAACAAGCATCTGCTGTCCGATCTCGCTGAACACGATCCAGTTCAAGAATTCCTTCGCCGCCTTCTGCTCCTTCTCTGTCGCGATCTGCCCGTCCAGCATCACCTGCTTGGACGGAGACGCCTGGATCTGCTGATTCACAAAATCATCCTCGTCATCGTTCAGGAAATACGGCAGGAATCCATATTCATCCTCTTCTTCGGCGCCGGCCTCTGAGATGTTCGGCCATGCCCAGTTCCCGTTGAACCAGAATGCAGTCTTACCGTCCGCCAGGTCGATCGCCATCTCATCGTAGTCCGCCCCGAGAGGATCTCCCTTCGCCACGTTGTATTTCTTCAATATGTCGAATGTATCAAGGAACTCTGACAGCCTGTCATAGGATGCAAGGTCAAGCTTACCCGCTTTGATCTTCTCGATCACTTCCTGCGCTCCTTCGCTGGTTCCCTCGTATGTCTCATAGATATACTGAAGCTGATGGGCGCCGAGCGACCAGTCTTCCTTCGCCATAGATACCGGCTTCTCCATCCCTGCGTCCACCAGACGGTCAAGAAGCTTCAAGAAATCCGCCTGGGTCGTAACGGAATCCGCGTCAAAGCTCTCGCCAAGCATCTCCTCGATCACCGCCTTGTTGTAAATGATGCCTCTTCCTTCGATACAAAGCGGAAAACTATATACCTTGCCGTTCACCTCAGTAATATATCCTTCCGCTTCCTCAACCCACGGTTCCTCCGTAAGATCCGCCGCCTTCTCTTCGGCAAGTGCGATCACGTCCGTCGTGTCCAGAATCGACGCTGTCGGAGGCGTCCCGGAATTATAGAGGCTTACCACCTTCGTATACGGAGAATCGCCGTCCGTAACCGGCATTACTTCTACATGGACGCCGGATTTCTTCTCATACTCGGCTCCCATCTTCTCCAATGCCACCTGGATCTCAGCCTTGGAATTCAGAAGCGTGATATTGGTTCCGCTTAAGGACGAATCGTACTCGAATGTATCCACCGACGTATCGATCGGCACTTCCTTCTCCTCCTCGTTGGGATCGTCCGGATCGCTGGCGAACCCAAAGCGGCAGCCCGTCAGCATGGTCGTCAGCAGTACCGCCGCCAGCACCGGCGGGACTGCCTTTGTCACCAATTTCTTTCTCATGACTCATTCCTCCTGTTTTGTAATATTTGCCTTAAATAACCGGTAAAGTAACCGGTTATTTTATGTGTATAATATCATTATTATATACATCCGTCAATTATCAAAATCAACTTTGTGAATTCCATCCAAATCCAATATTTTAAAATTGTATATCTTCCACAAAACCGGTTACTTAACCGATTATTGATTGTCTGTTTCACTGGCTTTTGATATACTAGTGTATTATGATACGGTTGAAAAATACCAGAAAGGTTATTGTTATATCAGACATTATGAGACACAAAAAGAATGTTACATTCAACGATATCGCCAAGTACACCCATTTCTCCAAGACTACGATCTCACGGTATTTCAACAATCCGGATTCGCTGACCCTTGAAAATCAGGAAATTATTGCGAAGGCTCTTGTGGATCTCGATTATAAAGAAAATAAAGTCGCACGTATTCTCGCCAACGGGAAGACCGAATTTATCGGCATTATCATCCCGAATCTGTTCTTCCACTATTATTCCGAGATGCTAGACCAGATCCTTGCCACGTACGAAACCTTCGGCTACAAATTCCTTGTCTTTATCGGAAACGGACAGGAGGAAACGGAGCGCAACTATATAAAGGAATTGCTCGCTTACAAGATCGAAGGACTGATTATCTTAAGCCATACCATTCCTTCCAGAGAATTGTCAGAGCTTGGAATCCCTATCGTGACGATCGAGCGCGAGGACAGATATGTATGCAGTGTGAATACCGACAACTACATGGGCGGCTACCAGGCAGCCAGCCTTCTGGCCAGGCATCGCTGCGATGTCATCATTCATATCAATTACATTAAGGCAACCGTCCATTCCGAGATCCCTGCTTACGGACGTATAGAAGGATTTCTTGACTGCTGCAAAGAACACAGCATCCGGCACGAGATGATCCTGAAGGAGATGGATGATACTTACGAATCCACCTCGCGCTATCTGTCAGATGTTCTGGAAAATATTGCAGGGAAATACCAAGGCCTAAAAAAAGGATTGTTCGTATCCAACGATACGCACGCAAACGTCCTGGTCAATCTGCTCGTGAGAAGGCACGGGAAGCTTCCTGATGATTTTCTTCTAGTGGGCTTCGACAATTCGCCGATCTCCCGGGAAGCAGTCATTCCCATCAGTACGGTCGGACAGCAGGTTGATAAGATTGCCTCTGAGGCGGTCAGTCTCTTGGTGGAACAGATGAATGAACGCAAAAAGAGGCGCCCCATTCCGCTTGAAGCGCCGATCCATAAGGTGATTCCACCTATACTTTTCAGACGGGAGACTACCGAGAGGTAGCCTCCCGTCCGGCTTATCTCAGTCCCATGATCCGGAACTCTTCCGCTTCCTTCCCAATCTGGCAGAGCAGCCGCTTCATACCTTCCTCCTTCACATTGCCGTCAAGACTCATGGTAATCTGCTGTCTTCCGTTCTTAATCTCCAACTGCATCCCGCAGATTCCTACCCGGTTCAGCTTCGCCATATTCACGAAAAGATTCAGATCGCTGTTCTCTAAGCTGCAGCTAAAACCGATCTCCACATTTCCATGGTCCGCATCTGCCGAAAGCCCCGCCTTATCAAGCGCATCTGCTATAACCTGCTCCTGCAGACTGCCTAACAGACCATATTCATATCTCCTGCAGACACTCATGAGATGCTTAAGGAATGTTACATACTCCTCACGGATCCCGGCGTCCACGTCCGAAGAACGCCGTTCGATGACCGCACGCTCCCGTTCCGGCACATACACATCCCCGCCCAAGACAGCCTTCACCTCTGCCACATGCTTTGCGCATTCCATCCTTCTGATAAATAACGGCTTGATTGCACTGTCAATGGAATCAATCTCTACACGGATTTCCTCTAAAGTCATATCTCTTATACTCCTTATCGAATAGCGCTCTACATATTCATCCGCGCAACAACCTCTGCCGCTCTCAGGCTTCCTGCCACGCCGCCGATCCCGGTCTCGCGCAGGCTTACATCCATCTTATCTCCGACTTCCTTCATCGCATCGATCACCTGATCCACAGGGATCTGACTCTCTATCCCGGCCAACGCCATATCTGCCGCCGCGATCGCGTTGAACGCTCCTCCAACATTTCTCTTCACGCACGGAACTTCTACCAGACCGCCCACCGGATCACAGACCAGCCCCATCAGATTCTTAAGCGCCATCGCACAGGCATGGCCGATCTGGGGCGTACTCCCGCCCTTAACATGACAGATGGCAGACGCCGCCATCCCGGAACCGGAACCCACCTCGGCCTGACATCCGCCCGATGCGCCCGCAAGGTATGCGCGGTTCGCAATGATCTGCCCGATTCCCGCCGCAACATACAGCGCTTCGATCATCTTCTCTTCCGGGACGTCATACTCTCTGTAATAGGTCACAAGAACCGCAGGCATCACTCCGCAGGCTCCCGCCGTCGGCGCCGCAACGATCCTCTTCATGCAGGCATTGTTACATCCCATCTTAAGCGCATTGCTCATGACCTTCGCCATAAAATCACCGCACAGGGTATCGCCTGCCGCCCGGTATGCATCGAGCAATCCTCCCTCTTTTCCCACCATCCGGCTTCTGGACATAAGTTCCGGGTCATAGGCGTCCAGGCCGTCCAGCATCGCCTGCCACATGCGCTTCATCTCTTTCCAGGAATCCGCTTCCGTCACACCGCGCTCATCCGCATCCTCAAGCTGTACCGCCTTCCAGAATTCGATTCCTTCCTTCTCGCACCTTGTCTGTGCTTCTTCCATTGATTGATATGACATATATTCTATATCCTTTCTCTCTTCTCTACATTATTGACGAAGTCTAATTAATTAGCCAGCAGAAACTTCACTCTGATGATTCCCTTCTTGCTCTCCAAATCCTCCATGGCCTCTCTGGGCACGATCTGATCCGTCTCAACCACCATGACCGCATAGCCGCCCCGCTTGTCGCGGAACACCTGCATCGTGGCGATATTGATCTGTGCATCACTGAGCGCCGCCGCTACCTCCTTGATCCTTCCCGGCTCGTCCACATTACGGATGATCAGAGTATTACTCTCTCCGCTGAAATTCACATCAATCCCATCCAGCTTGCAGACCCGGATCCTTCCGCCCCCGATGGAATACGCCTGGATCTTCATGGTATTCACCCCTTCGGCTTCCATGATGATCTGCGCCGTGTTCGGATGCGCTTCCTTGATCTCCTTTGGCTCAATGGTGAATTCCATCCCCTCTTCCTTTGCGATCTCGAAACTGTCCGGAATCCTCATATCGTCCGGTTTCATTCCCAGAAGCCCCGCGATCAGCGCCTTATCCGTTCCGTGTCCTTTTCCCGTCGCCGCAAATGATCCGTGCAGATATACGGCTGCCTTCTCCGGCTGTCTTCCGAAAAGCTGTCTGGCAATCATTCCGATCCTTGCCGCTCCCGCCGTATGAGAACTGGAAGGGCCTACCATAACAGGTCCTAAAATGTCAAATATACTTCCCATTCTTCTCTTCCTCTTTCTTCTTCATAGTTTGACATGTATCTTCTTCTATTATACTTGCAGCATCAATTGTTGACAATCTTCAAAACATAACTTTTTATTATTTTTTATATCCATCCGCCGTCCCTCCGCATACAATGCAGTAACTACTATAAATATGACAGAGGGACGATTATTATGTATATGATTCTACCTTGTATCCTGTTTCTGCTCATCATCTGCTCCTTTCTGATGATATGGCGCAGGAAATGCATCACCCGGAAAATCTGCTGTATGCCTATCCCCGAGAAGCTTAAGAAATTAAATGAACTTACGCATCCTTTCGGCTTCGAATATCTTTTGTCACAGGACATCTTTACCTCCTGCGAAGATGCCTGGCAGAGAGACTTAGGCTACTGCTGGTTCTACGACCGCCATGCCGCTGCCTTTGGCATGGTGCTCGACTGTGAAACCATTTACTTTGATTACGAAGGCTGTACCTGGCTCATTGAATTATGGAAGGGACAATACGGTATCAATATCGGAGCCGAGATTGGGATCTACCGTGCTGACTCTCTTGTCCCAAGGAACCAGAGACATTCCACGCTGTTCCACACTGTACCGGACGAAGATCTGCCGTTCTTCGAATATACTCTGTACCGCGGGGATACTCCCCTATACAGGATTGCTAAGCGTCATTGGTGGCTGACCGGATTCCGTATGGGCGAATACAGCGAACCCGGCGATCTCTTCTTAAGAGTCTCCATCACCTTCCCTTCAACAGAAATGCAGGTCGCATTCGTGAAAGGCCTGATCGGCCGCAATTATACGCCTGAAGAGATCTGCATCCACCGTCAGGAGGTTTCTTTCAACCTCACTGTGCCGCACACCAGACAGCCCCGGAAAAAACGCCCCGTCCGTGCCGCTTACTCCCAATGGAAGAACCGGATATTCCTCAGGCTGTACTGCCATGTTACCAAACATTTCTGCCTGACGTTGGATAAATTACTGTATCTGTATGAGTATCTACCGTTTGCGTTCCGCCATATGCTGCACATTCGTTCGTCCCGCCGGACACGCCGTCTTAAGTTCCGGCAAGGCAGACACCTCCGCCGCAAGAAATCTGGGAGAGGACGCAGACATGTCTGCTGACAGCCGGTTAAACGCCGCCTTCGCACATGCTCCCACATTTCCCCTCTGCCGCTCCTCCCGCTATGTCCTGTTCAGCGATTGCCACAGAGGCTGCGGCACCAATAACGATAATTTTCTGAAAAACCAAAACCTGTACTTCGCGGCTCTGCAGCACTATTATAACCGCGGTTTTACCTATATCGAGCTTGGCGACGGCGACGAACTGTGGGAGAACCGCTCATTTGAAGCGATAAAAGGAATCCATAACAATACCTTCTGGCTGCTGTCACGTTTCTATCAAGAAGACCGGCTGATCATGCTGTACGGGAATCACGATATCGTCAAACGTAAGAAAGCTTTCGTCCATCGCTCCTGCTCTTCCTACCTCTGCAGCACCAGCCAGGAACGAGAACTGTTCCCCGGTATCATCTTCTATTCCGGGGCAATCCTCAAGAATACAGACTGGGGCAGGGACGTTTACCTGACCCATGGCCACCAGGCCGACTTCTTCAACAGCGTCCTGTGGCGCACGTCCCGTTTCCTGGTCCGATATATCTGGAAACCTTTGGAAGCTACTGGTTTCCTGGATCCTACCAGCGCCGCGAAGAATAACACGAAAAAAAAGAAGGTGGAACGTACCCTGACCGGATGGGCCGGAAAGAATGACTGCATCCTGGTCACAGGACATACGCACCGCCCGATGCTGGACGAATCCGTCTCCTACTGCAACACCGGAAGCTGCGTGCATCCCCGGTGCATTACCTGCATGGAACTTGAACAGCTTAAGCTATCGCTGGTCAAATGGACGCTTGGAACACATCCGGACCGGACCCTCTATGTGGCGCGCGAGGTGTTGGCCGGACCGTTCTATCTGAGGTAAAGAGCTGTCAAGTCTTCCAGAGAGCATATGGACTTGCAGCTAAGATTCCTGACAGAGCGCATAGACTTGCAGCTAAGACTATCATATCAGCCCCATGCTTCTCAACAGATAGAGCCACCCGGTCAATGTAAATGCACTGAATAAGGTCGTCAGCATCACGACACTGGAAGACAGCACACCTTCATGCCCCATATTCTTCGCCATCACGAAACACGTAACCGTGGTGGCCGAACCAAGCATAACCAGGATCGCCACCAGCTCTTCCTCCCGGAACCCCAGCCTTACCGCAGCCGGGAGGAATACCGCACAGAACCCGATCAGCTTGATGAATGCCGCAGTAACCGCAGGCTTCACTTTGGCAAATGCTCTGCGAAGATCGAATGCCGCACCCATCGCCATCAATCCCATCGGGGTCGTCACTCCTCCGACGCTCGATATCATCTTCCCCATGATCTGCGGCATGGGGAGACGAAGCGCCGACCACAAAAGCCCCGCCGCGATCCCAAGGATGATCGGATTCGTCACGATTCCCCAAAGCGTCGTCTTCATCACATCCCGGTCAAGGCCCCTCTGCCCCGGCTTGAAAAGCGACAGGACAAGCACCGCCATCACATTATACAGCGGAACACTCCCTATGATCATAAGCGGCGCCATCCCCGCCGTCCCGTAGATATTCTGGATAAACGCAATCCCAAGGATCGCCGCACTGCTCCGGTAAGACGCCTGAATGAATTCACCCTGAATAGATCTGTCCTTCCACAGAAATGATATGCCCGCCGACACTGCTATGCTGATCACCGTCACTCCGAAGCAGAACGATACAAACTTCATATTCCACACCCGGGCAAAATCTACCGCCGCCAGATCCCCGAACAGAAGGACCGGCAACGGCACCCGGAACACGAACCGATTCATCTTCGATGCAAATTCGTCGTCCATCCATCCGATCTCATGCAGCACATATCCAAGAACCATCATCAAGAATATTGGAACCGTCGCGTTCAGGCTGAATATTAAATTCTCCACTATGATCATCCCTTCCTGTAGTCTAATGTCTGCATGATATCCGTCAACCGCAGATCGTCATAATTCCTCATACGGCTGTGCGCATCACGTAATATACTTGCGTATCCTGGTATACGCATGGTAAAGCTCCTCGTAGGTCACCCGGCAGTTTGCCGGACTCGTAGACGGCAGTATGACCGCCTCTATCCCTGTCTTCGGATAACAATAGCGCTTATATAACTGCCCAGCCTTCGTTCCCGTCGTATAGACCGCCCGGATATCAGCCTTCTCCAGTATCCAGCTTAGATCATTGGGCACCGGATTGCGGATACTGCTGTCATCCGCGCCCTCTATCTCACACCCCGCCAGTACGTCCCACACTGCGATCTTATTGCGCAGCGCAAATGCGATCTTATCCTCCCGCGTAACCGGTAAGTCTTCCCCGCACACATCCGACACCACCTTCCAGAAGCGGTTACGCGGATGGCCGTAATAGAAGCCCGTCTCCCGCGACTTGGGCGAAGGCATGGTACCCAGCATGAGGATGCGCGATTCTTCGTTAAATATTGGGGCAAAATTATGTGTTACTTTCATCATAATGAATTATTCTCCGTCTTGCCGGATAGATTCTTGAAAATATTCCATGATCTGTTTTGTAAATATACGGCGAATCTTAATATTAGGAATCACTAAGATAAAATGCTTCACTACTTCATTCCCGCTGGTATTGGACAGAGCCTCAGTATCCTTACAAAGCTTGCTGCAATGACAGATAACATCCCATGGACAATATATAGATATATTCCAGAAGCGACTGAACTTCCCTATCAGTAAATCCAAAATACTCATCAAACTCGACATCCATAATTGACATAATCTTAGGGCTATTTAATCCTGTAAAAATACTTTCCCTTGATATACGCATATTTCTGTAATTCTTATGAATTATTTCAAACCCTGTTTACCTCCAATTCATACATCACCTCACAGCTCTTCTTGAAACAAGCGATTGCATACTTATGAATTGTCTGCATCCCATCCTGTTTCAAGACTTCGGCATATCCATTCCTCTCAATCTGCCGCATCGCTTCCTCACAGGCCTGACCATACTTACCGCTCTCGGCATACTTAACCTCAATCACGCATCCCGTCTTCTCCATCGGAATCTCCAATCTGATATCCGCATATCCTATTCCGGATTCCGCGTTCGACACAACGATCCAACTTCCCTCTGCCCGTAACAGACCAAGCAACATCCCATGGAAGAAGTTTTCTTTCATTTCCTTTCTAACATACGTATCCCGGATACTGATCGACATCGCCAGAAACTCATTAAACAACCGCTGTACTTCCTTATATTCTCCTGCTTTCAAAACCTCGCAAAATTGTCTCCACCTGACCGTATCGCCCGTAACCTTAAGCTTGAACCATGAACGAATCCGCTTCTCATAGATTCCCCTGACTTCCTTGTTCGGGATCACAAGCTTATGAATCCCATTCACAGGCTTCTCCTTGTCCGTCAAATACCCTGTTGCAAAAAGCACACTCCAAAGATATGTCTGACGAACCTCCTGATCTTCACTGTCAAAATCTGTATAAGTCAGTTCCGGAACCAGAACCTTCTCCACCGCCTCCCCGGAAATCAACGCCTCTATCTGACTCCTCGTCGTTTCCGTCGCATCAACAAGAATATCCTGGATAATCGCGTTACTGCTACTGTTCTCCCAATGAGCCTCCATCGGAGCATCCGCTCTTACCCGAAGTTTGTCACACTGATTGATTACATCCCACGGGCAATATACATCTGTCCCTCCAAATCGATAACCATCATACCATTCTTTTATTGCGCCAAAAGCCTTCTCCACTCCATAGTAAGAAAGCATATCCTTTACTTCTTGATCTGTAAAACCAAAATATTCTGCAAATTCCACATCGGATATGGTTCTGACTTTGAAATTGTTCAATCCTGTAAAAATACTTTCTCTCGCAATTCTCAGGCATCCTGTTATCACAGCGAAATAAATATTAGGATTAGTCTTAAATACCTGGCTGAAAAGAGATCGGATCAGTCTCACCATCTCCGCATAAAAACCATCCTGATACGCCTTATCCAGCGGAACATCATATTCATCTATCAGGACAATCACAGGTATCTCATAATGCTTGAAAAGCAGCCTTGTCAACAGCCGCAGACTGTTGTGAAGATAAGACGGTTTCTCGAACCCTCCCTCTAATAGCCGAATCAGCGAATTCTTTTCGTACTGATCCAGCTTAGCGCTCTCCAACAAGAATCCAAAACGTCCGGCCTCTTCGCTGATTATAGCCCCCAGCATATCATATGCCGTTTCGAACTCCATGCCTTCCACATCCTTAAGGCTAATGGAAATCACCGGATACTTCCCCATGTATTGCTCACAGATCTCTGTCTCCTTCGAAATCTCCAGTCCCTCAAACAACTCCGGGTCTGTTCCGATCTCAAAAAAGCTCTTGAGCATATCCATATTCAAACTCTTCCCAAACCGCCTGGGTCGGGTAAAAAGGTTGACGCTTCCTCTTGTATTCACTAGATCACGGATGAATCCCGTCTTATCGACATAGTAGAAATTGTCTCTCTTGAAGTCTTTAAAAAACTCAATTCCTATCGGTAGCTTCTTCATCATACTGCCAATGTCCTCCTTGTGGACAGTATAACAACTTTGGAAAGTAGATTCAATGGAAAGAAAAATATAATTGCAGAAATTTCATAAGTCTTATATAATTGAAGCATACTTTCAACAAACTATTACGGAATAAGCAACCCATTCGAACAACATCCGGAGTAAAAATAATTATGAGTTCATATCTAAACAGTAAAAAAGCCTCGCTGCTTTACAGGGACGAAACTCTGGCCACATACTTTGTTGATAAGACGGCAATGCTCGACGAACTGATCCCCGTCATTGAGCAAAAGGAACTTACGGATTCTTCAAAAAATACAGATTCAACCCTCAGGGGAAAGAGCAATAAATATATCTGTATTACCATGCCCCGCCGCTTTGGCAAATCCACGATAGCCAGTATGATCGCAGCTTACCTGGGGAAAGGCAGGAACACCCGCCCGATCTTCGACCATCTGGCTGTAAGCTCCCGCAAATGATATCCTGCGCATATTAACCAGCACAATGTAATCTATATCGCCCTGAATTCGCTCCCTGCGAATTGTACCTCCTACCATCAGTATATTGGCCGAATCACCAGACGTCTCCTGCGTGACTTAAAGACAGCATATCCGGCAGTTGAATTTACTGAAGATGACACTGTATGGGATATCTTGAATGATATTCTCGAATCAGAAGAAGAAGATACAAAATTCATATTTGTTTTAGACGAATGGGATTTTATCTTCCATAGAGACTTTGTGACTGATCGAGACAAAGCCAGCTACATTGATTTCCTGAGCAATCTGCTGAAAGACCAGCCTTATGTGGAACTTGCATATATGACTGGTATACTTCCGATCGCCAAATATTCCAGTGGTTCTGAATTGAATATGTTCTATGAATACACCATGGCTTCCGAAGAAAGATTCGGTGAATATTTCGGTTTCACAGAAGAAGAAACCAATACGCTCTTCGACAGATATCAGTCTCTGATCAGCACTCCCCACATTACTCTGAATGGATTACAGATGTGGTATAATGGTTATCATACCAAAAGCGGGAGACAAGTCTATAATCCCCGTTCCATTGTCGCCGCATTGACCAACAACAATCTGGGAAATTACTGGACAAGTTCCGGGCCTTATGATGAGATCTATTATTATGTGAAACATAACACTGCCGCTGTAAGAAAGGATCTGGCGCTGATGGTATCAGGGATTGCAGTCCCAGCAAATATTCAAGAATACGCCGCAACATCCATGAACCTGACAACCCGTAATGAGATATTTTCCGCTATGGTCGTCTATGGTTTCCTTAATTATGAGAAAGGCTTTGTAAGCATTCCGAATCGGGAACTCATGGAACGGTTTGAGGACATGTTAAAGAAGGAGCCCTCTCTGGGTTCCATGCACCTTTTTAGTTGATTTCTGTATGTTGGAATACCTATCGATGGGATCAACTTTACATCGACGGCGCCAACGCCTCGCGCAGCACCTCGATCTTACAGGTATGCTCTTTGCTCTTTTTATCATAAGCAATTCCTACCCCCAGGACTCTCCCTGTATATTGAGGTATTCCGCCAATCATTTTTTCAAAGTTCAAGGCGTATCGCCTGTCTTTAATCTGCTGTATTGCCTCATCGACTGTATGATCCACTTTCAATTCCAGAATAATCCCATCCGCTCTGCGATCGATCTCCGGATAGAAAATAAAATCTACATAACCGATTCCAGCCTTATCTTCCCGCTCGATGCGGTACGAATCACGTGCAGCCAGATAGATCAGGTTCACTATAGCTGTCAGTTCTGTCTCGCTGTTGTAGTTCAATAACGGTGTCTCTGTATTATGTGCAAATTCTAATACGGAACACATCATCGCCGTATCACCATTAAGTGTTGCCTGCAGCATCTTCTCCGATTCTCGCGCAAGCTGATGTACATACCCCAGAGAAGGCTGCTTTTGCAGCATATCATCAAACCTTTCCATCAGTTCACGGTTCGGAATCCTGACACATCCCTTTTCAAAGCTCAAAAATCCATAAACGGTCATTGCCGATAAAATCTCATCCTTGCTGGTAAGATTCATAGCAGTTGCAGCATATTCGCGGACATTTGCCCGGACAGGAATTCCCGACACCATCAGGGCAAGGCTGTCACGTACCGCATCCGTATTATGGTCGATATAATAATATATTTCATCATATGGCCCGGAACTGGTCCAGTAATTTCCCAGATTATTGTTCGTCAAAGCCGCGACAATAGAACGCGGATTATAAATATGGCTTCCTGATTTTGCGGAATAACCATCATACCACATTTTCAGGTCGCTGCGCGTGATCTTCGGATTCCTTTGATTGAGCTGGAATCTGTCAAAGAGCTGATCAACCTCGGATTCTGTAAATCCAAGTATATCACCAAACATCTCCTCAGACGCCATCGTATATTCCAGAAACATATTCAGCTCAGACCCGCTGGAATACTTGGCAATCGGAAGAATCCCCGTCATATATGCGAGATCCACATACGGCTGATCCTTCAGCAGATTGCTCAGAAAGTCAATGTATTCCATCCTGTCTTCATCTGTCACAAAATGTCTGTGAAAAATAAAATCCCATTCGTCCAGAACAAAGATAAAACGCGTCTCCGGCTCCGCCTGATACACCCTCTTCAACACATCCCATACAGCATCATCCGGCCTTATCCTGACCTGCGGATAACTCTCCGCCAGATCCTCAATCAGATTCTGCTCAATGCGGCTGATATACTGCTCATAACTATTACACCGTCTTGGAAGGCGGTTGAAAGAAATAGCGATAACCGGATGTTGATTGATATGTTCCTTATAAAAGGGTGAAGCCGCTATCTGCAGATTCGCGAAGATATCTTCCGCATCATATCCCCTGGAGAAGAAAGCGCCGATCATATTGGCCATAACCGACTTCCCAAAACGCCGAGGCCTTGTAATGCAGATATATTTTTCAGTAGTTCCTATTCTTGGGATAATCTCACTGATCATCCCTGATTTATCTACAAAATATGGACTTTTGTAAACTTCTGTAAAAGCAGTTAATGGCTCTGCACTGTTCAGATAATTTCCCATGAAACAACCCTCCCTCTGGTTGGCATGATAAAGTTACAATTCCTGTTATTGACAGTATAGCAACTTTGAGGGGTGGGTTCAATGAGAAATCTATTTTTAGAATCACAATCCACAGTAACGGTTCAAAAACAGAAAACCGAAAGGATAGAACCGAAATGAAAGTGAATGTATATGGATACAAAAACATTCCTAAAACTTCAACTCTCGAATATTACTCAGCGTCGTCCCATAAGCCTGTTTCTTTCCAAATAACAGCGTCGTCCCCAATACGAATCCCTGTACACCTTTAGGCGCAAACTCCATAATCTTCTCCGAACTGCACGCCCCGTCCCAGTAGATTTCAAAATCCATGTCTTCCTTCATAGACAAAAGCTTCGCAATCTTCTTTCCTACGTATGGAAGGTACATCTGCCCCGCATTTCCTGGGTTCACAGACATTACGAGAACCTTCTTGACGATGCGTAACATCTCCATCACGGTCTCTATGGACGTGCCCGGGTTGATAGCAATCCCCGGCACCATTCCGACATTGATGATACTCTGCAGGGTAGTGGACGGATGATATTCTGCTTCGGGATGGATATAGACCGTATCACCCTTTCGCAGATTATCCAGAAATAGTTGAATCCGGTTATTCGGATGTTCAATCATTAAGTGGACGTCCAGTGGTTTCTTCGTCGCTCTTGCTATGTAACGCATATCGTTTAAGGACATGGCAAAATTAGGGACGTATCGACCGTCCATGATATCTAGATGGAAAGAATCAATTCCACTTTCTTCCAGCGACTTCACTTCCTTTTCTAAATTCCCATAATCTGCACACATCATGGATGCCATCAGTTCAAAATGCATAACGTGCTTTCCTCATCTATTCTTTCTATTTTGTCCCGAAAATATGCTATAGTCTTTTCCAATCCTTCTTCCAGCGGAATCGACGGTTTCCAATCCAGTTCTCTTTCTGCAAGCTCTATTACCGGCTTCCTCCTAACCGGATCATCCTGAGGAAGGGGCTGATATATAATTTTAGATTTACTTCCTGTCAGGCAGATAATATTTTCCGCCAGTTCTTTTACCGTAAATTCACCGGGATTCCCCAAATTTACAGGTCCTGCGAAGCCCGCTCTACTATTCATCATTCGATACATGCCTTCCACAAGATCATCCACATAACAGAAACTTCTTGTCTGACTCCCATCTCCATATATGGTAATATCCTGCCCCTTCAACGCCTGGACAATAAAATTCGAAACAACTCTGCCATCCTTCATATCCATATTCGGACCATATGTATTAAAAATACGGATAATCTTTATGTCCACACCATGTTGTCTATGATAATCAAAAAATAATGTCTCTGCCGTGCGTTTGCCTTCGTCATAACAAGAACGAATCCCGATTGGATTCACACTGCCCCAATAGGATTCCGGCTGTGGATGAACCTCCGGATTTCCATATACCTCACTGGTGCTTGCCTGCAAAATACGTCCATGTACCCGCTTTGCTAATCCAAGCATATTAACTGCTCCTATCACAGATGTCTTAATCGTCTTAATCGGATTATATTGATAGTGTATCGGACTAGCCGGACAAGCTAAATTATAAATCTGATCTACTTCTACATACAATTCTTTTGTAATGTCATGCCGCAGAAACTCGAAATTATCATAGTCCATAAGCTGACGGATGTTACACTTAGTCCCCGTGAAAAGATTATCGGCGCAGATTACCTCGTTTCCTTCTTCCACCAGCCTTTTACATAAATGAGAGCCAATAAATCCTGCGCCGCCTGTTACCAAAATCCGTTTCATATGCCCATTCCTCCCCTTCCTAAGCTCCATTCCATCTGTCTATTTCTCCTGCAAAACAGGTCTTACTCCAATCTGATAATAGTCCAGCCCATATTTTTTGACGTTCCGGGGTTCATATTGGTTCCTTCCGTCAAAAATCACCGGCGTCCGCAGCAGTTTCTTAATTTCATAGAAATCCGGGCTTCTGAACTCCTTCCATTCCGTTATCAGAATCAATGCGTCCGAATCCTTCAGCGCTTCATACTTGCTGTCACAATAACTGACCCCCACATTGTCTTTCAGATAAAACCCTTTCGCCTCCTCTACCGCCTTAGGGTCATAGGCTTTCACCTTTGCCCCTGCCCGGGTCAGCCTGTCAATGATAGATATCGCAGCCGATTCCCGCATATCGTCCGTGTCAGGCTTAAATGCAAGTCCCCACACAGCGAATGTCCTGCCGGAAAGCTCCTCCCCAAACCGTCCTATCACTTTCTCCACAATCACATTCTTCTGGTCATTGTTCACATCCTCCACCGACTGCAAGAGCCTGGAATGATACCCTTGCTCCCCTGCAGTCTTAATCAAGGCTTTTACATCTTTCGGGAAACAGCTCCCCCCATACCCGCACCCCGGGTAAATGAATGAAAACCCAATTCGGTGATCGCTTCCAATCCCCCGGCGGACTTTATTCACGTCAGTCCCGACCCTCTCGCAAATGTTCGATATCTCATTGATAAAAGAGATCTTCGTGGCAAGCATAGAATTGGCGGCATACTTCGTCATCTCTGCGCTTGCCGTATCCATCAGAATAAAACTCTCAGTATTCATCACATAGGGCTTATACAGCTCCCGCATCACATCTGCCGCATCCTCACTGTCCACGCCTATCACAATCCGATCCGGCTTCATACAGTCCGCAACGGCATTTCCTTCCTTCAAAAATTCAGGGTTGGAGATTACCTCAAAGGTCAGGCTGCTCCCCCTTCTGTCAAGCTCTTCCTGGATTGTCTGGCGGACTAAACCTGCCGTCCCAACCGGCACCGTAGACTTGTCCACAATGTACATACGCCTCTCCATGTTCCTGCCAATACTTTCCGCCACAGAGAGCACATACCTCAGGTCTGCGCTTCCATCCTCCCCCATAGGGGTTCCAACTGCGATAAAGCAGATCTCACTGGCTTCTAAGGCCTCTCTGATGTCCGTTGTGAAATGCAGGCTTTTCATCCCATAATTCTTATGAACCTTCTCCGTAAGCCCAGGCTCATAAATCGGAACAATCCCCTTCTTCAGGTTCTCAATCTTTTCCCTGTCCACATCTACGCACCAGACATTATTTCCCATTTCCGCAAAACAGGTTCCGGTCACAAGCCCTACATAGCCGGTTCCCACCACTGTCACTCTCATCTTGCATCCTCCATTGCCTGCGCAACCGTCTGATCCATATCCATGTATCGATATGTCCCAAGCCGGCCGCCAAATTGTAAATTCTCTTCTTTTTCTGCCAGTTCTTTATACTTTTGGTATAATGCATGGTTTACGTCATCCCCGATTGGATAATAAGCCTCCATTCCAGGCTTCCACACCTGGGGATATTCCTTCGTAACCACTGTCTTCCCCGGATTGCCCTCTCCAAAGGTAAAGTGTTTGTGCTCTATGATCCGTGTGTAGGGAACTGCATCATCCGTATAGTTCATGCCCGCTGCCCCCTGGTAGTTCTCCGTTTCCAGAGTTTCGGTTTCAAACCGCAGGCTCCGGTACTGTAATTCCCCGAACCGGTAATCAAAATATGCGTCAACCATGCCTGTATACACAATTTTTTCTGCTAGCTTTACAAGCTCCTTTTTTTGCTCCAGGAAATCAATCCCAAGCCTTACCTCAATGCCGTCCAGCATTCTACTCACCATTTCCGTATAACCACCCTTGGGGATTCCCTGGTATGGATGGTTGAAATAATTATTGTCAAATGTCAGACGTACCGGAAGACGTTTAATAATGGAAGCCGGAAGCTCCCTGCACGAACGCCCCCACTGCTTCTTTGTATAACCTTTGATAAGCTTTTCGTAAATGTCCGTCCCAACCAGCGAAATCGCCTGCTCCTCCAGGTTCTTTGGATTCAAAACCCCTGCTTCTGCAACCTGCCTTTGAATCATCTCCTGCGCCTCTTCGGGAGTTCGTATCCCCCACATCTTAACAAACGTATTCATATTAAACGGCAGATTGTATAATTCGCCGCGGAAGTTCGCTATAGGTGAATAGACGAAATGATTAAAGCCGGCAAATCGGTTGACGTAATTCCACACCTTTTCATTTGCAGTATGGAAAATATGGGGACCGTATCGATGGACTTCAATCCCCTCCACTTTTTCAGAATAGATATTCCCGGCAATGTGATTCCTCCGGTCAATCACCAGGCATCGGAATCCCTGTTCCGTCTTCTGCTGTGCAAAAACTGCGCCGTACAATCCTGCGCCCACAATCAGATAGTCATACATATTTTCTCCTCCCTTAAAATTGCGCATTCTGACTCCAATTCCAGGCATGTGCAACAATCTGTTCAATCTCCGGATACACCGGTTCCCACCCAAGGACACGTTTGGCCTTCCCGCAGCCTCCAACCAGAATCGCCGGGTCGCCGGAGCGTCGGTCTTCATACGCCACCGCAAACTCTTTTCCCGTCACGTTCTTTACCGCCTGTATCACCTCAATTACACTCGTCCCACGTTCATTTCCCAGATTAAAAAAGCCGCTCTTTCCTTGGCGCTTTAGATATTCCAACGCTAAATAATGCGCCTTTGCCAAATCCATCACATGAATATAATCACGGACACAGCTTCCGTCCGGCGTTTCATAGTCCGTCCCAAACACTTTGAAGTCCTTCCTCCTGCCCGCCGCCGCATCCAGCGCCAGAGGGATTAGGTGCGTCTCCGGCCTATGGCTTTCCCCAATCTCCCCCTCCGGGTCCGCCCCAGCCGCATTAAAATAGCGAAGCGCAGCAAACCTTAGTCCGTAGGCTCTGGCATAGTCCCGAAAAATCCGCTCCACCATCAGCTTCGACGCCCCGTATGGGTTGATTGGGTCCTGCCTCTGTTCTTCGGTAATCGGAACCGCCTCCGGTTCCCCATATGTGGCGCAGGTAGAGGAAAAAATAATCTTTGCGCACCCATATTTCCTCATGACCTTCAAAAGGTTCAGCGTATTTGCCACATTGTTATAATAGTATTTCTCCGGCTGTTCCACCGATTCGCCCACATACGCATACGCCGCAAAATGGAATACTGCGTCAATCTCATGCTGTTGGAATACGGACTCGATATCTTCTTCGCTGGAGAGATCCCCCTTTACAAACGTCCCCCACTTTACCGCTTCCCGATGTCCATAGACGAGATTGTCAAACACAACCGTCTCATATCCTTTCCGATTCAAAAATTTATTGACATGGGAACCGATATACCCGGCTCCCCCGCAAACCAAAATAGCCATGAAACCTCCTATACAAACATCCGCCGTCCTGTATGCCGGATATTCAAATCATTCTGATGGTGTAAAAAATAAAACGTAAACAGACTCTCGCTCATATAAGCAAGATACCGGTCCCGCCGCTCTTTGCCCTTGGGTTTTGACAGCTCCTCCGTCCTGAACAGAACCGGGAACAGCCATGTGCAATAATCCGCAAACACTCGCTCTTTCGCCAGGATTAGATTATAGTTATAAAAATACGGCTGAGAAAATATCTCTTCATACCGAGCGGCATACTCCGGATGGATTTCCTGCAGCGCGGCAAGAGTCGCCTCCCAGTCTTCCTCCTTAACATATCTTGTATGGTGCTCCCGAATATCCGGCAGATGAATCAGCGGATACGGCAGTACGACGTCAACGCCGTTCTTCTCCATCCCTTTCAAGTCATTTTCCGATATATCCAACGATCTGCGGTAATGGTATACGCCCACATAATCTTCCGGGTTCTTCAATGCATTTTTCCATATCCAGTAAAACGCCGTCATCTCACAATAGTTCGGATTCTTTTCGGAAATGTGCTCCCCCGCATTGTCACAGAAGTCCGCGCCCTCCGCCAGGCTCTTTGACGGATTCCCGCTGCATCCCAACAGGATTGACCGTACATAGTCCGGAAACACAGGCGGAACCGACAGCTTTTTATCCCTGCAAAATTTAGCCGCATAAACGGAAATTCCCGGCATCCCCTCGCCGCTCTGGAGTTCATGGACAGATGAGAATATTCCTCGCTGTCCATAATACTGTTCCAGCAGTCTTGATTCCATACAGGCGTCAACCGGGACAAAGTCCATGAATCCATACCTTCTCAGAAGTTCCTTTGCCTGACTTTGCACATCGTCCGGCACGGCAATCCAAACCCTGACCCTGCGTTTTTCCTGCTCCGTCATTCGCTGCGCCGCCGTCTTAACCTCTTTGACCGGAAGACCGTCTATCTCATGAGGGTTATTCTCTAACGAAGTCACCAGGAAACCTTCTATATAAAAATCCCCATGCAAAGCCTGCACCGCTCTGTATGTGCTGATAGCTATAGACTTTGCTCCGAAAATATAACCCCTCATTTTGTCCCTCTTTCCGAAGGATCAAACCACAGGATTTTTTCCGGCGCAATTTTGCGCCCGGTTAATACCCCTCTTATTTCATCCGCAGTTTCTTTTTCATTTACGGCAATCAGGATATAGTCATACTCTGCTCCATCGACGTCCTCTACTGGGTGAATCTTAACGGCATCCGTCTCAAACCTGTCATAATTTTTATCCACAACCATGACAAGTTTCATGCGCCAGCTCCTTTGAATATCCTCAAACCAATCGCTGCCCACGTCCCCGAACCCGTAGATGACAACCCGCGCACCGTCAGGCATAAGGGAGTCCGGAAATATCCACCGCTTACCTTCTTTCATCCACCGCATACGTTCTTGCAGACACCCCATGTCTGAAAGAAGCTCCTGTACATACAAATCCCTCTCCTCCACTGTCTGATTTAATTCCCGGATACGGGTACACAAAAATTCGATCTCACTAAGTTTCTCTATTCTATGGAGCGTCTCGCACACAAATGGATCATCATAATATTCTGACGGATAGCCCACGATTTCCAACTCCTCTATGGCTCTTTCCGTCAAAAAAGAATAATATTCTGAAAAATATTCCGCAGTTGTGACAGAACAAACATTCCAGGTAATATACTTGGCGGCTCGGTTTACAAAACTCCTTTTAAGCATCGGAAACAATCCCCGGCTTTCCAGCTCTTTTTTCTCCTCGGCAAGCATCTCGTAACCACAATGCCAGAACCTCTCCCGCGTATATTCAATGGATGTAATCACATTGGTTCTATGGATTACCAGCTCGTCTCTCACGGCGACGATTGCTTCTGCCTCACCTAATGATAGGTCTACGAACAGCTCGTCATTCGCGACCCGCGTCCCCTGAAACCGCAGGTTCTTCTCACGGATAAACCCGGCGCGGTACATCTTATCCCACGCCCATCCCGCGGTCAGTTGGAAAATATGCTCCGGGACATCTTCCTTTGAAAATACTTCTTTTTCTGGCAGTAACTCTAAATTTAAAGCTCCCGCTAACTGATGCTCCTTCTTCGCCTTCTCATCAAAGCCGCGGCTTTTACAGATGGCGATGTCCGCATGGTTTCTCTGCATGGCTGACACCATTTTCTCAACCAGGGACGAATCAAAATAATCATCCGCATCCAGAAATATGACATACTCCCCTGTTGCCGCATCAAAGCCGCGGTTTCTTGCAATCCCGGCATACTGGTTCGTCTGCCGTATCAATACCACTCTATGGTCCCGTTCCTGGAAAGATTGTATCCGTTCTGCGCTCCGATCCGTTGAGCCGTCGTCTACGAATATTACTTCTATGTTCTGGTAGGACTGGGAAAGAATGCTTTCCATGCATTCTTCCAGATATGTTTCCCCATTATAAACCGGCACAATGACCGATACTTTTATTTCATCCATAGTCGCACCATAGGTTCTACTCATAATCGCACCTGCGGAAGTTCTGCCAGATCAGTTTATCTTTTGGAATGCCCAGCTGTCTCAGATATTCTGCTGCCTGTGATGCGATTTTCTCATCATCGATTGCGATAATTACATGGTCAAACTCTTCCCCACGCGCTGCTAATTGTTCCGGATGCTCCACATTCCAGTCTTCCGGCTTCTCCTCATACCGCATATCTGCCCATAGGGCAAGTCTGGCATAGAGAGTGTTGTCAAGCTGTTTTACGAAGTCCTGTCCTACATTTCCCGCTCCATAGACGGCCACCCTGCTTTCAGGTTTCACCCGCTCATAGGGAAAACGAAATCCCCGGAAACAACTTAGCCGTTCTTTGTTTTCCCGCTCAATCCGGATGCTGTTCTCTACCACTTTTTTTGTAATTCCCGTTTCTAAAACCATATCCCAGAAATAGGCTGCAAACGGGAGGGAGGGGTAGACCCAAGGCTTCCGATCCCCTGCGTAATGGATGATCCATGGGTCTTGGGAGGTCTGCTCATACTTTTCCCGGTATCCGTCGTAGATGCCGTCTAACCGCCAGGTAAATTCCCATTGGAAATTCCAGCGATCGTCTATAAACTCCACATCATTGTATACAGTCGTATTCAACACATCCTGATCCACATATATAAATTTACGTCTTTCATTCCGATAATCTGCGGCCAACGCTTCAAGCCCTGCTTCCCTAATGTTTTGACGTTCATACGCTTCCGTATCAATAACCAGCACACCCGCGTTAAACATATTTCTCATCTCTAATCCAAGCTCTCTGGCATGGTCGGCAAGATACGCGCATACCACGTCATGCACCGCCGCTATTGGATGACCGTTCATATCCGTATCATAAAGCGGCGTAATATCATGAAGCACAAGCATGTCCGAATCCAGATACACTACTTTCTTATATTCTGCCAGGATTTGACTAATAAATAACCGATAAAATGTTTCAACCGAAAAAAAAGAAAGCTCCCTCAGATCTGCATCCTTTACATATGACAGAACATTCATGCAGGTAACAGACGCATACTCATTTTTCAGTTGTTCCAAAAATTGAATATTTTCCTGAGAAAGGGATACCATAAAAACCCGGATATCATAATAATTTTTTGGTGTTAGTCAAAAAATATGTTGTTCTTGCTGAGTGTCCAGATTTTGGTACACCCAAAGTAGTATCATATGATTATCTAATGAATTTTGAGGTGATAATCATATGAAAGATAAAATCAATACGCTGTTTGATTGCATTAAAAACCTATGTAACTCGGACTTGGAACGCATCATTAACTTTGTAATGGGGATC
>CAJTCH010000021.1 GCA_910574715.1 Lachnospiraceae bacterium | reverse complement strand
AATATTTTAATCGTATTAGTGGTTATAAATAAAGAAAGGCACAGGGAATCCCGTGCCAATTAAAAGAAACACTATATGTTGTAGTTGCTTGAGTTAGGTTGTTAACATTGTTTTTCTATCCGCAGCCGCCGGCGAGGGGTATTAAGAGCTTACAGGACAAGGCGGCTGCCGCAGTTGAAACAGCAGATAACCGGCAGACAGAAAAACCGCCGTTATGGTGTTATCCATAGCGGCAGCATATATGATCATTTCCGTATCATTGCATTTCCCCCTGTTACTCGATCATAATTTCCTTGATCGAAATCTTCTTAATTTTTTCAGAATATACATACATCAGGATTTCATAAATTGTGATAAAACAAACAAGAGAAACAAGCATAACAGGAACGTCAAATTTATATACAGGTACATCCTCAAAATCCTTAAATACAATATCCACCATGAGCCTCAGCAACCCATACTGATATCCTGTTCCAATTACAAAACCGATATAGGACATCGGTCTGTATCCTCCTAAAATCGCCCTGCAGCATTCTTTCTGCGAATAGCCGAATACCCTCATCATAGCAATCGTTTTTGTATTTCCGCTTATTACTGTAGTTATGGCAAGAAACAAAGTTGTAAACGCTAATACAAGTCCGATGACCAGCATCATCACCCCCATCATTTCACTTGACAAATCTTTCATGCTAAACGACATTTGTGTCATAGCTGAAAAACAAAACGAAGCAAAAATAATGAAAAATACAAGTGCCTTTTTCGATTTCAAGGTGTTCCTTTTCAAATCCTCCACAAACGGCAATTCTCTGTTTTTTTCGATCCTGTGATGCGGTGTTTTAGCAGCAGTCTGCAGATGATCTTTCAAAAGCAGCAATACCGGCTTTTTTAATTTGTACCAGGCGTAACAAACCGAAAGCGCCGAAAAACACACAGTCGGCAATAACACGAAATAAAACAAAATGCTTGGATGAAAATTTATAGCTATCTCAGGAAGCAGTTTATCTTCATTTTGCAGAGCGTAAAAACGCGGCATTATAAGAAATGCTCCTGCATATCCGATTGCGGTTCCGATAAAAGCACTGATCCCGAATACCCAAAAGCTTTTTGCAATTTTCAGATTTGAATATCCCAATGCCTTTAATATCCCAAGTTCCTTCTTATGCGTATCAATATAATGCTTAATATAAAACAACAACATAACAACCGCGGTTAAAAGCATGCATCCGCCGCTTACAAGGCAGACGACTTTTACGGTAGAAACCTGTGCATGATAAAAAATCATTGACAATTCAGATGTTATTTCATTCTCAATTAGCCGGACATCAAAATAAAAATTCACAAACATTGTACATATAAGTACGGCGCAACAGGCGATAATGGAAATGCCGGTGAGTTTTGAAGCATTTTTTATTCCAACGAGCATACCATCACCATCCAATCTCATAAGCGGTCTTTTTCGTTTCATTTGTATAGATTTCAGATATTTTTCCGCTGTTCATTTTTATAACTGTGTCAGCCATCTTGGCAATATTCAGATTGTGTGTTACCAATATGATCGTAAAATCATATTCCTTTTGAAGTTTACAGATATAATCAAGGATCTGCCGTCCTGTTTGTTCGTCTAATGCTCCTGTCGGTTCGTCAAGAAACAGGACTTTCGGTCTTTTTGCCAAAGCTCTTGCGATCGATACTCTTTGCTGTTCGCCGCCCGAAAGTTCGCTGGGATACTTATGCAGCTTTTCTCCGAGCCCAACTGCCTCAATGACGGTTTTGTAATCCTTGTTATCTGCCAAGTCAGCGCCCATTTTCACATTTTGATCGACGCTCATATTGGGCAGCAGATAATACTGCTGAAAAATAAATCCGACATTTTCCTTACGGAATGAAGTTACTTCATTATCAGAAAGCGCTGTAATATCCTTACCGTCATAAAACACTTTACCGCTGTCAGGACGTTCAAGACCTGAAATGATATTCAAGAAAGTAGACTTGCCCGAACCCGACGCACCGAGAATAACCACAAAATCATTATCCTCAATATCCAGACTGATGCCCTTTAATACTTGGAATCGGCTTTCTCCGTTTCCGTATGATTTTATGATGTCTTCCGCTTTAATCATTATCTTCTTCCTCCATTATCTTTTTCAAAATGCTCACACATACCTCAGTAATCATTGTACTGATCTCTTCGTCTGTAAAGCGGCACATCTTTGTGGCACAAAGCGATGCAATTCCGTGTGTATAGATCCAGAGATGATAATATAGCTTTTTTGCAGATGACATGCAGATCTTGTAGTCATCTTGAATTGACAATAGAATTTGCTCATAACTTTCATCGATCAGCGGAAGTACGCCTGATAAGTCGGGAATATGCTTTTGCTCCGTCATAAAAAGGAGCTGAAAAAGCTTTGGCTCATTAACAGAAAAAAGTATATATTGCGAACCTACGCCTTTGAAAGGGTGCGCTGCTGCTAAACCCTTATTGATATATTCTTTATACAAGGTTTTAGCAGCCTCGATCATAGCCAGCTGAACTTCTTCCATATTTTTGAATACAGTAAAAATCGGTCTTGCCGAGCTGGCGAGGTAGGTTCCCAATGCTCTGGAAGTTAATGCTTCATATCCGTCTGTCCTGACAATATTCAATGCGGCTTCAATAATTTCTGCTCTTGTAAATTTTGCTTTGGGCGGCATACTCTATTTCTCCTTTTAAAATCACTTGTTTTAAATCATGTGTTTAAAATCACTTGTTTTAATTATAAATAAAGCCGCCCTAAAAGTCAACTTAAAAATCATAGGAAGTATCATCCACTGGTTCCAGCCATTCGTGGCACTCTTTCGCAGAATCCTGCCCGGAGGACTTTTGTATCATAGAGAAATTCGGCAGACTTTCCTATTATACAAAAAATGCAGGTGTCCTCTTTCGAACACCTACATTTTAGTTTAATTTCTAAGAAATATCTAATACCTACATCAAATCTCTTACCCTTCTCAGCCAGACTACCCTTCTACGATCTTCACATAGAACTTCCGGTTCCTGGGCCCGTCAAACTCGCAGAAATACAAATCCTGCCAGATTCCAAGCACCAGCTCTCCCTCATGCACGATCAAGGTCTGAGACGGTCCAGCGAAACTGGTCTTGATGTGCGCATGGGAGTTTCCTTCCATATGCCGGTAATATCCCGTTCTGGTGGGAAATGCTTCCTCTAACCCGTACAGCATATCATGCACTACGTCTGGGTCCGCATTCTCATTGATCGTGAATCCGGCTGTCGTATGAGGTGAATACACCACCGCGATTCCCTCTTTGATTCCGCTTTTGACGATATCCTGCCGTACCATATCCGTCACCTTCGCCATCTGCTGCGCTTCTGCCGTCGCTATCCGATGTTCATACAAATTCATATCAATCCCTCCTATATCCTAACATTCCAGATATGCCTTCAATTCGTCGTATTTTCTCTTCGCCTGCTGATACCCGTGCTTATAGAAATGCATCAATGCATCGCAGTCCTTCTCAAGCCGTGAGACCGTCGGAATCAACGGCTGAAATATGAAGATCTTGCCTTCCTGCTTCAACCTCTCTACAAGGCGGATCTGCCGGTTGTATTCATAATTTCTCCGGATCGTAGTACGCACCAGCTCCGGATACTTCCGGTACGCCCTGCGGTACAGGTCCGCCACCGCCTGGGAAGTCGGTTTCTTCCTGTATCCCGGATTCCTGGTCAGAACTACTATGATCTTCTTATTTCCCTTCTCTGCCGCTCTCTTGATAGGAATAGAATCCGCCAGACCGCCGTCAAGATAAGGCGTGCCGTCCACATTCACGATCGGCGACACCAGCGGCATACTGCTGGACGCACGGCAGATCTTCATAAGCCTCTCCTTGTCCTTATCTTCCGTCAGATATTCCGCCTGCCCGGTCTCACAATTAGTTGCCACAATCTCACACTCCGTCTCAGACGCAAAATACGTGTCATAATCAAATGGAAAGAATTCATTGGGATACCGGTCGAAGATCATATCCATATCCATCAAACTCTTTTCTCTGATAAATTTCCTGAACCCATAATAATAGCTGTATTTCCTCTCCTCGTGAATCATACAGTCTCGTGTCCTTCCCGGCTGCTTCGACACATAATCCACACCGTTACAGGATCCTGCGGACACCCCGATCACATGGGACGTATACAGGTCCCTCTCCATCAGATAATCAAGAACCCCCGAAGTGAATACTCCCCTGGTTGCTCCGCCTTCCAGCACCATTGTTGCTTTTATCATAAACAATACCTCACTTTTTATAAACGATTCACACGGCAGAATCGTCTGCCTGCTCATTTGCTATTATATACCCATTTTCAGATCCAGTACAGTGAAAATTAAATAACTGTGAAAACCTCCGAAAAACCCATGGTTATCCTTGCTATTTCTTTCCATATTTGGTAAGATAGGCAAGGTACAGACGAAACCATGTCAATTCTAACTATTACTTTCTGTACGGCCGCCTGCCAAAGCAAGACTTCTGTACAGAAAGGCATATTTTCAATAATTAAGGAGTGCGAACACACTATGATCAGTACAAGCAATGTTACATTACGCGTGGGGAAAAAAGCCCTGTTTGAAGACGTCAATATCAAATTTACCGAAGGGAACTGTTACGGCCTGATCGGAGCCAACGGCGCCGGCAAGTCCACGTTCCTTAAGATCCTCTCCGGGCAGCTCGAGCCGAGCAAAGGCGAGATCGCCATCACTCCCGGCGAACGTCTCTCCTTCCTGCAGCAGGATCATTTCAAATACGATGAATACCCGGTCCTTGACACCGTCATGATGGGCAATGCAAGGCTCTATGAGATCATGAAGGAAAAAGAAGCCATTTACGCAAAAGAAGACTTCACAGATGAGGACGGTATCAAAGCCAGTGAATTGGAGGGAGAATTCGCCGCTATGAACGGATGGGAAGCGGAGTCCGACGCCGCGACCCTCTTAAACGGCCTTGGAATCCCTGCTGAGATGCACTATGAGATCATGCAGAATCTCAACGGTCCTGAGAAGGTAAAGGTCCTGCTTGCCCAGGCTCTTTTCGGCAATCCTGATATCCTGCTTCTTGACGAGCCCACCAACCACCTGGACTTAGACGCTATCGCATGGCTGGAGGAATTCCTGATCAATTTCGACAATACGGTGATCGTGGTATCCCATGACCGATATTTTCTGAATAAGGTCTGCACCCAGATCGCGGATATCGATTACGGCAAGATCAAGCTCTACGCCGGCAACTATGATTTCTGGTACGAATCTAGCCAGCTTCTGATCCGTCAGATGAAGGAAGCCAACAAGAAGAAGGAAGAGAAGATCAAGGAACTGCAGGAATTTATCTCCCGTTTCAGCGCCAATGCATCCAAGTCCAAGCAGGCGACTTCCAGAAAACGCGCGTTGGAGAAGATCCAGTTGGACGATATCCAGCCCTCCAGCCGTAAGTATCCCTATATTGATTTCCGGCCGAACCGCGAGATCGGCAATGAGGTCCTTACCGTAGAGGGATTGAGCAAG
The DNA here is from genome assembly GCA_910574715.1 of Lachnospiraceae bacterium. Classification (GTDB taxonomy): domain Bacteria; phylum Bacillota; class Clostridia; order Lachnospirales; family Lachnospiraceae; genus Sporofaciens. The sequence continues at coordinate 74,174 of CAJTCH010000021.1, read as the reverse complement.
ACTATAGACGGAGAGAAGGTCTTAGACAACCTCTCCTTTACACTGAACCATGACGACAAGGTCGCATTTGTGGGCGGCAATGAGCTTGCCAAGACCACTTTGTTCCAGATCCTTACAGGGGAGATGGAACCGGATGAGGGAACCTACAAGTGGGGAATCACCACCTCACAGGCATATTTCCCCCAGGACAGCGGCAACGAATTCGACAATGATTACACCATCGTAGAATGGCTGACCCAGTATTCCGAGGAAAAGGACGTGACCTATGTGCGCGGTTTCCTGGGCCGTATGCTGTTCTCCGGGGACGACGGAGTGAAGAAGGTCAAGGTCCTCTCCGGCGGCGAGAAGGTACGCTGCCTCTTATCGAAGATGATGATCTCCGGCGCCAACGTACTGGTCCTGGACGAGCCGACGAACCACCTGGATATGGAAGCGATCACTGCCCTGAACAACGGTATGGTCAAGTTCCCGGGCGTGCTTTTGTTCTCCTCCAGAGACCACCAGATTGTACAGACCACCGCCAACCGTATCATGGAGATCGTTCCCGGAGGCAAGCTGATCGATAAGATCACGACCTACGACGAATACCTGGAGAATGATGAGATGGCAAGAAAGAGACAGACTTACACCATCCAGGGTGAAGAAGACGATTAGAGAACGTTTCTTTTTCAGATTCCGATGTAAAAGGATTTTGACAGGCAAAAATGCCCATGTAAAATGGATTTGATAGACAGATCGATCTTGAAACGGCATACTGAATATGTGCTCAGACAGACACAATATACAAAACAGCAAGTCATGAAACAGATGTTGCAGAAACGGAGTTAAGATTATGGAAATTGGAGCGAAACTAAAAGACGCACGGTCCAGATCTGGATTGACGCAGGAATATGTCGCAGAAGCCGTACAGGTATCCCGCCAGACCATATCAAACTGGGAGAACGAGCGGTCCTATCCTGATATCGTAAGCGTTATCAAACTCAGCGACCTCTATAACATCAGCCTTGACGAGCTGCTGAAAGGAGATGAGAAAATGATCGGTCATCTGGAGGAAAGCACGAACATTGTGAACAGCAACCGCAGGCTGATCACGGCAGTCGCGGTCAATATCCTGTTCCTGATCCTGTTCGTCCTGTTCAACGGCCTGATCGCCCGCAGCACTTACCTGATCGCGGGCAGCATCGCCGTCGGCGTGATCAGTACGTGCACCCTGTTCTACCAAATCATTTTGAAATTATAGGAGGATAATCTTATGTTGACATGGTATATGATAATTTTTGCTTTTGTTACACTGCTTGGAGCTTCCACTCTGTATTACCAGGTATTCCGCATGATTCAGCTTGACGCGGCGTGCCGGGGATTCAAGCACCCCACCTTCTGGGCGGTATTCTTCTCAGGCGGCAACAACGGAGGAAGCGGCATGCTTCTTTACCTGCTCGGCAGGAAGAAATATCCCTCCGTCATGACCGAAGAGCAGCGCTCCATCATGGTATCCCGCAAGAAACGGGCAGGCGTATCGCTCTGTTTTCTGGCGGCCGGCACGATCTTCCTGGCAGTCTCATGCATTCTTAACGGCTTTTAACTCTCTCTCTCAACGCCCGGTACGCCTTATCAAACGCCTCCTGCAGCCTGTCCTGGCTCATGCAGGAGGCGATCTTGTGCCGTTTGCCCTGCCTGTCTGTGAGGAAGAGAACCTTACCTGTCTTCCCCTGAATACCTACCTCTACCTTCTCCATATGGGCGAAGGGATAGACGGATACATCTTCTCTTCTGACCAGAGCGTAATCCTTCATAATGATCAGATTACAGTCTTTGATCTCGATCAGATCAGGGTCCGTTAACTGCCGGAAGAACTCTTCCTTATCGTCTACAATATCAAGCTTACTCTTAAGCGCCTTCTGCGACTTCACATTCATTACCGCAAGGGAAAGTCCCGCCAGAGCCAGGATAACCCCAAGCCTTGCATCCGAGAACATCCCGATAAATGCCACCGCCAGAAGGCTTCCCCACACGATCATCCCCGTCCGCAGACTCTTCGCCCGTTCCTCGATAAAATCATAATATTTCTGTTCACCCGCTGTCTGTATATTCATATCTGGCTCCTTCCCGCTCCTTTACGCTAATACGGCGCTCCCATCGGCGCGGCGTCTGCGCCGTGCAACATCCTATCTTACTCTCTCCGGGAAGCCGATCTTCTTCTGCACCTTCCGCAGCGTCTTATTCGCAAAATACTGTGCTTTCTCCGCATTGTTCTTGATGACTCCGTCAATGTAAGCCTTATCCTTTTCAAGCCTTGCCGCTTCCTCCTGAAGCGGCTTCAATACAGATACGACCGCCTCTCCTACCGCCGGTTTAAACTCGCCGTATCCCTTGCCGCTGAATTCCTTCACTACTTCTTCCGGCTTCTTTCCTGTACATGCACTGTAGATATCGATCAGGTTCTTCACTCCCGGCTGCTCGTCACGATATAGAATCTGTGCCTCGGAATCGGTCACCGCACGTTTACATTTGCGCATGACGGTATCGGGATCATCCATCAGATAGATACTGGCATTGGGATTCTCATCCGACTTGGACATCTTCTTTGACGGATCCTGAAGGCTCATGATCTTAGCACCCACCTTGCCGATATACGCCTCCGGTATGGTAAATACATTGCCGTAAATGTTGTTAAACCGCTCTGCAATATCCCTGGTGATCTCCAAATGCTGCATCTGATCCACTCCCACCGGAACCACATCCGCCTGATAGAGCAGGATATCCGCCGCCATCAGCACCGGATAGGTAAATAATCCGGCATTGATATTATCCGCATGCTTCGCAGACTTATCCTTGAACTGGGTCATACGGTTCAGCTCTCCCATATAGGTAAAACAATTCAGGATCCATGCAAGCTCTGCATGGCCGGACACATGCGACTGATAGTAGATACAGTTCTTCTCTGGGTCAAGACCTGCCGCAATGTACAGGGTAAGCAGAGCTCTCGCCCTCTTCCTTAAGACTGCCGGGTCCTGTCTTACTGTGATGGAATGCATATCTACCACGCTGTAGAAGCACTCGTACTCGTCGCTTAAGGTCACCCAGTTCTTCAGCGCTCCCAGATAATTCCCAAGAGTCAGATTCCCTGTTGCCTGCATACCGCTGAATAATACTTTCTTATCATTGATCATCTTCTATTTCCTCCGCGTACATATTTTCTAATCTATTCTAAACACTTCATATTCTTGTCAGTCTTCCCACGGCTCTACTTCATCATCATAGTAAGCTACATTTTCCGAGACGATAAATGGTTTCCCGCCGACAACTTCCACTTCCGTGACCGCACAGTTCTTATGTACGCCTCCGTCCCAGTATTCCGCAAGAGACCTGCCCTTGATATTATTCAAAAGCCCGGCAAGAGCCGCACCGTGGGTCGTGATCAGTATGCTGCTGTCCCTGTATTCTTCTTTCCCGTACAGTTCCTCGAGGAATTCTTTGGTCCGCTTCTTTACAGCGGCAAAATCTTCTCCCCCGGACGGCGCCTGGTATCTCTCCGGCCCGTCGAAAAATCTGCGGAATTCCTCCGGCAGGTTCCATCCGCTCTTCGCGCAGCACTTTCCTTCGAATTCGCCGAACGCCATCTCTATGATCCTCTCATCTTCTATAACCGGCGTCTCTCTTCCCTGAAGAATCAGTTTTGCCGTCTCCTTTGCCCGGGACATCGGACTCGTATAGCACAGATCAAAAGGTACATCGGCAAGCCCCAAAGCCGTCTTCTTTGCAAGCCTCCTTCCGAACTCGTTCAGAGGGATATCCACCTGCCCCTGGATTCTTCTCGCTTTGTTCCAATCGGTCTCCCCGTGCCTGACCATATACAACTTCATATTGCACCTCCTAAGTATCAAACATCTGTACCCTCAGTGGATAAGTATATCATATATCAAAATAATTTCCATAGGCAAGCAGGTAAAAACTGCCAAAATTTCAGAAATTCTATAAAAAGGATTGCATCCTGCTTCAATATGTGATAGTGTTTCCAAAACGGAACAAAACAACAATTAAGATTGGAGTGATATCTATGAATTTAACATCACCTCATACACCAGATAAGATGCAATATGAAGATACCTGCCTTTTCCAGGTATTAGAGAACGGGATCTGCGATATGGAAGCCGGCCGGGAACTGCCGCTTGCAGATGCATTTCAGAAGGTTGCCGAACTAAGGGAGCATCGAAGGCATGCCCGATTATAACATTCTTCTCACCATGGAAGCAATCTGCGACATTACGGATATCACTGAATATATCGATATCCGTTTTGGATATGCAAATCTTTTATAAGAATTATGCCATCCATAAAAAACCTTTCCCGCCTTCTATAATATTCTACATCATCAAAGAATCCCAAAAAGAAATTCACATACTCCGTATTTTACGCAATGAATGCGACTGGAAAACCTCCCGAAAAAGTGCTATAATAAACCAAATTAAACCAAAAGGAGCAATATACCATGGAAAAGATCACAAGCTTCACAATAGACCATCTGCGCCTGATCCCGGGACTCTATGTATCCCGTATCGACCGGGTAGAGGGTCATCCTGTTACCACCTTTGACATCCGCATCACGAACCCCAACGAGGAACCTGTCATGAATACGGCAGAGGTACATACCATCGAACATCTGGCAGCTACCTTCCTGCGCAATCACGAGACTTACGCAGACAAGACCATCTACTTTGGCCCGATGGGATGCCGGACAGGCTTCTATCTGCTGCTTGCGGGAGAATATACCTCCCGGGATATCGTACCGCTGATGACCGAGATGTTCACCTTTATCGCCGATTTTGAGGGGGATATCCCCGGCGCCTGCGCGAAAGACTGCGGCAACTATCTGGATATGAACCTTCCGATGGCAAGATACTTAGCTCGCAAGTATCTTAAGGAAGTCCTTACGGATATCACAGATGAACGCCTGAACTATCCTGCATAGTACGGCGCAAGAGAACTGCCGGACATACCCCTGCAGTTCTCTTCTTCTATTACTATTCCAGACAGGTGATCTGGCACATCTTCATAGCTTCTAACGCATTCTTATGGCTTTCGGGAGTCACTCCCGCGCAGCAGTTCCCGTCCACAATGATCGGCACCTCCGGTACGGACGCCTTCGCGATCATCGCGTTTGATATCACGCAGATATCCGTACACAGCCCTACAAATGTAACGGATTCAAGACCGTCCATCGCACGCATCTTATATTCCTTATCCATGGCGCACAATATACTGCCAAGCTTCGTGCTTCCAAACGCCGGCTTATCGATCGGCTCTTTCCTGCGCAGCGCCTCGATCTCAGGATGAAGTTCCCAGCCCTTCGTTCCTTTGACACAGTGGACAACGGGCAGCTTCTTCCCTTCCTGCGTGTCCAGATAGTCCTCCCCATGGGTATCTCTGGTATACAATACCTCCCCGTCAAAGTTCCTGATCTTCTCCGCTACCCTTGGAACGATTGCCGCCGCTTCCTTTGTCCCAAGCGCTCCGTCAATAAAATCATTCTGCATATCTACCACAACTAAAACATTCATATTCTGCTCCTACTCCATATTCCCCGGGAATCTTGGAATTCCGTCGAACCCGGACTTCAGATCTTCATCCGTTGGGATATAATCCTTCATCTCTCCATTGTGGAACTTCTCATAAGCCACCATATCGAAATATCCCGTACCGGTCAGACCGAATACTATAGTCTTCTCCTTCCCGGTCTCCTTGCACTTCACTGCCTCGTCAATAGCCACCTTGATGGCATGGCTGCTCTCCGGCGCCGGAAGGATTCCCTCCACTCTTGCAAACTTCTCCGCCGCCTCGAATACAGCCGTCTGCTCTACAGCTCTTGCTTCCATATAACCGTCCGCGTAGAGCTGAGACAGGACTGAACTCATACCGTGATATCTTAAGCCTCCCGCATGGTTAGCCGACGGGATAAATCCGCTTCCAAGCGTATACATCTTCGCCAGCGGACATACCATACCCGTATCGCAGAAATCATACGCATAGACGCCTCTGGTCAGACTCGGACAGGACGCCGGTTCTACAGCAATGAAATGATAATCCTTCTCACCTCTCAGTTTCTCCCCCATAAACGGAGAGATCAGGCCTCCAAGGTTAGAGCCGCCTCCCGCGCATCCGATAATGATATCCGGTGTTATCCCATATTTATCCAGCGCACTCTTCGTCTCCATACCGATAATGGACTGATGGAGCAATACCTGATTCAGCACGCTTCCAAGCACATATCTGTATCCTTCGCTTCCCACCGCGACCTCAACCGCCTCTGAGATGGCGCATCCAAGGCTTCCTGTAGTTCCCGGATGACTTTCCAGGATCTTCTTTCCCACCTCGGTCTCCATGGACGGGGACGGCGTCACGCTTGCCCCGTAAGTCCGCATCACTTCACGGCGGAACGGCTTCTGCTCGTAAGAGCATTTCACCATGAATACTTTACAGTCAAGCCCCAGGTAAGAACACGCCATGGAAAGCGCTGTTCCCCACTGTCCGGCTCCCGTCTCTGTGGTCACGCCCTTTAGCCCCTGTTTCTTCGCATAATAGGCTTGTGCGATAGCGGAATTCAGTTTATGGCTTCCGCTGGTATTATTTCCTTCGAATTTATAATAGATCTTAGCCGGCGTCTGAAGCTTCTCTTCCAGGCAGTACGCGCGTACCAGCGGCGCCGGACGGTACATCTTATAGAAATCCGTGATCTCCTGCGGGATATCGATATAACGGTTGTCATTGTCTAGTTCCTGCTTCACCAGCTCTTCGCAGAATACGCCGGACAGCTCTTCTGCCGTCATGGGCTTTAGTGTTCCCGGATTCAGAAGCGGGGCCGGTTTATTCTTCATATCTGCACGTACATTATACCACTGCTTCGGCATCTCGCTCTCTTCCAGGTAGATTTTGTAAGGGATTTTCTGTTCACTCATATTCTTGTTCTCCTTTCATCGGCATCTGCCATTCTGTTATAAGAGGGACAGGGTATCTTCGGCTTATTGTTTCACACAAAAAAATACCCTTATCCCATACAATAAATATTGCTGGGACAAGAGTAATTATCATCAACTCCTGCGGTGCCACCCGGCTTGGTATCTTATATACCCACTCATGCGTACCATCATACGCGTACTTTGTTAACGGAGTACTCTCTCCGGCTTGCTTACCCGTCTCCTGTAATTCAAAAGGATCAAACGCTTCAGCTCGCCCTCAGAAGCCCATTCCCATCGGTTCTGACCTGCTGCAATCCCACCGCCTGCAACTCTCTGTAAGGCAAATATCCAACGGTACTCACTCTTCCTCATCGGTTTAATAGAACTTTACCACAGCATCACGCCGATGTCAAGACTTTTTTTGACGGCAGTATTGGAGGGACGGATCAAATAATGATACATACCAGGCCTCCATTGCTGTCATTTACGATCTTCTGCATGGTATTCTGCAGCTTCTCCTGGCTCTCGTCATTGATCATCGCCATCTTATTCTGCATCCCGTCCATCACCAATTCTTCGATGGATTTTCCGAAGATATTCGTACCCCAGATTCCCTCCTCGCTCTCCTTCGCATCCTTGATATAACGGATCAAATCCTGCGCCTGCTGCTCATTTCCCACGATCGGCGCGATCTCTGTCTCAATATTTGCACGGATAAGATGAATGGAAGGCGCTTCCGAATGGATCTTAACCCCGTATTTATTCCCTTGCTTGATGATGGTGGGCTCTTCCAGGGTGATCTCGTCTTTTTTGGGGCTGACCACCCCGTACCCCCTTACCCGTACCGATGCAAATGCGTCCCGCACTCCTTCGTACTCTGCCTTCAATTCTGATAAGTTCTTCATAGCCGCCACCAGCTCATACTGACCTGCAATGTGGGTTCCGGTCAGTTCGCTTAACATCTCATAATAGAATCGTTCCGCAACGCCGATCCGCACCTTCACGCACCCGGTATCCATCTCAATATGGTCCACCTTCATCTCTTCGATATAGCTGCACTCCGGCATCTCTATTCCGTTCACCGCGTCCTTGATCTCTCCGAAACGGTTTAAAATATCCTTGATATGTACCAACAACTCCTGCTTGATCTTATGGTCCCTGGGCAGCATCTCTACCCATTTGGGAATGAAGAACTGTACCTCTGATACCGGGAACTCATATAATACCGCTTCCATGATCCGGGTGATATCCTCCTCCTTCAACTGCTCGCAGTTTACCGGTATCGCACACACACCATACTGTTGCTCACATTCCAGCGCCGCCTGCTTCGCCTCATCCCCGAAGGGCTTCTTTGAATTGACCAGCACCACGAACGGCTTCCCTATGCTCTGCAGCTCCCGGATCGTCTTCTCTGTCGCATCCCTATAGTTCTCCTGCGGAATATCCGTGATACTTCCGTCTGTCGTAATCACGATCCCGATGGTGGCATGGTCATGGATCACCTTCCTGGTTCCGATTCCTGCCGCCTTGGTAAATGGAATCTCATGGTCAAACCACGGCGTCTTGACCTGACGCTCCTCTCCTCCCTCCGCATGACCTGACGCTCCCTCTACCATATAACCAACACAATCGATCAGCCTTACCCGTACCTTCACATCCTCGGACAGCCTGATCTCTGCCGCCTCTTTGGGTACGAATTTGGGTTCCGTCGTCATGATCGTCCTTCCCGATGCAGACTGGGGAAGTTCATCCTTCGTTCTTGCTTTTCCATGCTCATCTTCCATATGCGGCAGCACCAACACATCCATGAACCGTTTGATAAATGTAGATTTCCCCGTCCTGACCGGGCCTACGACTCCTATGTATATCTCACCGTTTGTCCTTGCCTGTATGTCCCTGTACAAATGATATTGCTCCATGCTCTAAGCCCCTTCCATTCATGCTGTTACATGTTCCCTCGGTCTGAACTGTTAACACTATATGCGTCTGTTCTGTGAAATATACTTTTTTTGCATTTGAATCTACGCAAAATATCTGCTAATATAGAATCTGATATGATTTGTACGAACAGTAAAGAACATAGAATTGGAGAACGATTATGAATACAGTTAAAATACGGAATCTGACCCTTGGAGCAGGCATACCCGCAATCTGCATCCCGAATATCGGCAGGACAAGAGACGAGATTCTCTCCCTGACCGGGCAGTATCAGAATATGCACATGGACTTAATGGAATGGCGTGCAGACTGGTTCGAAGGCGTAGAAGAGATTGACCGGGTGACAGATGTATTAACCGAAATACGCGGTATCCTTGGCGATACCCCTCTTCTGTTCACCTTCCGCACTGCAAGAGAAGGCGGTGTCCGCAAGATGGATACCCACACTTATATAGAACTGAATAAAGCCGCGGCAGCAACCGGCATGGCAGACTTGATCGACGTGGAACTCTTCACCGGAGATGCAATCGTCCATGATCTGATCTCCTTCATCCATGCCAACCACGCAAAGGCCGTGGTATCGAATCATGATTTCGGCAAGACCCCGTCTCAGAGCGACATCATATACCGGCTGCGCAGAATGCAGGATATGGGGGCGGATATCCCCAAGATCGCCGTGATGCCGCAGAGCCGGAGAGATGTGATCACCCTCCTTGCTGCAACGGAAGAGATGGCATCTGATTACGCCGACCGTCCGATCATCACCATGTCCATGTCTGGTCTTGGCAGTATCAGCCGATTCTCCTGCGAAGTATTCGGCTCCTGCATGACCTTTGGATCCGGCGCCATGGCTTCTGCCCCGGGACAGATCGAAGCCGAAGAATTATACGATGTCCTTGCAAGTATACATCACGCACTGTAACGGATATCAGGCGCTCAGCACATAGATGGCGATCACATGCAGCGCCAGAAGATGCGCCGGGTAGAAGATGTAGAAGAAGTATGTCATCTTCCTTCCGCGCTCACCGTTATACAGCAGAATCGGCAGTACGGCAAACCCGCCGAAGGCCTGGAGACGGTTCTCCCAGAGGAAATTCCACAATACGCCTCCTGCTGCCTTAAGCCACAGATGTTCCCTTAACAGATAGAAGATACCAATCAGAAGAATCCCTTCATATCCATAATCTACCTTAAAAACCTCCGCGATCCACATCATGAACAGGACCTTTGCCGCCTGCAGCAGCCATTGTCCGCCGCTCTCAAGCAGATTAAGCAGAATCACACCCAAAAGCAATGTGAAAAATATATTCTGCCGTTCAAGATCCAGCAGCTTTCCATGGAAGGTAAGATCATAGGGAATCTCGGAGACCAAGGCAAATACGCCAAGCCTCTGCATATAAGCCCTCCTGCTATGGGTATGGCAGAATCCTTCTGTCAGCAGAAAACAGAAGATCGGAAACGACAGCCGCCCGATTATGCGTAATATCAATTCTCCCGGGAATAACACTGCCCCGATGTGGTCGATCACCATTGTGATGACCGCGATCCATTTAAGCTGATACGATGTCAGCCCTTGCCTTGCCTTTCTTCTCTCCATGTTCCTCCCTGCCTACAATAATCATGACCGTCCGTTCCCTGAGGGCCACCATGCGCTGATTCTCAAGAAGCTCTGCCGACTCTAAGATCCCTTCTTCTGTTGAAGCGATCTTGTACCACTTTTTCTTCCTGGATAACGCCGGCAAAGCAAAGGAATGCTCGATCCAATGCATATTATAAGCGACAAAACAATCCTCCCCGCCGACAACCGCTCCGCTGTAATAGACGCCAAGCTGTCTGCTGAACACCTCTGACGGCGCCCTCCACGCATTCTCTCCATGGTAAGATACATCCGGAACCCCGCAGCTCATCTGGTCGATCCCGCACATCTCTTCTCTGGGCCAGAATACCGGATGCGCTTTTCTGATCCCTATCAGCTTCTTCACAAAATCATGCAGCTCCTGGTTCTTCTCAAGCCTGCTCCAGTCCGTCCATCCCACCGGGTTATCCTGACAGTATACATTATTATTCCCCTTCTGGGAATTGCCAAACTCATCTCCCGCAAGAATGCACGGCGTTCCCTGCGCCAACAGAAGCAGGAAAAATGCATTCCGCATCTGCCGGTTCCTGAGGCCCATGATCGCTCTCTTTCTGGTCGGCCCCTCTGCCCCGCAATTCCAACTGTAATTATATTCCGGACCGTCCTGATTGTGTTCTCCGTTCATCTCATTATGCTTCCTGTCATAAGACACCATGTCCTGTAATGTAAATCCATTCTGGTTGGCAATACAGTTGAAGATACCGTCCTTCCCGGAAATATGCTTTAGCCAGTACATGACACTTTCAACCATCCCCTCGTCTCCTTTAAGGAAACGGCGCATAACCGTCTGAAAATCAATCTGATGAACCATGATCTTCGTCTTCTTAAGGATCGGATCTGCATAGATCGCTGTCATCGGTGCAATCTGCGGATTCAGGATGAACCCGTCTATATGATACTCGATCATGTAGTAACGCAGGCACTCTTCCATCATCTGTTTCGAGACCTCTTCCGTGAACGGCATCTCAAGCACCACTTCGATCCCTGCCTGATGGCATGCCTTCACCATATCCTTAAGCTCCCGCACCGCATCCTCAGAAGCCGCATAAGAACTCTTGGGCGCGAAGCAATAAGCAGGACCGTACCCCCAGTAATTCCGGTACTGCATACATTCCTCAAAATCATAGACCGGCATACACTGTATCTGATTGATTCCCAGATCCTTAAGATAAGGCAGCTTCTCGATCACCCCTGAAAATGTCCCCTTACTCTGGACTCTGGAAGAAGTATGTCTGGTAAACCCCCGTATATGCAGGCTGTATGCGATAATACTGTGATACGGAAGGCGTAAGGGTTCATCCCCCTCCCAGTCATAATCTTCATCATACAGGATACCTCTCACTTCATGCTTCTGGATGTCGCATACCCGCCCCCAGGTCTTTCTCCCGGCTATCGCTTTCACATATGGATCGACCACGATCTTCCCGCCGATCCGGTAATTGTATTCATACTTCGATGGTTCCAAACCCTCCAGGGCAAGATAACGAACTTCTCCGATCTCCCTGTTCATCTCATATATAGCAGATGGTTTCTTTGCCCTGGCCCGATATAATAACAATTGACATTCCTTTTCCTGCGGTACCGCCACAGAGAAATTGACTGCATTGCCTATCATTGTAGTTCCTAATGGTAAGGGCCTCCCCTGTATCTCCTTCATGCCTTATCCTTCCTGCTATCGCTCTACTGCCATCCGTCTACTCCATACATATCAACATTATCTTTATCGATCATAAATACTTCTACATAAATCTCTCTCTCATACTCTTCGCCGCTCAGCAGACCTACGGCAGTCTTCGCCGCCGTCTTCCCCATACTGATCGGAGACTGCGCCGCCGTACCGGCGATCTGACCGTTTGATTTCTTCAATTCCTTCTTGATATCCGGCGAACCGTCCACGCCATAGATGATCACCTGCTTAAGACCCTCAAGATTCACCGCCGTCTTGGCTGCAACCGCCAACTGATCATTCCCGCACATGATCGCCGTCACATCTGGATAATCCTTCACGATCGCCTTTGCCGCCTCCAGTGCTTTCTCGAATTCGCCGTTGGTATCTTCTCTTCTTACAACCTCGAATCCCTTCTCCGCCAATGCGACTGCTTCCTCAAATCCGGTGATACGGTCGTTGATCGAATTCTGCGTCGGACATTCTAGGATCGCCACCGTCCCTCCTTCCGGACACCTGCTGATCAGATCCTCTCCGCAGATGTACCCTGCTTCCCGGTTATCCGATCCGATATATGCATCCACATAATCCATCTCTTTTACCTGGGTATCTACATTGATGATCTTAACATCCGCCTCCTTAAGCTCCTCCAGCGATGGAGTTATCTTCTCCCAATCTACCGGACATAAGAATATAGCGTTGATCCCTTCCTCGATCATCTCCCGAATCTGCTGCGCCTGCAGGTCCGGGTCCGAGGCCGGATCCTTCGTGATCAGGCTGTAAGGCCCTTCCGTCTCAAGCTTCTCGCGAATTGCCGACTCCAGGGTTATAAAATAAGGGTTCTCCATATCAATTCCCGTAAATCCGAATACATATACATCCTCTTCGGGCATCTCATCTTCCTGTACTTCTTCGGTAACCGCATTGTCTTCGGGCGTTCCCACGTTCTTCTTACATGCAGACAATCCGAAAATGCATATGAGTATTACGACCGATACCCTCAACAGCACCTTCTTTCTCATGAACATTCTCCTTCCTGCCCCTCTCTTATCATTCCGTCTCACTCACGCCATCTACATTTTACAACATTTTTTTGTGTTTGGCTAGATATTCTTGCTTTTTCTCCCGTCCTCTGTTACAGTAAAAGTGTTACTGTTCGCACCTACGGCGCTCACAGCAACGAATCCGCCCTATTTCAAGTTGCCTTACGGCAAGAGGTCGGATTCTTGCCTTGGTAATGCACTGGTCTGTGACCGTGCAGCGTGGTGCACGGTCCAGGAGTAAACAGTAACGGAAAAGTACCTAAACAAAGGAGACGGATACTATGGATGAATACATGACTGTTGAACTGACCCTCGACAATGATGAAGTCGTTCAATGTGCGATCTTAACCCTGTTCGAAGCGGCAGGGCGAGAATACATCGCCCTTCTTCCCCTGAATGAAGACGGCGGCGCCGAGGACGACGACGTCTATCTCTACCGCTATGTCGAGACCCCTGACGGAGAACCGGAACTTGAGAATATTGAGGACGATGAAGAGTATGAGATAGCCGCGGACGCATTCGACGAATGGATGGACACTCAGGAATTCGAAGAATCAGACGAGGAGTAGCTCTTCGACAAAACGGGAAGGACTTACGTCTTTTCCGTTTTTTTCTTTTACATAGCTGATGATCAGCTTACTCTTCGCCCGCGTCATCGCAACATAGAACAGACGCCGCTCTTCCTCCAGGGCTTCCTTTGTCTTCGCTTTCTTATAAGGGGTGCTGCCCTCATTGCCTTCGATCACGAAGACCACCTCATATTCAAGTCCCTTTGCCCCATGCATGGTCATAAGCATAACCCCATCTCCATCCGCTGCTTCCCTGCCGCCTTTTGCCTTCTGCTTTTCAAGCATTTCCTTATAGTTCTCCACATGGACGAACCACTCTTCGATAGTCTGATATTCTCTGGAATTCTGCTGGATCTCCTCAAGGACCGTCAAAAGATCTTCTTCCGATATCCCTTTGCCGGCCGCATATTCACGCAGGAATTCATCATATCCGATCCCTTTGCGGATATACTGGATGGCTGCATAAGGCGCCTGATTCTTCAGCATCTTCATATCCCATTCCCATTGGTCGATCCGGTCCATCATCCAGTCCTTGTCACAGTAGAAATTCCGCAGAGACTCATAAGAGACTTTTCCTTCCCTCATACTGTCACGGCTGATGTAACGCTTCGGCCTGTTCGCAACCCGCAGGAAATATTTCCTCTCATAATGCCCCTGGGACAGATGAAGATAACTCATGATATCCATCCCGATAAAATGATCATACAGACTTGTGATCTTCTCCTTCATCACAAACGGGACCTGGCGCTCTGAAAGCACCTCTGACAATGCCCTTGCATCTATGGCTGTCCTGTATAACACTGCCATCTCCTTATAGGAAATCCCTGCTTTCTGATACTCCCGGATCTGCCCAAAGACATATCTGCCTTCCTCCATCGGATCTCTTACCTCTTGCACATGGATCGTCTCTCCCTTATCCTTCTTCGCACGGATCTTCTTATCATAACGCTCCTCATTATGGGCGATCACTCTAAGCGCGCCTTCCACGATATGGGCGGCAGAGCGGTAATTCACATCCAGGAGAACCTTCTTAGCCTCCGGATAATCCTTCGCGAATTCCATCATGATCCCCGGCTTCGCTCCCCTAAACCCATAGACAGACTGGTCGTCATCCCCCACCACAAACAGGTTGTTCCGGGGAGCCGCCAGCATTCGCACCACATCATACTGTGCCTGATTCACATCCTGGAATTCATCTACCAGAATGTACCTGAACTTTTCCTGCCATCTCCCAAGGATATCCGGTCTTTTCAGGAAGAGACTGCGGCACATAACGAGCATATCCTCGAAATCAATCTTACGAAGCCTCTTCTTCTCCCCCTCATAGGAATGATACAGCCTGCGGAAGCGCTGTTCCCCGTAGCGCACCGATTCATAGGCCTCTATGTCATAACAATTGTTCTTTATATTACCGATCTCGGCCGCAAGCTCCTTCAGATAGTCTCTCTCATCCTCAGCCTGAGCAAGCTCTTCCCACTCAAGCTTTGCCGCCTCCTGGCGTATCAGCGCGTATTTCTCCTCATCCGTCAGAAGATTCGACTGGTCAAGCCTGTATGCCCATTTCAGGATCCCGTAATAAATGCCGTGGAATGTCCCGAAGGTGACCGGCATCCCCGCAGTTCCCATCACCTGACGGAACCGCTCTTTCATCTCTCTTGCAGCACATTTAGTAAAGGTAATGACCAGAATCTCTTCTGGCCTTACCTTATATCTTGTGATCAAATATTCAATTCTCTTTGCAATGGTAAGCGTTTTCCCGGAACCGGGACCGGCAAGGACCATACACGGTCCGTCTCTGTGAGCGACCGCCGTACTCTGAGCGTGGTTCAGACTCATAGATTCCCCTTCAATAATTCAATACCCTTGCGGATCCTCTTAAGGGATTCTTCTTTGCCCAGAATCTCCATAATCTCCGTTGCTCCGCCCGGAGTGTTCTGCTTCCCGGACACGGCAGTCCTGACCGGCCACATCACGAATCCGGTCTTGTATCCCTTCTCGTCCACATATCCCTTCAGCAATGCAAACAACGCGTCGTTGCTGTAATCCTCCTGTGTCTCAAGAAGCGGCAGGACATCCTCAAGCACGCCTAAGGCCTTCTCCTCGTTGGTCTTCATCTTCTTGTGGCAGTACATCGCGGTATCATACTCTGGAAGCTCCTCGAAGAAATCAATCTGCTCCCGGATATCCGGGAACACTTCAATCCTGGTCCTGACTAGCCCTGCGATCTTCCTTAAGTCGCAGTCCCTTGTCACAACCGCTTCGATATGCGGCTTCGCCATCTGATAGAACCGCTCTTCATCCATGGCTTTGAAATATTCGCCGTTCATCCATCTTAATTTCACGATATCAAAGACAGCCGGCGACTTGCTCATATGACGGTAGTCAAACTCCCGCACCAACTCTTCCAGTGAGAAGATCTCCTGATTCCCCGCAGGACACCAGCCAAGCAGCGCCACGTAATTCACAACAGCCTCTGTGATAAAGCCCTGGTCGATCAGATCCTCATAAGAAGAATGGCCGCACCGCTTGCTCAGCTTCTTGTGGTTCTCATCCGTAATAAGCGGACAATGCACATACGTGGGAACCTCCCAGCCAAACGCCTCGTAGATCTTATTGTACTTCGGCGCTGATGACAGATACTCATTGCCCCGCACAACATGAGTGATCCCCATCAGATGGTCGTCGATCACATTGGCAAAATTATAGGTAGGATATCCGTCTGATTTGATCAAGATCAGATCCTCAAGTTCTGCATTTGGCACGGTGATCTCCCCGTATATATCATCCTGGAAGGTCGTAGTTCCTTCTACAGGCATATTAAATCGGATAACATAAGGCTTGCCTGCCGCAAGATTCGCCTCTACCTCTTCCCTGCTAAGTCCCAGACAGTGCTTATCATAGACGACGATCTCTGCTCCCCCGTTCTCTGACACGCTGCTCTTAAGAGACGCAAGTCTCTCCTTATCGCAGAAGCAGTAATAAGCATTCCCCTGCTCGATCAACTGCTTCGCGTACTTCAGATATAATCCGGAAGCATTCCTCTCACTCTGCACATAGGGTCCTACTCCGCCGTCCTTATCCGGCCCCTCATCATGGACAAGTCCGGTCTCCTCAAGGGTATGGTAGATGATCTCCAGCGCCCCTTCTACAAATCGTTCCTGATCCGTATCCTCTATCCGGAGCATAAAATCTCCGTCCTCATGCTTCGCGATCAGGTATGCATAAAGCGCCGTCCTTAAGTTCCCTACGTGCATCCTCCCGGTAGGGCTTGGCGCAAATCTTGTTCTTACTCTGCTCATGTCTACTCTCCCAATTCTCTCTGTAATCTCTCTAACATCTCATCCACCCTCTCGTGGATCACAATATCTGCAAATCTGTCCGCGTGATGCGGCTCTTCGTTCACAAGGATCAGTTTGTCTCCCTCGTAATAGTCGATCAACTGGCTGCACAGGTGAGAGCTTAAAGTGGTTCCCAGGACCAGCAGCACCTCCGCCTTCTGTATCTCTTCCGCCGCCCTCGTGATCACGGCGTTATCCACCATCTCGCCGAACAGGCACACCCTCGGCCTGACAGGTGTCTTACAGCTCTCGCACAGCGGAACTCTCACGGAATCCCTTATGTACTCCATCGGATACTTGCGTCCGCAGTGGGGACAGAAATTATCATATACATTGCCGTGCAGTTCGATCACATTCTTACATCCGGCCTTTCCGGGCAAGCCGAAGATCCTCCTGGTGATGATCGACTGGAATAGTCCTCTCCTCTCCAATTCCGCCATTGCCAAAAACCCCTTCCCCGGCGGCTTGTCAAGATGGCTTAACAGCTCTTTGCGGTAGAATTCAAAGAACTGAACCTTACGTGTCGAATAAAAAGAGCTTGAGAACATCTCTTCCATAGAGTAACCGTATTTCTGTTCTATATCATAAGACTTCTCACCATCTCGAAGGGACGGATATCCACTTTCAAGCAGCATGCCAAATCCGCTCAAAACCGTCGTGTATCTGCTTTCCTGCAGGATCTGAAGCAAATTACCTTCTAACATATCCCAAAACCTCCTCTACAACTATACAATATGCTTTTTCACATTGTACCACAGACTCCGAATATCCTTCAACCTTTTCTGATTTTTCTTTCCTTCCTTTCCCTCCAGTACAGAGGTTGGAAATATTTCCTTGGAAGTGATACCACGAATACAATAGCAAGCACGATGGCAAATGCAATCTTCGCAGACTCCATTCCCCTTCTTGCCGCCTCCGCAAGTTCGTTATTCACCATATAGAATACCGTATAGTAGACTCCCGCCCCCGGCACCAACGGAATGATGCCGGACACCAGGAAGATCGTGATCGGGCACTTCATGATCACCGTCAGAATCCTTGACAGCAGGACTACCACCACTGTACCGCAAAATGACGCCGTTGCAGCGGAACCGCCGTAAATCATCACCATATGGTACATCAGCCATCCCGCTGCTCCGGTGCATCCGCAGCACAGATAGAACCTCTTAGGAACATTGAACAGGACCGCGAATGCAACCGTACCCACAAACGGACAGATCACATGCATGATAAAATTATGTATCACAGCATAAGACCTCCTCCCATATTGTTATACACACTGAGCGCAAAACCTACTCCCACCGCGATATAGACGAACACCAGAAGCGCGTCGATCATCCGCACCGTACCCGACAGGAAATCACTGTCCGCAATATCCCTGATCGCATTCACGAACGCAAGCCCCGGCACCAGCGGCATAATCCCGCCGATGATCATCCCATCGATCTTCACCGGCGCCGCAAACGGCAGATGAAGCGCCGCAAGCGCCAGAACCGTGATGATCACTCCTCCTATGATATTCACAAGCATCTTAGAGATATTGTACTTCTTCGCAGTCAGCACCCACATGTACAGGATACACCCGATACCAAACGCGATCACACTCTCAAGCGCCGTCGCCCCCAGAAGATAACCAAAACTCCCGCTTCCCATGCCCGCCGCAAGCACCTGAAAATAACTCCTCTTAGCCGGCATCTGATCGATCCTGCGAAGTCTCTCCTTCGCCTCCTCAATGCTGACGAATCCGCCGGCGATCTCTCTTGACAGCTCATTCACCTCCGCCACGATTCCCAGATGAGATGCGGACAGCGGGATCTGCTTCACCTTGGTATACGCCTCCTCCACGCCATTCTCCGCACTGACGAATATTGCATGGCTTAAGATAAATGTATCTACATATTCCACATGGAAGCTGTTGCAGATCCGTGTGATCGTCTCATCCACACGGAAGATCTCCGCACCGTTCTTAAGCAATATCCGTCCCGCTTCCAGGGCCAGATCCACTACCTTCTTTACATCTACCGATGAATCCAACTGCTTCTTGAGATAGATCATATCCGTAAGCCGGACACCGTCTTCATAGATCGGCTCCCTGTAATTCTCCGAGAAGAAGTTCGCAACGATATGGGAATGGATAAACCCGCACTGTTCATAGAAGCCTATGATTTCTTTATAATTGCCCGTTCCCACATACATGACGTCACAGGCAGCGCTGTATCTCTCACAGATATAACGAAGCATGTATTTTGCATAGCCCTTCCCTCTGTCCTCTGTCCGGGTGGCTATATTCTTCAATTCACATTTTCGGTTCTTCAGCGGCTCCACCACACAGACAGTGCAGACGTCCCCGCCGTTGACCAGCACATACAGATCACTTTTGTCCAGATATCTCTCGATCATATCCTCCTGCGGGTCAGCCATCAGCAGCAAATTCATGTATTCATCTTTATTCCTCGTTATCTGCCGGATCTTCATAATCTGCCCTCCAAATATTAAAAGCTATGCTCCCGTTTCCTCATTATAGCACCGTGCTTCAGAAAATTACAGGGTAAAATTACCTGTATCAAAGAAACCAATAAGAAAAGCGGCGTCTTAACATAAGATACCGCTCTTCTTCCAATTCATATTATCTCAATAAATCTAATTAACATATCCGGCCTTCTTAAGCTCTTCCTCTGCCTTCGCAAGGTTCGCATCAGATACACGGACGATCGGTCCGGTACATCCCATTCCGCTCTCCGCATAGATATTGATCTTCCACAATGCCTTTACCGCATCTTCTAAGTCCATGACCTCGATACCTGCGATCTGCGCAGTTACGATCTCCTTCGGAGGTTCTTTTACCTCTTCTGCCGCGCCTGCAGATTTCTGAGAAGCCTTCAGCGCATCTAAGATCTCCTTAAGGCCTGCTTTCTTCGCTGCTGCGAATTCTGCCTTCGCGACCTCGAACACCTTACCTCTTACAAGCTGTCCCGCATAGCGGATCGCATTGGCAATTACCGGAGCGCCGCTTGCTCTTGATACGATCATGACTAACTGCTCGTAGCCTTCTCCGATTCCAGGTCCATAGCCATAGCCTGTTGCCTCGAAGCTTCCGCCTGTGTTGAACGAGGATAACATCTTAACCAGGATATTTCCCGTAAGAGAATCCGTTACCATAATGTCAGGAGATGCCTGCAGCACGTCGTTTCCTCTCATAACGCATCCGCCGTCTGCCCTTCCGGACTCTGCAAATGCGATATCATATCCCTTCTCCTGCAACTGCTTCAACGCCTTCTCCGTCTGACGGGCGCCGTCAACATTCAGGATACCTACGGTTGGATTCGCATTGCCGCATGCCTTCGCAGTGATGATTCCGTAGATCGCATTCTTGATCATTCCTTCAATACGGTCCGTGCTGGATGTCCCGGTCGTATTCGCGATGAACATCTCCTTCGCTGTAGCCGGTGTCACGCAGCGTCCCACGGTAGATACGCCGATCGGGAATGGAAAATGCATAGTAACTGCCGCGTCTACTTCTTTATTTTTCAGCATCTCTTCCATACGGTCATGGCCTTCCTCATCATTGGCCACTTTGATGGTTGTAACGCCTTCTGCCTCTAATGTTCCGATATAATATACGTCAATCCCGTCTTTTGCCGCCTCTACGGCCGCCTTCATGGAGTTCTCTTCTCCATGCTCGCTGCCCATACCTGTAAGAGCTACCTTCGGTCTCTTTCCAAAGCTTCCCGTCTCAAGACCCTGAGCCATCTCCATAAAGGTATCGGCAATCATTCTCTCAATATTATTTGCCATTGTCACCGTCCCCCTTACTCTGCGATCAGGGAAGCTGCGAAATCCTTCATCGCCTTTGCGATCAATCCCTTTACCTCTTCCTCAGATACGCCTGCAGCAGCCTCTGCCTCTGCCTTTGTATTTGCCTGGATCACGAAGGAAACACCGTCGAACAGGTTCGTCATACGTCCAAGGAACAGACTTCCTTTTCCGATGATCATCGCATTCTTAATCTTGCCTGCAAGGATGTCTTCTCTTGCGAATCCGATGTAAGGTACTCCTGACGGGATATGTCCCTGTGTCGGCGCCCATCCTGTAAGACCATGGTTGGCGCTGAAGGATGCAAGTTCCTTTCTGTCAAGCTCGCCGCGCTTTACAGCCAGAGCCGCGATCATCTTATAGTTGGCCATCGGCACATCGCCTGCACCTGCCGGCTTGGTAATATCTGGGTTCTGCATCTCAGGTGAGAACTTGTCAATATCCGTGATCTTAAGTCCTGCTCTCTCGAGCGGATCTGCAACAAGGCTTCCGATAACGTTCTGCGGAGCGCTTCCGGTTCCGACAGTGTGGCGTCCCAGAATGTCAAGGTTGATCTCCGGGTTCTCTCCGTCGTTCTCGGACAGGATCACACAGAAGCCTGCCAGACAGTCCTCTAAGATCGGAAGTCCCTTCTTCACATGGTCTTTGCCGTTCATACCAAGCTTCGCGGTACATCCGCCGGCAGTTACAGCTACGCACTTGTATGCGCCGGATTTTACCAAAGCTGCTGCTTCGATCAATGCATGGGATGGTCCTGCACAGAATCCGCGGCTGTCGGAACCTGTCGCATTGTTAAGACCTGCGATCTCTGCCGCTGCCTTAGCGAAGTTGCCGCCGCCTCTCTGATTCATATCACCACAGGCTTCCTCCGCACAGTCGATCACATACTCGATATCATCCTTACTGATACCTGCATTCTTAACGCCGTATAACAGAGCCAGTACGCTTGACGCCTTGCTCATCAGGTTCTCATGCATAACGTGCGCGGAAAGGTTCACATCAATATCGTGCGCTCTCTTTACACATGCAACAAGCTTGCCTGCAACATAGATTCCCTCTGCATGCTCATCTTTTACTGCTGCCTCGATCTCAGCAAGTTCAACGCCCGCCTCAACTCTTGCAACAATGTCGTCTGTGATGATCGGGTCTGCCGCAAATGCATCCTTGTGTGCGCTTACGAAGTCCTTATCGATCTTGACAACCTCAAACTGGTCACATGCCTGTACCAGAAGGATAAACTCCTCTTCCGGCATGATCTCTCCGTATTTTCCGTACCTCTCTGCGCCTTCCTTTGCCTTGTCATAATATGGGAATTCCACGCCTGCAAGGTCGTCCGGTGTCGCATTGCCGATATATACCTGGTTTGGCCAGTAGTTCACACATTCCTCATAGGAACGCAGATGACTTTCTAACTCTTTCAGGTATTCGGACTCCGGATTTACGATCCTCTCTGTTGTCTGGGTTGTTCCATTATATACCACCATCTGTGGTGTATGTGCAAGCACGTAGCTGGCACCTTTGATTACACTGTTCATTGTCTTATTTACCACCTTTCTTTTCTTCATATCGAAGGGTATTGTATCCTGTCCGGGCTTCCCGCCGTCCTTATCCCTAAGGTGCTTCCCGCCCGTCAGGGTAGAAAAAAGGGGGAAGACCCTGGTGGGTCACCATAGAGTCTTCCCCGCTCTTTAATCCTATTTCTTACAAATACTTACAGAATTCATCTCTGATAGAACTCATCTCGCTGACGATATCGTCAACGTCAAGTACCATCTCCATCATACTAACCTGCTCGTCATAAACAGCTTCGTCGAATTCTTCCTTCATCTCTGGTTCACATACGTGATATACCGTGAGTCCAAGCTGGACCCCTGTCAATGGACCTGCGAATGTCGGGTCTCCTGCTGTTACAGTCTCCGCTGCAAGACCTGCAGCTTCACCTTCTGCTGCACCAAGAACTACTACTAAGTTCTCTGCACCATACTCTTCAGCAAAATCCTTAACCCTCTTCTGATTCTCTAAGTCCATTGCGCCTGCGCTCGTTCAGACGAAACATTCCGTTGATGAAAATACTACTTCTGCACCGGCAGTCTGTACGCACTCAGCGATCGCCGGTCCCGGAATTCCATCACGGTCTCCGATAATTATTGCTTTTTTCCCTTCTAAAATAGCCATAATTATGCTTTCTCCTTTCTTGTGTGGTAAAAAACATTTGTCTATGATAAAGAACTATATCCGATTAGATATATTTCTGAATCATCGCTTCAATACTCTCTGGAGTTGCATCTTCCTTCACAACCTCTTCAACCTTCTGTCCATCCTTATAGATAGCCATTACAGGAAGGCCGAGGATCTTCTGCCCGATCGCAAGGCGGCGAGCCTTTGTCGTGTTCAGAGATGTGAATTTTAACTTATCGCCGTACTTATCTGCGAACTCATGTACCTTCGGCATCAAAGCCTGGCATGGTACGCATCCGTCACCGTAGAAGTCAACGAATACATAACCTTCTGCTTCCAGAACCTCAGTCTGGAATGTGTTCTTATCTACATCTATCATTTCTATCATCCTCCTTTATTGATTTATGATATGAAAATCCTGCTGTATAACGGCAAGATCCCTATAAACACGCTTCCGCTTGACAATATTATATAAATAAGCGTGCTTATTTACAAGAGTTTTGTAGAATAATCTGGTATATCAACGAATATTCTTAGAAGTAGTCGGACATGCTTCTCTCAACCTGCACTGCTGCGATCGCTCCGTCAGCCGCTGCGGTCACTACCTGTCTTAAGCTCTTGATACGAACGTCTCCAGCCGCGTAAACACCTGGAATATTGGTATGCATATCTTCATCCGTCTTAATATATCCACGCTCATCCATATCGATAATGCCTTCAAAGATCTTGGAATTCGGAACGGTTCCGATGAATCCAAACAGACCGAACATACCGTCGTCTTCGTCTGCCGTAACCTTCGTAATCTCTCCGGTCTTCACATTCTTAACGGTCATCTCGGACAGGATCTCGTCTCCGCCAAGCTCTTCTACTACAGAATCCCACATGAAATCAAGCTTCGGATTCTTGAACGCCTTCTCCTGAATGGACTTCGCTGCACGAAGCTCATTCCTTCTGTGGATAATGGTTACTTTTCTTGCGAATTTCGTCAGATACATAGCTTCCTCAACAGCAGAATCTCCGCCGCCTACTACATATACTTCAAAATCCTCGAAGAAGTTTGCATCACAGGTAGCACAGTAAGAGACACCCTTGCCCATATACTCTGCCTCGCCCTTGCAGCCGATCGGCCTTGCATGAGCGCCTGTAGCGATGATCACGTTCTTTCCCTGATACTCAGCCTTCGCGCTCTTAAGCACCTTAACTTCTCCGTCAAGGGATACTTCTGTAATCGTGTCAGATACGCGCTCAGCGCCGAATTTTGCTGCCTGCTCTGTCATTCTCGCGATCAGGGACGGTCCTGACTCACCTTCTACGGTCTGTCCAGGATAGTTCTCAATCTCATCTGTGATAGCAATCTGTCCGCCGTCCTGACCCTTCTCGATGATCAGAACAGAAAGACGGCTTCTTCCTGCGTACAGTCCTGCTGCCAAACCTGCCGGACCTGCGCCCAGGACAATTACGTCATAAATTTTGCTCATAACGAAATTTCTCCTTTTTTATAGTGATATAGTGCAACTCTTTGTTACACTATATCACTTATTAAATTAAAATAAAATACATTCTGCAAGGACAATTTTCTGATTTGTCCAAATTTAAAACATTTTAGAGGTATCATCTGCTGCACTAAGCTCGATAGAACCTCGTAAGGTATCATCTGCTGCACTAGGTTCGAAAGAACCTCACCAAGTGCACAGATGCGCTTCGCACTAGGCTCGACAATACCTCGCCAAGTGCTCTAGGCGTCTAGTCGAATATAGTCTGTCCGTCTACTTCGGTCTCAAGGGCAACCAATGCCTTCTCAACGATCTTACGACGGAGACTCTTCTCCTCATCGGCATCCAATGCAGGATTTCCAAGAGGATGTGGAATTGCGATAGCCGGTACGATTCTGTTAGCACCAACTGTCATAGAAATAGGAGTTACTGTACAGATGTGTACAACAGGGATTCCTGCTCTCTCTACTTCTTTTACCATCGTTGCACCGCAACGAGTACAGGTACCTCATGTGGAGGTGAGGATTACTGCGTCAACACCATCGTTCTTAAGCTTCTGAGAGAACTCAGCAGCGAAAGCCTTGGATGATGCAACAGCCGTACCATTACCTGTTGTTGTGTAGAACAGGTGATGAAGCTCCCCAATCTTTCCTTCCTTTTCCATATCGCGAAGTACGTCAACCGGTAATACACGGTCAGAGTCTTCATTTGCATAAACCGGATCATATCCGCCGTGTGCTGTCTCGTATGTCGCCTCTGTTAAGTCCATAACACCTGCGATATCATACTCACCGTAGTGTGAAGCACTGGAACTCTCAATGTGGTCCGGATTGCCCTTCGGAACGATACCGCCGGAGGTAACAAGAGCGATCTTCGCGTGAGAGATATCCTTAACTGCCGGATTCGGTTCAACTCTGTCGAAGTCTGGCATCGGGAACTCTGTCTCGAACGGCTTGTCAGCAAGCTTCTTGATCAGCATCTTGACTGCACGGAGAGATCCTCTCTCCTTCTCGAAGAAGTTCACACGAACACCGTTCGGTATATATCCTTCCTGTGAGGAAGCGCCGATTGCCTCGCCTCTTCCGACCTTAACTGCTAACGGAGCCAGCTTCTTAACTGCGTCTCTCATACCTGCAGCGCTGTTCTTCGTAGATACGATATAAACCTGAGTCTTGAACATATCAGCGCCAGGGTTCTCTACATACATACCCGTAACAGCCGGGATGCCAAGTTCTTCCTGAACCGCCGCCGCAATCGTACCGCAGGCAACACCGTAACGTCCGGCGTTGAATGCAGGACCTGCTACGAATACATCCGGAGCCTGATCCTTCACCATTGCAAGGATATCTGCTTTCGCCTTCTCAAGGTTCTCGTTGAAATAAGAGTCACCACAAATAATCGTAGCAACAATCTCAGCGTCTTCACCGAACTGCTGTGTTAACGCCATACCTGGTCCGACAACTTCGCCAACGCGGATCTCTGCCGGATAATCTGCTTTCTCTTCTCCACCAATCTGTGCAAAGAACTGATTGATGTAATGAACTACTTTTAATTTAGCCATGTTTTTATCCTCCCTTCTTATCTAGCACTCAGCTTATTGAAACCAGTCTCATTGGTTGCACCTGTAAGTACCTGAAGCTCAACCTCAAGAGATCCATCCTCACGAAGTGTCTCCTCACTTGCACCTGCAATCTTCGTTACATAATCCAAGGTTCCAATTACCTTGTCAAGCTTCGGCAGGATAATTACCTGGTTCGCATTACCGCCTGTTACAACTGCGTCTGCCGCCGGATCGGAGTCAGCCAACGACTGAGACTTTCCGTCGCGTCCTGCGTACTCGTCTGTAATAATAACAGTCTTAACACCTTCTGCTTCGATCTTCTTGCAGTTCATGATCAGGTCAGTATCCGGATTACCAAATCCTTCCTGAGATACGATAACGCCGTCAAGGTCTAACATCTTACATAACTTCGCCGTCCAGTCAGAAGAACGCTGCTTGTCAGCCAGATATACGTTCTCATTGGTGATGATGTGGCATACGAAGTTAAATGTCTTGCCATGCTGCTCAAACATATCATGAACAACCGGGTTGTTCAAATGAACATAAGTTGGGTTCTTATCACATGCGGATACACAGTTACCGGACACGATAGCGCCGTCCATAACCTCTGTCGGGCTCATGATCGTCGGAACGATCTTCTTAGCATCCACGCCGTATACATAAGTATCATGCAGAAGGCCCTGGCTCTGAAGCATCTGTACATAAGCAACTCTTGGAAGATTCGGGTACTTCTCCATGCCTTCCTTGATGGTGCATGTCTCGTATACCTTCGTCTCATCCGGAGTAAGCTCACGTGCCAGCTCTCCGAGATATACAGCAACTCTGAAGCCTGCGAAACGTACCGCCCTCTCATAATCATGCGGTTTGATGTCATCTACCGGCTCACAGATCATAACCAGATTCAGGGTCTTGGAAAATGGTGTATAGTCTGCTCCCGGACCGGTCATATCGATGATACCTTCCTGGAAACCTACGATCTTACCAGCCGTAACAACAGCCATGCCCTTCAGTGCATATGTCTTACCTTCGCCAACGGTATCAACCTTAGCGATCACGCCCGGGAAGATTCCTCCTCTTCCTTCTACCTTAACTCTTGGCTCGATGACGTCCTTAACCGGTGTGATTCTCACAGACTCACCTGGCTTCGCGATATCAAATGATACGCTCTTAATCTTCTCGTCCTCGAGAGCAACCGCTTTAACGGCCTCTTCGGATACATAAAGGATACCGTCTTCAATCTTAGACTCAGCCGCAAACTGAATATCCTTAATGTAAATGTGTCCCATTTCTAATCTCACTTTTGGTTCCCTCCTTAGAATATTGATATTATTGTTTTAAGCTGCAATGCTTTTACAACCTTTGAAAAATTACAACGCATCTGCCGATGCCATCCCGCTTTCCAACAGAGTCCAGTCGATAATCTGAAAATCGTCATATACCGATTCCTCATACAAGTCAGACTTGAATATGAATTTGCGGCACGCTTGTATGGCATTCTCAATCAACTTAAGCGACCCTTCGTCAACCTCCCCCTTCCGTTCTGATATCATGATGGATTTGTATGGTGTCTCATTGGGCTTCACGCTTCCGGATAACGGATGCGATAACAATGTGTGCCCTTCGTGAATTCTGTCTCTTACTTCCCTTAGAATCTCTTCATAGGAAATCTCCCGGTAGACCACATGACGTGTCTCCTTAAGTCTGTCCCAGACCAGAGGATTGTTGGTTATGACCATATACTCTCTACTGCCCATCTGCTTCCACTTCTCCCTTCCGGCCATCTCTTCGGTATCGTATTAAAAAAGGACGATTTGAACACAATCATGCGTGCAATCGTCCCTTCTGTCTTTTGCCCCGATAACATATCAATACATACTAGAAATTATCATATAGCACAAGATTCAGAATGTGGTACATTCTCCAGTCCTTTTGCCTGAAAGTTTCGCCTGATTACCAATCAGGTTTGCCTCTTCGGCGGCCACACTTATGACTCTCTCTTGGAAAATATCAACCCACTCTTGTATTCTCTTCTCACCTTACTTATAGACAACTCATATATATCTCATTGCCTATACCTATAATAACCGATTGTTAAAACATTTGCAACCTTTAATTTCAAAATATCCAAATTTATACACAATTCACAATATCACCTTCTGACTATTGTATACTTTTTACAATTTGCCAAAATGTATCAAAGAATGACAGATTCCGCAATTGCAAAATCTGCCATTCTCTCCTACACGATTGCTTCAATCAACGTTTTCTCTCCCAGAATTACCTCGTGAACCCCAACCTGTTTCTTTTTATTAAAGTTAAAACTCAGCATATACCCTTTCTTAAGGTGATAATCATCCAAATACCCCATCAACTAATTCTCCCCCCGAAGATTATATTCATTTCCATGATAAATCTTCATTTCCACAATATACTGCTGCCCTAAGTAATCCACGATCACATCTGTCCGCCCCATACTCCTGGTTCTGGATTCTATATAGTAATTTCCGGTTCCATTGATAATCGGCTTCAAATAGAGAAGAAACAGAAGACGGCCATACTCCTCGATAAATTTATCCGTGCTGTTTCCATATACATCTGTAAAATGTTCGGCAAATTTTCTCAATATCAACTCCATATCCAGAACGTTACCGTGAATAAACTGATTCTTAATCTGCATAGATGCTGAGTAAGTATTATTTCCCAGCATCTCCTCAGCCAGATAATAATTATAAAGCCTCGTTTCAAAAATCCTGTTGGCAACCGCAATCTGTTCATCTGCACATTTTATGAATCCGAAGCGCATACCAATATCCATCGCCAGATTATCCGGACTATATGCAATACTTTTCCCATTAAACAGAAGTACATAGATCATCTCAGACAGTTCCGGATATTCATCCAGCTTCTTGCGCATATCATCAAACAATGTATTGGATTCATATAAGATCAGCTTCACTGCCGCCTGAAAACCATCCTTTGTCCATGCAGAATGTCTGTCCGGGAACTCCTTTGTTCCCGCCACCTGCTCATCTATTAGCTTGCACAATCTGGATACAAGAAACGGATAACCAGAGGTATATTCATACAACTGCCGGGCAATATATTCAATATCCATTCCTGTATGGCAATCCCGCTCATAACCGCACAACATCTCTGCAATTCCGGTTTTCGTAAGACTCATATTGACCGTAAAATCAGCAGCAATGTTCCAAGGACTGTTGTACTTGGATTCTTCCGGCGCATGCAGCTTTAATTTCAGATTCTTAACATCATATACTCCTGCAAGAATTACTGATTTAAAGGTATGATCTTTTCCACTCCTCTGCTTCAGATACTTTTCTCTTAATAGCCCCAGAAATGACATGAATATCTGATTATCCGCATTCTTATCTACTTCATCGATCGTCAGTATCACTTCCCTGTCACTTTTGCTGCAAAGAGCCGTAATCTTTCTTCCAAAATCACGCAGCGGAAATTCTCCTGAAACCGGGATATCCCATTCTTCACACAAAGGCTTTGGAACTTGCTGTGCCCTTAACCGCTCCGAAATATCCATGATCAATCCTCTGGCAAGTGTCCCTAATGTCTGAAAATACTCGTCCGCCGCCTCAAAGCTGATATCCAGCACAATATATTTCTCTTTAAGTCTCTGATAGAGAAGCTCCAATGTCGTTGTCTTACCGAACTGACGCGCGCGGTTGATAGTAAAATATTCTCCCTGTTCAATATATCCGTCAATAATCTGATCGATCATATCCGTTGTATCTACCATATAATGCAGGGAAGGTATGCAGATACCTGTTGTGTTAAATTTCTTACCACTCATTCGGCAACCTCCAGGCTTTACTGGTGTTATTCTATCACAAGTTCTTACAAAATTCCATATCTGATTCTAACTGACGTATTACCTTACAAGGATTCCCAACCGCAACGCAATCTGATCTAATGTTTCCTGATCAGCGGTCTCCAGAAAATCTCGTTCTTCGTAATACATAAGTTCCCTCCTGTGAAAATTCTTCTTGTTTCTGCTATCATTATAATGCATTTTCTTCAGGGAAAACTATCTTATCTCTGCCCTTTTCTATCAGAATTCTGCCATTTCCTCCGGTATTCCGACGGTGTACAGTGCATCGACTCATAGAATACCTTCCCGAAATAACTGCTGCTTCCAAGTCCGCAGGCATGACTGATCTCCGTAACAGACTCCTGCCCTTCGGCCAACATTTGACAAGCCTTTTGCATACGATAGCTCCTCATATATTCCGCCGGAGCTATATGCAGATACTCCCTGAATATCCGGTAACATTCCCGTTCACTGATGAATGCGGCGGTGGCAAGCTCTGGAATGGATATCTTCTCTGGATAATGCTCATGGATATAGATCATCATCTGTTTGATCTTGTCGTTATTCTTCTTATTATATCCTTCCTTCCCAGTCAGCATAGGACGGACCAGTTCAAAGACCATCAGCCATATCCCAGTCAGGGCTTCCCGAAGCTTAAGCTCATATCCGAATTCATCCTCAGACAAGGTGAATGCATCCCTGATACGCTCAAGGATCTTCTCATGCTCTTGATTCCCCTGGAAAAATCCGATCACCTCAAGCTGCGGCGCCATAGCGACAGGCGTAATGTATCGGTTCTCGATCCTGCTGCCGCGTTCTCCCGCAAGCAGAGAGACATCGAAAATATGAAGAAGCTGGATCGTCTCTTCCGTCTGCGGCATTGCCTTCGTCATGTGGATCACATTTGCATTCACCAGACCGCCGGAACCCTTAGGAAATTGTATCTTCCCGCCAGGCGTATAATACTCAACGGAGCCGCTCTCCACATAGAAGAGTTCTACCGTCCTATGCCAGTGCCACGGCACAGAACGCTCCACATAGCAGTCAAGCTTCGCCCTTGAGGCGATGTAAGGGAAGTCAGACGAGAAACCAGGAAGAACTTCTTCCTGGCTTCCCGTATAGAATTCGATACTCTGTACATTGATCATGTTGTCCACCCTGTCATCTGATATTTTAATAGATACTCTCGGCCCTAACATCTGCCGCTCAGTATAAATATATGAGATGGAAGAATGCTTGTCAACTTCTAAAGCAGAGAATGAATCACCCCATATCCGCATGAAAAGAACAATAACAAACGCTGTACAATCTTCACTTACATTGCACAGCGCTTATCATTCATTATTCAGTTTTGTTCATTTATTTCTTACGGTTCTTGAAATAATCGTCATGTACCTGCCTGATCACTCCGCTCAATGCAAACAATGCCAGGATATTCGGGATAACCATCAGGGAGTTGAAAGTATCCTGCATAGTCCACACAAGCTCAACCTCTGCAAGTGAACCAAGGAATACACATACTGCAACGATTACGGAATAGACCTTAACAGCCTTTGATCCGAATAAGTATTTGATATTGGCCTGGCCAAAGAAATACCATCCAAGGATCGTTGAGAATGCAAAGAAGAACATACAGACCGCAATAAATATGTCTCCTCCCTTGCCATACAGTGTAGAGAACGCATACTGGCTAAGCTCTGCTCCTGTCTTCCCTGTAGGAATCGAATGTGTCGTAATGATTACAAGTGCAGTAAGATTCAGGATAACAAATGTATCAATAAATACACCGATCATCGCTACAAAGCCCTGCTCTACCGGATGATTCACCTTGGCAACCGCATGTGCGTGAGGTGTAGAACCCATACCAGCTTCATTGGAGAACAATCCACGTGCAACACCCTTTGTAAGAGCGAGCTTAATGGTAGCGCCTGCTGCACCGCCGACGATAGAAGATGGTGCGAATGCTCCCACAACGATCGCATGGAACGCATATGGAATCTCCTTAACGTTCACAATAATAACGATCAAAGAACCAACTATGTAGAAAGCTGCCATGATTGGAACGATCAGCTCTGTGATCTTCGCA
Source organism: Lachnospiraceae bacterium (assembly GCA_910574715.1). GTDB lineage: Bacteria > Bacillota > Clostridia > Lachnospirales > Lachnospiraceae > Sporofaciens. Next base: position 42,056 of record CAJTCH010000021.1, on the reverse strand, counting down.
ATACGTCCGGTACCGCCTAAGAATACGAACAGTGCAAGCACTGCAAGGATAAGACCCATGATCCACTGCGGTAATCCAAATGCAGTATTGAACGCTGCCGCGATGGAGTTGGACTGTACGGCATTACCCATGAAACCAAGCGCCAAGGTAATCAAAACAGCGAAGATACCTGCCAATACCTTACCAAAAGTACCTGAAAAAGCTGCACGGATGTAATATACCGGACCGCCTGTTACTTCGCCGTCATCGCCGACCTTTTTATACTTCTGTGCCATGATCGCCTCGGCATAGATCGTAGCCATTCCAAGGAATGCCGCGATCCACATCCAGAAGATCGCTCCCGGACCGCCGATTGCAAGAGCTGTTGCCGCTCCGGCAATGTTACCGGTACCTACCTGAGCCGCGATCGCTGTCGCAAGAGCCTGAAAAGAAGACATACCGTCCGCTCCCGCCTTATCGCCGCTTTTCTTGAACATCCCGCCGAAGGTTCTGCGCATTCCTTCGCCAAAACCTTTCACCTGGATAAATCCAAGCCTTACCGTGAACCAGATACCGCCGCCAAGAAGTGCAACGATCAGAATGTAGTTTGACAGATAACTGCCTAATGTCGAGAAAATATTATTCAACATCGCTTCCATCACTAAATTCCCCCTTTTTCTATAGATAGATTGAATAGAAGCTATTCATCTTCTCTATCATACCATTAAAAAATGTTTTATTCAATATGCTGTGGTTCTTTTCATGTTTTTTGTCTATATTGTATATATTTTGTGGAATCTTGTCCAAGATGAATAAAAAACCAGGCGAAATCTCTTGATTTTTCGCCTGGTCTCCTGATAACTTTTTCTTATTATTTTTTTAATTGGGCAATTTGCCAAATTTGTAACAAATTCTAACATTTTAAACATGAATCTGCGCCTTCATCCCAAGTACTTCCTGATTCTTTTCAAGCAGCGGACGTATCACCTTCTTAAGATACGCCTCCACCTGAACAGGAGCACGGCCTACATATTTGGCCGGATCCATAGTCTCCTTCAACTCATCAAGAGTAAGATTAAACGCTGCATCCTCTGCGATCAGTTCCAGCAGATTATTGTCAAGACCTTTCTCCTTCACGTTCCTGCCTGCTTCCATGGACAATTCCCGGATCCTCTCATGGAGTTCCTGCCGGTCCCCGCCTGCCTTCACGGCATCCATCATGATATTCTCCGTCGCCATAAACGGCAGCTCAGACATCAGCCTTTTCTCGATCACCTTTGGATAGACCACAAGCCCGTCCACCACATTCAGACACAGATCCAGGATCCCGTCAATGGCTAGAAATCCTTCCGGCACGCTCAGCCGCTTGTTGGCGGAATCATCCAGCGTCCGCTCAAACCACTGAGTCGCGGACGTGACCGCCGGATTCAGCGCATCAATCATCACATATCTGGACAACGACGCGATCCTCTCGCTTCTCATCGGATTCCTCTTATAAGCCATGGCCGAAGAACCGATCTGCGTCTTCTCAAACGGCTCCTCTACCTCTTTCAAATGCTGGAGCAGACGGATATCATTAGAGAACTTGTGGGCGCTGGCAGCAATCCCCGCCAATACGTTCAGCACCCTGGTATCCACCTTCCTGGAATAAGTCTGTCCAGACACCGGATAACAGGTCTCGAATCCCATCTTCTTCGCGATCATCGGGTCAATCTGATCGATCTTCTCCTGGTCGCCCTCAAACAATTCAAGAAAGCTTGCCTGAGTGCCGGTAGTGCCTTTGGAGCCTAAGAGCTTCAAGGTACTCTTCACATATTCCAGGTCTTCAAGGTCCATGGCGAATTCCTGCATCCAAAGTGTCGCCCGCTTCCCTACGGTCGTAGGCTGTGCAGGCTGAAAATGGGTGAATGCCAGAGTCGGCAGGCCCTTGTACTCATCAGCAAACCCTGCAAGCTCGGCGATCACATTCACAAGCTTCTTCCTGACGATCTCAAGCGCCTCGTACATCACGATCATATCCGTATTATCTCCAACATAACAGGAGGTCGCGCCAAGGTGGATGATTCCCTTGGCCTTGGGGCACTGCTGCCCGTAGGCATACACATGGGACATCACATCGTGGCGGACAACACGCTCCCTCTCCCTGGCCACCTCGTAATTGATATCCTCCGCGTGTGCTTTCAGCTCTTCGATCTGCTCGTCCGTGATCGGAAGCCCTAACTCCTTCTCCGTCTCCGCAAGCGCGATCCACAACCTTCTCCAGGTCTTGAATTTCTTATCCGGTGAAAAAATATACTGCATCTCCTTGCTGGCATAACGCTCAGAAAGAGGACTTTGGTATTTATCGTAGCTCATGTTTCTATTCTCCTTTTCTATTTTTATAAGCTCTACTCGAATGCCTGGGATACATCCTTCCCCGGAACTTCCATGGGGTACCGCCCAGTAAAGCATGCATCGCAGTATGCAAGCCCGTCCACCATACTCTTAAGCTTCCCGATCTCCATATATCCCAGGGAATCTGCCCCGATCATTTCCCGGATCTGCTGCGGAGTGTGAGAATGTGCGATAAGCTGCTCGTTGGAAGGCACATCTGTTCCGAAATAACATGGATATAAGAACGGCGGCGAGCTGATCCTTACATGAACCTCCGCGGCTCCCGCCTTCTTCAGCATCTTGATGATATTGGCACAGGTCGTTCCCCGCACAATAGAATCATCCACCATGACGATCCTCTTGCCTCTCACCACTTCCTCGATCACATTGAGCTTGATCTTGACACTGCTCTCCCGCTGGCTCTGTCTGGGCTTGATGAACGTCCGCCCCACATAGCTGTTCTTGTGGAACGCCATCCCGTAAGGGATCCCCGACTGCTCGGAATACCCCTTTGCCGCGACCAGCCCCGAATCCGGCACGCCGACCACCAGGTCCGCTTCCACCGGGAAAGACTCTGCCAGGGCCTTTCCCGCAGTGATCCTCGCATGATAGACGTTGACCCCGTCCAGGGTACTGTCCGTTCTCGCGAAATAAATATACTCAAATATACACCTTGCCTGACGCACCGGATCGACAGCCATTGACAGATCCGATTCCATGCCGTCTCTGGTGAAGCTTACGACCTCGCCCGGAAGAACGTCTCTGATAAACTCTCCGTCTACCGCCGCAACGGCGCAGCTCTCCGACGCCAGGAAATATGTATTCTCACGTCTTCCGATGCACAGCGGCTTAAGGCCATGGGGATCTCTCACCCCGATCATCTTCCTGGGCGAACCGATCACCAGCGCGTAACCGCCCTTAATCTTCTTCATGGCACGCTTGACCGCATCCTCCACCTTCTTCACATTCAGACGTTCTCTCGCAATGTGATAAGCGATCACCTCCGAATCAATGGTCGTCTGAAAGATCGCACCGGTATACTCCAGTTCATGCCGAAGCTCCACCGCATTGGTGATATTCCCGTTGTGGGCGATAGCAAGAGTTCCCTTGACATAATTCAGAACCAGCGGCATAGCGTTCTCCGCCCTGGTGCCTCCCGCCGTCGAATACCGTACATGACCGACTCCCAGATTCCCTTTCAGTTCATTAAAATTCTCTTCATCAAATACTTCATTGACCAGTCCCAGGCCTTTTCTGGAATGCACCTTTCTCTCACCGAAGGTATCCGTCACCGCGATCCCGCAGCTCTCCTGTCCACGGTGCTGCAACGCAAAAAGCCCATAGTATACGGATGGGGCAACATCGCCTCCGTCCATATCATAGGCTCCAAAAACACCGCATTCCTCTCCTACACCTGTCATACGTCTCTCTAAATTGCTCATGAATGCTGACTCCTTTACCCCGTAATGTTAGCATACGGCTTAACTCTTGTCAATCCTGCGGTATTCCTTTTTCCATTGTTCAAACTGATCGTCCGGTATATTCATATCAATTCCCCGCTGGATCTCGCGGATCTCCTCCTTCATAGCTGAGTCCATACTGAGAAATACCGAATTCCCCGACAGCATCTTCACATACTGATCCTGAGGCAGCGCCTTATAGCAGCAATACAGATAGGTCCGAAGGAGCTCCATATCCCCGCAGATCCGGTACGCCTCCAGATATACCTTCGCCGCCTCTTCATACAGGAATCTGCTTCCATAGGCGGCTCCAAGGCTCGCATAGACCCTTCCGTAGAAGATCTTGCTGATGGAATTATCCCATTCCCGGTTGATGATGGACTGGTAAACCAGGATCGCCGTCTCATACTCGCCGCTTTTCTGCAGGCTGTCCGCCTTATACTTCATCCTCTCCACGTCTTTTAAGTTCTGCAGATGCTCCAGAATCCCCTGGATCTTATTGATGTCCCCGGTGGCATAGATGGTAGACTCCCGAAGGATCGTCAGCACAAACTGCTCCATCGTACAATTCTGTCTCAGTTCCTCCCTGAGCCGCTCCGCAAGCTTCGGCAGTTCCAATTCCCTGTCGATCCAGTTGCAGAGCTGTCTGTTCACCATCGTGTAGTCGATCAGATAGAGATTATTGCAGATATAATAGCACAGCTCCTCGATCGTATAGATCCGCATATGAATCCTGGCTATCTCATAGGGCTGTCTTGCCCGCTTGTTATGACATAGAATTAAACTGCCCATTGATTCCTCCTAAATGTATGGTCTTCTCCACCTGAAATCCCGTGGACGGGAAGAATTCTCCGAATCCCACATCCTTGAACGACAGTATGCAGGTCCTCTCATCCATGAACAGCACCTCGATCTGGATTCTGAGAGAATAATCCCGCCGGTCCGGAAGTCCTTCCAGGGAAACCGTCTCCACCTGAAGCTCTTCTCCCGCAAGCGTCTCCACATGAATCTCAATATCCGAAGTATCCTCAAGGATCACCTCCCACTGACCGTCCGCTTCATACCAGTGCGTTCCCCACGACACGATGGGATACCAGCCTTCCTGGCCGTTCACCCGCATCCTGAGGCAGATCCGCTCCGTCATCTTTGTCTCATCCAGATAGATGGGGCTGTCATGATAGTCCAGGCACCGCCGCATAGACGTATAGCAGGCGCCCCTGCTGTAGAGGTTATTGCCGATAAATGCCCTTCTCCCGTTACACAGCACCTTCAAAGAATCCGGATACCAGTTCTTCTCAAACCCTTCTCCCGTCAGATATACAGAAGATACCACCTTCTTCTCAAATACACTCTGGATAAATGTCTTAAACCGGTGGTCCGCAGCCTTCACCTTGCTCTTGATCTTGTCCGCGTCCTTGTTGAGAAGCGAATAGATCGCAGCCAGCTCATTCATCCGGGCATTCGCAACCTCCTCGACCGTCACGAACGACTCCCGCTCCTTCACACCGATGGCGTTCAGCCTCCTGAGCATATATGCCCGTATCTCCTGGGCATCACAGTAGAACAGGGCCGACTCGTACTGCCACAGCTCTTTGGGCTGATAGAACATGTACTGGCAGAAGCTCTCCTTATAATCCTGGACGCACACACACTCTTTGGGCACTCCAAGACGCTGCCCGATTCCCTTGAGCATCTTGGACATATCAATATTGGTAAACGGCACAGAGAACGTGATAAAGGCAATGTCTTCAAACTCCTCAAGAGTCATCTTGATGAACTTGGCAAGCAGCCAGACCGCATCGCGCTTCTTAGAGCCGAACTTCACCTTCTCCTGACGCACCGCCCGCTCGAACAGATTATTCACCGTGATCCCTTCCTGCAGCGCGGCCATCTTCTTCGCCTCCACGCCGTAGACCCACCGTTCATTGCAATAGCCAAGCATCAGAGGAATCTGATAATTGTCCGCCGCAGTCTCCAATGTCTCGGGTTCTTCCTTTGTCTCGTCGTAAAAACTGATCTGACAGTTCTTCTCATTCAAGTCATATCCCAGAATCCTGCCCTTCTTCATTATCATCCCCTCCTCTCGTCTGATATGTCACCCTAATAGTAACAGTTCAGATACCTTCACTGTTACCTCTAATATACCTTGAACAGCCGCTTGGCCATGATCTCCTCTTCCTTATACGCCATCATCGCCTGACGTCTTGTCACCGGCGCCATATCCGTCATACTGTTGAGTCTTCCGAACTTGCCCGAATCCGCGATCTCCCTCTCATTCTTCAAGATCTCTTTCTCCGTGATGATATCCTCTTTCCCTCTGGTCTCTATAAAATAATAATTGATCGATTCATCACTGTACAGCACGAACTGCCTTACATACAGGTTCTCATAGACCGGCATCATAACCTCGCTCTGGTATCCCAACTCATCCCGCGTCCCGTGCTTAATCTTATAGTACAGCGTGACCCGGCTGCCCGGCTTCGCCTGATAGGAAACCATCAGCTTGTCATACAACTGCAGCTCCCTGAGCCATTCTTCCTTGTATTTCAGATAGTAGGGGAAGACAATCTGCTTCTCGCACATCTCCCGAAGCACCTGATGGAGCACCACCTCAAGAGCCGCCGTATAATCATGGGAAGAGAAATATTTCAGAAGGGCGATCTTACAGATATCCGGCAATTCCTCCTTCTCGTCGCATTCATTTGCAATAATATCGAATACGCTTGACTCCAGTTCCCTGCCGTACACCACATATTCCCTGGAGGTGTAGGCAAGATATGCCTGTTTCAGACGGAAATAGACATTATCCGACAGATAATAATCCTCGAAGATCGGCTCTTCCTTAAACAGATTCTCAGAGAAGAGCATCTGCGTGATAATACGTTCGCCGATCTTGTACGACGGAATCCCATACTCCTTAAGTACCTTCCACAGTTCCTTCATATTATCCGTAGGACCGCAATAATAATTGGCAAGATACATCAGGGTTACCTTGTCATACTGCTGCCGCTTGAACATCTCGAAGCTCAGATAACTGAGAAAATCATCCTCCTCATAATTATCGTCACGGATCTTCCTGCTGCAGATACGGAATACTTCTTTCTCGTCGAACGCACCGATCCCCTTCTCCATAAGGCCTTCTAAGGTCGGCGCTTCTTTTTCATTCTCCTGCTCCCACACGCCGGTCGTCGCCGCATACTTGCGGCACATCTCGATAAAACGCGGCTCATAGAATAGTCGTTTCGTCTCATACACGATGGAATCAGTATAGTGGCGGCCCTCCACAGACTCCCATACAACCCTGGACTCCTTATCATAGAGATGGATCACCGTCTCTTCTTCCCCGTTATAGGGAATCCTCTGACGGATCTCGCCGTCTTTCTCGATCACCAGCACGCATTTCATATTCGGAACCTTAGTCGAGATCGTATAGGAATAACAGATGTCACGCATGGCCTCCATACGCTCCGCCGTCATCTCCTCCGGCTGGCAGAACCTCTTATAGAGAATCCGCAGGGATTCCGTAATATGCCGTTTCAGAAGCTGATCCCAGGTAAATACTACCATCTGTTCCCTGTAGCCCAGGTACAGATCCCCCGCCTGTTCCTCATAGGTTACCAGATTCGCATATAAGAATGCCGCTTTCTTATAATCCAGTGAATTACCGTGCATGAAATACAAAAGAATCACCTTGGGAAGCGGACCCTTGGCGCTGTCCTCATCCACCGTCATCATATAATATTCGTAGAGCTGCGCGATCCGGAGCTCCGAATCCACAGCCTTCTTGTACCATGTAAAATACCGCTTCTGCGTCTTGTTCCCCCGAATCAGCAGCGTACAGATCGTATTCAGGATCATCGTCTCATCATACATCTTATAGATCCGTTCTAGGATCCTGAACATCATATCACTGTAGCGCTTCTGCTGGCTGGCAAAATTCGCCACATACAGCGCCAGTTCCTTGGTCATCAGCCGGTACTTGGACGCAAAATTAAGCACCTGCATCTCAAATGCGCCTAATTTCTTCAGAAGCGACGGCCTGTCCTGATAACACAGATAGGCCTCCAGATAGAATAAAACGCCGTGCATCTCATACTGATACTGCTGCTCCAAAAGCTCGATCCGCTTATAGGAAGTCTTATATCTGGGATCCAGATCCAACAGCATACTGAGCAGAAGCCAGGAATCCTGGTGACGCATGTAAGTCTTGCCCACCTCATCCAGAACACGCTCCGCATGGCTTCCCTTTCCCCTGACCAGCGCCGTAAGATACAGATAGTAACAGTTGGTCAGCGGATCCTTGCCGATGGCAAACCGGTTATAATTATAATTCTCAAGGATCCATTTGGCTTCCTCTGCTTTATTGCCCACAAGGTAGACATGCGCCTGCATCAACTGGTACATCTCGCTCTGCGGCTCCAGCTTCCGAAGCTGTATCATCTTCTCCACCGCACTCTCCACCCAATTGCCAAGCTCGATCCTTCCCGCCGTATATCCGATGTATTCCTTCAATATCTGGGCGAGCAGAAGCTCCGGTTCATGATGATTCTCATTATACTCCTGATTCTGCAGAACCTCAACCTCATAGGTCAGCGTCTCATAGGGCGTGATAAAACGCAACGCACCATAATTACGGCCTCCGTGAAGACGATCCGGCCGCACCACATATTCGATCTCATGGGCGTTGCCCACGAAATCATCCGTGCTGATCTCCGGGCGCAACACGCGGATAAATTCACCCTCCGCCTCTATCCTAATGGGCATATAGCCCCAGGTATTCTTCACGATGGTAAGCGTCCCCTTCGTAGGTTCCGAGATATCCTCGAACAGCATCCCTTCGCCGGGAAGAGTCAGGAAGATACACTCCTTCTGCTTGATCCCTACCAGAAATTCTTCCATAGACTGGTCTCCGAGAGACCATTTTCTCATATTGTCATACAGATAGAAGATACGCTCATTCTCGTATTTCAAGATCTCGTAGAATTCCCTGGCCCGAAACAACCTTCCGGCCTCTGAGAAATCCTTGATTGCAAGCTTGCGGAAATCATCGGTACTCTGCACCTTGCCATAAGAGGTCATAACGTAAGGCTTCTCGATGATGGCAGTTACGGACAGCTCGTATTCCCCTCCGCTGCATACCACCATAAAGCGGCCCTCCTCCACATGACCAGGACGCAGACCCTTGCCGTCGTATGTGAACTCAACCTTCGAGGGATTCCCGTCAAACCCCGGATTCTTAAAATGAACACGAAAAGAAGACGAGTATATCAATCCTCGTATTCTTCTCCCGTTGCCCGCTCTGATTGTAAAACTCCCCCGATATACTTCCCCTTCTCCGATAATGAGCACAAGATTCGTCTCATCAAATATGACATCAGGTTGTGATAACTGAAAATCTCCTTTGGAAAATTTCTGGATTTTATTTTTCAAGTCTGACACCTGCTTCTTTCGTTACTTTTCCTTATAGAATTATAGCATTGTTTGATCGTGAATGGCAATGCCTATTTCCTACTTCTTTAAAATCAGTGCTACGAAAGTCAAGTCTTCAGCCCCAGTGTTCTTGATTCCATGTCCATCGCCGTCCTTGCAGAAGAAGACATCCCCCGCTGCCGCCGGCAGGGCTTTACCATTGTCATCATACATTCCGTTTCCGCTCAGGATATAATAAGTCTCCGTCTCTCCATGATGCTCATGGTGCCCTAACTCGCAGTTCGGCGGCAGCGTTACCTTGCTGAACATCTTACAATGCTCTCCTAACTCTTCCTGGTTAAGCAATCCCTCCTTCATGATAAAGCCTGCGCCGCCGTTCACATGCTCCACCTTCACAACTTCCCGTTCTCCTGCTCTCGTCATGTTTCTCTCCTCCTGAATAATTGTTAGAATATTCTTTTATATTAACACATTTCATAAAGCAGGTACAGAATATTTTTCATTTGGAGATATCCGTTAATCAATTCACAATCTTGTAATATTCTCTTGCCGTCAGCGAGAACACCACTCCATAGAACACCGCGAACGCTGCCACCGTCACCACCGTACAGACAAGGAACAATGGTACATTCACCAGGTTCAGCACCGCCAGAAGCTTCGTGATCACACCAAACGCCACCGCGATATGGATGACCGCCGCAAGAAGGGGAAGGAAAAATACGATCAGCACCTGACTCCTGATAGAGCTTCGGACTTCACGCTTGCTCATACCCACTTTCTGCATGATCTGATACCGCTCTCTGTCATCATACCCTTCGGAAATCTGTTTGTAATACATAATCAGCACCGTCGCCATCAGGAACAATGCCCCCAGATAGATACCGATGAACAACAGACCGCCGTACAGGTAATAGAATTCCTCCCTGCTAAGCTCCTTGCCCTCACAGAATCCGGCGGGAATCTCTTCTTCAACCCTGGACTTGATATTCTGCATTGCACTCAAGGCCGCCTTTTCTTCTCCCTCCAGATCAAAAGCTACCCTGTAATTGGGCGTCGACATCTGCGCCACCCAGTCTTCCTGCATTCCGCTGCCTTCGTATACCTGCCGCAGCATCTCCTGGATCTGCTCTTCGTCAGCAACGATAAAGTAATACCCTTCTACCAGAGCCTCTGCATCCTTAGGTGCAATCTTCAAGTTCCCAAGTTCCTTCACGATGCGGTAGGTTTTGTTTCCGAGCCTTACGGAATCTCTGCCCCAGTCTTCACCGGTGCAGTATACATATGCCTCATCCGGCGCAAGAGTCTCCCTGACACCTTCCATCTGATTATAATCCTCTAAGGGGATCAGGTCGACATCCACAACATCATCAGCCTGATAATTGCCGAACTGCTGTAATGTGAATCCGTCCTCTTCCTTAAGCGCCACGAATCCCCCATTATGATACCTCATCACAGAGCTCGCCGTAACACCTGCCTTCACAAGCTCTTCGTCAACAATCACATCCAAGGCCTGATCCGCTTCCGCTGAAGAGATATTCGTCTTCGCTTCGAATTCCTGAGGAAATCTATTCTTCAATATATCCTCCATCCCAACATAGAGAGAGATCGTCGTAGAGATCATCACCAACACCATGGTACTCAAGATACAGATATTCGCAAGTCCCACCGCATTCTGCTTCATCCTGTAGATCATGCCCGATACCGCGCTGAAATGCTTCGTCTGATAATAGAACTTCTTATTCTTCCTGAGCATCTTAAGAAGCGCCACGCTCCCTGCGATAAAGAGCGCATAGGTGCCAAGGATCACGCAGATCACCGCCACGAAGAAGCTCTGAATCGCGGCCAACGGCTGCTCCGTCGTCACTGCGATAAAGTACCCTGTGCCAAGCAGCAGGACTCCCGCCAAAGTCAGGAGCCATTTGGTCTTAGGCTCCTTCTCCCCCTGATTCCCGCCACGAAGCAGCTCTACCGGGTTGGATACCTGAATCTGGAAGAGGTTAAACACCAGCGTCATCAGGAAGATCACCACGAACAGAATCAAGGTATACCGAATGCTCTCCCCCGATATCTCAAAATCCATCCTCACATCATAATGCAGGATCTTAAGCAGCAGAAGATACATGAATTTACTGAAAATGATCCCGAAGACCAGTCCGGCTCCGATGCTCGCCACAGCCGTAACCACCGTCTCAACCGCAAGCATCTGCGCGATATGTCTCTTCCCCATGCCAAGGATATTGTAGACGCCGATCTCCTTCTTCCTCCGCTTGATCAGGAAGCTGTTCGTGTAGAACAGGAAGATCCCTGCAAATATCATGATAACTCCCACCGCGCACGTCAGGACCGATTGCAGGCTTGGGTCAACGATGCTGCTGCTTCTTGACAGCGCATCCATGATATAATACATCATCACCGTCAGGATCGATGTGAGGATATACGGGACATAAGTCTTCCGGTTATTCTTAAGGTTCGTCAACGCAAGCTTTCCATAGATAGCGCTACTCATCCCTGTCACCTCCCGTCGCCAGCACCGTCAGCGTATCAGAGATCTTCTGATACATCTGCTCATTGGTAAGGTTTCCGCGGTATAACTGATGGAATACTTCGCCGTCTTTGATAAATAGCACTCGGTTTGCGCTGCTTGCCGCCTTCACGCTGTGAGTGACCATGAGGATCGTCTGTCCCTCCCCGTTGATCGCCGTAAACATCCGAAGCAGCCCGTCAGCAGCCCTTGAGTCAAGCGCCCCGGTAGGTTCATCCGCCAGAATAAGCTGCGGTTTCGTGATCAGCGCTCTTGCGACCGCCGCCCTCTGCTTCTGTCCCCCGGACACCTCATACGGGAACTTCTCAAGGATCTCCGCGATTCCAAGCATCTGCGCAATCGGCTCAAGCCTCCTCGACATCTCCTCATACTTTTTCCCGGAAAGTACCAACGGAAGGAAGATATTATCCTTAAGAGAAAACGTATCCAGAAGATTAAAGTCCTGAAACACGAACCCAAGATTCTGCCGGCGGAATGCCGCGATCTCTTTCTCCTTCACGCTGCCCAGATCATTCCCCTTCAGATAGACCTTTCCGCCGGTGGGCTTATCAAGCGCCGCTAAGATATTCAAAAGAGTCGTCTTGCCTGATCCGGATTCCCCCATGATCGCCACGTATTCCCTTGGCTCAACTGAGAAATTCACGTCCTTAAGCGCCTCCACCTGATTGCCGCCGAATCTGGTCGTATATATCTTTTTTACATTTTTCACTTCTAACAATGCCATAAGTTTCCCGTCCTTTCAAATTGATGTCTTCTTGATTACATGCTTATTATAGAAAATGTGTCATCATCCTGCCATCGATTTAGATTGCATTTTCGGTCTGGAAACTTACATTTTCGTAAGAAAGGACGAATCCCGAAGTCACTCATGCCTCATTGATTTTCTCTCAAACGACAGGTACACCTTCGTTCCCTTTCCGGCTTCGGACTCGATCCAGATCTTATGCATGAGCTTATCCATCACCGATTTGCACAGGTACAGACCGATCCCCGTCGATTTCTTATCCGTACGGCCATTATAGCCTGTAAATCCCTTCTCGAATACCCGCGGCAGATCCTCCGGCCAGATCCCGATTCCGGTATCTTCTATGACAAGGCAGGCTTCCTCCATATAGATAGAGATCTTTCCGCTCGGCGTATATTTTAATGCATTGGACAGAATCTGTTCGATCGCGAAAACCGTCCACTTCTCATCCGTCAGAACCTTTGTCTCAACCGCCGTATATTCAAGCCGGATCTTCCTGAGGATAAACATCTGCGAATACTTGCGCACCGCCTGCCTGATGATGGAATCCAGAGAGCAGATATCAAAAGACAGATCCGATGACATCCCTTCCATCCTGAGATAGGTGAGAACCATTTCCACATACTGCTCGATCTTAAAAAGCTCCAGCTTCATCTCCTTTCCGCACTGTTGCACAGACATCTGATATCCGGTATTCATCCCGGCACCGTCCTCTCCCGTCTGCTTTGCCCCGTGAAACCTGCCCTCCTCAAATGCCTGCAGCAGTACATGCATGGCAGCAATAGGGGTCTTGATCTGATGCACCCACATACTGTAGTAATCCACCATCTCTTTCCTGACGATCCGGTCCGCCGACTCAAGCTCCCTCTTCGCCTCATACAGCTTCGTGACGATCCGCTGGTAATCCTCCTCAACCAGTGTCGCCGCTTCAGGCATGCCGTCAATATCCGACTCAAACATCCATTCTACTTCAAGCAATTCCCTGTGACGCCTTACGTACCGCACATAATCCAGACCGCCGAGTACCAGAAGCCAGACCGCAGACAGCAAAAAGGCATACTGGACTGCATCCATAGAGACGTCATACAAGTATGAAACTGCCGCAAACACTCCCGCGAACACGGCATACATCCCGGCCTCCCTCTTCCGTTCTCTCAAAAAAGCAATTGCAATCTTCATTCACCGCACTCCTTACCGCTCTACCATATATCCGATCCCCTTCTTGGTACGGATCATCTGCTCCAATCCTATCTGCTCCAATTTCTTACGAAATCTTGCAATATTGACTGTCAGTGTATTGTCGTCAATGAATTTATCACTCTCCCAGAGCCTTGTGATAATACTGTCCCTGGACACGATCCTGCCTTCATTCTCCAGGAGCATCTGAAGGATCCGGAATTCATTCTTGGTAAGGTCCAGCTTCTTATCATTATTGACCAGAGTGGCGTCATTCAGATTCAGGACGGCTCCGTGATACTCCATCACATTCATTGTTCCCTGGAAGGAATAGGATCTCCTTAAGATCGCCTGCACCTTCGCCGTCACAACATTTAAGTCAAAGGGCTTCTCGATAAATTCATCCCCTCCCATGTTCATTGCCATGACGATATTCATATTGTCGTTGGCCGAAGACAGGAATATGATCGGTACCTCCGACACCTTCCTGATCTCCTGGCACCAATGAAACCCGTTAAAAAACGGAAGCATAATATCCAGAAGAACAAGCTGCGGGTCAAATTCAGCAAATGATCCCAGTATATTCTTAAAATCCTCCACGCACCTTGTCTCATAATCCCATCTCTCAAGATGGGCTGCAAGGGCATGGGCAATCGTCGCGTCGTCTTCTACGATCATAATCTTGTACATCTTCTCCACTCCTCTTCATATCGTTTCTATACGGCAAAAACCGCTCTCTAACAGACAGGCGGATAAGGAATCCCTTATCCGCCTGTTCTTGTTCTTCATTCTTATTCGCCAAGCCCATCCACGATAGCATCTACCATTGCTTTCAATGCTTCTTCTTCATCCTCGCCTTCGCAGATCAACTCGATCTCGTCTCCCTTCTTAATGCAGGCGCCAAGAACGCTCAAAACGCTCTTCGCATTGGCGATCGTATCATCATATTCAAATGTCACCTTGCACTTGAAGCTGCTGGCCGTATTACAGAAAATACCTGCGGGTCTCAGATGCAATCCAGTCGGGTTCATAATCGTAACTCGTTGTCTAACCATAATCTCCTCCGTTTATTCTTCTTGCTCATCCTCTGACTTCTTCTCCAGTATGATATTCACACTCACATTGTTCACCAGAGAACACCCATCCGGCAGTTCAACTGCCACCGGTACCGTATAAGTTCCCGGAGCCTCATAGTTCTTCAAATCAATACTTACTTTCCTGGCAGTTGAAAATACTGCCAATGTCTCCGCAGGCCCCCTGATCTGGAGTTCCAGATCAACCGTCGTCCCATAGCTGATCTCTAGCTCCTCCGATAAATTATTCACTGTTATGGCGCCGGTTGACACTTCGAAATTCCGCACTCCCGGCTGTTCGATCTGAATCGTCACGATCACACTTTCCGCAGTCCCTTCCACAAGCGTTACGCCTTCCGGAAGATATGGCGCTATCTCAACCATCTGCTCCGTCCGCTCAGTCAGATCCTCAAGCTTCAGTTCTTCCGCCGGTATCTTAATCTCATCTAACTCCGCCAATGCAGATTCCTCTCCCGTGACACTAACCTCCCGCGGCTCCACGGAAACCGAACTGACTTTATAGCCTTTCGCCGCTGTTATCATTGAAGTATCCAGCTTCACAGGCACATTCTCAATCTGATACAGCTTCACTTCTACACTCACGCCTTCCTTCCCCAGATTATTGGCCAGAAGTGTCTGATCGATCACATTATTATTCCTGTCATACAGCGTCAGCCTTGCCTCTATATCCGCGTCCTCCGAAAGCCCTGATACATCTGCTTCCGCCACAACCCTGCTGATACTGTCAATCACAGACTTCGGACCGCGCAGCGTGACCTTCTCGGGATTCGCATTCAGCTCTCCCAGGACATACCCCTCTCTTACAGTACCTATGGTCGTTGGCGTGATCGGAAAATTATTCTTCGCCTCATCTTCAATCTTAACCTGAAGATTGCCCGGCGTAGTATAAGCCTTCTCATACCTGTATCCGGGAATAGATACGTCGATCGGGATCTGCGTGCCAAGACTCAGTTCCTTCATATCAGCGATAGCCACTATATCTTCCTGCTTGATCCTGTTCAGCACAGACCGATTCGCACGGACTGTCACGTTCACTACCTGAGTATTATCCACAATCTGATAGGTTCTGTTTGTTGTCGTCACGATCTCTTCATTGATCACAGTTACCGAAACGCCAGTATAAGAGTTCTCTGCGATCGGATCATCTATATTCACCACTACAAGCCACATAAAGACTGCGGTAAAGAAGGCCAATACCTTAAGACCCAGATTAGCTGTCAGTCTTCTTCTCATTCTTACGCCTTCCTTTCCACAATGCTGTCAGCTTATTGACTTCTACTCTCCGCTCCTGAATACTTGCCAGCTTCTCTCTCAGTTCCTTCTCGTTGATATTCCGATAGAGGAATCCTCCCTGTGCCACAGAAACCGCTCCTGTCTCTTCTGACACCACGATGATCAATGCATCGCTCACCTCACTCATGCCAAGCGCAGCGCGATGCCTGGTGCCAAGGGATTTGCTGATCCTCATATTATCGGACAACGGCAAATAACAGGTCGCCGATACGATCCTGTCACCCCGCACAATGATAGCTCCGTCATGCAGCGGAGTATTGTGCTCAAATATATTGATCAAAACCTGGCTGGAAACCAGACAATCCATCTGGATCCCTGTACTCTCATATTCGGTCAGGCGTATCGCCTGTTCGACAACGATCAATGCACCCGTTTTGACCTTGCCCATGGCGTAAGCCGCATCGATCATACTCTCTCTGGTCTCTTCACTGAAACGTGCCCTCTCCTTGTTCGCTTCAAATGGTACCATCGAAGAAAGAAACTGCTTCTCACCAAGCTTCTCCAAAGCCCTTCGAAGCTCTGGCTGGAATACCACAATCGCGATCGTCGCCATGACCGTAACGGAATTCCTGGCAATAAACAGTATGGTATGCATCTTAAATACAGCGGCTAACAGAATGAACACAGCGAGTACGATCATCCCCTTTAACAGCATCCAGGCCTTCGTATTCTTGATCCACATCATAACTTGATAAATCAACACCGCAAGAATCAAGACTTCCACTATATCCGTGATCTTAATCTCAGGAAAATACCAGTTGGGAATATACTGATCCACAATCCTGCTGATCTGCTGCTCCATTCCTTCACCTCCTTCTCAGCTTATATAAATCATTCTGCTCAATCCGGTACATCTGAATTAATACAATGATGTACTAGTTCCTCAGATCCAGATCCTTCCTAAGGCTCTGCGTCAGAAGCATCTTATCCACTTCCCGCATATCATGCTTCTTAACCGACTGCCCCTTCCTTGGCACCGGCCGCTTACCGTCCTTACGGATCCCCCGTGCGCCGGAATTCTTCCTGACAGACTCCGTATCTATGATCTCTGTCTCCTGCCTCTCGTTGATCCGCTTCACAGTCTTCTCCGGTCTTGCAACCGACAGCTTCGGGACCGCCTTCACATAATAATAGTATTCATCATCTTCAAACTGCAGATTCTCGCTTCTTGAATAATCCACAGAGAAGAAAAATATCTCCAGAATCAGTCCTGTCACAATACATGCGACACTTCCTCCGATCAGCATCCCGTAAGACGTGTGCACTCCCAATGCCATATTGCCTGCAACGATTACGATCATATTCACGATCGTCCCTATCACGATGGCAATCTCCCACGCATGATCCATGGACGCACGCCTGAATGCAAATACTACAAAAAAGCAGATAACAAACGCGGCGATGATCACCCACAATTCCTTGTTCTGAAACACCTTGCTGACATAGTCCGTCGACTGTGAAAGCATGGTCTTGACACCGGAGCCCTCCACATTGGCAGCCGCCTTCTTCACATATTCCATCATGTAGAAGACAATCGTCCCGCAGATCACTGCCACCAGACTTCCCGGCGCCGCCACAAGCCCGCAGATCATCGGAATCACATAGGGAATCTTCAGGAAAAAGGCAAGCGGGGTCAGCAGCACGATCAATGCCTTCTTCGGTGCGAGCCGCAGATAGAAAATATACATGATCAGAAAAAGAACCGCCGTCATCGCAAGTATCCCCAAAGATACGGAATACATATGGGCCAGAACCAGCGCCGTCGCCATCACTACGGTCACTGACAGCGGAAGAAAGGTACAGATGACCGCAAGTCCCAGCGATACCACCGGGGACGCTGCCGCCTTCATGAAACCTATATTCCGATTGATCACCATAAATGTAGCAGCCGCTAATATGAATTGAAGTATCTTGTCGTATACTTTTGAATTCCTGGCATATAATTCCTCTAATCGTCCACGAAGTACGTATATACTGTCCATCTATTTGTTCTCCTTTTCATACATCTTAAGCAGCCGTGTAAGGTCGTGGTTATACTTCTTCACCCTCTGCCGCGCATCCTTATGCTTCTCATTGTATATATGACTGGTAATGATCGCATATACAATGACCAGAGATATATATCCCAGAACCACCATTCCCGTCAGCATCATAATCAACGTGTTCGACATATTACTCAGCAATTCATCCAGCCAGATCAACACCAGTATACCTACAAGACAGAGATACCCAATCGTAACCCACAGAATAGAGCAGATCGTATGCAGGCTGGAATAGTCTCTGCGATAATACTCGCTGACCTTAAAATCTTCCTTTCCTTCCGTCTGTTCGTAAAAAGCAAGACGAGTCATAACCTCTACTTTTCTCTTATCTAACATAAACCACCTCGAAATGTTATAATAGGTATCCAAACATCATTTTTAGTATAACAAATATCAGTACCCTTGTCCAATCAGATTACACTTTTTTTACAATTATTTCAATATCTATAATCCAAATTCCTTGATAAAATGCTCTCATTTTGCTGATTTATCTGTTTTGCACATATTTTTAGTATCATTTTAGTATCACAATCGGCGCTCTGCACACTCCTGAAACACCCGGAGCTCTTCCAATCTGTAAGTGAGAGGGCGGGACGTTTTACCCCTTCCCTTTCGCTCCTTCCTGACAACGTTTTGGATCGCTCTGCAGGCAGTCGGATCATGATACCCTTCCCGATTCCTCATTAACTCCATCCCAACACCTCCCGTTCTACTTCACTTGTCCATGTTCTTTGGAATGACTCTACACCTACATGATGGCAGCACTCTGCAGATATATACTCTTCGAAGTATCGGCGATATTTCCGGGACGGTCCCGGCTGTCTGAGTTCCCGCAATGCTTTATACTCTATCTGCCGTACCTGCTCGTACTTCAAATCTAAATCTTTCCCGACTTCCTTCAAAGTCTGGCCGTCAATATAGCGTCTCCTGATCACTCCCGGGAAATCACCGGGCAGACGATCTACAGCGATCCATAATTCGCGCTTCATGGCAGCAGTATCCGCCTCTCTGATCGCGTCCCCTTCCAGGTCTTGATCTGATGCTATGCTATCTTCAAGCGTGAACTCCTCCCCGTCCCCGCCTAACACCTCGCTCAGGCTTCGCATCTGCCCGATCTGGACACTTTTCCTGATCTCCTGTAGTTTCTCCCGGGTAACGCCTAGAAGACGGCACAGGGCGCAATCTGACGGCCATTCACCGTAATACTTCCGGTATTCCCTGACCACTCTGTTATACTCGCGGATCTCGCCCCTGGCCTGTACCGGGATACGGACCACACTGCCGCAGTTGTCTACATACCGGCTCATACTCTGCCGGATCCAGAAGGCGGCATAATGGATAAATGAAGAGTTCTTATCTGCATCATAACGGCTGACAGCTTCGGACAATCCTATGTACCCCTCCTGAAGCAAGTCCTCCATCTCGGCAAATCCCTGGTACCGCTTCGCCACCTTCACAATGAATCCCCGGTTCTGGTTGTAGAGCTCTAACATGTTCTTCGCTACGTCTTCACCCGCCCGGATTCGTGCGACCAACTGTTCATTATCCATGTAACCGCCTCCTATTCAAAATGCCCCAGGCAATCGGAGGAAAGAAAGCCCGGGGCACTTTATCAAATTATTGGGTAACTGCTGTATTACGCCGCAGGTGTGGTAGCCTGGTAATAGATCGCCTTCGCTTTATTCTTCAGGACGAATGCATCATACACAATGCGCCCCTCTACCAGATCACCATTGATGAATGGCGGATTATGATGGATAAAATAATCCGTAAGCTTTGTAGGTGCTACCGTTGCACAGGGATGCGCAACCATGAACCCAAAATCCTCAGGCAGCCTACTGACCGGAATCTTTTGTACGTTCAAGCCGTCCAGGTACCCGATCACACCCCTAAGCCGCATTTCATTTCCTATATCTGTCTCCATTACAACTTCCTTGCACTTCTTCAACAAACGATAAATATCAGGCGTAACCACCAGAACACGGCTCGTCTCAGGAACTCCGGCATTATCCAGGGCATTATTAGCCTTGATAATCTCATCATAGATATTTGTTGCGGTCAATTTGATCGCGTCCGGTTTAATACCTGCCCGCGCGCACATAACACCATACGTATACGAATCTATCTCCGGGATCACCACTTCACGTTGCTGTCTTGCTAACGCCGTAGCCCCTTCCAACTGTGCAGCTGTTTCATCCTTGTCCAACGCATCAATCGCAAATGTGAAAGACCTGTCTTTCTTCAACGTTAATTCGTCAGTTGTCGCGTCCAGGCCTTGAATCGGACCATAGCGGGAAACATTGCTACCAGTTCCCGGTCTGTCATAGTCATTCATTTCTGCTGTCGTCACAGAATAGATCATAACGGTATGCGCACCCGTCCAATTGAAATCCTGATTCGTTAAAAGTGATTTCTTACTCTCCTTCGCAAATAATTCATCCGTATACGGAAGATATTTACTCACTAAATTAACTGCCATATATTATAACCTCTTTTCTTCTCAGAGGTTAAAAGCCTTCCGCATAGCTGCGTCAACCGATACATTTATGCCGCTACCTCCCGATCCTTCATATGGTGTCGATTGACGTGCCATAGGTCTGATCTTATCACTTAAAGCACTCTGGAATATAGCCGTAACCTCATCCATACTCCTTTTCATGCCTTCCGGGCTGCTATAGTCCAGTAGTTCGGCAAGCCTGGGAGAAAGTTTCCGATTGCTGAGTTCCTCGATCGCGTCGGCTCTTAACTCTCTTTTCAATATATTACGCTCCCTCTCTTCGAGTTCGCTTAGCTGCTTCTCTTCCTGAAAGACCTTGGAAAGCCTTTCTCGCTCTTTTGCAAGACGTTTCTGCACGATATCATTAACCTCTTCCTGAGTAAATCTTCTTTCTTCCTCGTGCTGATCGGCGTTTACCTGTTCGCCTGTCTGATCCGCTTGCTGTGATCCTGCATCTTCTTTTCCGGCAGCAGTATCCGGGTTCTGGCTCTCTTGTTTCATAAAATTAAAATCCATGCTTTACCTCCTGTTTAACGTCCAGTAGACCTTATTCACGGCTTATAGTGGCGCTGCACTCTTTTAGAGCAAATAAAAAGCGCGAGAACAACTGCAGACAAATCCGTCTGTAATCATTCCCACGCCCTAAGGCTTACACCAGTTCGTCCTGGTGCGGTACTTTGCTCTATTTACTCTATGTCAATTATATCAGATAGTACAAATATCAGCAACTACATTTTTTGGAATCCAGAAAACCCCCCCTAAAATGAAAAGTAACGTTACCATTCAACGATTAGTAACGTTACTTTTCAAATTGCCCGTTTTCTGCGGCTCAACGCCAGTATATACGTGGTTTTTACTCCATCATTTTCCAACATAGGTACTACAATAAATCTTAGCATTTCTTAGCATCTCAGGCACACCCGTGCACCCTCGTTCTGCATCTTCTCCTGGTTCGTCGTTTTGGAAGCCAGGATACAAATCGGCGTAAGCGTTGCGGTACTTCCCTTCCTTCTTCCCGGATACCTTATGGGACTTTAGAGCCGGGGAGAGAAGCCGGATCACTCCGGCAAGCTCTTCATCCTCAGTGAATGAGATCCTGATCTTAACGCTCATGAAGCTTTCTCCTGGCACGCTCTTCACGCTTTCCATGCATCTTCCCGAGATTATAAGTTAACGAACATATGAAGTGAATGTTATGTACACCAAATCTCTTTATGTAGCTGTCAAATGCCTCACCTAAAGACGTACCTGCAAATCCTTCTACCGAACTGAACATATTGACTCTCAAATCTTCCTGTAAATTCATGCTTCTAAACTCCTTTCTTCATCTTGTGATTTCCCTACTGTAAACATAGGGACTGCAATTTCAACGCCTTCTGCATCTGTGCCAATTGATGTATATACTGAACCTCCGCAGCACTGAGCCAGTAAACGGAATGTTTCGTCTAAATCTTTAACAAATTTCATAAAAATCCTTCCCTTCTGCCGGGATACCATGTTACTATGTAAGTGGTTTTTGGCACGGCTCCGGCTGTGTGCTGCCCTGTAGGTAATGCCGTACCTATGGGGCTATTCTTTTAGTTATCAGTTTCAACGTATCCATCAATGTGTAAGAAGTGATACCCTTCCTCATTGCCGGGTGTCGGTGTCTGGAACCCGACACACTTGTCTAATACCTCCATACTGTCAGCAATCCGCTCCAGAGTGTCAGCAATCCGCTCCAGAGCGTCAGCGATCCGATCTAAGCGCCGCACCTTCATTAGACCAAGTGACTTACCCTTAGGATAATCACCCGTATCATTTGTATACTCATTTACCAATTCCAGATATTCATTCGTCATATTTTTTATTCTCCTTTACCTCTAAGCTGATTTTCACCATATGCCCCGGATTACGCTTTGATATATTTTGTATCAATTTCAAATTTTTTTCATGTTCATCCCAATTTACGATATTCAACACCGATAAATTATAAAGAACCGCACCCCCATTTATACATTCATAAAATCCCGCCATAATTTTCTCTAAATCTCCTTTCTTTTTAATCACTCAGATGAGCATCCCAAAAAATATAGGTTTCTTCTGTTGGTGGAATAAATCTATCTATTTTGGGCTGTGGCTTTATCCCCCAAGCACTACGCATATAATCCACCTGTTCTCGTGTAAAATCTTCCAAAGGGCAGCATAGTCGAATTAACTCATGACTTTTATCATGATATCTTTCAAAAGCCTCTTGACTGATGTAAGAATGTGCTATTTTATAGATATCCTCTTCTATCTCCTCTTTTGATTTTGGAACCTTCTTTTCCTCAACCGGAACTTGATCTGTCTTATGTGTCCTATATTCTCCAACGGATGTCTCTTTCACATCATGCCTTTTATCTTGCTCTCTTGCCAACCAACTATTAATAAATCTATTTATCCCTCTTCGAGTCTTCCGTTTTGTGGGGTTGCTATTAAGCCACCCTTTCATCTTCCTCAGCTCCTGTACAATGTCCACCGCCGGATAAAGTTCTTTCCAATTGTCAACATCTTCACAGAAAACGTCATGGAATGATTTGTCATTTAGAGGAAGGGAGATTAGCGGCGGCTCGGATGGCGGTGTTTCCGGCTCCGAGCTATATATACTATCCTTATCCATATCCTTTTCCCTATCCTTTTCCATATCCCTATCCTTATCGGCTTTTTTCGGTTTTAAAAATAACCGTTCGGTTTTTTCGGTTTCTGCTTTATCCGTTCGGTTTTTCTTGGGTCTTCCACCCTTGCGCCCATTCTCCCGATTCTGTTCACAAGTGTTTTGATATTTCTCTTTATCTCTATCTATTGCCATACTTAAAATATCAAAAGCCATAGCAAGCGCTGGGCTTTTATCAAAATCTGGCTTAATTTCATCTCTACCGTAAGGGAATAAAGACTTAAATAATCTTCCTGCCTCATCATCCCGAAGCCTTAATATGATAACTTCGTTGTCATAATAAACAAGAAAACTCGGTTTTTTTATTTTATTACACAATAATTTCAATCCTCCGATCTAATAATCTCAAGTATGTACTCTTTTACGAAATTAGCTGCATTTACAAGATCATTAATCGTATCTTCAGAAATAAATAATGCATTTTCGTCTGTAGCAGTAGAATCACCTCTGCTTATTGATAACAAGGTAGAATACAGTTTTTCAATT
Source organism: Lachnospiraceae bacterium (assembly GCA_910574715.1). GTDB lineage: Bacteria > Bacillota > Clostridia > Lachnospirales > Lachnospiraceae > Sporofaciens. The sequence goes on along the minus strand of CAJTCH010000021.1, from coordinate 18,244 downwards.
TGGATAATTGCATCATATTTATCTTCCATGGTCTCCCCTCCCTCCTATCCCGTCTTGACTCCATATACACGCTCCTGGAAGAATACCCGACTAACCTTACCGGCCACGGTTATAAATCCTCTCTCCTTCAGCTCCTTGTTAAGATCTCTAATCACAGAATAAGCTTTACCTTCTGACACTCCTAAAATCTCCGCTACCTCCTTCGCTCCTATGAATTGCCTTTCCAATTTCTTCCTCCTTTCCTTCTGGTACCTCTCGACCTCGCCGATCAGCTCCATGATCTCCCTGTGGCGTCTCTGGAAGTCCTCGCTTCCCACTCCCAGGCGTTTTTCTTCCTGTGCTACTAATTCATCCATCATTGCCTTAAATTCCTCCTGTGACATGTAAAAGCCTCCTTCCATTTCAAAACCGCCACCACACGATTTATTTACATCAAATTTCCAATTTACCCCTTTAGGCTAATTTATTTCTACGCTAAAGGCTTTTAAATTTTCCAATCAGACAAGCCAGTCTAATTAGAATTGCTAGAATGCATCATACGCATTCTATTAGCCATTGCTTCGCGTTGTTCGTCTGTGTAATCTCTCGATACCCTTTTTGATCGGAACGATATAAAAGATACTGGGCAAGAATATGTTTTCCCTACAACCTCGTCTTTTATCTTGCTGAGACGTTCTAATCTCCATTCTGTGCCTTCCATTCTGACTAGCTTGTCTAATTTAGTTATCATAGTAGTATCTGAGGCATAAACCTCCGCTCGCTCATCACCACGGCTAAAATTTACATGTGTCTCTTGTTCTTCAATGCTTAATCCCATTACATACACCTCGCTTATTCAATAATTTCTTCGGGTTTCACTTCCAAAGCCTTGGCGATCTTGCCTAACAACTCCGGTCTGCAGTTCCGTCCGTTCATAACTACTGAAAGCGTCTGACGGGAAATTCCTGCCCGGATTGCTAATGACTGCTGCCCTATTTCGAGCTCAGCCATAAGCAATTGAACTTTTCTCTTGTCTAACCTCATTTTCTCACCTCACCTTATAAATCAAACGATTGATATATTTGCATTGTAAATCTTTTGATTGGTTATGTCAAGACTTTTATTTATTTTGATTGATTTTTGATTGATTTTATGATAGTGTATACTAGAGGTGATACAATGAATACATCTGAAAAAATACAGCAAGCAAGAAAAAAAGCCGGTTTAACTCAAAAAGAACTAGCCAAAAAATTAGGTTGTACGGCTCAAAATCTTGCTCAATATGAAAATGGAAAAAGAAATCCTAAGCCATATACTCTATGTAAAATTGCTGATGCACTAAACATTTCTGTTGATGAACTTGCTGAGATGCCAACTCCACCTTCGTTAAAGGTAGATGGAAGGTCATTTAGAACTGGTGAGGAGTTAACCAAATATCTAGAACACAGTGGAGATAGGAGCATCCTTATAAATATTTTTGATAATCACCTAAACGAAAAAGGTCAAGATAAACTTTTAGATTACGCCGGAGATTTAACTACAATACCAAAGTACCAAAAGAAAGGCGAAAATACTCACATCCTTGTGAATGCTGCTCATGCTCGTACTGACATAGAAGTAACCGAGGAAATGAAAAAGCATGATGATGATATTATGAATGATGAAGATTTCTAATGATATTGAATAGTATTCGCCCCAAAAGGCGAATGCCCTGCCTGTCCGAGATTTCGGACAAGGGAAGATTCCCTTCAGCTCCAAAGACGAATAGCGCCGAGATTTCCGCTCTACTCGGTAGATCAGAGATACCCCGCCCCGATCGGGGGCAATCAAACCCATTTGGGCTTGGTTACTGGACGCCATTTTGCTCCCAGTCATTTGCGCCGGCGCAATTCGTACCAAGAGACGAAAACCACTCACCCCCAAATGGGTGTCAGTTCCGGCCGTCCTGCAGGACGAATGCACATTGACAACATAATATGCTTACCTGGGTAGCCGGGGGACGTGCTCTCACCCGTTCCGAGATCCTGCGGAAGGTGGTGATTATTATGAGTACATATGAAGAATTCATGATCCTGCTGACTTTTGCGTCGCTGGTAGTTGCGATTCTGAATCTGAAAAATAAGAAATAGCCGTCCTGCTCTCGTCAAAGTTTAGGAACGGCTATTCTTAATAGCAACTATTAAATTGCGCCGGGGCGGGTGAGTACCAGTCACCTTCCGGCTATCCTGTTAAGTATATTATAGTCAATCTTTTCAAATATGTCAATTACTATCCTTTCATTTCAAAACCGCCACCACGCGCACAGATGAAAGGAAGATGATAGAATGGCAACCTATAAAGACGAGAAGCGCGGCACCTGGTATTGTAAATTTTATTACATGGACTGGACTGGCACACGCCGCCAGAAACTTAAACGGGGTTTTAAGCTTCAGCGCGAAGCAAAGGAATGGGAACGGCTATTCCTGGAACAATTTGCCAAGAATCCAGATATTACCTTTGAAGCGCTGTATGAGAAGTACAAGGAGTACATCAAGCCACGTATCCGGGAGAGCACAGCTCAATCACGGTTCTACATGTTAGACCGGCATGTACTGCCGTTCTTCCGTGCCCGGATTGTATCAGACATCACACCTGCAGACGTGGCAGCATGGCAGACGGACATATTAAGCAAAGGTCTAAGCAATGCCTATATACACTCTGCCAACACTTATTTAAAGGCTATTTTCACTTATGCGGTTGATTACTTGGGCTTGTCAAAGAACCCTTGCATGAAGCCGATCGGCTCAACCAAGAGCCGTAAGCTGAACTTCTGGACGCCAGAAGAGTATGCAAAGTTTTCCGAAGCTGCTGCCGACAATCCTGAATATTTTATAATATTTGAGATTCTTTACTACACCGGTATGCGTGTCGGTGAACTCCTGGCTCTGACATTGAATGATATTGACTTTAAGAACAACCAGATCGACATCAACAAGACCTTTTACCGGCTCACTGGCCAGGACGTGATTAACCCGCCGAAGACACCTAATAGCGAACGAATTGTAGATATTCCCGAATTCCTGACAGAGGAAATTAAGGACTACACCAAGAAGCTGTATAAACCGGATCCGGAATACAGGCTATTTCATAAGCAGATACAATACATTCGGTCCGCATTCAAGACCAGGATAAAGAGAGCCGGTGTGAAAGAAATTCGCGTGCATGATCTGAGGCATTCCCACGCAAGTCTACTGATCAACCTGGGTGCGAATCCTGTCTTAGTCGCTGAGCGGCTCGGCCATGAATCACCCAGTATTACCATGAACACTTACGCACATCTCTTTCCAAAAGCACAGCTCGATATTGTGAGAAAAATAGAGAAGGCAGAATATTAGTATCAAATCAGTATCATATAATACAATCAATGAGCCAGACCCCTTGTAAATTAAGAGGAAAGGCTCATTTTATTAATATCCTTGTCCAATACTTATAGTTAAAAAGTAGACTTTTTCGACTCCTTTCTTCTTTAAAACCTCCGAAACAGTATCTATCGTATTACCTGTCGTATAAATATCATCGACCAGAAGCACGACCGGCACCGGTTTGAAACTCTCTTTCAACGCAAATGCATTCCTTAGATTCTTCTTTCTCTCCAAGCGTCCTAACTTTTTCTGAGGATCGGTATAAACTCTCCGTAGAAGACTCTTGTCGTCCACCCGGATCCCAAGCAATCTCCCAAGCCTGCGTCCGAGGACCCCCGCCTGATTATAGCCCCTTTTTCTCCTGCGCTTCTTATGCAATGGAACCGGCATGATAAGATCCGGCCCCCATCCTCTTATCATATGACCATAAACCCTGGCCAATTCCTCTGCATAAAATTCTCCGTATACTCTTTGATTGTGATATTTGAACTGATAAATAGATGTGCTGACAGGTTCCCTGTGAAGCCATAGGGCACATCCCTGGTCATACCAATGATGCACCCGCATACAATCATAACAATATTCCTGCTCCTTACACCGAAGCGGCTTGCCGCACTGCATGCATCTTGGCTCTCTGATTTTTAAAACCTCCGACTTCCGTCTGCACTCTCTGCAGATTCCCTGACTACTGACTTTTCCGCAAAAAGGACAGGTATCAGGCCATAGCCAGATACCAATCTTTTCATTCATACTTATTATTGGATTCGTTCTGGATGACTTACCGCCGTCTTATCACTTAACCACCGCTCCTACTCTAACTCCCGGATCCGTTCTGCAAGGCTTGTGTTGCGCTTTTGCTCGTTCGCGTTGCAGATCATCTCCTGGAATACCCTGTCGCTCCCGACCAAAGTCACACACCGTCTTGCTCTCGTCACAGCAGTATACAGAAGATTCCTGTGATAAAGCTGTCTTGGTCCCTGCAGCAACGGAATCACTACTGCAGGATATTCACTCCCCTGCGATTTATGTATGGTAATTGCATACGCAAGCTCCAGTTCCTCCAACAGAGAATACGGATATTTTACCCTGCGCTGCTCGTCGTATTCCACGATCACCATCTCTTCATATGTATTGATCTCTTTAATGATTCCCATATCACCGTTGAAGATTCCCATTCCTTTGTCGATAGTCATGCCATATCTGGTGGAAATCTCCCACTCCAACTGATAATTATTCTTGATCTGCATGACCTTATCGCCTTCCCGGAACAGACGGTCTCCCACTTCCTTCTCCTTCTTCTCCCGATCCGGCGGATTCAGATATTCCTGAAGAATACCGTTCAGCCGCTCCACTCCCAAGAGACCTTTCCGCATGGGAGTCAAGACCTGGATGTCAAAAGGCGACGCGTCCACATATTTAGGAAGCTTCTTCTGGATCAGTGTAATGACCACGCTGATGACTGCATTAGCGTCCTGCCGCTTCAGGAAGAAGAAATCCCTGCTCTTATTATCTAACAGCACTTCTTCGCCGCGGTTGATCTTATGCGCATTAACAATAATATCACTCTCACCCGCCTGACGGAAGATCTTCTCAAGCTTCACGACAGGACAAAACTCCGAACTGATAATATCCTTCAGTACGCTTCCCGGTCCTACGCTCGGAAGCTGGTTGCAGTCTCCCACAAGGATCAAGCGCGTTCCGGGAATAACCGCCCGAAGCAGCGCCGACATCAGCGGGAGGTCTACCATAGAAACCTCGTCAATAATGATCACATCCGTCTCCAGAGGATTCTCCTCATTCCTCTGAAAACCGTTGACACTGTCTTCTTCTGGATTCCCATTGACCTCCAACAGCCTGTGGATGGTCTGCGCCTCATACCCCGTAGCTTCCGTCATCCTCTTGGCAGCCCGTCCAGTCGGCGCTGCCAGACGAAAATCCGCACCCTCTCTCTCGAAGAAATGAATCATCGCATTGATCGTCGTTGTCTTACCTGTCCCCGGTCCTCCCGTTAATACCATGATCCCATGCTTCAACGCTTCCAACACAGCAGTCCTCTGCATCTCATCCAGGCAAAGACCGGCCTCCTTCTCTATCGCAAGAAGCCTGTCCTTCATCCTTCCCTCTTCTGTATTGTAATCTACATTCAGGTCATACAGCATCTTCGCAACATTCATCTCCATATAATAATAGTGCGATGAATACACCCGCATACCGTCAGAAGCCCTCTTCATGACCACCTTCTTCTCTATGGCGAGATCCATCAGATATTTCTCAATATCATAGATCTCGACTCCCAACAGCTCGCCGGCTCTTCGAAGAAGCGTCTCCTGTCCCAGATACACATGCCCGTCGTTCACACTCTGCAAAAGTGTGTAGAAGATCCCGCTCCGGATACGATAATCAGAATCGGCATGAATCCCGACTCTGCCTGCAATCTCATCCGCAGTCTTAAACCCGACTCCCGATACATGATCAGCCAGTTGATAAGGATTCTCTTCGATCACCCGATACACACTCTGCCCATAATGCTGATAGATCTTCGCAGCCAAAGTTGTAGATATCCCATACTTCTGCAAATACAGCATAGCCTGGCGCATATCCCGCTTCTCTTCCACCTGTGCGGATATCTCTCTGGCCTTACGCTCGCTGATCCCCTTGATCTCAGCCAGCCTCTCCGGTTCTTCCTCAATGATCCGAAAGGTATCCTCCTTAAACTTCTTAACGATCTTCCCCGCAAGAGCCACGCCGATCCCCTTGATCGCCCCAGAGCCAAGATATCTCTCAATTGACATCAAGTCTTCCGGTTCACAGATCTTCGAAGTCTCAACCTTAAGCTGAAGCCCATAAAGCTTATGGGTAGTATATTCTCCCGTAAGCTCCATCAGCCCTCCTTCTTCGACAAAATGAAGCTTGCCCACGCATGTCACTTCACCATCGTCATTTTTCAGATTAAATACTGTATAACCGTTCTCTTCATTGCGGAATACAATATGTTCAACATATCCCTTTATATTGTCCATCAGAATTCTCTTCGTCCACTTACCAGTTCCACAAACTGACCGGTCCCGATCGCTACCACCTTCATCGGATCCTCCGCAGTCATAGTATTGATCCCGGTCTTCTCCTCTATCAGTTCCTCTAATCCCCGAAGCATAGAGCCGCCTCCCGTCAGCATGATTCCGCGGTCCAGAATATCCGCAGACAACTCCGGCGGTGTCCTCTCCAGTACGTTGATCACTTCCTCCACAATCTGCCCTGTCGGTTCCCGCAGCGCTTCCTCCGTCTCCAGAGATGTCACCGTCACCGTCTTCGGCAGGCCTGTCACAAGGTTACGCCCTCTTACTTCCAGAGATTCATCTTCGATCAGCGGATACGTTGTTCCGATCTTGATCTTAATATCCTCCGCCGTCCGCTCCCCGATCAGGAGATTATGCTTCTTGCGCATATAGCGGACGATCGCCTCGTCGAAATCATCTCCCGCGATCTTGATCGATGAATTGACCACGGTTCCGCCCAGCGAGATCACTGCTATGTCAGCGGTTCCTCCTCCTATATCCACGATCATATTGCCACAGGGTTTTGAGATGTCAATCCCGGCGCCTATAGCCGCCGCTACCGGTTCCTCGATCAGATTCACCTCTCTTGCTCCGGCTGCATAGGTTGCCTCTTCCACTGCCTTGCGTTCCACCTCCGTCACGCCGCTCGGAACACAGATACTGATCCGCGGCTTCTTGAACGTACGCTTCCCCAATGCCTTCTGTACAAAGTACTTGATCATCTTCTCTGTCACCGTATAATCTGAGATCACTCCCTGACGGAGCGGGCGGACAGCCACAATATTCCCCGGTGTCCTTCCCAACATCAAACGTGCTTCTTCACCAATGGCTTTTATCGCGTTCGTATCCCTGTCATAAGCAACCACAGACGGTTCCTTCAATATGACGCCTTTTCCTTTCACATAGACCAGGACGCTGGCAGTTCCCAAGTCAATTCCGATATCTACTGACATCTTACTTCCCCTTTCCCTATGCTATCTATATGATTATCATTTGTTGACTTGATGATGCACGTTCCATTATAATCAACTTTCCTGAAAATGGAAACCCCTTTTTCCTTAAAACTTTGTGAAGCAGGGATTATGCTATTATTTGCGCAATACGGCGTCAATATACCTACCAGTGTAAGATATCGGATTCTGCGCTATCTCTTCCGGCGTCCCTCTCGCGATCACCGTACCTCCCCGGTCTCCTCCTTCCGGCCCAATATCAATGATATAATCCGCCGTCTTGATCACATCCAGATTGTGTTCAATTACGATCACTGTATTTCCATCGGAAGACAAACGACGCAGAATCTCTGTTAATTTGTGGACATCCGCAAAATGCAGCCCTGTCGTGGGTTCATCCAGAATATAGATCGTCCTGCCCGTACTTCTCTTGCTCAGTTCTGTGGCAAGCTTGATCCTCTGAGCCTCTCCGCCGGACAGAGTCGTAGACGGCTGACCCAGACGGATATATGAAAGCCCAACATCATACAGAGTTTCCATCTTTCTTCGGATACTGGGTACATTTTCAAAGAAATGCAGCGCTTCTTCCACCGTCATATCCAAAACGTCATAAATGCTCTTCCCCTTATACTTCACTTCCAGGGTCTCCCGGTTATACCGCTTGCCGCCGCACACCTCGCAGGGAACATAGACATCCGGCAGGAAATGCATCTCTATCTTAAGGATTCCGTCGCCGCTGCAGGCTTCACATCTTCCTCCCTTGACATTGAAGCTGAACCTCCCCTTCTTATAGCCCTTCGCCTTGGCGTCCGGCGTCGCCGCAAACAGATCACGGATCAGATCAAAAACTCCGGTGTAGGTAGCCGGATTGGATCTGGGCGTCCGCCCGATCGGCGACTGGTCAATATTGATCACCTTATCAAGCTGCTCCATTCCCTCAACGGCCGTATGCTTACCCGGGATCGTTCTCGCCCTGTTTAGTTCCCTTGCCAGACGCTTATATAGAATCTCATTCACAAGAGAACTCTTCCCAGAACCAGATACTCCGGTCACACAGGTCATAACTCCAAGCGGAAATTCCACATCCACATTCCTAAGATTATTCTCCTTCGCCCCGATCACCTTAAGCCACCCTGACGGAACAGAGCGTTCTTTTGGAACCGGGATCTTCACCCTCCCGCTTAGGTATGCTCCGGTCACAGATTTCTTATTCTTCATTATTTCTTTTGCATTTCCCTGGGCAACTACTTCTCCGCCGTGCTCTCCCGCTCCCGGCCCGATGTCTACGATATAATCCGCTTCTAACATGGTGTCCTCATCATGCTCTACCACGATAACGGAATTGCCCAGATCCCTCAGATGCTTCAGCGTTCCCAGCAGCTTATCATTATCCCGCTGATGAAGTCCGATACTCGGCTCATCCAGAATATATGCAACACCCACCAGCCCGGAACCGATCTGCGTAGCCAGACGGATACGCTGCGCTTCCCCTCCTGACAGGCTGCCCGTTGCCCGCGCCAGTGTAAGATAATCAAGACCCACATCCATCAAAAACTGAATCCTTGCATTGATCTCCTTCAAGATCTGACCGCCAATCAAGATCTGCTGCTGATTCAGCTCCAGCCCCTTCAAAAAGCCCTGCAGCCGCTCAATCGACAACGCCGTCAGCTCCGCGATATTCTTATCTCCTATTGTAACTGCGAGAGCGCCCGGCTTCAATCTCTGCCCTTTACATTCATGACAGGGAGTGATCCGCATAAATTCCTCATATTCAGCTCTCATGGTTTCGGACGCTGTCTCCTTGTAACGACGCTCCACATTACGAATAAGACCCTCAAACGCAACATCATAAACCCCTTCTCCGCGCTGTCCCTTGTAATAGACCCTGACCTCCTTGCCGCCGGTTCCATGAAGCAGCACATCCTGAATCTTTTGGGGATAGTCTTTGAAGGGCGTATCCAACGAAAATCTGTACTCCTTGCTCAGTGCATCCAGAATCGCATAGGTAAAACTCTTCCGGTCCATACAGGATTGCCACCCCATCACGGTGATCGCGCCATCGCTGATACTTAGGTTCTTATTCGGAATAATCAGATCTTCATCAAATTCCATCTTATATCCCAAACCGAAACACTCCGGGCAGGCTCCAAACGGATTATTGAACGAGAAGCTTCTTGGCTCGATCTCTTCTATACTGATCCCGCAATCCGGGCAGGAGAAGCTCTGGCTGAAGTTAATCACATCTTTGCCGATGACATCCACGATCAGCAGTCCCTCTGCCAGTCCCAGAACCGTCTCAATGGAATCCGTTAGCCGCTGTTCAATCCCTTCCTTCACCATAAGCCGGTCCACAATAATCTCGATATTATGCTTGATATTCTTGTCCAAACTGATCTCCTCTGATAACTCATAGAGATTGCCGTCTACACGAACCCGAACATAACCGCTTTTTCTGGCACGGTCAAAAAGCTTAGCATGAGTTCCCTTCCTCCCGCGCACGACAGGCGCCAGAAGTTGGATCTTCGTTCTCTCAGGAAGTTCCATGATCTGATCCACCATCTGATCTACCGTCTGCTTCTTGATCTCCTTTCCGCATTTCGGACAGTGAGGGACACCGATCCGCGCATACAGAAGGCGGAAATAATCATATATCTCCGTCACAGTCCCCACCGTGGACCTGGGATTCCGGTTTGTAGACTTCTGATCAATTGAAATCGCCGGCGATAAACCCTCGATACTCTCCACATCCGGCTTCTCCATCTGCCCCAAGAACTGTCTTGCATAAGAAGACAAGGATTCCATATATCTTCTCTGCCCTTCCGCGTAAATGGTATCAAAAGCCAGAGAAGACTTGCCTGAGCCGCTGAGTCCTGTCAGGACCACCAACTCGTCTCTCGGAATATCAATGTCTATATTCTTCAGATTGTGCTCGTTGGCACCTCTTATCCTAATAAACTGTCTGTTACCCTTTGTCTTTGCCATGACTTATCCTTCCTGAAATCTGTATATTCTTCATATAAATATTTTGCCGTAATTCTTCGTTCTTTAATCGCCTTGCAGATGAAAGCAAGTAATTTCTTCGTTCTTTAATCGCTTTGCAGATAAAAGTTCAAGCTAGAAATCCATCGAGTTGCCAAGTAATCCATATATTAATCCGGCTTCAATAACTTCTTCAGCTCGACCATTTTATCTCTCATTTCCGCTGCCGCCTCGAAATTCAATTCTGCCGCCGCTTTCTTCATCTGCTTGCCGACATCCTGTATTAGCTTCTCAAGCTCCTTCTCACTCATAGACTCCGGATCCTTCTCCATCCGAAGTTCTTCCGCGGCAACCTTCTTCGACACGGCGATCAGGTCTCGTACACTCTTCTTAATCGTCTGCGGCGTGATACCGTGTTTCTCGTTATATTGCATCTGCACCTCGCGCCGCCGCTTCGTCTCATCGATCGCAAGACGCATGGAATCCGTGATCGTATCCGCATACATGATCACGTGCCCCTCTGCATTACGCGCCGCACGTCCGATCGTCTGAATCAGAGAAGTCTCCGAACGCAGAAATCCTTCCTTATCCGCATCCAGTATTGCTACCAACGTGATCTCTGGAATATCCAGTCCCTCTCTCAAAAGATTGATACCCACAAGCACATCAAAAACATCCAGACGCATATCCCGAACAATCTCCGTCCGTTCCAAAGTATCAATATCCGAATGCAGATACCTCACGCGGATACCCACCTCGCGCATATAATCTGTAAGATCCTCCGCCATCCGCTTTGTAAGCGTCGTGATCAGAACCTTATTCTTCTTACTGATCTCCTTGTTCACTTCACCGACCAGGTTGTCGATCTGTCCCTCCACCGGGCGCACCTCTACCTCGGGATCCAAAAGCCCGGTCGGCCGAATCACCTGCTCTGCTCTCAGCAGCTCTCGCTGCTCCTCATACGGACCTGGGGTTGCAGAGACAAACATCACCTGATCTATCTTGCCTTCAAACTCTTCAAAGTTCAAGGGGCGGTTGTCTTTTGCCGACGGAAGACGGAAGCCATATTCTACCAGCGTTGATTTCCTTGACTGGTCGCCGTGATACATTCCTCCGATCTGCGGCACAGTCTTATGAGATTCATCAATCATTATCATAAAATCATCTGGAAAATAATCGATCAATGTGTGCGGCGGCTGCCCCTGCGCAAGTCCAGTCAGATGCCGGGAATAATTCTCAATTCCTGAACAGAATCCTGTCTCCCGCATCATCTCTATATCAAAATTTGTCCTCTCAGAAATTCTCTGAGCCTCTAAAAGCTTCCCTTCTCCTTTAAAATACTTAATCTGCTCTTCCAATTCGAGCTCAATCTCCTTAATCGCCTGATCCAGACTGTCCTTCGACACCACATAATGGGATGCCGGGAAGATTGCGACATGGTTTAATTCATTCTTGATCTCCCCTGTCAGGATATCTATCTCTGTGATCCGGTCTACCTCATCTCCGAAAAATTCGATCCGGTATCCAAGGCTCTCGCAAAGTGCAGGGATGATTTCCAATACATCCCCGCGGACGCGGAAGGTTCCACGCTTAAAATCCATCTCGTTGCGGTCATACTGAATCTCGATGAGTTTCTTGATCACTTCATCCCGATCCTTGATCATTCCCGGGCGCAGGGAAATTACCATGTTCTGGTAATCAATGGGGGAACCAAGACCGTAGATACAGGATACGCTGGCTACGATGATCACGTCACGGCGTTCCGACAATGCCGCTGTGGCAGAGTGACGGAGCTTGTCGATCTCATCGTTGATGGATGAGTCCTTGGCGATGTAGGTATCGGAGGAAGGGACATAGGCCTCGGGTTGGTAGTAGTCGTAGTAGGACACAAAATATTCGACAGCATTATTCGGGAAAAATTCTTTAAATTCTCCATATAATTGGGCTGCCAATGTCTTGTTATGCGCTATGACAAGCGTTGGTTTATTTAATTGCTGGATGACATTTGCCATCGTAAAGGTCTTGCCGGAACCCGTGACCCCCAGTAAAGTCTGGAATTGGTTGCCCTCCTTGAAGCCTTTGACCAGCTCGGCAATGGCCTGGGGCTGGTCGCCGGTTGGGACGTATTGTGATACTAATTCAAAATGATCCATGATACTATACCTTTCTATAACTATGGTCTTCCTCTTAGAACTAAGCCCAAACCCATTCTATACAATTTAGGGATTTCAAATAAATTATCTGCAAACGCTTTACCCCCTTTTGCTTCTAACATTCCTGTTTCATAAAGTTCTTGAAGCATATCATCTCCTTGGGGTTCCAATCCGTCCATAAGTACGAATATTTCTTCTCTACTATATCGAGCTGTATCTTTTCCCTTAAACCTATCAAAATGTTTTCTTAATTTTGGAAACTCACTCAAATATGTATCGCATTTAACTTCAGACACTTTAGAAAAAGCTTTTTTCACTGCCATGCCAGAAATCAAACAATTTTCTTCAAAATTTTCTATTTCTTCTTGTGCTTCTTTAGAATAATTAGCAAAATTGATAAATTCTCTCGGATATTTCCCCCCTAGCCCATCTGTTATTCGTTGTAACAGCCAATCAATCATATTTGCCTCTTTTTTCCCCTTATACACCTGACGAGCAAATATAGTATAAAAAGTCTCTTCCAAATTTGGAGCCAATAATAACTCCTCCTTTTCCAACCCTATCTCATTTACTACATATTCTTCCACCATTTCATTATTTAAACATCGACGCATTAACATAATCAGCAAATCTTTTTTTATCCCATGAAAGCACTACACTTTTATCCGACAAATGACTTTTATTCACAAATTCTAGTGTAGACCAGATATCATTCCTTAAAAATATTTTAAATTTTATTCTTGGAAACCTATTAACGAAACTCAAATACGTTCTAAAAAGGCTTTCTATACAAATCTTTCTCTTTTCATAATCGTCAGAAAACAACTCATCAATTTTATCAAATAAAATCCAACAATCTAAACATTCCTGCTCTAAAACATCATTAATGTCACCCAATAAATCCTGTGTATCAATACTATATTTTCCACCAATTTTAATTTTTACCCCTTTTATATCAATGTCTATACCTTGTATTGGAGTTCCCACAACCACACTCCATAATTGTTTCAGGATATTTAAAATCCTGAAATCCTCCATAATACCTACATTTCTATAAAATTCAACTAAATTTTCACCACAGTAATATCCCTCCTTACCCATTTTAATTGCTATTTTCACCGCTATATAAAGTTCCCATATTTTATTAAAATCAGCTTCCTCGTTCCTTAATAACTTTCTAAAATCATCTGTTTGTAATTCCTTCAAATCATTGAAGCCTGTTCCTGTTACTATAATTATTTTTCTATCAAGTCCTGCAAGTTTCTTTGCTACTTGTTCATACTTAGAAAACATCTGAAATAGGGCACTTTTTCCAGAACCTTTCGCCCCTAAAACCAAAGATTTCTGTGGATTAATAAATTGTTCAAAATCTTTAGTTTTAATAAATTTTCTATCTAAATCCAATTCCGACTCGGAATCCACATTTCCAAATTCTAATTTTGATAATAATTCTTTTTTATTTTCGTACATAACAAACATCCCATTTCTTTAATGATAAACCTACAAGTATTTTACCACTCTATTCTACATCAGCCTCTTCTATCCACTGTCGTAACTTGTCTTGTAATAATTTCTTATCCGGTAAATACAGCTTATACTCAGAAGCATAAATATTAGCATCTTGTGGCAGTGTAATCTCCACCAGTGCGTCATTATTCTCTTTACATAACAGGATACCAATCGTCGGATTTTCATCTTCCAATTTCTCATAACGATCATAATAATTTACATACATCTGCATTTGTCCGATATCTTGATGTGTCAATTTATCTACCTTCAAGTCAATCAGCACATAACAGCGAAGAAGGCGATTGTAGAAAACCAAATCCACATAATAACTATCTTCGTTAAAAGTAAAACGCTTTTGCCTGGATTCAAATAGATATCCTTTTCCCATTTCCAGCAAAAATTTCTGCAATTTATTAATAATCGCTGTTTCCAAATCTGTTTCCGAATACTTCGTCTTTTCTTCCATTCCTAAAAATTCTAATACTGTTGGCTGTTTTACAATGTCTTCTGGTTTTGCAATAATGTTACCTTTCTTGGCTAACTGTAAAACAGCCTCCTTATCCCGGCTAAGCGCTAATCTTTCATAAAAGCTGGAGTTATATTGCCTCTGCAGAGTGCGGACGCTCCATCCGGATCTTGCTGATTCAATTTCATAGAAACTTCTTTCATCTTCATTTTCTATTCGCATTAATTGCAAATAGTGTGACCATGATACTATGAAGGGCGGTTTCTCTTCAAAAAGGCTAAACACTGTTTCGCTTTTTTCAACAGCAAAAAGATTAAACACTGTTTCGTCAATTCTATCTTTATAAGTCATATAAAACTTCCGTGCATTTTTCAAACTATCCTCCGAGAATCCTCTTTCAAAATTCTTTTTCATTTCTTCTGATAGCCTTTTAATAACTTGACTGCCATATCTTGCCCTTGATTCGCCTCTTTGCTGCACTTCTACAATCCATTTTCCAATAGCATAGTAAGTAAGCAATTGTATCATATTTACTTGTTGAACAGTTATATTTCTTGCATGCTTTACTAAAGCAACTGTCTTGACACACAGTCTTTCAACAGCTGCATCCTCATTAGTTAATACCTCTGTTTTTTGACTATGATTCATGTTTGACCGCCTCCTTGCCTGCTACGATTTCCGCTTCCCACATTTCTTCTCTAATACCATTATCTCTGCTATTTTGTACTATCTTATGTTACCTGGTCCACTACACGAATCCAGGTCACAAACTCCCCCCGTCCGCCTAGTGTTATTTCGTCCATATCCCTCTATTTCATCCACAAAATACGGTATAATCAGCACCAAACAACACTAAATAATGCGGTTTTCAGCCTGTCCCCAAATTAGGACACAAAATACTCGACTGCGTTTTCAGGGAAGAACTCCTTGAACTCGCCGTATAATTGTGCAGCAAGAGTCTTATTGTGCGCTATTACCAAAGTCGGTTTTTCTAACTGCTGTATCACATTCGCCATGGTAAAGGTCTTGCCAGAACCCGTAACCCCTAGTAAAGTCTGGCATTGGTTGCCTTCTTTAAAGCCTTTCACCAAAGCTTCAATCGCCTGTGGCTGGTCTCCTGTCGGTTTGTAATTACTGTGCAATTTGAACAACATAGGCTCAAAATCACCTCCAAAATCCATAGTAAAAAAGTTCGCGTATTGGTCCGAAATTCGTCGAGCCGCATATTCAGCTTTTTCCAAAATTGTGTTTCGACGAATTTTGTTCACTGAATCCATTTCCCCGGACTAAATAATTCTGGCAAAACAGCATGGACTCAGTACCCCAAAAAGTAACTCTGATTATAGCACATGCCCCTTCATTTGTACAGAGAGAAACGGGAATTTTTAGAACAAACGTTCCGAAACATTAGTTCTTCCATGCGGTGATTCAAATCAAAATCCTTTATACTAAAAATAGAGCATATATACATGATTCGCATATACACTCTGCCATTAGCTTCTGTTTCTATTTCATATCCCCCTACTCATATCATCTCCAAAAATATTTCATTCCCTTCTTCACTTAATTCGCCTAACAATTTTATGAATTACGTTACGATTCTTTATTATCAAGAATGAATTTTTCAACTTTCTTGACAAACTATTCTGCATTTGATACTTGCTGCTGTGATTCTTCTTTATTCGCTATATAAAAATCGTCGTAATCCGACGCATTACGAATCCGTTCTGCTCTTGCCGCAATCTGATAATCGTCCTGCGAAAAGGTTCCATTCCCTTTGTAAATAAATTCATAGTTAAACTGCTTCAAACCACCACTATGAGTCTGTACTTCCATACCTGCTATAGCCAAAAATGCTTTTATACTTTTCTCAATGGCATATAAAGCTCTGTTATTTGCTGATTTATAAGATTCTTTCGCCAGCAATCCCTGTGCCTCCACGAGAAGTTCAACCGCTCTGTCCAACCGTACTTTACTTAGTTGCAATCACATCCAGCCCATCATCATATTTTTTTCCTTCCTTGCGATTACATCTTGTAAGCAAAGCAATATCCACATCAGAATCCTCCGCAAAATCACCTCTGGCACAGGAGCCATACAAAATCACCGCCTTCAAATCACCGCCCATAAGCCTATGCGTCAACTCAAATGCTTCCTTTTTAATCTTTGAAATAATCTCGTTCGTCAATCTAATCTTATCCATTCTACTGTCTGCCTCCTTCCTCTTAATATTAGTATACTACTTATGATACATTCTCACAATTATCATCACTCATATTTTCTATGATAATTACTATTAGAAAAATATTACATATTTTTCCTTATCCCCGGCAGATATTCCCCTATCTCTATCAATGTATCCAGCACACGTTCCCTCAATCCATGGCCCTTCTTTTTCTTGGGCATTACATCTTTCATATATGATACCAACTCAGGTATTTCTTCTGGTATGATATTCTGATTGTCTCCATATACATCTACCGTAATCAACTCCTTGGCATGTCCCATCAGCTTCGATACCGCTTTGGGGTTAAATGTCGCCCAGCAAACTAAAGTTCCTATCTCCCGCACAAAAACATCGAATTAAAATCTCATCTTCTTAATACTGTCTATCAGAGCGCGCTGTAGGAAACGGCGCATTTTCCTCTTGACCATTCCTGCCTGTTCCGATATAGTTTTTTTGGAACGAAAAAAAAGAGAAAGAACACCAACCTCCTACAGTTTGTTCTTTCTCTCATACACCAGCGTGCCTGCCATATACGGGATCATGTCCCACTCGTGAGGCTTTGGCACTACCGACATATACTATGATAAGAGAAAACTCCCTATTTTGCAAGCTGATCCATATAAAAACTTCATCAAAAGCACTATTTGAGTCTTTCATGGTTGGATTCCGCCCCCAGCTGCAGACCTGTCCCTTCTGCGGGGCAGCGGGCAGCTGCAAGATCCATGCCTATTATGACCGTTCCCTGGTGGATTTCATAGATGGCGCCCCTGTCCGACACAGCCTCTGCATCCTTCGCCTCATCTGTACCTGCGGCCATACCCATGCCATCCTCCCGGATTTCATCATCCCCTATTCCGGCTACGGCCTGTTCTTCATCCTCCGTGTCCTGGCAGAGTATTTCCTGCACCTCTCTACAGCTCTGACGCTTAAAAAAAAATTAATAAAAAAGGTGTTAGTCAACAAGTGTGTTGGTAACATTTATAGCACTATATATAGATGTTGGTAAACCCAAAATATTCATAAATATA
This sequence comes from Lachnospiraceae bacterium, assembly GCA_910574715.1. Lineage (GTDB taxonomy): Bacteria > Bacillota > Clostridia > Lachnospirales > Lachnospiraceae > Sporofaciens. The sequence continues at coordinate 496 of CAJTCH010000021.1, read as the reverse complement.
GAGGTTCAAGTGATTGCATAAACCGCCAAACAGAGTTACCAACACAGTTATTGACTAACACCATTTTTTTTTAAGCGTCAGAGCTGCCCAGACTATTTTGTACCTATTTTGCATTGCAAACAATCTTACCATTCCGCCCGAAATGAATCCCATTTTCTCCATCCTATAAGACTCACGATACATCCCGCGGCAGCACAGACACACCAGCCAATTCGAAGAGTTCCCCAGCCAACACAGTTATTGACTAACACTTTTTTAAAACCTCCCATTTTATGGGAAGATGCGCGATAATAGAAGTAACCAGACAACTATTTTTTCGCACCACCATAAAAGAGAGGAGGTTTTACTATGAAGCAAGAATAAAAATCAGAAGAAAAGAGGTTAGGGAACACCTGGAACAGTTGAACCTTGCATGTGAATTAGCCAAGCTAATCCGGCATTTTTTCCCAGATCTTTTACCCCTGTTAAAACAGATTCCAGATCCCAGAAACCAGAG
>CAJTCH010000020.1 GCA_910574715.1 Lachnospiraceae bacterium | reverse complement strand
TTTTTAAGGGTAAAGACCGGATCGTCATCAGGTAAACTCAATTCATAAAATTTAAAGTTGATTTTCTGTTGCCCTAATTCAAAAAATTCGTTATAATACTTATTGTTTAGCATAGTTACATTATAACATGTAACGGAGAGAAGATGGTTGTCGTTAGCCATCTTTTTTCTCTTTTATGGAGATAATTTAGGGAGGCATGTGACTGGAATGAATCACATGCCTCCCTGTTTAGAACTGCCTGTTAACCGACAGCCCCCTGCGCGTGTCTAGTTATTCAGTTCTTCGTCTTGTAGTTCCAGTAAGTGAAGATGTTTGAGCAGATCTTCCCGGGAGCGTGTAGACAGACGATAATATCTTACCAGCAGATTTTGTGCGTCAATGGAATCTGCGCGGGATTCATCCAGAGATATGGAATCGGAATGCGTACCATCCAGAAGATAATCAACAGGTACATGAAAGAGGTTGGAGAATGCTACCAGCTTCTCATGGGAGGGCTGCCGGTTCTTCGTCTCATAACCGGCAATGGTAGAACGTGCAACATTGATGCGTTGTGCAACAAACTCCTGTGACATGTTATTTTTCTGACGCAGAGCTTTTAGTTTTTCGGCGAATGCCATGGTAAGAATTCCTCCTTTGTACATTATGGAATATTTTACCAATTGTGGCAGAAAAGAACATACAATGTGCCGTAAGTAAACTGAAAGTGCCGAAAAGCAACATCTATGCGTCCAAAGGACGGCAGATTAAAATAAGATGGAGGATATGTACAGGAATCGCCCATATCCATCGAGATGTACGAAAGAGGAGGTCGAAACAAGAAATGGTATACGGATATGTACGTGTAAGTACAAGGGAACAGAATGAAGGCAGACAGATGCTTGCAATGCACAGGAAAGAGGTGCCAAGAGACAATATCTATATAGATAAACAGTCCGGCAAGGACTTTGAACGGCCGATGTATAACCAGATGATGGAACGGCTGAAAGAGGATGATCTGATCTATATAAAGAGTATTGACCGGCTGGGAAGAAATTATGAAGAAATACAGGAACAGTGGAGAATCCTGACGAAGGAGAAGAAGGTGGATATCGTGGTGATCGATATGGAGCTTCTGGATACCAGGAGAGGGAAGGATCTGATGGGAACATTTCTAAGCGACGTTGTGCTGCAGGTGTTGTCTTTTGTGGCGGAAAATGAGCGGAAGAATATCAGGGAGAGGCAGAAGGAAGGGATAGAGGCGGCCAAGATGCGCGGCGTACAGTTTGGGAGACCCAAAAGAGACCTGCCGGATAATTTCACACAGGTATGCCATAAGTGGAGGAAGGGCGAGATCATTGGACGAGAGGCGGCACGGCTCTGCGGAATGCCGCTGACGACTTTTTACGGAAGAGCCAGGGAGATTGTAATGGATTGACAGAACAAGCTTGAATTCCGATATCGAATCATATATACTAAGAAAATAAAACTAATAAAGAAAGAGAAATACGGATGATGTCAGCAAAAGATAAGCAGAGAACGGCAATGAATTTCTTATTTACCCCGGAGGGATTTACTCCGGACATATCGTCGCTCGAATCAGAAGAGGAGCAGCAGGAAGCTGTAAAGTGGATAGCAGAAGGCGGATATGCCGCCCTCTATCAGTTTGGACTGGCGGGAAGACCCGCAGAACCGACACCTTCGGAAAGTTTTCTGTATCAGGTGGCGGATACATTTTTTAAACAGCTTACGGATCTGCCGGAGCTTGAACTGGTGCGCCAGAAAGCGAAGGTATCATTAGGAGAAGAGACGGCTGAGGAGCTACTCTGGGCGGTTCCGTTTGTGATCGGCGCCGAGTATATCTCGAAGAAGTGGCTTAAGAATGCATTCAAGAAGCTTCTGGCAATCTTCGCCAGAGAGATTGCGGCTTATGACGGCACGGTGGAGATGTATCTGACGGAGAAGAACCAGGAACTCCGGGTGCCGGAGAGGGTATTCTTCCATCTGGTAGAGAACCCTAAGGATGATTATCCGTTCGCGTTTCTGGCAACCTATGCGACGAAGGGAGCGGACGGGAAGGTGAAGCATGTTCCTCTGAAATATGCGCTGACAGAGTACAGTAACGACAGGGGGAAGCTGCTTTCTCTGCTGGCGTGCCTGAACCGTGCGGCAGAGGTGTCGGAGCTGATTGCCGGTTTTATGGACAGCGGAGAACTGTTTCATCCGTTGAAGCTGTCAGCGGATGAGGCATATACGATACTGAGGCAGGTAGAAGAGATCGAGAAGACCGGGATCCTGTGCCGGATTCCCAACTGGTGGAAGAAGAGAGCAGCGACAGTAACCATGGCTGTGAAGCTGGGTGACGAGAAGCCGTCCATGCTTGGTTTTGACGCGCTGGTATCCATGAAGCCGGAGTTGATGGTAGACGGCGTGGAGCTGACGGAAGAAGATGTGCAGGCACTTCTTGCGCAGACGGAAGGACTTGCTCTCCTGAAGGGCAAATGGATCGAGGTAGATCATGCCCGGTTAAAGCAGCTCTTGGAAGAGATGGAAGGACAGACGAGAGAAGTCACCCTGATGGATGCATTGAAGATGGAGATGGGGACGAAAAGGGGTGAAGAGGCGCCGGATGTAGGGCCGCTGATCACCAACGGGAAATGGCTGTCATCTCTCCTTGCGAATCTGCGCAAGCCGGAGAAGATCCGTAAGACAGCGGTTCCGGGGACGGTACAGGCAACGCTGCGTCCGTACCAGAGGAACGGGTATGCATGGCTGAGCTATATGGATCAGCTGGGATTTGGCGCATGTCTGGCAGATGATATGGGACTTGGCAAGACCCTGCAGGTGTTGACTTATTTGGAGAGATTACGGAAGCAGGAGAGGAATGCCCGGGTGCTGTTGGTGGTGCCGGCGTCTTTGCTGGGGAACTGGCAGAAAGAAGCAGAGAAATTCGTACCGGAGATGGAGCTGTCCATTCTCCATGGGGGAGGGGCTGCAACCCTTGGGAAGAAGGTCAAGGCAGATCCGGTATTTTTGAATATCACAACCTATGGAATGGCGTCAAGGATCAAGGAATTGCGGGAGATCGAATGGTCCTGCATCATATTGGATGAGGCGCAGGCGATCAAGAATCCCGGTACGAAGCAGACCAAAGAGATCAAGCAGCTGAACGGGCGGATGAAGATTGCTATGACGGGTACACCGATCGAGAATGATCTGACGAATCTCTGGTCATTATTTGATTTCCTGAATAAGGGGCTTATGGGTACGTCCATGGAGTTCAGGGAATTCTGCAGGCATCTCAAGGATAACCCGGAGGACTACGGGAAATTGAAGTCCATGGTAGCGCCGTTCATGCTGCGGAGACTTAAGACGGACAAGCGCATTATCAAGGATCTGCCGGAGAAGCTGGAAACCATTGACTATGCCGGTTTATCGAAGAAACAGGTGGTATTGTACCGGGAGGTCGTGGATGATATGGAGAAGCGTGTCGAGGATGCCGACGGTATTGAGCGGTGCGGGATCGTGCTGTCAACGATCGTGAAGCTGAAGCAGATCTGCAATCATCCGGACCAGTATTTGGGACAGAATACATTTTCAGAGGAAGACAGCGGCAAATTCGCGATGCTCCGTGAGATCTGCGAAACCATCTACGAGAAGAGGGAACGTGTACTGGTATTTACCCAGTTCAGGGAGATTATCGATCAGTTGGCAGCGTTCCTGCGGAAGATATTCCATGCGGACGGATATGTGCTCCATGGCGGTACGCCGGTGGCAAGCCGGGGACAGATTGTGGAGGCATTCCAGGGTGAGGCGTATGTTCCGTTTATCGTGTTGTCTGTTAAGGCAGGAGGGACAGGACTGAATCTGACGAAGGCGAACCATGTGATCCATTTCGACCGCTGGTGGAATCCGGCGGTGGAGAATCAGGCGACGGACCGTGCATTCCGCATCGGGCAGAAGAAGAATGTGATGGTGCACAAGCTGGTGTGCCAGAAGACTGTGGAGGAGAGGATTGACCGTATTATCGAATCGAAGAAGGAGCTGGCGGCGAATGTGATCGGTTCCGGCGGTGAGAGTTGGATCACAGAACTTGGAAATGACGAGCTGATGTCCCTGCTGAGGCTGGGGTAAGATCTGTTAATGAAGGAGATGTGTGCATATGAGCAGTAAATATTGGGCCGATATCCCGCAGTACAGTCAGCCGAACGCGTCAGAGCTGCGTCAGAAATCGGCGGCGAGCAGGAAGAAGGAGAAAGCAAAGGGCAAGATACTAGAGCCGGTCACCGCCAAAGGGAGAACAATCGTCAATGAGTGGTGGGGCAAGGCCTGGTGCGATAACCTGGAGAGTTATGCGGACTATGAGAGCCGCTTAGACCGCGGGAAGCGTTATATCCGTACCGGCGCGGTGATCGACCTTAAGATCCAGAAGGGGAAGATCCTTGCCAGGGTACAGGGAACGCGCAAGACGCCCTATAAGGTAGAGATCAGGATCAGTCCGCTGTCGGAGGAGAAGTGTCAGGCGATCATCCAGAGATGCGGCAGGAAATTAGAGAATCTGGAAGCGCTTCTTGCAGGTGATTTTCCGGAAGAGATGAAAGAGCTGTTCCAGAGTAAGGAGGGGCTGTTCCCGTCACCCAATGAGATCAGCTTTAGCTGCAGCTGCCCGGACTGGGCGCTGTTGTGTAAGCACGTGGCTGCGGCTCTCTATGGAGTAGGCGTGCGTCTGGACGAGAATCCGCTGTTGTTCTTTGAGCTCAGGGGAATCGAAGTGGGAAGGTTCATCGACGTGACTCTTGCGAACAGGGTGGAGGCAATGCTTGCCAATGCCGGGAATAAGACCGGAAGGATGTTGGATGAGGGAGAGATAGGCGGGTTGTTTGGAGTGATCTGAGATTGATATAGAATAAGGGGGACGCGGTACGATCCGATTGTACTGCGTCCCCCTTTATCTTAGGTTACTCTTACCGATAATCCTTCATATAATCACCGTGTGCCTCGATCAGTTCGTCGCACATGGCCTTAATATCCTTGATACTCAGCTCTGCGGCGGTATGCGGATCCATCATGGCCGCCTGGTAGATCTTCTTGCGGTCCTTGGTTACAGCGGCCTCGATCGTTAGAAGCTGTGCGCTGATGTTAGCGGAATTCATTGCTGCCAATTGTGTCGGAAGCTTGCCTACGGTTGTCGGATGTACGCCGGTTTTGTCAATGTAGCATGGTACCTCCACGCAGGCGTCCGCCGGAAGATTCGTGATATACCCGTTATTGATCACATTACCGCCGATCTTGTACGGCTGATCGGTTACGACAGCTTCCATGATGTAGGAGGCATATTCGCGGCTTCTCTCATGGGTGATCTTACCGTCATTCAGGATATCCTCTTTTTCTTTGTTCCATTTCTCGATCTGTTCGATACAGCGTCTTGGATATTCATCCAGAGGAATGTTGAATTCATCGATCAGCTCAGGATATCTGGATTTAATGTAGAATGGATTATATTCTGCATTGTGCTCGCTGGACTCTGTACAGTAATATCCAAGATCGCGGATATATTCCAGACGAACCATATCGTTGTGCTTCTCGCCGGAGGTATTCTTCTCCTCCGCGCGTCTTCGGATCTCAGGATACAGGTCGTTGCCGTCCTTATCCCGGATATCCAGGAGCCATCCCATATGGTTGATTCCGGCGATCAGCTCCGTTCTGCCCTCAAGCTTATCCTCCATTCCCAATTCTTCGAGAAGAGTCTTCGAGCAGATCTGTACGCTGTGGCAGAGACCGACCGTACGAACCTTCGTAAACCGCTGTAAATACCCGGTCAGCATCGCCATCGGGTTAGAATAATTCAAGAATAAAGCATTTGGACACACTTCCTCGATATCCCTTGCGAATTCCTCAAGAACAGGGATTGTGCGCAGGGCGCGCATGATTCCGCCGATTCCAAGAGTATCTGCGATAGTCTGTCTCAGGCCGTATTTCTTCGGAATCTCAAAATCAGCGATGGTACAAGGATCATAACCGCCTACCTGGATCGCGTTTACTACAAAATCCGCGTCCTTTAATGCAGCCTTGCGGTTCTCTACGCCCAGATAGGACTTGATACAGGCTCTATCCTGATTGACATTATGATTGATGGCGCTTAAGATAATCTGAGAATCTTCAAGACGCTGTGCATCAATATCATACAGTGCGATCTCGCTGCTGCATAACGCCGGGGAACACATACAATCCCCCAGTACGTTCCGTGCAAATACTGTGCTTCCTGCTCCCATAAATGTAATTTTAGCCATAATTCATTACCTCCTTAAGTATGGAAATTATCTAATTAGCCTTTTTGATGACAAATATCAGCGATGCAAAATCCATGCTCTTTCTCTTCAAAGTATCCCGGTCGATCGGGATTCCGGCATACATAAGCTCTGTCCCATATGCCTGATAGGTCTTTACCGGGTTCTTGTCCGATCTGATGCCATAAGCCGCTTCCAGTCTGGAATCCACAGGGGTGTCGGGCGTCGTATCGTAGCTGACCTCATACAGTGTATCCTCGCACAATCCCTGAAGCTTCAGGCGGCACCAGGAGCCATTCACTCTGTTCAGACATTGGTAATATCCGGCAATAGCAGTCTGCTTATCCTGAGAAACGACCATCCATGCGGTCTCATTCCCGGCAAACGGGCTTAACAGACGATAGAAATCACCGTCCATCTGGATCAGTTCGCGGTATTCCTTCATGAATCGGATCTGCTCCTTTACCTGCGCAATCTCGCGGTCTTCCAACAGGTTCAGGTCCAGCTCATAGCCAAAGGTTCCGAAGTAAGCCACATTGGCACGGGTAGCCAGAGAAGTATCTCTGTGAAGCTGATGATTCGGAACGGCAGAAACATGAGAGCCCATGCTGACGATCGGGTATACCATGGAAGTGCCGTACTGGATCTTCGTTCTCTCATTGGCGTCGGTATCATCGCTTGTCCAGGTCTGCGGAGCAAAATACAGCATACCCGGGTCAAACCTGGCTCCGCCGCTTGCACAGGATTCAAACAGGATGTCCGGGAACTCGGTTGTGAGACGCGTATACAGGTCATATACACCCAGCATATATCTGTGCATCACCATTCCCTGCTCAGAAGGAGCGGCGCCTCTGCTGTATGGTTCCGTCATATACCGGTTCATATCCCACTTGATATAGGAAATAGAAGATTCCCGGATCACCTTCGAGATCATCTCATGGATATAATCTACAACCTCTTTCCTCGAGAAATCAAGAACATGCTGGTGGCGCGCATGACTTTCAAATCTATCCGGAACGCCGATCAGCCAGTCAGGATGAGCACGGTAAAGATCGCTGTCCTTGTTCACCATCTCAAGCTCTACCCACAGACCGAACTTCAATCCCAGTTCTTCCACCTTCCGGGACAATCCAGAGATCCCGTCAGGTAATTTATCAAGGTTCACATACCAGTCGCCCAGACCCCTGTAATCATCGTTGCGCGCCCCAAACCATCCGTCGTCCAGAACGAACAGCTCTACGCCGACTTCCTTCGCTTTTCGGGCGATGTTCAGTATCTTTTCCTCGTTAAAGTCAAAATAAGTCGCCTCCCAGTTATTGAGAAGGATCGGGCGCGCCAGATCTCTCCATTTGCCGCGCATCAGACGTGTACGATAGAGTCTGTGATATACCTGGCTCATCTTATTAAGGCCCTGGTCGCTGTACACCATTACCACTTCCGGCGTCTGGAAAGATTCGCCCTGCTTTAATTCCCAGGCAAATCCTTCGGGATTGATACCCATGAGGATCCTTGTCATATCGAAGGTAGTTACCTCGGCCTGTGCAAGGAAATTGCCGCTGTATACGAAGCTGAATCCATACACTTCTCCCTGGAATTCTGTCGTATCAGGACGCTTGAGGGCAAGGAACGGATTGAACTCTGCGCCGCAGCAGGTTCCGTTAAGGCCCTGGACTCCCTGAATGCCCGTCTCCAGCTTCTTAGTCTTAACATAACGCTCTCTTGACCATGCCCCGGAAAGATGCATCAGTTCGTAGTCCATATCGATGAATTCTACGCTGGCGCTTAACGCGCGTTCCAGAACGATCTTCTCAGACCCCTTCTGTAAGAAACGGGCGCTTCTGGTAATTACCGGATGGTTCTCATAGATTGTATAAGAGAGTATAAGGTCCGTATTTGTAACCTGATCATGCAGAGTGATCTCCAGAGTAGAGGCTTCTTCGTCACTCTCAACGTAGGTTGCCGGAAGAGGTTCTAAGCTCTTCTTGCCTGCAAATACACTGTGTGCAGCGTAAACATAGTTCGAGATCCGGCTGCCGTTCTCCTGAAGAACGGTAAATGCAGGACTCCGATAGTCGCCTGTTCCGTATGAAGGGTATTCCTGTCTGGTATAATGCATGGACAGAAGACCTGGTTCCGGCACATTAATGGACATCTGGGAACGCATTCCCTCCTCGTGCATGTAAGAGAAGTCTTCCCGGTCCTTCAGTGCTTTCCCGTAATACAGATTCTCTAATTGACCGTTTTCCATGATTCTGATCAGGTAACTTACATCCTTATTAGTCAAATGAAATATGTTTGTCTTTTCGTGAAATACGATTGCCATCTTATGCCTCCTGATTTTAATGTTGAAAATCCCCTTGTTATCGCGTATAATAGTATTATATGTCTGTATGTGCAAATGTCAATACGCATATATGTAAATAAAAAGGGGGCTGTTATATGGAATTTGAAGTAGGTTTTACTAATTCCGTACGATACAAATGCCTGGAAGATCTTCAGAGACGCGCTGTAGATCTTTACCTGAGCTATTGTGGTATGGAAGATGTGGAATGCGGTCACCATTTTGGCCCACATGTCCGCACAGAATATGTGATTCATCTGGTTACCAAGGGCAAAGGTACATTCCGTTGTGAGGATAGTCACTACGAACTGAAAGAGAACATGGCATTTCTGATCTATCCCGGTATGGACACGGAATATGAAGCTGATCTTGAATGCCCATGGTCTTATGCCTGGGTCGGGTTTAACGGCGGAAAAGCACATACATGTGTGACCAACGCCGGATTCATGCCCGAGAAACCGGTCATACCTATCCGCAATATGGACGTGCTCCTGAGCTGTATCCAGCATATGCTGGAAGCCCATCAGCTTACATATGCCAATGAATTGAAGCGGAGCAGCGAACTGATGCGTTTCTTCAGCACATTGTTAGAGGATTATTCCGAAGAGAATCCGTCTCCCGGCCGAAGCGGCTACGACTATCCTTGTGCCGTATACGTCGAACAGGCAATTGATTATATGCAGAAGAATTACGACCAGAAGATCAAGGTTAACGATCTGGCGGATTATATCGGAATCAACCGCAGTTATCTCACCAATTCCTTTCGGAAGATCATGAACATGTCTCCGCAGAAGTTTCTGATCACTCTCAGGCTTGACAAAGCTATATCATTGCTCAGGGAGACGGCTCTTCCGATCCATACGATCTCTGCACAGGTCGGGTATGATGACCCGCTTGCTTTCTCGAAGATGTTCAAGCAGAATTACGGTATCAGTCCGACAAGCTTCCGGGAAGCGCCGGAGAAACTGATCAAGTATGAGAACAAGAACGAGTATATGAGATCTCTGTCTATTTAAAATTCAGGAGTAGTCTTTAAAAGGCTACCCCGTTATTTTGCGCTGGTATACGAAAAACGATCGAAACATGTTTTTCGTTATTTATTCATTTTATATCGTAGTTTTTATAATTTTCCGCCGCTTGTAGCGATACCTTCGATAAACTGTTTCTGGAAGATAACGTAGATCACGATCATCGGAATACATGCAATCAGTGATGCAGCCATCAGTTCCGGGAACTTGGATACATACTGTCCCTGCATCTTTGCCAGAGCAGAAGAGAGAACCAGCATATCTTTGTCTGTGTTAACGATCATTGGCCACATCAGGTCTTTGAATGCGAACACTGCGGTGAAGATACCAAGTGCTACCATACTGGACCTTGTCAGCGGAGCCATGATGTAGAGGAAGGTCTGGCCGATATTACAGCCATCCAGTCTCGCAGCTTCCTCCAGATCGTTCGGGAGTCCCATATAACCCTGACGAAGAAGGAAGGTACCAAAAGCGGTAACCATACCTGGGAATACCAGAGCGAAGATCGTATTCAGCATTCCGACTTTACTGATCATTAAGTACTGAGGAATGATGAAGATCTGTGCCGGTACCATCATCTGGAACAGAACCAGTGAGAAACAGGCGTCTCTTCCTTTGAAATGAAGACGTCCAAAAGCATAACCTGCCATTGTTGCTGTCAATACCGCACATACTACACGGAAGAAGATCAGAAGCAGCGTGTTCTTATACAGCATCAGGAAATTCATGTTCTGCATTACGGCAGTGAAGGAATCCTTTCTCCATACTGTAGGGAAGATTACAAACGGGTCAACCGATGTTGCTTCTGTTACTGACTTGAACGCGGTAAGGATCATCCAGATAAAAGGAATCAGCATCGTGATCGATACAAGGATCAATACAATATGTATAACGGCAGTAACGATTTTTCTATTTCTTTCCATACTATCCATTCTGATTGCCCTCCTTTAGTTGTAGAATACCCATTTCTTCTGGCCGATCATCTGGAATACCGTAACGATCATGGTGATGATAAGCAGGAGAACTACGATAGTTGAACCGTAACCCATGTTCTTGTTGATGAACGCGTACTTATAGAATAAGTAAACTAAGGACTGTGTCTTGTCCAGAGCCGGGTTTGATTTGTCCATTACCATGTACATCAGGTCGAATACCTGAAGGGCGCCGATTACACGTGTTACCAATACGAAGAAGATCGTAGGGGACAAGAGCGGAATCGTGATGTGGAAGAAGCTCTTGATACCGGTCGCGCCGTCGATGGATGCCGCCTCATAATAGTCTCCCGGAATCTCCTGAAGACCGGATAAGAACAGTACCATGTTGTATCCAAGAATGGACCATACACCGATTACTGCAACGGCGAAAACAGCGATCTTAGGATCGGATACCCATTTCACATGTACGTGGAATACGTTGTTGATCAGACCGAAATCTGAGTTGAATAACCATCTCCAAACCATGGCAACTGCCGCAGGAGCCGCAACCATAGGAAGGAAGATAATCGTTCTGTATACGGAACGTCCCTTCATCTTTCTGTTCAGCAGAACTGCCAGAACAAGGGCGATCGCGATGGAAAACGGAACTTCAACAACTGCATATTTCAATGTGTTGATCAGAGACTGCCATACTTCAGAGTCTCCGAAAACCTTAGAATAATTTTCAAAACCTACGAAAATATTTCCCTTTCCGAAATCACCGGTCTTAAAAAAGCTCTGATAGATTGTCTGGAAAATAGGGATGATATTCAATATGATCAAACCGATGACTGTTGGAAGTATAAACAGCCAACCCCAAAGAAACTCACTCTTTTCCCTGCCTGTTTTTGCAGGTTTTCCGCTATTAGTCATTTGACTCACTCCTTTTTTATACGGGCAGATGCGAAGATCTGCCCGCGGTGTCTGTGTCATAATATTTTAGAAAAGCTATCAATGACAGTTTTGGATGCTATTGCATCAATATCCCCCAATATATGTGACTATTCCTCTGCTAATTTCTCATTCATCTGGTCAGCCATCTCCTTGCAGGCGTCAGCCATACTCTTGTCGCCTGTGTAGACTTCCTTCAGAATCTCATTGTCTTCATTCTCCCATGTTACTGTAGACTTGGAGTATGGACGGATTACCATGTCGTCCATCATGTTCAGGTATGCTTCCAGATTGAAGTCTGCGGAATCAGCCCATGCATCAGATGTTCCTGTGTATGCGGACATCGTAACGCCAAGCTCTGCCTGCTTCTTCTGAGCTGCCTCTGAACCTAAGTACTCGATCAGCTTCCATGCGTTTTCGGTGTTGCTTCCGCTTGCAGATGCAGCCCATCCAAGACCGTTGTAGATGGAAACTCTTCTGTCTGTTGTAGCACTCTTAGGAAGCTCTACACAATCACAGTTCTCAGCAGTATATTCGTTGTCTCTGTAAGCTGCCAGCATCCAGGATCCCTGAAGAACCATTGCAACCTTGCCTGACTGGAAGAGTACGTCTTCACCGTTCTCAGACATTGTCTCCATAGAAGGCATAACTCCTGCTTTGATGAATTCTTCAACCTGCTCCATAGCTTCGATCGTCTTAGGATCATCCCATCCGGACTCTGTCTTGTCGTCGTTGATAACGAATCCGCCGTTATCATAGATCATGTTGTAGTAACCAGCCTGGTTGTTGTCGTTCCTGAGTGCAAGTCCGTACTGGCTTCCGTCATCCTTCGTCAGCTTCTTAGCTGCTTCGAACATGTCGTCCCAGGTCCAGTCTGCAGTCGGATATTCCATCTCTGCCTCGTCGAACATGGTCTTGTTGTACCACAGAGCGATCGTATCTACGTCCTTAGGTACTGCATAATACTTATCTTCGTGTGTGTAAAGTCCCCAGATATCTTCTGGATAATTCGCAGGATCGATAACATCGCTCTCAGCGATCTTATCTGTTAAGTCAAGAAGCATGTCGTTGGACATATATCTTTCACTTTCGTTGGAGTGCATCCAGAATACATCCGGAAGGGAACCGCCCTGTGCGCCTGCTTCCAACATCGTCCAATACTCGTCCCACTTAACAACAGTAAGTTTTGTCTTGATTCCGGTCTCTTCTGTAAAATCTGCAAGGATCTCATTGATACCAGGCTCCTGGTTCGTATCCCAAATAGATATAGAAAGCTCGCCGCCCTCAGAACTGCCAGAGTCTCCGTCTCCGCCTGAGCTGCCGGAGTCTCCGCTCCCGCCTCCGCACGCTGCTGTAGAAAGTACCATTGCTCCAGCCAAACATAATGCTGTTAACTTCTTTAACTTCATAATTTCTCCTCCTTTAAATTGGTTTCGTCAATTTGACATGTTTTTTACCAGCGCTGTCATGCTATTTATTATATATGTACATGGAATAATGTTAAATGGTATCATGTTTTGAATATATGGAAAAATGTTATTTATTTGTATGGTTTTGTTATTTTTTTAACCTTTTTTGGGGATAATATACGAATTTCGCACAAAAGAATCAATGAAAATATAAGAAAACATATTGCACTTTGTATGTTTCTTTCGACATTTTCTGTCTTTCATCCAACATTATTCTATTTCGCCCGAACATTTTTCCATGTTTCGACAATATATTTATCTATTCGCAATACGCTCCATTTTCCTTTACAAGGCAGCGCTTTCAATGCTACAATAGCTTTCAGTGATATTTATACATAAGGAGGAGTAGCTTTATGAATTTGCTGAACCAAGATAATATTGTCCACGAATTTCTGAATAATGTCGGGGATATTGTGATTGCTAACATTCTGTTTATCTTCTGTTCCATCCCCTTAGTTACCATCGGTCCGTCCCTGACAGCCCTCTATCACTGTTCGTTAAGGTCTGTGAAGGGGAACAGTTACGGGACGGTCAAGACCTTTTTCCGTGCGTTCAAAGAGAATTTTGTCCAGTCGCTCGTGATCTGGCTTGGAATTGCGGCGGCAGGTTTTATCCTGATCACCAACATCCGTTTCCTGGGGACAGAGACAGGGCAGACGGGGCATATGCTTATGATATTATCAGAAGGGCTTCTGGTGCTCCTGGTGATCTTCGCGCTGTATGTGTTCCCTGTGATCGCGGCATTTACCAGCAGTACCGCGGGACAGATCAAGAATGCGGTGATCTTCGCGTTCATGCGCTTCCCATATACGATACTGATCGTGATCATCTCGGTATTTCCGATGTATATGACTTATCAGGATTATAAACTAATGCCGCTTTGGGCCTGCTGTTGGTTCTTCTTTGGATTCGGGCTTACGGCTTACCTGAATTCACTGATGCTGTACAGGCTGTTCAGGCCTTATCTTGAGAAGGAGGAAGACCGCAGCCAGGAAGAGGCTTGTATAACGGATGAGAAGGAGGAATAGATGCACTACACGAATATCCGCCGGGGAACGTTCATAGACCGCCCCAACCGGTTTATTGCGCATATTAATATAAAAGGAAGCGCTGAGACAGTCCATGTTAAGAATACGGGCCGCTGTGCGGAGCTGCTGGTGCCGGGCGCTGTGGTCTATGTCCAGGAATCAGACAAGCCGGACCGGAAGACGAAGTGGGATCTGATCGCGGTTAAGAAGGGCAGCCGTATGGTGAATATGGATTCTCAGATTCCCAATCATCTGGTGAAAGAGTGGTTAGAAGAGGGAAACCTTTTTAAAGACATAACCCGGATACGCCCGGAATACACTTATGGCAGTTCTCGTTTTGACCTGTATGTGGAAGCGGACGGCAAGAAGATATTCATTGAGGTAAAGGGCGTTACCCTTGAGGAGGACGGGGTGGTGCGATTTCCCGATGCGCCGAGCGACCGTGCGGTTAAGCACGTGGAGGAGCTTAAGTTGGCTGTGAAGGAAGGCTATGAGGCATATGTGTTTTTCGTGGTACAGATGAAAGACGTCCGGTATTTTACGCCGAACATGGACACGCATCCGGCATTTGGCGAGGCGCTTATGGATGCGGCGAGAGCTGGCGTCCACATTCTTTCGTATGACTGTGACGTGAGGAAGGATGATATTCATATTGCGGATGAGGTACCGGTTGTATTCGATCAATTCGATCAGCGGGCGGACAACGCGGCATGTGCGGATGAAGCTGTTAAGCGCTCTGATTCGGATCTTGCAGATGTTGTGGAACCTGTCATAGCCTGGTATCGGGAGCACAAAAGGGATCTTCCTTGGCGCAGAGAAGCTGACGCCTACCGGGTCTGGGTATCGGAGATCATGCTGCAGCAGACCAGGGTAGAGGCGGTGAAGCCGTATTATGAGCGTTTCCTAAGAGAACTGCCTACGGTAAAGAAACTGGCAGAGGCGCAGGAAGATATGCTGCTTAAACTATGGGAAGGCTTGGGATACTACAACCGCGTGCGGAATATGCAGAAGGCGGCGCAGCAGATTATGGCAGACTACAATGGGGAGTTTCCGAATACCTATGAGGAGATTCGCTTGCTGAAAGGAATCGGCAATTATACGGCGGGCGCGATCAGTGCGTTTGCCTACGGGATTCCCAAGCCTGCGGTGGACGGCAATGTATTACGAGTCATATCCAGGATCACAGGGAGCCGTGAGGATATCGGGAAGCAGAGCGTGCGTAAGAAGATAGAGGAATTGTTAGAGCCGGTGATTCCGCGGGATGCGGCCGGTGATTTCAATCAGGGATTGATCGAGCTTGGAGCCCTTGTCTGTGTACCCAATGGGGAGCCTAAGTGCGGCGAATGTCCGGCCGCTGGTTTTTGCGCGGCAAGGGAGCAGGGAGCGGCAGCAGAGATTCCGGTGAAGAGCAAGGGCAAGGCGAGGAGGATAGAGGATCGGACCGTATTCCTGTTCAGGGACGGGAGAAAGCTTGCGATCCGCAAGCGTCCTTCTAAGGGGCTGCTTGCAGGCCTGTACGAGTTCCCGGGCGTATCCGGGCATCTGTCTCTTAATGAAGCGGCGGTTTACAGTAAGAAGATCGGTCTGATGCCGGTCAGGATCAAAGCGTTGGGGGAGGCAAAGCACATTTTCAGCCATATCGAATGGCATATGGCAGGATATGAGATCCTTGTGGATGAATTGGAGAGAACGAACGAGAAGGGATTCCTCTTCATTTCCCCGGAGAAGCTAGAGAAGGAATATCCCATTCCGTCGGCATATGAATACTATACAAGATATGCAGGGATCAGAGAGTAGCTTGAAGACGAAAGTAAATAGGGATGCCGTGAAACAGTAATTGCTTCGCGGTATCCCTATTAATTATGTAACCATATGACAATGGTTACAGTCTTTCGTTGTTCTCTTTCATGAACTTGTATTCGGCAACAGATCTGTCAAAGCCTTCGATATGTGTATAAAACCACTTGATCACGTTCTCCTGGACCTTCTCTACGAAAGCATTGGACGGACCTTCTTCTTCTACCAACATCTCTTCAAGCTCTTTGATGGTGTTCTTGAAGGCTTCATGCTGAGCCTTGTGCTGTTCGTATCCCGGATAGTCGATATCCTTCTGAAGCTGCTCTTCTGCGGAGAAATGGAAATCCGTGTAATCTGCAAGATAGTCCATCATCTTGATCGCGGCGGTCTTCTCATTGCTCTGTTCGCAACTGTCTAATAATTTGTTGATACGGTCGATCAGCTCCTTGTGGTGAGAATCGATCATCTCGTTGCCTGTTACCAGGTTGTCACTAAATTCTGCATACATAGTCTGCATCCTCCTCTTATGATAAATATTTTAAATTGGCTGGTGTGAAAGCTTAGGCGCTTTCTTCGCCTGAGCGGCATATACAAATGGATAGATCACACATGCCAAAGCAAATGCTGCGATCACGTCTGTCACGGAATGCTGTTTCAGGAACATGGTGGACAGAATGATCAAGACCGCCAGCAGATAAGAAGCATACTGGATCTTCCTGTGTTTTTTCAAGGCGTCGCTGTGCCAGATGGCGATACAGACTCCGATGGAGTTGAATACGTGGATGCTCGGCAGCACGTTCGTCGGCGTATCGGTTCTGTAAATGTGTCTTACCAGGTCTACGAATACATTCTCCCGTTCAAATGTAACCGGGCGCAGATTCAGCCCGTTTGGGAAAACCGTGCACAAAAGCAGAAAGAATGTCATCCCGGCGATAAGGAACGCACATAAGCGGTAATAGCCTCTCTTGTCGGTGAAGAAAAAATATCCGGCCGCTGCGGCGACAAATACAAACCACAGCAGATAAGGTACGATGAAATATTCGACAAAGGGGATATAGTCGTCGATCGGGGAATGAATCAGAAAATAATGGACATCTGTCCGTCTTTCCAGATAAACAAACCATGGCATATAGATCAGGCCATACAATAATACCCATGCATGGCGGTAGTCTTTGATAAATTTCTTAACCCTCTCGATGGCTTTCATAATAATTACCCCTTCATAAGCCTGAAAATCAATATATAATACAGCATATTCACAGTTCAGCTTAAATTATAACATGAAAAAAAGGAATCAACAACAATGTTCACCGTTTGTTAATAATTTTCATGTTGTCTTTCGAATATCTGGATATCATAATGTTGTCTTCCTCTTTCTAGCATATCCGGAGTATTGAGTGTCCATACAGCGACCGGCACATGTAATATATGTTTGAGTATCCATACATTTACAATCGGAAGGTCATTTAAGCCATATGAGATAAAATCAGGCCTTCCCAGGAAATTTGAGAATAAATGTTTGACCATAAAACGGAGGATCCAGGCTTCCTTATGACCTTCACGCGTCAGGTCAGACGAGAGCTGGCCTCTCAGAATATGCGGCGCATGGAGCCGGAACCACCGGATACCAATGGTATTAAAGGACTGAATCAGGAAAGGACCCTGATAATGGTCAAGCTGCGCCAGCGTTTCCCGGCAGATCTGTTCGGAGGAATCAGGGATCTTAAGCTCGATCAGCAGCGGAACCTTGCCGTTTACCAGTGATAATACGTCATGAAAAGAGGGAATTATCTCAGAGGTGCCGCTAAGACGGCAGGTTTTTAATTCCTCGAAGGTCATATCTTCTATTGTATCCGGCTGTCCGCAGATACGTTCCAGTGTATCGTCGTGGAAGACTGCGAGCTGTCCGTCCCTGGTCAGGTGCAGATCGATCTCTATGCCGTAGCCTTTTTCTATGGCGGCGCGGAATGCAGCCATTGAATTCTCCGGTATGCCCCGTTCAATACAATGATAGCCCCGGTGGGCGAACATAGTCTGCCGGTAGACGAACATCTCCTTTCTCCTGGAGAACCGGGGGAGGATTGCGAATACATATAATATAACGATGGTTATGAACAAGTTAAGTATAAGGATCATCTTGATGGACCTCTTTCTTTTGGAAGATAAGGGAGGCTGCGGCGGATGTCTACGGCATGGCGATGACGCGTAATTTCTCCTGTTCCAGGGACAGAGTGAGTTGTGTCTGCTTATAGATGGGTTCCCCGTCTGTGTGGACAGGAAGGGGAGCGGCGCTTTTGAATTCCGCCTTTCTACAGGTGTAGGTATAGACTCCCTTAAAACGTGTATGCCATCCATTGTAGGCAGTTGGCAGCAGGGTAAGGATCTTGAGCTTAGACAGGTTGGAGATAACGATGATGTCCAAGAGTCCGTCGCAGCAGTCTGCATCTGGACAGAACTTGAATCCGCCCCCTTCGTATTTGAAATTCATGGCAGTCGCGAAATATGCCCTGTCAAAGCTTATCCTGCGGCTGTCATCCAGGGTCACAGTGACCCGGCAGGGAGTAAGCGTAAGGAGCTGGCGGAGCGCGATCCCCACATAGGTAAGCTTTCCAAGGCGGAGCTTGTTGAGCAGAACTTTCACGTGCGAGATCATAGCTTCATGGCAGATACAGGCGTCGAAGCCCATCCCCGTGCTAACGGCAAAACGTCGTTTCTTAACACCGTTCTTATTGTTATATGTAAGAATACCAATATTGACAGACAGGTAACGGGACGGCCGGAGGATGTTGTCAAGAGCCGTCAGCGGATCAGTGGGTATGCAAAGGCTGCGTGCGAAATCGTTGCTTGACCCTGTGGGAATGTAACCGAGCGTGGTCTTAGACAGGTCTGCGATGCCGTTGACCACTTCGTTGACCGTTCCGTCCCCGCCAAGTACGATAATGGTATGTGCCTGACCGTCGGAAGTGATCTCGCGGACGAGTTTAACAGCATGGCGCTGATATTTGGTGAAAAATACGCGGTATCGGATATTGCGTTCGTTTAAAACGGGTTCTACGGTGTTCCATATCCGCGATCCCATCCCGGAACGGGAATTGGGATTGACAATAAAAATATACATAGAGCCTCCTCATAGATAATATCTATAAATAGAAAAGTTATATTATAATTAGTGATTGGATTTATTTGCAGGACAGAGTTATAATACAGTTACAAGATATTATTGTTAAATGGTTTCACTACCATATTCCCTTCTAGAAATCCTTTGAGTCCGCTTGCTCGAAGGATTTTCGCATTAGCGCTCCTTGGAACCGCCGGCGGCTGTTCCAAGGAGCTGCCATTAAAAACACCCATCCAAATAGATCTCCAAAGAACGCCGCATATTTCCTTCAAAGTCAGCCTCGCCGTTCTTCAGGCACCATTCGAAGACATTACCGATCACGATCATGCGGATATCCGTTGTGATGTCCTCAAGGTCGGCGGACAAGGATACGATACCGGCATCAATTGCTTTCCTGAGATAATCAGCCACAGTAACGATCGGATAGGGGCGTTCTGTACGGGTCAGAGGATTCAACGACTGGTTCTTGGGGGTATAATAATTCGCCATGAATTCAACCCCAAGCTTCTGGCAATAATGTACATAATTCAGGTATACATAGATGATGGCCTGCTTCGCTTCCTTGGGATTCTTCGGCATGTCCAGAAGATCGGGATTGATGTTGGGCTGCTCTTCTATGTAGTAAGAGAGAAGATCGTCCTTGGTCTTAAAATGGTGATAAAAGCTCCCGTTAGAGACGCCGGCTTCTTCGCAGATATTCTTGATGGAGAGCTGCTCGTAGCCTTTTTTTTGCAGGATGCTCTTGGCGGCGCGGAAGATCTTCCCTTTTGTCTCCTGAGATTTTAATTGCTGCTTGGATAATTCCTGTGTTTCCTGATTCATTATGATAAAACTCCTTGAGTGATTTTGTCCAAAAACGATTATAGCATAGCGGCCTTTGATTTTCAATAAACAGAGTGAACTCGGTATTAAGTATTCCATTGCACAATCCATGGAATTCCGATATAATAAAAACCGGAATGTTTTTAGCATAGAAAGGAATATTTTATGGACATTAATCAGAAGATCACAGAAGAACTTGGTGTGAAGAAGTGGCAGGTGGATGCGGCGGTCAAGCTGATCGACGAGGGCAATACCATACCGTTTATCGCTCGATATAGAAAAGAAGCAACGGGAACCCTGGATGACGAGCAGCTTCGTAAGCTGCATGAGAGACTGACGTACCTGCGCAATCTGGAGGACAAGAAGGAGCAGGTACTGACCAGTATAGAGGAACAGGGGAAGCTTACGGAAGAGCTTAAGAAGCAGATTCTTGCGGCGGAGACGTTAGTTGTGGTAGAAGATCTGTACCGTCCATATCGGCCGAAGAGGAGGACCAGGGCGACCATTGCGAAGGAGAAGGGATTAGAACCATTAGCAGCGGTTATCATGCTGCAGAAGACGAAGCAGCCGGTAGAAGAACTGGCGGCAGAATATTTGAATCCGGAGAAAGAGGTCAATACAGTAGAAGATGCGATCGCAGGGGCGAAGGATATCATCGCAGAGAGCATATCCGACGAAGCGGATTACCGTAGCTGGATCAGGAAGATCACGGCGCAGAAAGGGCGCGTCATCTCGGCTGCGAAGGATGAGAAGGCAGAGTCCGTATACGAGATGTATTATGATTTTGAAGAACCGGTGAACCGTCTTGCGGGACACAGGGTTCTGGCGCTCAACCGAGGGGAGAAGGAGAAGTTCCTGACGGTCAAGATCGAGGCGCCGGAAGAAGATATCATCCGTTATCTGGAGAAGAAGACGCTCCATGGCGATAACCCGTATACGACACCGATATTGAAGGCTGTGGCGGAAGACAGCTACAAGCGTCTGATCGCGCCGGCAATCGAGAGGGAGATCCGCAATGACCTGACGGAGAAGGCGGAGGACGGAGCCATCGAGGTATTCAAGAAGAACCTGGAGCAGCTTCTGATGCAGCCTCCGATTGTGGGACAGACGGTCCTTGGATGGGACCCGGCGTTCCGTACAGGATGTAAGCTGGCGGTTGTCGATCCCACCGGCAAGGTGATCGGAACGACGGTCATCTACCCGACGGCGCCGACTACGCCGCAGAAGATTAAGGCTTCGAAGGATGTGCTTAAGAAGATTATCGCGAAGTATAATATCACGCTGATTTCCGTGGGGAATGGTACGGCATCCCGGGAGTCGGAGATGTTTATCGTAGAACTGCTTAAGGAGATTCCCCAGAAGGTGCAGTATGTGATCGTCAATGAAGCGGGCGCTTCCGTGTATTCAGCGAGCAAGCTGGCATCAGAGGAATTCCCGAAGTTTGATGTAGGACAGCGAAGTGCGACCTCTATCGCCAGGCGTCTCCAGGATCCGCTGGCAGAGCTTGTTAAGATCGACCCGAAGTCCATCGGAGTAGGACAGTATCAGCATGATATGAATCAGAAGAAATTAAGCGGGGCATTGTCAGGAGTCGTTGAGGACTGCGTGAACCGGGTCGGTGTGGACCTCAATACTGCGTCGGCGCCGCTGCTTTCCTATATATCCGGTATCTCAGGGACGATTGCGAAGAATATCGTGTCATACCGTGAAGAGAACGGTAGATTCGTGAGCCGCAAGCAGCTTCTTAAGGTCGCGAAGCTTGGCCCCAAGGCCTTCGAGCAGTGCGCCGGATTCATGCGGATCCAGGGCGGGGATAATCCGTTAGACGGGACGAGCGTGCATCCGGAGACCTATGAGGCGGCAGAGAAGCTTCTTAAGAAGCAGGGCTTCTCCGTGGAAGATCTAAGCGGCGGGAAACTTGTGGGATTGTCTCTTACGGTCAAGGATTATAAGAAGCTGGCAGAAGAGCTTGGGATCGGTGAGATTACTTTGAGGGATATCGTCAAAGAGCTGGAGAAGCCGGCAAGAGATCCGCGTGATGAGATGCCCAAGCCAATCCTGCGCACGGATGTGTTGGAGATGAAGGACCTGACAGAAGGCATGATCCTCAAAGGCACGGTGAGAAATGTGATTGACTTCGGGGTATTCGTGGATATCGGAGTTCATCAGGACGGACTGGTACATATCTCGGAGATCACAGACAAGAAATTCATCAAGCATCCGCTGGAGGTCGTGAGCGTAGGGGATATCGTCGATGTCAAAGTATTGAGCGTGGATATGAAGAAGAAGCGTATTGCGCTGACTATGAAAGGAATCTCATAAAAGTCAGGGAATATTGGTGGAGAGAGGTCGTAGGATAAGATGAAGAAGAACTGGAAGAAGAGTATGGAGACATTGGTCTGTGTTCTGCTTGGGAACGCCGTCCTGGCATTTACCGTTGCGGCGTTTCTCGTGCCGCAGGGGATCATCATGGGCGGCGCGACGGGGATCGGTCTTACGATCGGACATTTTATTGCATTAGACCTGTCAGCCATTATATTTTTGGTAAATATTGTTCTGTTCGTGTTGGGTACGATCGTATTGGGCAAAAAATTCGCATTGACGACATTGATCAGTACATTTGTGTATCCGGTCTTTCTGTCGGTCATGAGGAGTATCCCGGGGATCACGGAGCTTACGGATAACATCATGCTTGCAGCACTGTACGGCGGCGCTCTGCTGGGATTGGGGATCGGCCTGGTGGTGCGTGTAGGCGCGTCTACGGGCGGAACAGATATCCTTGCGCTGGTGCTGCACAAATGGTTCCATATATCTCTGGCAGTGTTCGTATATGTCGTAGATTTTACCGTACTGCTGTGCCAGGCTCTTTTCTCGAATTCAGAGCAGATCTTGTACGGTATCCTGGTGCTGATCGTGTCTACGATGGCGCTGAACCGGGTGATGCTGATGGGACAGGCACAGATCCAGCTATTTATCATTACCGAGAAATATGAAGAAGTGAAGGAGAAGGTGTTAAAGGAGATGGATGCGGGGGTTACCATGGTCCATATTGAGACCGGGTACGGCGCGAAGCAGCAGAAAGGCGTGCTGTGTGTGATACCGAACCGGAAGCTGTATTCTATCAACCAGATGGTTCAGATGATCGATCCCCAGGCATTTATTACGATCACGCAGATCAATGAGGTGCGGGGGAGAGGATTTACGATAGAGAGAGGGCAGTAGCGTTTAAAGCATAATAATAGACTCATGAGTAGGTAACTTATGAGTCTATTATTTTTTTACGAGGTATTTGGCTCAGATTATAGAGAATCCTTCCCATCCCACACGATAGATTTATATCTGCCCGGATCGGTATCTCCTTCTGTGGAGAATAATAATACCTTGGAATTTTCGTTAAGCTTCAACTGGTCGCGCAGTTCCTTATACTCTTCATTCTTCATCAGATTATAGAGCAGTCCCATGGTCACCGCGCCGGATTCGCCGGCAGTCACCGGAGTATCGCCCTTTATCGGAGCGGCCAGAAGACGCATTCCCTTTGCTGTTACCCAGTCAGGGCAGGAGACGAAGGTATCTACGTGGTTGCGCAGGATATCCCAGGAAATGGTACTTGGTTCTCCGCATGCCAGACCATTCATCAGTGTCAGCATATCACCGTCCACAATATGCGGTTTACCGTCGCATGCAACCGCGCTCTTATAGAGGCATGCGGCAACGTCAGCTTCTACGATAACGACCGTAGGCTCGTTACCGGCATATCGGTTTGCAAAATATCCCTGTACGGCTCCGGCGAGAGATCCCACGCCTGCCTGGATGAAGATATGTGTCGGGCGGTCGCAGCCGTATTCGCCCAACTGTTCGTCTGCCTCATAAGCCATGGTCCCGTATCCCTGCATGATCCAGGTCGGAATCTCCTCATAGCCTTCCCAGGCAGTATCCTGGATGATCACTCCGTTTGGAGTTTCATCTGCTTCGGCGGCAGCCTTACGGACACAGTCGTCGTAGTTCAGATTCTCGATGGTTGCCTTGGCATTCTCATTCAATATGTGGTTCAAGCGGGTCTGGGTGGTTCCAATCGGCATGTAGATGACACATTTCTGGTTTAATTTGTTTGCAGCCCATGCAACCCCGCGGCCGTGATTGCCGTCGGTGGCAGTGAAGAAGGTTGCCTGTCCGAATTCCTCTCTGAGTTTCTCGGAGGTCAGAACGGAGTAAGGAACTTCGCTGACATCGCGGCCTAATTTCTGTGCGATATATTTGGCGATCGCGTAAGAGCCTCCTAATACCTTGAATGCATTCAGGTCGAAGCGGTAAGATTCGTCCTTGATGAATATGTTCCCAAGTCCCAGATGTTTAGCCATTTGATCCAGCTTCACAAGAGGTGTCTTGGTGTACTGCGGGAAGCTCTCGTGAAAAGCACGGACCTTTTTAGATTCCTTGGGAGACAGATATTTGAGGTTCTGATCCTCTGTTTTCGGAAGTGAATTTTTGATCCATTTGATTTGATTCATGTTGTTCTCCTTTCTTTTGTATCCTGCCGGGATAGAATATATACGATATTCAGTGTAAAAAATAAGAGCTTATCGGCCTTTTCAAAAAAGGTCGACAAACTCTCTTATGCTATTATTAATGTACACAAGAATCTTTTTTTTGTCAATAGTTATTTTCATTCCAAAGTATGGTGCAAAACAAGAAAGTTTTGAATAGAATTGATATTTAGATTAAAGTTGGGTATAATAGATTCAGAACTTGGGTGAAATGCATCGTATTTCTGAATGAATAGCGAGGAGGGTGAATATGGGAAATAATTCTGCATTTAAACCATATGGCAGTTATGGGAGATCTGGTGACTGTATTAAGAGGGACAGTTATCTGGAGCAGCTTATTAACCGGAGAGAGAATGGGCTAATTAAAGTTATTACGGGTATTCGTCGATGCGGTAAGAGTTTTCTGCTGTTTAACCTGTTCTACGATTACCTGTTGGGAGATGGGATTCCAAGAGACCATATCATAACTATTGCTCTGGATGATGATCTGAATATAACTTATCGTGACCCGGCGAAATTATCCGAATACATCCGCTCTCAGATTACAGGACAGGAAGGCATATTTTATATCTTTATCGACGAAGTGCAGTATGCGATTTCTCGAGAGGAGCTTAAGGATCCGGAAAGTATCCGTCTTTACAATGTTCTGAATGGATTGCTGCGGCTTCGCAATGTAGATATATATGTAACTGGAAGCAATTCTAAAATGCTATCCAAAGATGTGATGACTGCTTTTCGAGGCCGCGGCGATTCTGTTGAAGTCCACCCGCTTTCTTTCAAAGAGTATTTTGACTATGTAGGCGGAGACAGAGCTGAGGCTTATGAGGAATATGCTTTGTATGGCGGCATGCCTCTGGTGCTGTTCAGGAAGACAGAGGAAGATAAATTCAAATATCTGTTCTCCCTTTTCGAGGAAGTATATTTTAAAGACATCATTGAACGGTATCAGATTGGCCTTCCAGAAGTTTTGAGTGAGTTGACAGATGATCTGTGTTCATCTGTAGGGTCTCTGACGAATGCCAGAAAAATTGCGAATACGTTACAGACGGTAAAAGGAATCAAAGTGGATAGCGGTACGATTGCCAGCTATCTGACATATCTGTCCGAGGCCTTTTTGTTCCGTCAGGCAAAACGGTATGATATAAAGGGGAAGAAGTATTTTTCTTATCCATCAAAGTATTATTGCAGTGATATAGGACTCAGGAATGTTCGGCTGAATATGAGACAGCAGGAGGAGACGCACATTATGGAGAATATCATGTACAATGAACTGATTGGCAGAGGATATTCGGTTGATGTAGGTGTTGTTGAGATTTTTGAGACGGATGCGGCAGGAAAAAGGAAGAAGGTTAGCTGTGAAATTGATTTTGTCATCAATAAAGGAGCCAAAAAATATTACATCCAATCTGCATTGACCACAAGTGACGCACAGAAGGAAAAGACGGAGCTTCGGCCGCTTTTGGGAGTCAAAGATTTCTTCCGAAAGATTATTGTCGTGAAGAGTGGGATGAAGCCGTGGATTGACGAAGATGGGATCCTTCATCTGGGACTCTATGAATTCCTGCTGAATCCTTCCGCGCTGGATTTGTAATGGGTTTTTTATTATTGGCAAAGCAAACGTAATATATTATAATATGATCGGTAGACTATATTTACTAAGAAAGGGAAGCATGATGGAAGACAACATTTTTTTGAAGAACAGAAAGGAACTTTCTCTTGCAGATTACATGAAGGCGCAGGAAAACGGCAGAGAGAATTTGGGGACGGAGCTTCCGGTTGCGGTATACAGGCTCTTGGAGTATTCTCTCCGCGAAGAATTGAGTGCGAGGTTTGGAAAGGAAGAGCAGATAGATATATTTCGGAGCGCCGGGTTCCGTGCCGGAACGTATTTTGCAGAAAAGTATCTGGATTCATCTCTGGAACTGTCAGAATTTACGTCACAGCTTCAGAAGCGTCTGGAAGAATTTAAGATGGGGGTCCTCCGGATTGAGAAGTTTGATGAAGAGACGGGTAAGATGGTACTTACGGTATCCGAGGATGCCGATTGTTCCGGACTGCCTCTTCTTGGGGAAACAGTATGCAACTATGACGAGGGCTTTTTGGCAGGAATTCTTACTTCGTATACAGGTAGAGTTTATAATGCGACGGAGGTGAATTGTTGGGCGACCGGAGACAGGGTATGCCGGTTCCGGGCGGATATAGAGGAATAAGGAGGATGTGGAATGGGAACAGATGCGAATAAGAATTGTGAGCTTTTGTTTGAATATTTGAGAGGGATATTATACGATTCGTGGATAGAACAGCTTGAAGTCGGTGAACTCAGCGAACCTTACCGGGATCTGGGACGCGGACTGCAGTACATGCAGAATGCAGTAAATGAGTTGGTCACATATTCTGCGGAACTTTCAAAAGGGAATCTGTCGGTAGAATTTCCGAAGGAATATAATTTCCTGTGTGAGAATCTTAAGAACCTACATGCGAATCTGAATCATCTCACATGGCAGGCGCAGCAGGTCACGAAGGGAGATTATTCTCAGCACGTAGCTTTCCTGGGAGAATTCTCCGATGCGTTTAACGAGATGACGAGGCAGCTTAAGGATCGGGAGGAACAGCTTAAGGAAGCGGCGGAGAAGGCGGAGCGCCGGGCGGAGATGATCGAGGGTTACAACGAACTCCTGGTGGAGATGCTGAGCAAACGCAAGGAATGGCTGCTTGTTGTGGACAGAGATACCAGCGAGATCATATACTGCAATAAGAAAAAGCAGGTGGGAGTCATAGAAGATACCTTCTGTCAGACCTGCAAGAGGCGTCTTTCTTTCCAGTCGGAGCTTCTGAATTGGAGAAGCCATGAGCAGTATCAGGTGTGGGAGATGGAAGGTGAAGCGGATACATTTTACCGTGTGACGTCTTTCCAGATGGAGTGGAAGGAACGGTCTTCCTACGTGCATGTCGTGGTAGATATCACGGATGAGAAGCGCAACGCCCGTAATATGACCAGCAAGGCTTACCATGATCCGCTGACGGGGACAAAGAACCGTCTGTTCTTTGAAGAATATATGGGGATCGTTCTGCGTGACGAGTTGGAGGCGACGCTCTGCTATCTGCAGTTAGACGGGTTGGAATATGTGAATGAGACGTTCGGCCATGATGTGGGAGATGAATATATCCAGAAGTTCGTGGAGATCGTCAAGAAGAATTTCCGAGGCGGCGATACATTTACACGAATTGACGGAGATGAATTCTGCGTGATTCTTTCCGGTAATATGGCTGAGCTGATTAACCGTAAGCTTGCCGAGATCATGAGGGAATTCCAGGAGGAGGTCTACGCGAAATATCAGTGCAGCTTCAGCTATGGCGTCCTGGAGGTTAAGGGCAAGGAGAATAAGATGACGGTGGCAGATATCCTTGAGATGGCGGATGATGTGCTATATGAGTGCCGGAATAAGAATCGTGTCAAGTATCCTGCCATATTCTCTGAACATTAGGAGGGATTGCAGGAAGCGCAGATACAGCGGATGTGCCAATTGCCCGTCGGATATTTTCGGCAATATTTCCTGAGAAGTTATAAAGTAAAAGATAATATTATAAAAATTTTACAAAAATATATTGACAAATATAAAACAATGATATAATATATAGAAAAAGTTAATAAAGAACGAACTCACAGAGAAGTTTGCCGACCTTTCACAAAGGCCGGAAGGCTTCTCTTTTTTTCATCAATTTCTGACAAGAAAAGTCAGAGCTATAAAGTCAGGCACTCGAAGAAGAGTTTGGCAACCTTTCACAAAGGTTGCTGGGCTCTTTTTTTTTCAAAGAAAAAGCTAACAGAAAGATCTATTTGTTAAGAAAGGAGAAAGAAGATGTCTGCAACAGTAATTAAGGGTGCTTTTTTAATGACGGAAAACGGCCTTAAAAAAGATTACGGATTGAGAATGGAGGAGGACAGGATCGTACAGATCGCCCCCAACGACAAGCTTCTGGTAAATGAAGCAGACAAACTTATAGAAGTACCGGATGAGATGATCCTGCCGGGCTTCGTCAACGGACACAACCACATGTACGGCTTCCTGTCCCACGGGATCACGGCGGAAGCGATGGTGACAGAGTTTGAAAGCTTCCTGGATGATTTCTGGTGGCCTTATGTAGAGGACCGGCTGAACCACGAGTTAGTGGAAGCGACGTCCAGGTGGGCGTGTGCGGAAATGATCGACAGCGGCGTGACTTCATTTGTGGATATCCTGGAAGGACCCAATGCGATCCCGGGAGCGTTGGAGGTAGAGAAGAAGGTCGTGGAAGAAGCCGGGCTTCGGGGGCGCTTATCCTTTGAGGCATGTGAGAGAAAAAGCAAAGAAAACGGACAGGAAGGCTTGCGTGAGAATATAGAATTTGTGAAGAAGTATAACCGGGAGGGCGGACTGGTACAGGGAATCAACAGTATACATACTCTGTTTACCTGCTCCAAGGAATTTGTAAAGCAGGCGAAGGAATTATCGCAGGAGAACCACTGTATGATCCATATGCACTTAAGCGAGAGCGTATTCGAACCGGAGTGGTGCCGGAAAGAATACGGCAAGACGCCGGTTGAGATCTATGAGGAACTCGGATATCTGGATGAACAGGTTCTCGCCTCCCAGATAGTCCAGGCAACGGACACAGAACTCGATATCCTGTCAAAGCACAAGGTGAAGGCGGTGTCCATGCCGCTGTCCAACTGCGAGGTGGGCGGAGGGTTCGCCCCGGTAACGAAGATGCTTGACAGAGGAATGACGGTAGGGCTTGGCACGGACGGTTACGTTAACAACTTCTTTGAAGTCATGCGGGGCGCGTTCCTGATGCATAAGGCGAACCAGCAGGATCCCCAGGTGATGCCGGCGAAGACAGTGTACGAGATGGCGACGTCCATGGGTGCGCAGGCGATCGGCCTTACAGACGCGGGAGTATTGAAGGAAGGCAATCTTGCGGATGTGATCACCGTTAGTCTGGAACAGCCGACTCCGGTAAATGAGAAGAATGTGTACGACCAGTTGGTGTTATTTACCAATCCGCAGAATGTGAAGAATGTATTCGTCGGCGGAAGGCAGCTTAAGAAAGACGGTAGGATGCTGACGGTCGACGCGGCTGCGGCAAAAGAAAAACTGAGGGAAGTGACCCGGCAATTTTGGCAGGTGAATGAAAGGAAATAGTCATGAATCAGGTGAAGGAAGAGAATTATAATGTGATCCGCAGATCCAAGCCAAGGATCGACGGTGTGGAAAAGGTATCAGGAAGAGCGCTCTATGCGGCTGATCTGTATATGGAAGGGATGCTCTATGCGGGAGTGTTAAGAAGCCCATATTCCAGTGCGAGGGTGACAAGGATCAATACAGATAAGGCGAAGGCGATAGAAGGCGTCGAGGCGGTGGTGACATTCGCCGATCTTCGCAAGACAAAGAGCTGGGCAGGGTACATGTACCTGACAGACCGTATCCGCTATGCCGGAGACTGTGTGGCAATGGTGGCGGCAAAGAGCAAATCGCTGGTAGAGGATGCTCTGGAAGCGATCGAAGTAGAATACGAGGAACTCCCGGGAGTGTACACCATCGACGACGCATTGGAAGAGGGAGCGCCGCTGGTGCACGAGGAGTATGAGAAGAACATCTTCAAGGATTCTCTGTTTCACATCCGCAAGGGTGATATAGAGAAAGGCTTTGAACAGGCGGACGTGATACTCGAGCGGGAATACAGGACCCAGTATATCGAGCATTCTTACATAGAGCCGGAAGCGGTGCTTGCATACATGGATCCCAACAGCGGGCTGATGACGGTGCAGGCGTCGGCGCAGAATCCGTTCTTTACCAGACGGTATGTGTCTGACATTCTTGGGATCCCGCTGAATAAGGTCCGTATGATACAGGCGATCTTAGGAGGGACCTTCGGAGGCAAGGAGGAAGGAATCGGTCTTGTGACGGCAAGGGCGGCATATCTCGCCTATCAGACGAAGAGACCGGTCAAGTTCGTATTTTCAAGAGAGGATTCGTTCCTGGAGAGCTCCAAGCGGCATCCGTTCCGTCTGCGCTATAAGATCGGAGCTACCAAAGAGGGCAGGATCGTGGCGTTTGAAGGAGAGCAGGTAGACAACTGCGGCGCATATAATAATCAGACACAGTTCATGAACTGGCGCGCCAATGTACATTCCTCAGGCCCTTACGAGATCGAGAATATCAAGACGGATACATACGGTGTATTTACGAATAACATCCACTCCGGCGCCATGAGAGGGTACAGCTCTCCGTCGCTGATCTTCGGACAGGAGCAGCTGATCGAAGAGCTTGCCGAGGAGCTTGGCATGGATGAAGTGGAGCTTAGAAGGATCAACTGCTTAAAGGACGGTTCCGTAACGGCTACGGGTATTCCGGTAGAGTATGTCATCCTCCAGGACGTGATGGACGATACGGTAGAGCGGACAGATTATATCAGGAAGCATGCGGAATATAAGCAGCAGCCGGATACCAGGTTCCGCAAGGGAATCGGACTTGCAATCTGCTACCGCGGCTGCGGGCTTGGTGCAGAGTCCCCGGATGCGTCGGGCTGTATGATGATCGTCAACGAGGACGGCAGCGTCAGCATCGCCTCCGGTCTTGCGGAGAACGGACAGGGGCTTAAGACGGCGTATGCTCAGATCGCAGCGGAGGCGCTGGGAGTTCATTACGAGGATATCCAGTTCCCGCAGCTTGATTCTTTCGCGATCGTGGACAGCGGTATGACGGTTGCGTCGAGAGGGACGGTCATGGGCGCTCAGTCTGTGCGGAAGGCAGGGGAGAAGCTTAAGAAGGTCATGATAAAGAATTCATTGGAGCTTCGGTCATTCTCTCTGGAAGGCACGGATCTCACCTATGAGCAGCTCACAGAGGAAGATATAGATCTGAAGGACGCGGTGTTCTTCCTGAAAGATCATCCCGAGATCACGGTTCCGTTCACGTCTGTGACGGGCGCATGTATCTGGACGGGCAAGCAGATGGCGGCTTATGAGTGGTTTATGCCGGAAGATCTGCCGCAGGATCACGAGACCGGGCAGGGTAAGGCGTTCCCGACCTTCGCATACGGATGTGTGATCGCAGAGGTCGAAGTGGATATGAGGACCGGATATGTGGATCTTAAGAAGGTGACGGCAAGCCATGATGTAGGCAGAGCCATCAATCCTGCGCTGATCAAGGGACAGATCTACGGCGGTATCGTGATGGGCCAGGGCTACGGAATCATGGAGGATGTGGCGCCTAAGAACGGCCGGGTGAAGAACCGGAACTTTGATTCCTATATCCTGCCTACATCAATGGATGCGCCCGAGATGGATGTACAGATCTTCGAGTCAGGCGATCCGGCAGGAACTTACGGGGCGAAGAGTATCGGAGAGCCGGCGACGGAAGCGGTTGCGGCAGCGATCGCCAACGCGGTTTACAATGCGACGGGCAGACGGATCCGGGAGAATCCCTGTGATCTGGAGACGGTACTGTTAGGGAAGAAGCTTAGATAGAAAGGAAAACGCATATGTTTAAATATGATTATTATAGAGCGGAAACGCCAGATGAGGTGTGTGAGGTGCTTGCCAGATATCAGGGAAAAGCGCGTATTGTAGCCGGCGGTACGGATATCATGGTACAGATTCGAGAGAAAGATAAGCGATGGAAAGAATTGGAATGTCTCCTGGATCTGTCTTTTCTCGAAGATGAGCTTCGGTATATCAGGGAAGAGGGAGATCAGATCCATATCGGGGCGCTTACGACCCATACGGATCTGGAGCGGTCAGAAGTGATAGAAAGATGGATCCCATTTCTCGGGAAAGCGGCGTCTACCGTAGGTTCTCCGCAGATTCGGAACCGCGGAACCATCGGAGGAAGTATCTGCAATGCGTCCCCGGCGGCGGATCCGCTGACGCCTCTGATCGCACTGGACGCTTGGACGGTGATCAGAGGAAGAGACGGGGAGCGTGTGGTCACGCTTAAGGATTTCTACACAGGACAGGGCAAGGTCGGCCTCAAAGAAGATGAGTTCGTGAAAGAATTTACCGTCAGGAAGCTTCCCGAGGGTACGGTCACAGGATTCGCCAAGCTTGGAAGAAGGAAGGCTCTCGCGATATCCAGACTGAATGTTTCAGCGGCGTTAAGGCTTGACGAAGAGGGAAGGATAGACTTCGCACGGATCGCTCCGGGCTGTATATTCAGCACGCCGGACCGGGTAGAGACGGCAGAGAATATACTAATAGGAAGAAAACCGTCAGAAGAACTGTGGAGGGAAGCAGGGAAGGCGGTATCGGAAGAGATGATCAGGCGCACCGGAATCCGCTGGTCTACGGAATACAAGCAGCCGGCGGTGGAGGCCATCGTAGAGGACGCGCTTACAGAGTGTTGCGGCAGCCAATTTGCATAAGAAACTTGCATAAGAAACTGACCATATAATCGGAGGATCAAGATGAAGAAAATAGAAGTGAATTTCATCATAAATAAAAAACCGGTAACGGTAGAGGCATATCCGAACGAAAGGCTTCTGGATGTGCTCAGGGATACTCTTAAGCTTACAGGAACCAAGGAAGGCTGCGCCGTTGGAGAATGCGGGGCCTGTACGGTCATCCTGGACGGGAAGGCAGTAACTTCCTGTCTGGTGCCGATCGGTTCCGTGGAAGGAAGAGAAGTCATAACGATTGAAGGCGTGGGAGCAGACGGGAAGCTGGATCCGATCCAGGAAGCGATCCTTGAAAATCATGCGCTGCAATGCGGATTCTGCACACCGGGATTCGTGATGAGCGCCAAGGCGTTGTTAGACGAGAACCCGGATGCCACCAAAGAAGAGATCCGAAGGGCGATCTCAGGGAATCTGTGCCGGTGTACGGGCTATGAGCAGCTTACCGTCGCGATCTATGAGGCGGCACAGCAGTTGAAGGAAGCACACAGAGAACAGATTTAAAATATAAGCAGATTACATGCAGAGAATAGAAAGGAGAAACGAGCATGTTTGAGAAAGAGAAAGTGACAGGGGCAGATATCGGAATAGAATTCTGCGGTTATAAGCTTCAGAGTCCATATATCCTGTCATCAGGACCGCTTACTTACGGAGCGGAGGGTATGATCAAGGGCTTCAAGGCAGGCTGCGGAGCGGTGGTTACGAAGACCATCCGCAAGTCAGCGGCGATCAATCCGGTCCATCACATGGGAACGGTAAATAATGACTCCCTGATCAACTGTGAGAAATGGGCGGACAGCGACAGGCAGCAGTGGTATGAGAAGGAGATCCCGGAGACGGTGAAGGCGGGAGCAATCGTGATCGCAAGCGTCGGCCATACGCTTGAAGAGGCGCAGGAGATCGTCGGCGAGGTAGAGAAGGCGGGAGCGCACATCATTGAGCTGGTATCCTATACGGAGGATACGCTGATCCCTATGCTGGATTACACGAAGGCGCATGTGAAGATCCCGGTGATCTGCAAGCTGAGCGGCAACTGGCCTGACCCGGTGGGAACGGCGAAGAAGTGCCTGGAGCACGGAGCAGACGGCTTATGTGCCATCGACTCCATCGGGCCGACGCTTAAGATCGACATCGAGAAGGCACGCCCGGAGATGATGAGCGCAGACGGCTACGGCTGGATGACGGGAGCGGCTATGAGGCCCATCTCCATGCGCATTAATGCCGAGATCGCCCGCAATCATCCAGAGCTTAAGAACCTGTACGCATCCGGCGGCGTGATGAGCGCGGACAATGCCATTGAATACATGATGGCGGGAGCCATGGGCGCGGGCATCTGTACGGTAGGAATCCTTAAGGGAGTCGAGTATGTGGAGAAGCTGTGCTATGACCTCTCGAAGAGACTGGCAGAGCTTGGCTATCACTCCATCGAAGAAGTGAACCGTGCGGCGCTTCCGAATTTCCCGAAGAAGGAGTATGTCAGCAAGTTAGATTTTGCATTCGAGCCATATAAAGAGGATGGGAAGAAGAAATGTATCTCCTGCGGCAAATGTGTGGCTGCATGCTGTTATGATGCCAGAACCTTATCCTTCCCTGAGATGCATGTGGATCTTGAGAAATGCCGTTTCTGCGGATTGTGTCTGGATGTCTGTCCGACAGGAGCGCTCACGGGGAAACGTGCCGCGCAGACAGAGGAAGATCTGGAGCTTGAGAGGAAATCAATCGAATTCTACAATTCATTTAACTAATGATACATAAAGTAAGGAGGAAATCAATATGCTTAGCAAGGAAAGAGAAGAGAAGCTGGTCGCATTTTGCCAAAAGATGATCCAGGCAAAGAGCTACAGCGGCCACGAAGACAAGGTGGTAGAGGAGATGAAGCAGTTCTGTGACCAGGAAGGCTTCACAGACGTACATGTGGATAAGTATGGGAACTGTATCTGCCATATCAAGGGCAAACAGCCCGGACCGAAGATCCTGTTCGACGGACACATGGACACCGTTCCGGTACCGGATGAGAGTGCATGGGAGCACGATCCGTTCGGAGCAGAGATCATAGACGGGAAGATGTACGGAAGAGGAACTTCTGATATGAAGGGAGCTCTGTCCTCCATGATGGCAGCGGCAATCTACTATGCGAAGGACTGTGATTATAATTTCCCCGGTGATATCTATGTGGCAGGCGTTGTACACGAGGAGTGCTTCGAGGGAGTTGCGGCAAGAGAGATCAGCGCTTATGTGAAGCCGGATTACGTGGTAATTGGAGAGGCTTCTCAGTTAAATATCAAGATCGGCCAGAGAGGCCGCGGGGAGCTTAAGGTTGAGACCTTCGGCGTGCCGGCGCATTCTGCCAACCCGGAGAAGGGCGTGAATGCCGTATACAAGATGTGTAAGGTGATCGAGGCGATCCAGGGGCTTAAGCCGACCAATCATCCGGTACTTGGAGACGGGATCTTAGAGCTTGTGGATATCAAGTCCTCACCGTATCCGGGGGCTTCCGTAGTGCCGGATTACTGCCGGGCAACCTATGACAGACGCCTTCTGGTAGGAGAGACGAAGGAGAGCGTGCTTGCACCGATCCAGGAGCTGCTGGATCAGATGATGAAGGAAGATTCCGCGTTAAAGGCGAAGGTGTCCTTCGTGGAGATGGAAGAAGAGTGCTATACCGGCAATAAGATCAGCAGCGAGAGATTCTTCCCGGGCTGGTTGTATGATGAGAACGAGCCGTTTGTACAGGATGTGTATAAGGAGATGAAGGCGCTTGGGCTGAATCCGACGATCACGAATTATAACTTCTGTACGAACGGAAGCCATTATGCGGGCGAGGCAGGAATCAAGACGCTTGGTATCGGGCCTTCTAAGGAGAATCTTGCGCATACCATCAATGAATATATTGAGATTGAGCAGCTTGTGAAGGTGACAGAGAGCTATTACGGAGTGATGAAGGCGCTGCTTAAGTAGGTATATTTGGGCGTTCGGGTGGAAGAGGGTTGCAATGGGGACGGCCGTTCGGAGATGTCCGTCCTCACGCGGACTGGGCAACGCTTCGCTGAACTAACAGCTAACTTCGACTAAGGCATTCAGGAAAGCCTTCATGCCTAAGTCTCCGTAAGCCGTGGATTTCATCTGCGCTAAAGACGCCCTGGAATGTCCGCTTAGAGGACGGACATCTCCGAACGGCCTGTATATTACAAATGGATTCCAGCCGAACGGGCGGAAGTGTTTATATTTTTGAAAGGGGTGGTAGTTTGCAGTTGTTTGATTTGCATTGTGATTCGATCGTTAACTATAAGAAAGAACAATCTGATTTCTTGTGTGGGAAGACGCAGTTTTCGCTGAAGGAGCTTGATAAGTTTAGGAGGCTGTGTCAGACGATGGCTGTTTTCATTCCTGATGATGTCAGGGGTGAAGAGGCGGTTCAGTATTTCCGTGATCATAAGGAATATCTGGATCTGCTTCTTAGGAAGCAGAGTGAGATGGCGGAGTTGGTATGTACGCCGGGGGATATTGAACGGATCACTGCGGAAGGCAGATGTGCGGTGATACTGGCGGTTGAGAGCGGCGCGGCTCTTGCGGGATCTCTTGATAACGTAGACTATCTTGCGGCAAACGGCGTCAAGATGATGACGCTTGTGTGGAACGGGCCGAACGAGCTTGGCAGCGGGCAGCGGACCGATCAGGGGCTTACACCTTTCGGGCGGCAGGCTGTAAAGCGGATGGAAGAGGCGGGGATCATCGTAGATGTGTCCCACCTGAATGACAGGGGGTTCGAGGAGCTGTGCGGGATTGCCGGGAAGCCGTTTATTGCGACCCACTCCAATTTACGTTCCGTATGTTCTCATAAGAGGAATCTGACGGAAGCGCAGTTCAAGGAGATGATTAACCGTAAGGGACTGGTGGGCGTGAATCTGTATGAGCAGTTCTTGGCGGACGACCATAAGGGAGACTTAGACAGCATGTACCGGCATGTAAGCCGGATGCTGGAGCTTGGCGGCGAAGATATTATCGCCTGCGGAAGTGATTTTGACGGTGCGGATATAGACGAGACACTGGATACCCCGGTCAAATTCGCCCGCTCTGCAGAGTATCTTCTCACAAGGGGAGTCTCTGAGAGAACCATAGATAAGATGTTTTTTGAGAATGCATTGGATTTCTTTAAAAAGAACTTGAGGTAGCAAAATGCTGATTAAGAATGGGATCATTGTAACAGAAGACGGACGCTTTGAAGGCGGCTTGCGTATAAGAGACGGGAAGATCACGGCAGTCGGGACAGAATTAGAACCGGAAGGAGAAGAAGAAGTCCTGGATGCAGAAGGGGCCTATATCCTGCCGGGAGGCGTGGATGTGCATACGCATATTGATATGCCTGCCGGAGAATGTATGACGTCGGATGATTATCTGACCGGGACGCGGGCTGCTGTTATGGGAGGAACCACGACCGTTATGGACTTTCCGGAGTATGACGAGGGGGAGACTCTAATGGACGGCCTGAATTGCTGGCGTAAGAAATCAGAAGGACGGGCATACTGTGATTATGGGTTCCATATGACCGTGTCAGGATGGGACGAAGGCATGAAGGAGCAGCTTGTCCGCATGAAGGAGCAGGGTATTACTTCTTTCAAAGCCTATACGGCATATCAGGACGGTATCGGAGTGTATGACGAACAGCTCTTTGGGATTCTTCAGGAGATGAAGGAACTGGATACATTGCTGTGCGTGCACTGTGAGAACGGTGATGTGTTAAGGCGCCTGCAGCGGCAGTTAAGAGAAGAGAACGCATCCGATATCAGGAATCATCCCAAGTCCCGGCCGAATCTGACGGAGAAGGAAGCAGTATCGAGGGTGATCGACTTCGCAGCTATGGCGGACGTACCGGTCTATATCGTGCATGTCAGCACGAAGGAAGCGGCTGAGGTCATTAGGCAGGCCAAACAAAGAGGTCAGAGAGTTTATGCCGAGACCTGTCCGCAATATCTGCTCCTGGACGAGAGCCTATACGATCTGCCCGGATTCGAGAGCGCCAAATATGTGCTCTCACCGCCGCTTCGGACGAAAGCCGATCAGGAGGCGCTCTGGAAGGCGCTTGCGGATGGTACGATCGACGCAGTCTCCACGGATCATTGTTCCTTCCGGTTTCATGGGCAGAAGGACCTGGGGAAAGAGGATTTCACAAGGATTCCAAACGGAACCCCGGGAATAGAGACACGTATGGAACTGATGCTGGAATACGGAAGCAGGAGAGGGATACCTCTGGAGAAATTAGTAAGTCTTCTGTGTACAGAACCGGCAAGGCTCTTCGGTCTTCATCCTGTAAAAGGGACGATAAGGGCGGGAGGCGATGCGGATCTGGTCATCGTGAGGGGAGATGCACCTCACAGGATCAGTGCCGGAACGCTGTGTCAGGATGTAGATTATACGCCGTTTGAAGGATTTGAGGTTACTTATCAGATACAGGATGTATTTGTGAAGGGTATACAAGCTAAGAGAAAAGGAGAGTGGGTAATGGAGAAGCCGGAGGGAAGATTCTTATTCTGCCGGTAAGAGATGAAAAAGACGAAAAGAGAAGATATGAAGAGTTCGGCATGAGGGCATGGTCCCTTGTGAGGCGGTTGGCTTTCACTGACTTTAGTCAACCACTTAAGCATGTGTTCCGAACGGGAGGGAAGATGCATTCTCTGCATGTACGCAGGATATTAATATTTGTATTGTGACATTAGAAGATATTAGAACCGGATGCCGTGCGGGTATCCTGCGGGGCACTACGAAGTCAGTCGTTGGAGACTGTCCGAAAGCAGTTTCGAGCAGTCTTAAGAACGGGAAGAAGCCCCCGTTCGGACAAAATGGAAGGGTAAAAATGAAAACGAATACTTCAGAAAGTACTTCAAGAAGCACCGCTATTTATGAATTGGATGGCAGACCGCCTATTACGCAGGCATTTCCGCTGGGATTGCAGCAATTGCTTGCGATGTTTGTGGGAAATATCGTTCCCATGTTACTGGTATCAGGGACAGCAGGACTTTCAACGGCCGAATCAACCCTGTTGTTGCAATGTTCACTTTTAGGTGCGGGTGTAGCAACCCTGATCCAGGCATTTCCGATCAAATTCGGGAAGGTTCAGATCGGTTCGGGTCTGCCGGTTATGATGGGATTAACGTATACGTTTCTTCCTATCTGTATTTCAGTATCGGTCAATTACGGGCTGGCAGCTCTGTTCGGAGCACAGTTGATCGGAGGATTGGTGTCGATCATCATAGGATTCGCGCTTCCGAAGGTGCGCAGGTTCTTCCCGCCGATCGTGACGGGTACGATCATCGTATCCATCGGCGTCTCCTGTTTCCCGACAGCGGCGTATAATCTGGCGGGAGGCCAGGGATCGCCGGATACGGGTCTGGCATATAACTGGATCATCGGCGGGATCGTTATCGTGGCGATCATGCTTTGCTCTGGATTCGGTAAAGGCCTTGTAAACGCGGCGGCGATCCTGATCGGTATGGTGGCAGGTTATCTGGTCTCTGTTGTGTGGGGGATCGTGGATTTTACTCCTGTGGCGGAGGCGGCATGGTTCTCTCTTCCGAAGCCGATGGCGTTCG
Organism: Lachnospiraceae bacterium; assembly: GCA_910574715.1. Taxonomy (GTDB): domain Bacteria; phylum Bacillota; class Clostridia; order Lachnospirales; family Lachnospiraceae; genus Sporofaciens. The sequence continues at coordinate 45,104 of CAJTCH010000020.1, read as the reverse complement.
GATTGGAATTCCATATGGATTTCGCTGTTGTATTCATACTGCTGTTCTTCATCAACGCGGTAGAGATGACGGGAGATTTTACAGTATCGGCGACAGGCGGACTGAACAGACAGCCTAAGAATTCCGAGCTGCAGGGAGGTATCATAGGGAATTCGGTTGCCTGCATCTTCTCATCTTTCTTCAATTGTTTTGCAACCGGAACCTACAGCCAGTGCTCAGGAATCGTGGCTCTGACCAAGGTGTGCAGCAGATTCGTCATGGGATGCGCGGCGGTGACCCTTGTGGTTGCGGCATTCTGCCCGAAGCTGTCGGCGCTGTTGTCTACCATACCAAACTGCGTGATCGGCGGAGCGACGATCGTGGTATTCTCTATGATCGCACTGTCCGGCATGAGCCTTGTATCAAGGAGCAGATTCACAAGCCGCAGCATGCTGCTGTGCGGAACATCACTGGCGCTTGGCCTTGGGATCTCCTTTGCAAAGGAGACATTGGCAGGCGCGGGAGAATATGTGCAGATGTTCTTCGGTGAGTCCAGTATCATCCTGGTAGCCGGAACAGCGCTTATATTGAACATTCTGCTTCCGAAGGACGGAGTGGATAAAGTAGTAGAACAGGAGATGCTTGCGGAGATCAGGCAGGCAGCAGATTAAGAAATAGATAATAAAAACGGAGGATATACGAATGATTGATCATTTACTGAAAAACGGAATTATTGTAACTGTAAATAAGGAAAGAGAGATCTTATATCATGGAGCGATCGCGATCCAGGGAAATAAGATCGTAGATATCGGAGACAGCGACGCGCTGGAGAAGAAATACACGGATGTGGCAGAGGTTACAGATCTTGACGGCAAGGTAGTGTTCCCGGGATTCATCAATACGCACAACCATCTGTTCCAGACACTCCTTAAGGGGCTTGGAGATGATATGGTATTGAAGGACTGGCTGGCAACTATGACCTTCCCGGCAGCGACAAATCTCACAAGAGAGGATTGTTATCTCGGCGCAATGCTTGGTTGTATGGAAGGGCTTCACAGCGGTATCACCACAATGGTAGATTACATGTATCCGCATAACCGTGCAGGACTGTGCGACGGTATCATCGATGCATACAAGGAACTTGGAATCCGCGGTATCCTGGGAAGAGGATGTATGGATTCAGCAGAGAACTTCGGCGTGCATCCGGGAATCATGCAGCAGAAGGATGTTGTGGAGGAGGATGTAAGAAGGTTGTTCGAGACCTACCACAATTCCGAGGACGGAAGGATCAAGATCTGGGTGGCTCCGGCCGCTATGTGGTCCAATTCCAGGGAAATGCTTGAGATGCTGTGGAAGGTGACGAATGAATACAAGTCCGGTTTCACAGTACATATCTCAGAGACAGAGTTCGACAGAGAGGCTACCAAGGCGCTCCATGGATTATACGACGCACCGCTCTTAGAGGAGCTTGGCATCGTAGGTCCGAACGTACTGATGGTACATTGCTGTTATCTGACCGACGAAGATATGGATATGGCGCAGAAATACGACATCAAGGTTTCTCACAACGTATGCTCCAATCAGTATTTGTCTTCCGGAGTAGCGCGGGTACCGGAGATGCTGGAGAGAGGCATCAATGTGAGCCTTGGCGTAGACGGCGCGGCGAGCAACAACGCTCAGGATATGGTAGAGCTGATGAAGTTCACAGCGCTGCAGCATAAGGTTGCGACGAAGAATCCGCTGGCGATCTCCGCAGAGAAGGTCCTGGAGCTTGCAACCATCGACGGAGCGCGTGCAGTAGGCCTTGAAAATGAGATCGGCTCTCTGGAGACAGGCAAGAAGGCAGACCTGGTGATCTTCGATCCGTTGGAATGCCCGAAGGCGATCCCGATGCACAATCCGGTATCTACGCTGGTATATTCTTCTTCGCTTAAGAACATTACAGGCGTGATGGTAGACGGACAGGTGATCGTAAAAGACGGAATCATCGTCCGCGTGAAGGATGAGAAGGAAGTATACCGTTCCGTACAGAGATGCGCGGAAGACCTGTGCGTGCGCGGCAATATCACGAACCGCAGAGAAGGACATAAGTGGAACAGCGTATATTAATATGATACATCTGTGCAGCGGTAATTTTGAGCAGCCCTTTTAGCCGCTGCACATTCAGAGAGGAATACTCCCGCAGTCTGAGTACGGAGACTGACAGGCGCATGGCAGCAAAGATCTGCGGGAGAAAAGAGGAGAAATAATATGGCAAATAATATAAATACAGATAATTCCTTATTTACATATGAAGGAAAGCCGTCTGTTGCGAGAATCATCCCAATCTCGCTGCAGCATGTTATGGCAATGTTCGTCGGTACAGTTACCGTGCCGATGGTAGTGGCAAATGCATGCGGAGTTTCCGATGCCGAGCGTCAGCTTCTTATTCAGTTCGCGCTCTTAATGGCGGGGATCAGTACCTTGATTCAATTGTATCCGATCAAGATGTTCGGTGCAAGAGTACCCACCGTATTCAGCGTAGGCTTCACGTTTGTGCCTACCCTTACAGCCATCGGCGCGCAGTACGGATTATCCGGTGTGTTCGGGGCACAGATCATAGCGGGGATCGTGACCTTGATCATGGGATTCGGAATCAAGTATATCAGGAAGTTCTTCCCGCCGTTTGTGACAGGGACGATCATCCTTGCGATCGGACTGTCCCTCTACCCGATCGCCATTAAGTATATGGCAGGCGGGGAAGGAAGCGAAGGCTTTGGTTCACTCCAGAACTGGATCATTGCAGGCGTAACGCTGATAACGGTTATTATCTGTAATATGTGCTGTAAAGGATATGTTCAGCTTGCGGGAATCGTGATCGGTGTAGTGGTAGGATATGCGGTATCTCTGTTTATGGGAAATATTGATTTCAGCGGTATTGCGGACGCCGGCTGGCTTACCATTCCGGTACCGTTCCGGTTCGGGATCAGCTTCTCGCCGACAGCGGTAGTCGCAATTGTCCTTCTTACGGTGGTCAATGTCATGCAGACCGTAGGCGATATCACAGGAACGACCGTGGGAGGCTATGGACGCGAGCCTAAGAGCGAGGAACTCTCAGGCGGTATCCTGGCATCTGGCGTGGTTACTCTGTTGGGGGCCTGCTTCGGAGGACTGCCGGTATCTACATACAGCCAGAACGTGGGAATCGTATCTATGACGAAGGTGGTAAACCGCAGAGTGATCGGAGCAGCAGCAGGATTCATGCTGATCCTTGGACTGGTTCCGAAGTTCAGCGCGCTGATGTCCACAATGCCAAAGGCAGTGATCGGAGGAGCGACGGTTATCGTATTCGGTATGATCACCATTACCGGAGTCCGTCTTATGAAGGAGGACCTGTCATTCCGAAACGGAACCATCGCCGGCTTGTCCCTTGCCCTTGGACTTGGGGCTTCTATGGCGCCGGCGGCGATAAGCGGATTCCCGGAGGGAATGCACATGTTCCTGACAGAGCCGATCCTGGTATCAGGACTTATGGCTCTTGTATTGAATCTTGTGGTTCCTAAGGATCCAGAGGATGAAGCGCAGGCAGATATGGAAGCACAGACTGAATAAATATTGAGAAGTTAAAGGATAGAAGCGATGAAAAATATAAAATTTGAAATAAATGGAGAATGGAAACAACTGGAAATCCAGGAATCATGGTCGCTGCTATATATTATTCGTGAGGTGCTGGGGCTTACAGGGACCAAATGCGGCTGCCAGGACAGTTGTCTGGACGGCGGCTGCGGCGCCTGTGTCGTGATCGTAGACGGCGAGGCGAAGCGTTCCTGCAGGATCAAGGGATGTACGCTTGAAGGAGCCAGGGTTTTGACGATCGAGGGTGTGGCGGACGGAGAGAGGCTGCATCCGATACAGCAGGCATTTATTGATGCGGGAGCCGTGCAGTGCGGCTTCTGCACCCCCGGAATGGTCATGAGGGCGAAGGCGCTCCTGGATAAGAATTTATCGCCGACCGAAGAAGAGGTACGCCAGGCGCTTTCCGGGCATATCTGCCGGTGCGGAGGTTTTCAGAAGATCGTGGAGGCGATTAGTTTAGCGGCGGAAAGAATGCGGGGTGAATCAGATGAAAGGTAATGAGTTCAGAGAGATCGGGAAGAGAGTTCCCATCCGTGACGCTGCATCGAAGGTTACCGGAAGGAAAATATATGTGGGTGATATGAAGCTTCCGGGCATGCTGTATGCGAAAGTCTTGTTCAGTCCCAAGGCACATGCGCGAATCAAGAGTATCGATACCAGCCGGGCAGAGAGTCTGCCGGGCGTACGTGCAGTTGCGACCTATAAGAATACGCCGCAGACCAGGTTCAACAGCGCGCTGCGGTTTATTGAGCATAAGATTCCGAATACGGAGAGAATCTTCGACGATACGGTTCGTTTTGTCGGGGACCGTGTGGCGGCGGTAGCGGCGGATACCCTGGAGATCGCCCAGGAAGCGGTGAAGCTGATCCAGGTGGAATACGAAGAGCTTCCGGTCATGATGACGGTGGAGGAGGCGATCAAGGAGGATGCATATCCGATCCACGAGGGCGGCAACATCGTAGGACAGGCACATGTAGAAACCGGGGATGTGGATAAGGCATTGGAGGAGTGCGACTATGTATTTGAGGATCGTTTTACCACACAGCCGATCCACCACGCGGCGGTCGAGCCTCATGTGGCGATCGCAGACTGGAGCTATGACGACAAGCTGACGATCTACAGCCCGTCCCAGAATACATTCGGATTCCGGGTGATCTTAAGCCAGATATTCAATCTCCCGTATAACCGGATCCGTATGTCGGCGCCTGCCATCGGAGGCGCATTCGGGGGCAAGCTTGAGATGACGGTGGAACCGGTGGCGGCAGTGCTCTCTAAGATGACGCGCCGTCCGGTAAAGCTTGAATATACCCGAAGGGAGTGTATCTTCGGAACCCGTGTACGCCACGGTTCTATTGCCTGCATTAAGACAGGATTCATGAAAGACGGCAGAATCCATGCGGTAGATATGAAGTTCTACAATGATACCGGCGCTTACGCCACCAGTGCGCTGAACGTATCCGGCGCAATGTCCCATAAGGTATTCAAGGCCTATAAGATTGAAAATATGCGTTTTCATGTGAATCCGGTGTATACCAATACGATTGTAGCGGGAGCGATGCGGGGATATGGTTCGCCTCAGGCGTATTTCGGCCTGGAGCGTCAGATCAACAAGATCGCGAACTTCCTTCATATGGATCCGGCATGGCTTCAGGAGATCAATATGGTAGATCCAGACAGTCTGGATCCCTGCTTCCATAAGCCGCACGGCAACCCGAGACCGAAGGATTGCTTAAGAAGAGCCAAAGAGCTTATCCATTATGAGGATATCTGTAAGGAACAGGAAGAATCCAGGGACGGACGCTATCGGATCGGCGTAGGGGTAGCGCTGGGTGTCCACGGCAATAACTGCTTCGGCGCGCACCGCGACGTCACGACACTGATGCTGAAGATGAACGAAGACGGAACCTGTATCCTGTACAGCGGTTCCCATGATATGGGAAATGATAACGTGGGGATGCAGAAACAGGTGGTGTCCGAAGTGCTGGGAATCCCGCTTGATAAGATCGATACGGTAGAGGCAGATACGGACGCCTGTCTGTGGCATCTGGGCGACTATGCCAGCCGCGGTACATACGTGGTCGGAATGGCTGCCAAGAAGGCAGCGGAATCCATGAAGAAGGAGCTTCAGAAGGAAGCTTCAGACCTTCTTGAGATAGACCCTGAGCAGGTAGAACTGTATGACGACAGGGCGTGGGACAGCACGCAGGAAGGAAGATCTGTATCCATCGCTGAGGTGATGCTTCACTGTCAGAGAGACAGTATGCGGGAACTGTGCTGCTCGGAGACTCATCCGGCGCCGAGAGGCCCAAGCTCTTACGGAGTCCATATCGCGAAGGTGCAGGTGGACACAGAGACGGGCAAGACCAAAGTCTTAGAATACTCTGCGGTACAGGATGTGGGAAGAGTGATCAATCCCCTGGCGTTGGAAGGACAGCTTGCAGGAGCGATCCATATGGGGCTTGGTTATGGTCTGTCAGAGAACATCACCTATGATGCAGAAGGGAATCCGCAGGAGACATGCTTTAAGCAGTATCATCTTTTGAACGCATGCGATATGCCGAAGCTCTATATGGACTTTGTTGCGGAAGGCGAAGGAGAGCCGGGAGGTCCGTACGGGGCCAAGAGCCTTGGCGAGTGTCCGGTAGTACCGTGCGCTCCGGCAGTTGTCAATGCCATCTGCAATGCGATCGGCGCTGAGATCGACTCTCTGCCGGCGGACCCGGAGGCAGTGTTGCATGCTCTGGGTAGGACAACCGACTGATTAGCGAAGTGCAGATTGAGAACCGGTTCTCCGAGTGGGAGACATTGACATATGAAGAAAATATACATATGAACAAAATGGAGGAATAACCATGGTTAAGATATTAGGAATATGCGGAAGTCCCAGAAGAAAATCTTCTTATACAGCCCTTAGTGCAGCGCTTAAGGAGGCGGAAGCCCAGGGTGATGTGCAGACAGAACTGGTGGAGCTTCGTGCCAGAAAGATGCAGCCCTGTGTTCACTGCAACAAATGTCTGCGTGACGAATCAGACCGCTGTACGGTATTTACAGATGACATGACAGAGTTATATGACAAATTCTACGAGGCGGACGGTATCATTATTGCCTCACCGGTATATGAGATGAGCGTTACCGCACAGTTATCCACATTCTTCAGCAGATTCCGCTCCGCATGGATGATCAGTGTGAAGGATCCGTATTTCTTTACGAAGAAGGTGGGAGCTGCTATCGCGGTAGGCGGAACCAGGAACGGAGGACAGGAATTCACACTCCAGACGATCGTTAATTTCTATAACACGCAGGGAATGACGATCTGCAACGGCGGTTCCGGTGTCTATTCCGGCGCGGCTCTGTGGAGCCCGGGGGACGGGTCTCAGACGATGGAAGATGAGATCGGTATGGAAAATGCGGGAAACCTTGGCAAGAAGATGGCGGTCATGACGAAGATCATGAAATATACGGATGTGATCTGATATAACGGAAATAAAAGCTTTACACCACATTTGCCGGTTGATATAATGAAAGCATCAAAGTAAACGGCACTTATAAAAAGGTGGTGAAGTTATGACTGAAAAAGAGATGATGAAAATATCAGTAGAAGAATTTGCAAGAGTCCAAAAATATATGCTTTTAATTGATAATAAGGATTCAGCAGTTTATAAAGAAATCCGGGGACGCTATATTGAGTTAAAAGTTATTCTGACGGCGTCAGGAATTAATCTTGCTGAACTTGATGTGATTAAAGAATAATGATTATAAGGTGCAAAGTCTCTATCTCAGTATGGGCTTTACACCTTTTCTTTTTGCCGTGAGAGCTGCTGTAAAAACTGAAAAATATAATTAAAATAATAAATATACATACAACAAAAGAAAAATTGACAAAATTACAAAAAATATATTGACAAATAAAGACAAGTGTGATATTTTATATTTAACAAATAACAAAACTGCATTACAAGACAGACGCGAGCTGTAAGTAATGAATTGTTATTTACCATCAGCACAAGTGTTGAGAGAAGATTCCTGAGAGAAGGCGCTGAATATCAGGAGTCGAAGAGTTTATGAAAAGGAGGTACGGACCGCCAAGAACTTAAACTTTTTCACAAAATACCAGTATCGGGCAGTGAATTGGTAGAGCATCAAGGAACTGGAACCGAAGAAGAAAGAGGTAAAAAAAGAATGATTGAAGGATCAGAGTAAAGGCGGATATCAATGAAGAGATTGGTATCCGTCTTTACATGTTGTTTATAGATAATTCATAGTTTTAACATAGCGTTCAAGAAGTTCGTCTGTGTCTGTAATTCCTTGTTCCAGTACGGCGCGGTAAACGTAACAGTTCAGATACCTTCACTGTTACAGGCATCCGGCCATTAAAAATCGCTTCGCGATGGGCCGTATGCTTTCAGGCTCTACTCTATGACACGGTCAGCGCAGTGAATGCGCAGACCTGTCTGAACTGTTACCGGTAAACATCCATACTGGAATATTGATAGAAGCCATACAGCCCGCGTTTTAAGAGCTCCTGTTTTATACCTATGATAAATCTGCCGATTGACATAGCATGGTTTTCGATATCAATGTCGAGATCATTCCATGCCATCATATCCATAGAATAACTGCCAATAATGTAAGGTGTGCCTATCTGGTATAGCTGTGCCATAGTCCCATCCCGTATAATATTTTACAAATAGACTTGTGATTTCTTTTTGCCTATCGGTAAATAATATGGTATAATTTTTTTGTTGCTCACCGACACCCGCAACAGGGAGGAGGTGTCAATGTTGGAATTTCTTACATCTTTTTTACTCGCCGTTCTGGGCGGTGTAGCTTGCCACTACATCATCAAATGGTTAGACGGTGACGACAAGGGCAACAGTTAGCCTAGTGGGTGCTTTGCCACTATAAAAGAAAAGAAGAATCCTTCGACTGTATTGCAGTACGGTCGAGGGATTCATTTCTTCGTCAACGTGGACTTCTTACATCTTTTTGCCTATAGGCATTATAGCATATGCAGAAATCTTTTTCAATATACTTTTGATGCTCTAAAAATTTATCATTATCTGGCATCAAACAAGATACATATTCTTATCTGATATCAATCAATATCGACAAAAACATAAGATATATTAAGCACTGATCGCATTCCCGGTATACAATTGATAATATTTCCCTTTCTCTTCGATCAACTGTTCATGCGTTCCCCTCTCAATGATCCGTCCCTGTTCCAGCACCATGATACAATCTGAATTGCGCACTGTCGACAGCCTATGGGCGATCACAAAGGTAGTCCTGCCATTCATCAGCTTATCCATACCGTCCTGTACGATCCGTTCGGTTCTGGTATCGATAGAGCTTGTCGCTTCATCCAGGATCAGCACCGGTGGATCAGCTACCGCGGCGCGGGCGATCGCAAGAAGCTGTCTCTGTCCCTGGCTTAGGTTTGCTCCGTCACCGGTCAGCATGGTGTCATACCCATTGGGAAGCCTTCGGATGAATCCGTCCGCATTGGCAAGCTTTGCCGCTGCGATCACTTCCTCGTCCGTCGCATCTAATTTGCCGAAACGGATATTTTCCATCACGGTTCCGGTGAACAGATGGGTATCCTGGAGTACGATACCAAGAGAACGGCGCAGGTCGGATTTTCTGATCTTGTTGATGTTGATGCCGTCGTAGCGGATCTTCCCGTCTTGAATATCGTAGAATCGGTTGATCAGGTTCGTGATCGTTGTCTTGCCGGCGCCGGTAGAGCCGACGAATGCGATCTTCTGTCCCGGTTCGGCGAAGAGTTTCACGTCATGGAGTACGATCTTGTCGTTGTTATAACCAAAATCTACTCCGTTGAATACCACATCACCCCGTACTTCTACATAGTCGATACTGCCGTCCGCCTGGTGGGTATGCTTCCAAGCCCATCTTCCGGTTCGCGTGTCGCTCTCTGTCAAATGTCCGTTCTCCTCAACAGCATTGACCAGCGTCACATATCCCTGATCCTGCTCTGCCTCCTCATCCAACATCTCAAAGACACGCTGCGCCCCGGCCATCGCCATCACCACCGCATTCAACTGCTGGCTTACCTGATTGATCGGCATGCTGAAGCTCTTATTGAAGGTCAGGAAGCTTGCAAGCCCGCCAAGGGTGAATCCGCCCACATGGTTCAGGGCAAGCGCTCCGCCTACGATCGCACAGACTACATAGCTGATATTGCCGAGCTGTGCGGTGATCGGCCCTAAGAGATTGGCATAGGTATTGGCGCGGTCTGCACTGACATACAGACGGTCGTTCAGTTCCTTGAAGGATTTCTTGTTCTCTTCTTCGTGGCAGAATACCTTCACCACCTTCTGGCCGTTCATCATCTCTTCGATATATCCATTGACTGCTCCTAAGTTCGCCTGCTGTTCTAAGAAGTATTTGCCGCTTCGTCCGGCGGCAGCCTTGGAGCTTAAGATCATAACGGCAACCATCAGAAGTGTTACTGCTGTCAGCGGTATATTTAAGATCAGCATACTGATGAACACGCTGACGATAGTGATGGCGCTGCTGACTACCTGCGGAATACTCTGGCTGATCATCTGGCGCAGGGTATCTATATCGTTGGTATAGACAGACATAATATCCCCATGGGCATGGGTGTCAAAATACTTGATGGGAAGCCGTTCCATATGCGCAAACAGATCATCCCGAAGGGATCTTAATGTCCCCTGAGTCACATTTACCATGATCCGGTTGTACGCATAAGTAGCGATGATCCCTACACCGTAGAATGCTGCGACCCTTGCGATCGCACGGGTCAGCGGTGTGAAATCCGGCGTATCCGTCAGAAGAAACGGTGTAATATAATCGTCGATCAGATTCTTCATAAACATAGTGCCCTGTACACTTGCGATCACGCTTATGAATATCAGCGCGATCACAGCTATGTAATGAAGCTTATAATACTGGAACACATAGCCCATCAGTCTTTTAAATATCTTCATGGGGTTTTTCACCTGAGGCTTTACTCCTCTCGGCCCCCTGTTCATTGGTCCCGGCATATCTATTCACCTGCCTTCTCATCAAAATCTCCGCCGCCGTTGGTCTGCGATTCATAGACCTCGCGGTAAATGGCATTTTCCGCAAGTAGCTCTTCATGGGTTCCGAAACCGTCCACACAGCCTTCTTCCATCACGATAATGCGGTCGGCATCCTTGACGCTTGTGATCCGCTGGGCAATAATAAGCTTTGTCGTGTCCGGGATCTCTTCGCAAAAGGCCTTGCGGATCTTTGCGTCCGTAGCCGTATCCACCGCGCTGGTACTGTCGTCTAAGATCAGGATCTTCGGCTTTTTAAGGAGCGCTCTTGCAATACAGAGCCGTTGTCTCTGGCCGCCGGATACATTGCTTCCGCCCTGTTCGATGTAGGTTTCATACCCGTTTGGAAGCTGCCGGATGAATTCATCCGCACACGCCTGGCGGCATGCTTCCCGGCACATTTCCTCCGTGGCATTTTCGTCGCCCCATCTGAGATTATCAAGAATAGAGCCGGAGAACAGTACATTGTTCTGAAGCACTACAGACACCTGATTTCGCAAAGCCTCCATGTCATATTCCTTTACATTGCGTCCTCCGACAAGAATCTCTCCGTCCGTCACATCGTAGAGACGGCTGATCAGGTTCACAAGACTGGTCTTGGCGCTTCCGGTCCCGCCGATGATTCCGATCACTTCCCCGGAGCAGATCTTAAGATTGATATCCTTAAGGACCGGCCGCTCACTGTCCTTGCGGTATGCAAAATCCACGTGGCGAAATTCGATACTTCCGTCTGTCACTTCATAGATCGGTTCGGACGGATTCTTAATATCACTGGTCTCGCCGAGTACCTCTGAGATACGCCTGATACTCGCCGTACTCATGGATATCATAACGAACACCATAGACAGCATCATCAGACTCATGAGGATGTTCATACAGTAGGCAAGCAGGCTCATCAGCTCTCCCGTGGTCAGCGAAGAGGATACGATCATCTTCGCTCCGATCCAACTGATCAGAAGGATACAGCTATAGACTGTGAACTGCATAAGCGGCGCGTTATATACCAGATTGCATTCTGCCTTCATGAATATCCGGTAAATGTTCTCGCTTGCCTTCTTGAACTTGCCGGTCTCCTGTTCTTCACGGACATATGCCTTGACTACGCGGATCGCAGAGACATTCTCCTGGACAGATGCGTTCAGGTCGTCGTATTTGGGAAATGCCTGCTGAAAATACTGAGTCGCATGGCGCATGATCAGCATCAGCAGAATTCCAAGGATCACTACGGCTGCAAGATAGATATTGGACAGCCGTGCGTTGATGCGGAACGCCATGATCATGGCGCACAGAAGGCTTGCCGGCGCCCGGGTAAACATGCGCAGGGTCATCTGGTAAGCATTCTGTACATTGGTCACATCCGTTGTGAGACGCGTTACCAGGCCTGCCGTGCTGTACTTATCGATGTTGGCAAATGAAAATGTCTGGATGTGGTTGAACATCGTCTCGCGAAGGTTCTTCGCCAGTCCGGCGGAAGCCTTCGCGCCGTATCGCCCTCCCGCGATTCCGGCAAGCAGCCCGATAGCAGCCGCCGCAACCATGATGCCGCCGACCTTGTAGATATGTCCAAGGTCCCCTGCGTTAACGCCGTCGTCTATGATCGAAGCCATCAGAAAAGGGATCGTCATCTCCATCAGTACCTCCAGTATCATGAACAGCGGCGTCGCAATCGAAGCTCTCTTATATTCTTTTACTTCACTCAATAAAGTTCGGATCATCAAATTCCTCCTTTCTGCCGTCAGAGCATATCTGTTTCGTAAGATTCCTCTTTAATTTCTCAATCACAGAGTAGAATACGTATAACTCCTCGTCTGTGATCCCGTCCACCAGCCTGGTATCAAGACTCTCGACCAGATCTTCAAGCATCTCCTGATTGCGGATTCCCTTTTCCGTCAATACCACTTTCTTAAGCCTGGCGTCGTGTTCTACGGATTCCCGGGCGATATATCCCTTTCGCTCCATCAACTGTATAATGTTCGTGACGGTAGACCTGCCAATGGAAAAATACTGCTCGATATCCTTCTGAAATACATCCTTGTCTTGATTGGTATACAGGTAACGGATGATCCATCCGTGCATCAGCGTGACCTCGTCGATTCCCGCCGCCCTTACATGGGCCTGCATATTCCTGCCCAGCATGTGGTCAAGTCTCCGTATCTCAAAACCTATCTTTTCTTCCCGCCTTTTCATATGGCCTCCTAATGTTCGAATGCGAATTGTTCTCTGTAAAACTGTTCGATACAAAACATATTTTAGCGGAATAAAATGGAAGTGTCAAGAGTGATTTGAAAAAAGGGGAACATGTATTTTTGCAAAGAGATAGCTATGGCTATTTTTAGTGCCTAAGAGAGAAAAGTCAAAATTGGTAGCTTTTAATTATTTTGAAATGTAGATTGTAAACAGTTGAAAATTTTTTTGAATTTTCATATAATAAAGAAAAATGTCGAAAAGGCCAGAGGAGGAGCATTGTGCAAAAATCAGATGAAAAGTACCAGGCGTATGTTCAGATTTTAGAGGAGGAGCTGGTTCCGGCCATGGGGTGTACGGAGCCGATCGCCCTGGCTTATGCGGCGGCGAAGGCCAGGGAAGTCTTAGGATGCATTCCGGATAAGGTGAGTATCGGGGCGAGCGGAAGCATCATTAAGAATGTCAAGAGCGTGATCGTTCCTAATACCAACCATCTGAAAGGGATACCGGCGGCAGCGGCGGCGGGGATCATTGCCGGGAAACCGGAGCGGGAGCTGGAAGTGATCGCAGAAGTTTCCCAGGAACAGACCAGACAGATGGTGGAATTCCTTGAGAAGGTACCGGTCAGTGTGGATCATATTGATAACAGTATCACATTTGACATTATCGTGATCGTATTCAAGGGAGACTCTTATGTGAAGGTGCGCATCGCCAACTATCATACGAATATCGTACTGATCGAAAAGGACGGCGAGAAGCTTATGTCGGTTCCTGTAGAGGGCGAGAGTGAGGAAGGGCTGACAGACAGGAGTCTCCTGGATATGGAGAGTATCTGGGATTTTGCCAATACCGTGGATATTCAGGATGTAAAGGAAGTGATCGACCGTCAGATCGAGTATAATACGGCCATTGCCAAGGAAGGTCTGCGCGGCGATTACGGTGCGAACATCGGAAGTGTGCTGCTGGATACTTATGGGACGGATGTAAGGACGAGGGCCAAGGCTATGGCGGCAGCGGGATCGGATGCCCGTATGAACGGCTGCGAGCTTCCGGTTATCATCAACGCGGGAAGCGGGAACCAGGGGATGACCTGTTCACTGCCGGTCCTGGAATATGCGAAGGAGAAGGAATGTGGGCAGGAGAAGGCATACCGTGCGCTGGTACTGTCGAATCTTGTAGCGATTCACCAGAAGACCGGGATCGGGAGGCTGTCTGCGTACTGCGGAGCCGTCAGCGCGGGAGCTGCGGCAGGAGCCGGAATTGCTTATCTGTGCGGAGGAGGTTATGAAGAGGCGGTACATACGGTGGTCAATGCACTGGCGATCGTATCCGGTATGGTGTGCGACGGGGCGAAGGCGTCCTGTGCAGCCAAGATCGCCGCGTCTGTAGATGCCGGGATCTTAGGGTACAATATGTACTTAAGAGGGCAGCAGTTCTACGCGGGAGACGGGATCGTGACAGACGGTGTGGAGGCTACGATTACGAATATCGGACGTCTCGGGAAGGAAGGCATGAGGGAGACCAATGAAGAGATCATTAAGATGATGATCGGAGAATAAGATTCCGGGCAGAATAAATATCATGTTGGAGGTTAGAGATGTATCATTTTGATGAAGGTATTGAGCGAAGAGGAACGAATTGTGTGAAATGGGATGTGCCGTTTGTAACATCGGATGTAACGCCGATGTGGATCGCCGATATGGATTTTGAAGTTGCCCCGGCAATCACGGAGAGCCTGCAGAGAATAGCCGGACAGGGAGCCTTCGGATATCAGTTTTTATCAGATCGGTATTATGAATCGATCATAAACTGGATGAAGAGGAGACACGGATTGGAGTTAAAGAAAGAGGAAATCTGCTATGTGCCTAATGTTGTGATGGGATTGTCCTTCGCGGTGCAGGCGGTCTCGGAAGCAGGTGACGAGATTATCATCATGACGCCGGTATACGGTCCGTTCTTTAAGGTCGTAAATGATAATGACCGCGTTCTGGTAGAAAGCCCGATGAAAAATGATGACGGTTATTATACCATGGACTTGGATGATTTTGAGAGCCGGATCACCGGGAAGACGAAGGCCGTGATCTTCTGCAATCCGCACAATCCGTCGGGACGTGTATGGAGAAGAGAAGAATTACAGGCATTTGCAGATATTTGCATAAAACATGATCTGTACATAATCTCAGACGATATCCACAGTGAATTGATCTCGGAAGGGTATGAGCATACATTTATCTCTTCCTTGTCAGAAGAGATTCGGAACAGGTGTATTGTCTGCACATCTCCGTCCAAGGCATTTAATCTGGCAAGTATCCATGTGGCCAACTGCTTTATTTTCAATGAAGCATTGAGGGAGAAGTATCAGGCGATCGCAGAGCGGTCCCATGCGGCCGAGAATAATGCGTTCGCAGAGGCGGCTCTTGTGGCGGCGTACAATGATTCCGAGGAATGGCTGACAGAGCTGAACTGCTATATTGACGGGAATCTGGAGTATTTTACAGACTATGTGAAACGCGAGATTCCTTCTCTGACTGTGTGCAAGCCGGAAGGGACCTATCTGGTGTGGGTGGATTTCCGTAAGACAGGGATGCCTTCGGAGAAGCTTCACGATTATCTGCTGAAGGAATGCCATATCGCGTCAAATGACGGGAACTTCTTCGGGAAGCTTGGAGACGGGTTCGCAAGGTTCAATCTGGCTTGTCCGAGGTCAACGGTTGTGAAAGCGCTGGAAGAGTTGAAAGCAAAATTTGCATAATCATAAAAAGAGCGGAAAAATTCAACATTTTCTGCTCTTTTTTTGCATTCCGTGCGGTAAATGTGATATGATTAAAGAAAACATAAGCTGTAATCAGGGTTGAATGAGCCTGATTTATGCGGCAACGCGCAAAAGAGCAGGAGGACTATGGAACAATATACATATTTTGATATCGTTAAGATCAGGGAATCTCTGCATTTTAAAATGGATGCAGTGAAAAGAGGAAAAGAGCTTCTGGCACAGAAGCAAGTTGTGCTTAAGAGCATAGATACCGGCTATATCAACGGTTATGAGGAGACGATGGGAGTTATAGAATGCGAAGTTAAGGACAGGGAGAAGGGGGCGGGTAAGAGATTCAAGGTTCACATTATTTTTTCCAGGGATCAGGCGATATCTGCAGAATGCAGCTGCAGCATGTTTGGAGGGAATTTTTACAGATATTATACGCAGATGGATAATTGCGAGCATGTGGCTGCAGCGCTGCAGATGTTGTCGGCATATTTAGAGCAGAACCGCCTTGGAGATGCGACGGACATATGGGGGAGTGAGATTCTCTTCTTATTCCAGAAGGATCACGCCAACCAGACGATCTCAGGGGCTATGGGGGATGATGAGAGTATTCGGCTTGTACCGCGTCTGGTTCAGAAAGACGGCAAGCTGATGGTTTCATTTAAGATCGGGCAGAAGAAGATGCTGCTCGTGAAAGATCTGTTTAAATTAGATGAAGATGTAAGAAATTCCGCGATGGGGAGCTATGGTACCAGCCTGGAGCTTAATCACCGGCTGGAGAATTTTACTGAGAAGGGGAGACAGTGGATTGCCTTTATAAGAAATCTTGTGCTGGAAGAAGGAGAGTTTGAAAATCGTCTGATGGAATCCGGGCCGTATTTCAGGAAGGTGGCAGCCAAGAAGAATGAAATGCATCTCTTTGGATGGCGCCTGGATCAATTCTATGAGATCGCGTCGGGGGAACCGGTAGCCTATGAGAATCGGGATGCGGACAGCCGGGAGCGCTGTGAACTGACCTGCCGGGAGAGGAATCCCAGGGTTTTTATGTCAATTAATAAGAATCTATTAGGTAAAAGCAAGACATTTCACGGAATCAATGTGGAGTGTGAATTTCCTGATATGTTTTACGGAGTGAAGACGGCTTATTATATTGAGGGAGACGGCTTATACAGGATGGAGGAAGGCTTCTTGCAGCGTATCCGGCCATTGACAGAGCAGTGTGACGGCGGAAGCCTGTCATTTCAGATCGGGAGAAATAACCTGGGTGAGTTCTATTATTCCGTACTGCCGCAGATTCGGGATATTGTAGATATCGCGGAAGAAAATGAGGAAGAGATCGAAGAGTATCTGCCGCCGGAAGCGGAATTCATATTCTATCTGGATGCAGAGGATCATAATATTGCCTGCAAACCGGGCGTGCGTTACGGAGATACAGAATTTCCGCTTATTAAACCTGAGAGCGAAGGGGTTAAGTGGAACGGGAATATCGTGCGGGAAGAACACAGGGAACGGGAGATCCTCTTCCTGGCAAGGCAGTGGTTCCCTCAGTTGGATAGGGAGAAGCAGGAGCTTCACTGCGGAAAAGATGAGGAATGCATGTACCAGGTGTTGGCGAAGGGGTTAGACGCATTGTTCGGCCTGGGGGAGGTTCAGTGTACCAAGCGTTTTTCAAACCTTAAGGTAACGAAGAAGATGAAAATGTCCGTGGGAGTATCGATCAAGAGCGGACTTCTGAATCTGGATATTGCGACGGAAGATCTTCCGGCGGAGGAACTCTTGGATATTCTTAACAGTTACCGCAGCAAGAAGAAGTATCACCGTTTGAAAAGCGGAGATTTTGTGGATCTTACAGACAATTCCTATGAGATGCTTGACGAGATGATGAATTCGCTCCATCTGTCGGTGAAAGATTTCCTCAAAGGGAATATTGAGCTTCCCATGTACCGGACCTTGTATCTTGATAAGATGCTGGAAGAAAATGAAAATGTCTACAGCGAGCGCGACAGCCATTTCCGCAATCTGGTCAGAGATTTTAAGACGGTAAATGATTCTGATTTTCAACTGCCTAAGGAGCTTGAAAGGGTGCTCCGAAACTATCAAAAGAACGGATACCGATGGCTGCGTACCCTGGAAGCCTTCAAGTTTGGAGGAATCCTGGCGGACGATATGGGGCTGGGGAAGACATTACAGGTGATCGCAGTGCTTCTTGCGGCAAAACAGGAAGGAAGAGAAGGGGTATCCTTGGTGGTAGCTCCGGCATCCCTGGTCTTCAACTGGGGCGAGGAGCTTCGCAGGTTTGCACCGGAGCTTAAGTTTGTCCTGGTTACAGGCACACAGGGAGAGCGCAGGAACAAATTAGAAGCTTACCGGGAGGCCGACGTGCTGGTAACGTCTTATGATCTGCTGAAACGTGATACAGAGTTATACGAGGGCAAAGAGTTCTTGTATCAGATCATAGATGAGGCGCAGTATATTAAGAACCATCAGACGGTGGCGGCGAAGGCGGTGAAGGTGATCAACAGCCAGATCAGATATGCATTGACAGGCACGCCTATCGAGAACAGGCTCAGTGAGATCTGGAGTATCTTTGATTATCTGATGCCGGGCTTTCTATACAAATACGAAGTGTTCAGGCGGGATTTTGAGGCTCCGATCATCAAGAATCAGGATGAAGCGGCGATGGAGAGGCTTAAGAAGATGACGTCCCCATTTATCCTGCGGCGTTTGAAACGGGACGTATTGAAGGACCTTCCAGATAAGATCGAGAAGATCCATTATGTCAAATTCGAGAAAAAGCAGCAGGAGTTATATGATGCGCAGGTCGTTCATATGCGCCAGCAGATCGCCGGGCAGGATAAAGCGGAATTCCAGAAGAATAAGATTCAGATCTTGGCGGAGCTGACAAGACTAAGACAGGTCTGCTGCGACCCGTCGCTGTGTTTTGAGAATTATAAAGGAGGATCCGCTAAGCTGGAAGCGTGTATTGAACTGGTTGAGCGGGCGGCAGAGGGCGGACATAAGATCCTGTTGTTCTCTCAGTTTGTCTCTATGCTGGAGATCATCAGGCAGGAGCTTGCAAAGAGAGAACTGTCATTCTACATGATCTCCGGGGAGACATCCAAGGAGAAGCGGCTGAAGCTGGTGAAGAAGTTCAATGAGGATGATACAAGAGTATTTCTGATATCCCTGAAGGCCGGAGGCGTGGGGTTGAACCTGACCGGGGCGGACGTCGTGATCCATTATGATCCATGGTGGAATCTTGCAGTACAGAATCAGGCAACCGATCGTGCACACCGGATCGGACAGGATAAGAAGGTCACGGTCTATCAGCTTATTGCTAAGGGATCGGTGGAGGAGAAGATCCGTAAGATCCAGGAATCGAAGAAGGAGCTGTTAGAAGAGATAGTCGGAGGCGCCGCGGGTCAGTTGGGCAATATGAGCAGAGAGGATTTCCTGGAGTTATTAGAGTGAAAAATCTCATTGCAAAGCGATTTTAAATGGATTATTCCCGCGAGCAACGAGCCAAGCGGGCATGCTTGCATGCTCATTTGGCGACTGCCGCGAGGGTCAAATACCCCGCTGCTCTGTAGCGCTACAAATTTGATGCCCCGTTGCTTGCATCGGGGTCTTTGACTGTATGCAGCAGGGAGGCTTGTCTGAACGGTTACAAAAGCGGTTACAAAAAAATACGAATAAAATACGAATAATAGCGAAAAACATGAAAAAAAGTGTTGCAAATTGATGTGAATTGTGGTAATATAAATCTCGGTCACCACAAGAGAAGTGTGTGGACGAGGTTATGGCTCCATGGTCAAGCGGTTAAGACATCGCCCTTTCACGGCGGTAACACGGGTTCGATTCCCGTTGGAGTCATTGATGGATTACCGGGGAGGTATATTCATTATTGATGCCGATGTGGCTCAATTGGCAGAGCAGCTGATTTGTAATCAGCAGGTTATCGGTTCGAGTCCGATCATCGGCTTAGTCCTATAAGGGACTTATATTTTATGGACCTTTAGCTCAGTTGGTTAGAGCAATCGGCTCATAACCGATCGGTCCTGGGTTCGAGTCCCCGAAGGTCCATTTTATCTCACCTGGTAAGCTCGTGAAAAACCTCGCTAACGGCGGTGAGATGTATCGCACGTAAGCGTCTAAAGGACAGACGCTAAGTGCACATAACGCCTCACCTGGTAAGCTCGTGAAAAACCTCGCTAACGGCGGTGAGATGTATCGCACGTAAGCGTCTAAAGGACAGACGCTAAGTGCTCATAACGAGGCCCAGTGGCTCAGTTGGTTAGAGCGCCGCCCTGTCACGGCGGAGGTCGAGAGTTCGAGTCTCTTCTGGGTCGTTAGCATTGTATACCGGTATAGGGGCAATGTTATACGCAATTTAATAAGCGGGATCTTAGCTCAGCTGGGAGAGCATCTGCCTTACAAGCAGAGGGTCATAGGTTCGAGCCCTATAGGTCCCATTTATGATGTGAGAACATCATAAGGAATGCCGCAGTGGCGGAACTGGCAGACGCACAGGACTTAAAATCCTGCGGGACTAATCTCCCGTACCGGTTCGATTCCGGTCTGCGGCATATTTAAACCGACGTATTTACGTCGGTTTTTCTATTCTATGTGATATTTCGTGCTGCATAGTTCAGAGAAAAGTTCATTTGCTTTCTGATTCATTTTCTTCATTGAATAATGCCCGAGTTCGTGGAAGCGTATCAGCTTTAGATTATTCTTTGTCAGGACGATCCTAAAATGCTGACTGACGTATCTTGGTTTTATTCGGTTTCTCATCTTAGCTCTAAGAATATACTCCAAACAATTTTTCCAGACCCCTTTGTCCTTATAACTTAATATCATATGGTAAATGCCATTACAGAGATGAAATGCTGGAATTACGTTATAGAAAAGAAGTGATGCTTCGCGAGGTTGAAAGGTGTTTCATTTCCCAACAATTGGGGCAGTGGGATGAGAGATAAAAGACACTATGAACGAAATCGGGGACAGAATAGGATAACCTTCTTGTTAAACTGCTGATTTTGTTGTAAAAATAAAGTAATCTAATTGTAAAATTTTTATAAAAGGAGATTGATGAGATGGGAACAAAAAAGATGAAGAAGACTGCGGCAGTTATCATTGCAACAGCAACCGTATGTGGAATGACGGCGGGATGTACGCCGAAAGAAGAAAAAATTGAAGTGAATGCCTCCACTTCTCCATACGAAGATATGGTGGATTATTTTGAGCAGGAAGGATTCATTTTGGAGGACTGCGAACCGGTTGATATCAATGAAACAACAGGATATCTCACAGACAATACAAATGGAGAGTTTACTGAGACGAAAGTGGCGGATAAAGCATATGATTATGATGGACTCTGGCTGTTCTGGTGGGATCAGGAAAACAAGACGGATTTATATGGCAACTATGAGTCTATGGCTGCTAACAAGGGAACGATAGTCCTTGCCGGAGGCGCCGCGGTTCTTGAGACGGAAGCGGCAAACGGAGCTTATGCGATTGCATTTTCAGAGGACTATGAAAAGAAACAGGACGCGGCCAAAGCGTTCGAAACGCTGGAAAACGAATAGCAGCTTCAATATAACTGTGAAAGTACAAAAGCAGATGCTCTGAAATTAAGAAAAGGCAGGGAAACAATATGGAACGGGTTTTTGGAAAAGACAGGGGCAGCATGGGAAGCTTTTTTCGCATGCTGCAGAAGGCAAGACTTCCTTATCTGTGGATTCTTGCATATATTGCCATTACAGCTCTTCTTACCAACGTAGGAATCAGCGTAACGGAATACACGGCCGAACTGTTTGCCGGAAATGTGAATTTTGGCACCGTGGTTCTTCCGTTTTTGGCTTTTACATTACTATCCCAGCTGATCGGTTCGGTCAGTAAGATTATGAGTAACTTGTGTGTTGCGCGAATTGACCGTAATATCAGGAAAATGATCTGGAGTAAGACCGTCAGGCTGCCGCTCCGATATTACGAAAAAAATAAGCCCAAAGAAATGATTTCCCGTATTACAACGGATATCACGGCTATCAGTCAGCTAATCATGCAAGTATTTGTTGCTATTCTCACTTCCGCGTACACGCTGGTCATTACGCTTGGAAAAATCGGCTCCTACGACCAGAAGCTGATGATTGCTCTGATCGCGGTACTTCCGCTGAATTTAGTCATTGCATTTGTTATGGGAAAGATGAAGTTCGGAGTGTTGGATCTGGTAAATCAAAAAAATGCAGAGCTGACACAGACGATTGCAGAAAAAACCAATAATCTTCTTCTCATCAAATCTTACGGAAAAGAAGAAAAGGAGCTTCAGACAGGGCAGGAGAAGATGAAAGGGTTCTATAAGAGTTCGATTCTGAATGCGTGGCTGGGATTCGCAACTCCGATGTATGCATTGGTGGGCGCTATGCAGTTTATTGTGATCGTGATGGTAGGCCGAAGCTTTTATTCATCCGGCGCGTTAACCCTTACCCAATGGATCGCCTATTATGGATTCGCGGTGAACATTGTTAATCAGCTCAGCGCGTACTGTGTATATTGGACAACCTTCAAGGGCTCCCAGGGAGCGACCAGAAGAGTAGCCCAGATTATGGAAGAAATGGAAGAAGACATAGAGAACGGCGAGCATGTGGAGCATCTTTGCGGCGATATTGAATTAAGAGAGGTTGATTTCTCTTATGAGGATAAACTCCTGTTCGACAAACTCAATCTGAAGATTCCGGCAGGACGTGTGACGGCGCTTATCGGACCGTCAGGGAGCGGAAAGACGACGCTTCTGAATCTGGTGGAGCGTATGTATCCGGTTTCGGGAGGTAAGATTTTATTTGGGGGCGAAGATACCGCGCGGTATTCGCTCAAGAGCTTCCGAAGCGAGATCTCATACGTAACGCAGGAAAGTACATTGTTTGCAGGAACGATCCGCGACAATATCCTGTTCGGAATTAAGAGAGAAGTCACGGATGAAGAACTGGAAAAAGTATGTACGGACGCGGAAATTATGGATTTTATCAGGGAACAGCCGGAGGGATTCCTGGCGGATGTAGGCGAGCAGGGAGAGAAGCTTTCCGGCGGACAGAAACAGCGGATTGCTTTTGCGAGGGCGCTTCTAAAACAATCGGATTATCTGTTTATGGATGAGGCGACCGCGGCTATGGACATCCGGGGAAAAGATCAGGTATGGAAGAGTGTGAAACGGCATATGGAAGGTAAAACCGTGCTTATGGTTGCCCACGACAGACAGACCGTACAGAAAGCAGATTATATCATAGTAATGCATAACGGAAAGATTATCTGTCAGGGAGAACCGGCGGAAGTATATGCCGAGAATACATATTACCGAGAATTAATAGGAAGTGAGGGACAGGGCAGATGAAAAACAACAAACATGTAATATCGTTTTTTCTGAGCTTTTACAGAAGGCTTTCAATTCCCTGGTGGCTCTACCTGATCGCATTCGGAAGCGGCGTGGTTTATGCCGAGGTCGGAATGAGAGTATCGGAGTATCTGGTCCGTGTGAACAAGGGGGAACTATATAATTCTGTTATTTTAGGCTATGTCTTTTTTACGATTTTTAATGCATTGCTGGGATTTTTGCGGCCGCTTGTGGAAGAGTATGCCAATCAAAAAGTGATCCTGCGGGTAAGGTTTTCGATGTGGAGGAAGATCCTGCATCTTCCGATGGATCAGTTCGGAAAGGAACAGCCGTCTTCGCTGGTGTCGGCCGTTACGAACGACGTAACTCAGGCGACTCTGGTGATCAGCGGAATATTCTCAGGAGCTGCGTCGCTGTTCGGATTTGTCCGCGCCTGTATGATCTTGTATCAATACAATTCGCCTCTCGCAGCATACCTTTTGCTCTGCATACCGGTTGCGGTGGCAATGTTTGTCATCGTCGGCAAGCTGCAGTTTACCATAATGAAAAAGCGCTATGCGGCGTTGAATGAAATGACCACATTTTTCTCCGAACACCTGTCGGCCGGGAAATATGTAAAAGCGCAGGTAATGGAAGAGAAAGAGCTGGAAAGCGGATATGCGGCAATCGATTCACGGTATAAGGCAGATATATACTATGCTTTCATGGAACAGATTCAGGTTCTGACCAATTCCCTCTACTCCCTTCTTACGACTGTCGTAATGGCAGTGGGCGGATCCAGATTGATTAACGCCGGGAAAATGGAAGCGACAGGGATTAATATGTTCAGCACCTATATGACGCAGGTGAATCTCTATATGGCGGAGCTTTTGACGGTGTGGCAGAACGTGATGGGCTCGAAAGGCGCGCTCGTCCATGTCGGGGATATTCTTGATATGGAAGAGGAGCATACGGAAAAAGGCAATTCCTGGACAGAATCCGAGAACAGAGATATTGTGTTCAAAAACGTGAACTTTGGATATGGGAGCGAAAAAGAAATCCTTCATGACTTTTCCGTTTGCATTCCGGGAGGAAAGACGACGGCGGTGATCGGTGATAACGGTTCCGGAAAATCTACGGTCATGAAACTGATACAGGGATTCTACCAGCCTGATTCGGGAGAAATATGGGTTGGAGGAAACAGGATAAGCGAAACGAGTCCCCGGGAATGTCATAAAAAATTTGGCTATGTACTTCAGAACAATCCGCTGATGTCAGGTACGATCCGGGATAACATTCTGTATGGCACAGAAGGAGAAACGCCGGAGGAAGAGATGAAAAAAGCGGCAGGAGAAGCCAGGGCGGATTCTTTTATAGATGCGCTTCCCAACGGATATGATACGACTCTTGGAGAGGCGGGGAATCGTTTGTCAAGCGGTCAGAAACAGAGGATAGCCATTGCCAGGGCATTGATTGCGAAGCCGGATTATCTGATACTCGACGAGGCGGGGGCGAGTCTGGATCATGACACATATATGAAGATCTATCATGGTATCAGGAAGAAGATGGAAGGCAATACTATTGTTTTCATCGCCCATGATATGCGCGAGATTGCAGAAGCAGACTATCTGGTCGTTATGCATCACGGACGTCTTGAAGCCTGCGGAACCCATGAAGAAGTATTTGCCGTAAGCAGGACTTATCAGGAATATCTGCAGTCTACTGAGGCGTCTTAAAAGAAAGAAGGAATGATTATGAAGAAATTTACGATTGTGTCTTCCCTGCTTTTCGTGTTACTGTTTTGTGGGATGGTGGGATATGTGGCGTCGTCCGAAGACTTTACGCCTCCAAAGGAGGAAGAAGCGGCCGTGCCTGAAGAAGAAGACAGGGAAGCGCCTGTCTGGAATAAAACGGTGGATGAACTCGTCTCATTTCTGGAGGAGAAGGGGCTGATCCATGCAGACAGTAAAGTGACGCTCAGTGCGGAAGGTCTGTGTACACTTGCGCTAAAGTATGACGGAGCCGAAATATACTGGTGGGATCTGGAGAATCTGGATCCGGAATCTGGCGAGTATCAGGCATATGAGAGTCTCAGGACGAAAGGCGAGATTGATTTATATGGAGCCGGTACGATTATCATGCCGAAGAAAAACGGTCCTTTTGCACTTTTATTAACCTATTATGAAGGCGATGTGCAGGCGTTAGAAAAAGCGTTTGGAGAATTTGGTCAGGAGAATTGATTGATGAAAATGAAGCTTGTTCTGGTAGAAAATGATGAAACATTGTGTACAGAGCTGAAAGAATTGCTGGCGTTTTATAATGTATTTGACATTGTGCATACCTTTGACGGAATCAATGAAGCCAATAAATATATCTGCCTGAACGAGGTGGACGCGGTATTTATCAATATCAAAACAGGGAATCCAAGATACAGCGGGGATGGCTCTTTTCTGGCATACAATCTGTCCCAGATAAAGCCGGACGTCCTGGTGGCGCTGTATTCGGAAGAAAAGTTAGAGGCGGGGCAGGTATTTGACTGTTGCTGCGATGAATACTTTCGGCTTCCGTTTGATAACCGTGTGCTTCAGCGGGTGGTTAAGCGGCTGCAGTATTTGTTTGAGCTGCTCCAATACAAACGGTTATCCGTGAACCGTTCTATGATGATCAAGACGAGAAACGGATATCAGCTTGTGGATATTGATAAGGTTCTCTTTATCGAACGGACGGACCGAAAGAACAAGATGGTGATGGTGGACGGAAAGGAAATGCTCCTTTCCGGATATTCTATGAACGAATTGGAACAGATTCTGGAAGGTTATAATTTTTACCGGTGCTACCAGTCTTTTATCGTGAATCTTTCCAAAGTATCTTATGTCCGGGCGGATAACGAAGCGAAAAATTTTGCTCTGATTTTTGACGGATATGCGGGGGAAGTCATGGTGAGCCGCGAGAAATATACGGAAGTGCTCCAGCTTTTAAAAAGTAAATATGCGAAGCTTACGCTTTAGGAGGAGAAAGATGAAGTCAAAAGTTTTATCGTTTGCCGAGTATGATCAGGTGGATATCAGTATGTACAAGAAAGTATTCAAGCTTGACGAGAAGGCGTACAAGAAAGAAATAGATTTTATAAAGAACAAGAACAGCACATGGGAAGAAGCGGGGGAAGTTACGGACGGAGCGCTTATTGTATGCGACATGGAATCGGCAAATCCGTTTTTTAGCAGAGAGGACCTGAAAATCATGGTAGGACAGGGGTTCTTTCACAAGAAGCTGGAAGCGATGTGCGTCGGGCTGAAAAAAGGGACGGCCGGTGTGCTGGACGTCGACGGGGAGAAAGTGACCGTAACGGTTCGTTCCATTCAGCAAAAAAAGATTCCTGTGATCACGGACGGGATGATAGAAGCTCTTGGAATTGAAGGAGTGAGCAATGTAGAACAATATGAGGCTCGTCTGATCCGGGAACAGAAAAAAAAGATTGGGGAAAACGAGGGATACGAAGCCGTTCAGTATGTGATGAACAAAGTATTTGAGGCCAGTACGTTCGATCTTAAGAAGGCTGACTGGAAAGAAATGACAGATCATGAAATTAAGAGATTGAAGGAAATCTCCAGAGAACAGGGGTTGAATCTGGAAACCATGACGCCAGAGGAATTTGAAGGGAAGATGCCGTTCTCAAGCTATCATGAATTATTCGCAAGCGTGCAGAACGATTCATGGGACAGGCTCTGCAGCTATCTTCTGGGGCGGGAATACGCAGAAAAAGACGGCGTCGGATATACGATGGAGCAATACCGGGACGATATGGAAGAGTACGTGAAATTCTGGCATGAAACGAAAGAAAATGCAGAAAAGATCAATACTTATGAATATTCGGAAATTATGTTTTATGTAAATTATTATTACAATAAAGTAAAAGAATACGTGACAGAGAATTTTTTTAAGGAGGAAAAGTAGATGGCAATTCAATATGCGGATGATGAGAGTTTTAAGGAGCAGATTAAGGAAGGGTTTGTGATCGTGGATTTCTTTTCCGCAACATGCGTACCGTGTAAAGCCTTTTCCCGTATTTTGGAAGAGCTAGACGCGGAGCTTCCGTTTATCAATATCGTGAAAGTGAACACCACAGATTATCCGAAGCTTGGCAAAGAGAATCGTATTTTTGCGGTTCCAACCGTTCAATTCTACAAAGACGGTGAAAAGAAGTTTGAGAACGTAGGCGTGATGGAAGTTGAGGAAATAAAAGAGAAGATTACAGAATTCATGTATTAAGAGGGAACGGATATGGAAATCGGGGAAAAAATCTATGGATTTGAAGTTAAAGAAAAGAAGTATGTGCGGGAGGTCGAAGGAGATGTTATTCAGATGGAGCACTTGTCAACCGGAGCGCAGGTCATCGTCATAGACAATCAGGACGTTAAAAAGAGCTTTCTGGTTGGATTTCGGACCATACCAAAGGACAGCACGGGAGTTTTCCATATTCTGGAGCATTCTGTGCTGAACGGTTCCCGCAGATATCCGGATAAAACTATGTTCGTCAATCTGATGAAACATTCCATGGCAGAATTCGTAAATGCAATTACATACCCGGATCATACGGTATATCCCTTTTGCACAGAGAATGAGAAGGATTTTATGAATCTGATGGACGTTTATCTAAACGCGGTATTTTGTCCGAATGTTCTTACGGATAAAGAGATCTTTGAACAGGAGGGCTGGCATTTTCAGTGCGAAGACGGAAAAGCTCCGGAGATTAACGGCGTTGTCTATAATGAGATGAAGGGAGTTTTCTCGTCCCTGGACAACATATTAGAGGATGAAATGTCTAAGGCAATGTTTCCGGAAACGGCTTATCGTTTTGTTTCAGGAGGATTTCCGGATACGATTCCCGCACTGTCTTATGAGGAATTTCTGGAATATTACAGGACATTTTATAATGCTTCCAACTGCTGTATTGTTCTATATGGGAGAATGAATACGGAACAATTGTTTGAGTATATTGACAAAGTTTATCTGGGAAAAATGAAACGCTCAGAACCTGCGAAGCCGGTTATGCTGCAGAAACCCGTAAAGGGAATCCGAAATAAGCTGTATGATAAGGAGAAGTTCGGCGATCAGGGTGTGTTTGCGTCATGCACCTATAGTCTAGGTGATTTTGACAACCGGGAACGTATGAATGCAGTCTATATTCTTATGCAGGCGATTATGGGGGAAGACGAGGCGCCGATGAAGAAAGGGCTTATTCAGAGCCTGGGAATCCCGGAGATTCAGTATTTTATCATGGATGGTATCAGACAGCCCTATCTTGCCGTTAAAATAAAGAATACAGACAAAGAAACTGCAGGACGGTTGAAAACGGTTATCACAGAACAGGCGGACAGACTTTGCAGAGAAGGAATCGGAGAAGAGGTATTGGTTTCGGCGATCAACCGTCTGGAATTTTGGATGAGGGAAAAAGGCGGGAGCCAGCCGGAGGGAATAGAATATGTACTGGATATTGCCGGCGGATGGGCGCAGGGAACCGGACCTTGCGAGATGATAGAATTTGAAGAAACATATATGAAGATGAGAACCCTTGTAAAGGAAGGATACTTTGAATCACTTCTGAGGGAAATCCTCCTGGAAAATGATTATGAGGCAGAGGTTTTCCTGGAACCTCTTGAAAAGGCCGAAGAGAAGGGGCAGGAAGAAGAGACAGAAGACCTGCCGGGTCTGTCTGCGGATGATCTGATTCCTAAGAAAGAGGCGCTCACAAGGATAGAGGAAGAATCCGGTATTACATATTTGAAGCAAGAGATCCCTTCAAAAGGGGTGGCATATCAAAGCTGCTATTTTGATATCAGTGATCTGGAGCCGGAGAAAGTCCCTTATGCGAAGCTGCTTTCGGAACTTTTGGGGGACCTTCCTACGAGAAAGCATAGCCTGGAAGAATTAGTGGTTGAAAAGAATATGTGGCTTGGAAATGTAAGGGCTTATCTGGAAGCGTACACCAAAGCAGATGACCTTCGGCATGTGGAACTCAAGTTTGTGATGGATGTCAGCTGTCTGGAACAGAATCTCCTGAGAGCGGTAAAACTGGGGGAAGAGCTGCTGTATGATACCATTCTGGAGCATCCGGAGATTATTCTGAAAAGGATCAGGCAGAGCAGGATGGAACTGGAAAGGGGATTTGTTACCAGTGGGAACAGCTATGCGTCCGGACGTGCGGCCGCACACTATATGCTGGAAGGAGCGGCAAGGGAACGCTATAACGGAATTCACTATTATCAGTTCTTAGGAAAGCTTCTGAAGAACTTTGACGCGGACCAGGGGCAGATTATCCGGGAACTTAAGGAAATTCAGGAGAAGCTTTGCCGTAAATCTAATCTGGTGATGAGTTTTACAGGCACAGAGAAAGCTTACGGCGATTTCCGCCAGTTGATCGCAGCTTCCGGGTTCTGCCGCAGTGCAAGGGAAAGGGAACCCGGATGGTATCAGGATAAATTGCTTCCCGGGAAATCAGAGGCATTTATCATTCCGTCGGAGGTATCCTATGTTGCGCTTGGAGGAATCGGGGAATATACCGGTGAGGATTATCTTCTTGGCAGAATGGTGAGTTTCGATTATCTGTGGGCAAAGATCCGCGCTGAAGGAGGGGCTTACGGCTGCCAGATGTCTGTACTCCCAAATCAAAGCTGGGCCATGAGCTCCTATCGAGATCCGAACGTAAAAAGGACGATAGAAGCCTTCCGCAGCGCTTCAAGTTGGCTGAAAGATCTTGAATTAGGAGAGCAGGAGCTTCTGAATTATAAGATTGGCGCAGTTGCAGGATATGACCGGACTCCCAAAATATATGTACAGGCAAAACGAATGGATTCCTGGTATCTGCGGCAGGAAGAACCGCAGGTCAGGGCAAAGGTCAGAGAAGGGTTGTTAAAGGCGTCGGAAGAAGACTTGAAAAACAGGCGTCAGGCGATGGAGAGCTTTGCAGGAGAGGGAACCGTCTGCGTTCTTGGAAACAGAGCGAAGATCGAAGAGGCGGCCGGCCAATTCGACAATGTAACGGTACTGATGGAGTAAATATACGGAGATGTGAGAATGAAAAGAGAGGATAATATTTATCAGATATATGTGCAGATTCTGAAAGAAGAACTGGTTACAGCCATGGGATGCACGGAACCGATCGCGATTTCTTATGCGGCCGCAAGAGCAAGGGCGGTATTAGGGGAATTGCCGGAAAAGATTGTAGTAAAGGCAAGCGGAAGCATTATTAAAAACGTAAAAAGCGTTGTTGTTCCGAATACCGGCGGTTTAAGAGGAATAGAGGCCGCAGCCGCGGCCGGCGTTGTCTGTGGAAATGAGAACAAAAAACTGGAAGTCCTTTCGGAGATAGCGTCAGAGGATATAGAGCGTATTAAAGGTTATTTGGGACAGGCAGATATCAAAGTTGAATATCAGGAGACAGGGCGTACATTTGATTTATCCGTATGTGTTTATAAAGAACATTCCCAGGCAAGCGTCAGGATTACGGATTATCATACCAATATTGTTCAGATAGAAAAGAACTGGGAATTCATCCGTGACGATTTGAAAGAGGAGAAAATAGAAAAAGCGAACAGGGACGTTCTTTCCATGGAGAATATATGGGAATTTGTCCGATGTGCAGATATTGAAGATGTGAAAGAAACCCTGGATAAACAGATAGAATGCAATATGAAGATTGCCAGGGAAGGTATACGCGGAAATTATGGGGCAAATATCGGAAGTACACTGCTTAAAATGGAAGGCGATGCTGTGCAGGTACGCGCAAAAGCGATGGCGGCAGCCGGTTCTGATGCAAGAATGAACGGCTGCGGACTGCCGGTCGTGATCAATTCAGGAAGCGGCAATCAAGGCATTACCTGTTCTGTTCCGGTATTGGTTTATGGAGAAAGTCTGAACTGTGATATCGAGAAGATTTATCGGGCATTATTGTTGTCTAATCTTACGGCTATTTATATAAAAGCAGGAATCGGGACCTTATCTGCATATTGCGGGGCGGTCAGCGCAGGCGCCGCCGCAGGAGCGGGAATCGCTTATCTGCATGGAGGCGGGTATGAGGAAATCAAGCATACGGTCGTGAATGCGCTTGCAATCGTATCCGGCATAGTCTGCGACGGCGCAAAAGCGTCTTGCGCAGCGAAAATCGCATCATCTGTAGAAGCAGGAATTGTCGGTTATTATATGTATCTGAATGAACAGGAATTCTGCGCGGGGGAAGGAATTGTGGCGGAAGGAATCGATCGGACGATTGAAAATATAGGAATACTCGGCAAGGAAGGAATGAAAGAAACGAATAAGAAGATTATAGAGATGATGATAAAATGAAAAAGAGCACCAGCGAAAAATTAATGAATTTATTGGGCGTTGCAGCCGGGAATGCAATATTGGCGCTTGCCGTGGTTGCTTTTATTGTTCCGGCAGGGATTCCGATGGGAGGAGCTACCGGCTTGGGAATTGCCGGGAATCATTTTTGGGGAATTCGGACTTCAATCATCGTCTTTAGCTTGAACAGTATATTGCTTATCATAGCATGGTTTATTCTGGGAAAAGGATTCGTTAAGAAAACTCTATTGAGTACATTTATCTATCCCTTATTTCTTGAACTGTTACAGAAAATTCCAGGAATCACAACTATGACAGACAATATACTGTTGTCTGCCATTTTTGGAGGACTTCTTGTAGGCGTTAGCATGGGGATTGTGGTAAGAGTCGGAGGATCGACGGGGGGAACGGATATTATTGCCCTGATAGCAAACAAAAAAACTTCCCTTTCAGTCGGCGTCACGGTGTATATGGTAGATTTTGTGGTTTTAGGCATACAGGCTTCTTTCTCTGATATGGAGCAAATACTTTATGGGATTATACTGACTCTTCTGGCAACGGTTGTGATTGATAAAGTTGTTCCGAATGGAAAGGTTTCTATGCAGGTGATGATTATTTCAAGAGAGTATAAAAAGATTCAGGGAAAAATATTGCAGGACATAGAAGCCGGAGTGACGCTTTTTCACATACAGACGGGATATAGCGGTGAAGAACAGAAAGGAGTTATGTGTGTGATTCCAAGACACAAACTATTTGCTTTGAAAGAGATGGTCTGTGAAACAGATCCGTTTGCGTTTCTTACCATTAATCAGATTAACGAGGTGAATGGTCAGGGATTTACCAGAGAACGTATTGCATATGAAGAACTCAAAAAGGAAAGAATATAAACTATTTATTGCGCCTGTCTTTTTCAAAAATATAATGTGGCCGCTTACGGTTTTTTATGGTGTTTTATACGGGAGGCGGCAGAATGGCTGCATATTGTTATCATCGGACGAGTACATGGGATCAACGATGAATGGTATCTGGCATGACTGCCCCGGATGAACCTTGACGGACTGATTGTGCGGATGTAAGAAAGGTGGCCAGGTATTTGTGAGCTGGACGCTCAGGGATGAAGGATGTTATGTACCGCTGCATTGGCATAAGGATATTGAATTGAACCTGATTTTGCTTGGAAATGCTGCACCGCCGGCGGGAGTACCGGGATTTGAACCCAAAGTGGAGCTTATTACGATTGCTTCGGTTTGATCTGGGTTGTGATTCACAGATCAGAAAGGAACTCAGGGATAAGATTATTCAGATTGGGATATGCTTGAAACTGTGTTTGCTAAAAAAGGAATATGAAAATAAACCTCTGCATACATTGTAGCGAAAGCGTTTGGGGTTAGCAAGAGTACCATAGATATGGTTATAACAAAATAGAACGGTTGATATGGGGAATCAAATAGATATCATGAGCCAGCTCTGGGAATACGGAAGGTATTCTCAGAGCTGGCTTTGCTTATGAGCAATGGAAACGGATTGTGAAACAGCAAGAGATAGGGTATAATATGGAAAACAGCATTATAACGGAGGGATGATGAAGAAGAAACCATTACCGATAGGTGTTGATAACTTTGAAAAAGTAATAAAAGATGGTTATTGCTATATAGATAAGACTATGTTTATCAAAGAGTTGCTGGATTTAAAGGGAGAAGTAAATTTGTTTACTCGTCCAAGAAGATTTGGAAAGACACTGAATCTAAGTATGCTCCGTTATTTTTTGAGGATACAGGGGATGCGAAGAAAAATGAGGAGAATCAATCGCTCTTTCAAGGCTTAAAGATTATGGAACAAGGTGAAGAATATGTGGAACATATGGGAGAGTATCCGGTCATTAATCTGACGCTTAAATCAGCAAAGTAACCAACTTTTGAATCAGCATATGGTAAGATGAGGAATGCAATCGCAGACGAGTTCCAGAGACATCAGTATATATTGACGAGCGAGAAAATTAGTGGAGAGGATAAGAAACTGTTTGAGAAAATTGCCGACCGGAAGGCAGAATATGATGATTATTCCGGAGCGTTAGTATTTTTATGTAAATGTCTTTATCTGGCGACGGATAAAAAAACAGTTGTCTTGATAGATGAATATGATGTTCCGCTTGAGAACGCTTATTTTCGAGGATTCTATGAAGAAATGGTAAATTTTATCCGCTCATTGTTTGAGTCTGCGTTAAAGACAAACCAGCATTTTGGGTTTACGGAGGAAGAAGTTCACCGGATGATGTTTTATTATGAAGTGGAAAGCCGTTTTTCGACAATGAAAGAATGGTATGATGGATATTTATTTGGTGATATGGAAGTTTATAACCCATGGAGCGTGATTAAGTTTTTATATGATCTATATTCAGATGTAGGAGCATTTCCACATCCGTATTGGATTAATACCAGTTCTAACGACATTATAAAAGAGTTGATAATCAGAGCTGACCGTGAAACAAAAGGGCAGATTGAAAGGCTCTTAGAAGGAGGAACTTTAGACATCCGGGTTCATGAAGAAGTTACCTATGAGGATATGTATAGTAACGGAGAGAACTTGTGGAATTTTCTCTATTTTACAGGGTATCTTACAAAAGAGAGTGAGTATTTTAAAGAATCTTCTATCTTTTTACGGGCGCGTATACCGAATATAGAAGTAAAAACGATTTATCAGAATACGATTCTGAATTGGCTGAAAGCTGTTATAAAGAAAGAAGATTTTCATGATCTGTATCTGGCAATGGAAGAGGGGGACGCCCAGAAGATGACGGATATATTAAATGGTCAGCTCTTTCATACCATTAGTTTTTATGATAGTGTGGAAAACTTGCCCACAGGGAAAGCGACCACTAAGAGTTCTAAAAGACAGAACTCAAGTGTCTGCTTTTATCATGATTTCCTGACAGGAATATTGAGCCAGAGTGAGAATTATCTGGTGAAATCGTATCGTGAATCGGGGAATGGGCGTTCTGATATTATGGTGAAAAGCCCGTCTCTTAGAGGGAGATCATTCGTTTTAGAATTGAAAGTATCTGGTTCGATCGCTGATTTGGAAAATGACGCAGAAAAGGCGCTGCAGCAAATATATGATAAAAGATATGTGGAAGAACTGCGTGCGGAAGGATATCGGATGATTGATTGTTATGGGATATCATTTTTCCGAAAGGATTGCGAGGTACGGTTTGGGAAAGGACAAGATTAGAACAAAATAGCAGACATAGTATGGAGGATAATAGAATGGCGGAGCAGGAAAACAGTAAAGATTTGATTAGCGTATTATGGAGCGGAGCAGATATATTACGTTCAAAAATGGATGCAAATGAATATAAAGACTATCTTTTAGGGATTGTTTTTTATAAGTATTTATCAGATTCTTTTTTAATAAAGGTCTATGATTTGATTTGTGATGAAAAACCAGAAACATTGAAAATTGCTTTGAATGTATATATTGATGCTTTAGAAGATGAAAGTGCAGAAGAATTGAAGGATGAAATAAAATCATCTTGCCATTATGTGATTGAGCCGGAATTAACTTACACAAATTTTGCGGAGGCAGCGCGGAATAATTCTTTTAACCGTGAGCAATTACAGAAGGCATTTAATAATATCGAACAAAGTGATCCATTGTTTGCGGATCTATTTACAGATATTGATTTGTATTCTAATCGCTTGGGAACGGGTGATCAAAAGCAAAGTGACACAATTGCCAGTCTGTTGAAAGAAATTGACAAAGCAGATTTATTGAATACAGATACAGATGTTTTAGGAAATGCTTATGAGTATTTGATTGGCCAATTTGCGTCTGAAACTGGAAAAAAAGCTGGGGAATTCTACACACCGCAGGCTGTTTCCAAAATATTGACCAGAATTGCTATTTCCGGACAGGAGAACAAAAAAGGTCTGTCCGTTTATGATCCGTGTATGGGTTCGGGTTCTCTTCTATTGAATGCTAAAAAATATGCAAAAGAGTCAATTTATATTAAATATTACGGACAAGAATTGATGACATCTACATATAATCTGGCACGCATGAACATGTTTTTGCATGGTATAGCACCGGAAAATCAAAGGCTGAGAAATGGTGATACTTTAGACAGTGACTGGCCAACGGAAGAAGAAACGGATTTTAATATGGTATTGATGAATCCGCCATATTCAGCAAAATGGAGTGCAGCCGCTGGTTTTCTGCAAGATGAACGCTTTAGTGATTATGGAGTTCTGGCGCCGAAGTCAAAAGCTGATTATGCTTTCCTGTTACAT
Organism: Lachnospiraceae bacterium; assembly: GCA_910574715.1. Taxonomy (GTDB): domain Bacteria; phylum Bacillota; class Clostridia; order Lachnospirales; family Lachnospiraceae; genus Sporofaciens. The sequence goes on along the minus strand of CAJTCH010000020.1, from coordinate 9,506 downwards.
GGTCTGTATCATCTGAAAAATAATGGAACAATGTCAATTGTATTACCGCATGGTGTGTTATTCAGAGGAGCGGCAGAAGGAAAAATTCGAGAAAAATTATTACGTTCTGGAAATATTTATGCGATAATTGGATTGCCGGCAAATTTATTTTATAATACATCAATTCCAACTTGTATCGTTGTTTTAAAGAAACACAGAGATGGAAGAGATGTCCTGTTTATAGACGCTTCGAAAAAATTTGATAAGGGTAAAAAACAAAATACAATGACTGACGAGCATATAGATGCCATTGTAGATTTGTATCACAAACGAGAAACAATAGACAAGGAATCTTATCTTGCCAGCTTTGAAGATATTGAGAAGAACGATTTCAACCTTAATATTCCAAGATATGTGGATAATTTTGAAAAAGAAGAAGAGATTAATTTAAATGAACTTTTGACAGAAATGAAACAGACGGATGACGAGATAAAAAAGGCACAGAATGAAGTGTTATCTTGCTTAAAGGATTTGACATCTTCTGATCAGGATATTATGTTGTCTATAAACTGTCTTGTTGAAATGATTGAGGGGTGATAAATATGGGAAAACCAAAAATTCGCTTTAAAGGATTTACTGAAGAGTGGGAACAGCGTAAGCTGGGGGAGATTGTTGAGAGGATAACTAGGAAAAATCAAGATTTAGTATCTACATTACCTCTAACAATTTCAGCACAATATGGGCTGATTGATCAAAATGAATTTTTTGATAAGCGAGTAGCCAGTAAAGATGTGAGTGGTTATTATCTAGTGAAAAAGGGTGAGTTTGCATACAACAAGAGCACATCGTCAGATGCGCCGTGGGGTGCAGTAAAGAGGCTTGACAGATACGAAAATGGCGTTTTATCAACACTTTATATCGTGTTTGCTATAAATGAAAATGCAGAGATTGATTCAGATTATTTGGTGACATACTATGATACAGATTTGTGGCACAGGGGTATTCGAGAGATTGCATCAGAGGGAGCGAGAAATCATGGATTACTCAATATAGCTCCGGCAGATTTTTTTGAAACAAGTTTATCAGTGCCACAAGATATTGAGGAGCAAAAAGCCATTGGAAAATACTTTACCGAACTAAATGCCCTCATCACCCTTCACCAGCGTAAGTGTGATGAGACTAAAAAATTAAAAAAATATATGCTTCAAAAAATGTTTCCACAAAATGGGATGAAAGTTCCAGAAATTCGATTTGAAGGATTTACTGGCGATTGGGAACAGCGTAAGTTAATTGATGTTTGTGATTATGTGGATTATAGAGGAAAAACGCCAACTAAAATAGATTGCGGTATTTTTCTTGTAACAGCCAAAAATGTAAAGGCTGGATATATAGATTATGAATCATCGAAAGAATATATATCAGAAGATAATTATGAAGAAGTAATGCATAGAGGCAAACCTAAAATTGGTGATGTGTTAATTACAACAGAAGCTCCTTGCGGTAATGTAGCACAAGTAGATTCAAGTAATATAGCACTTGCGCAGAGAATTATTAAATACCGTGGACATAAAAATGAGATTGATAATACTTATTTAAAACATTATATGCTTGCACCTCATTTTCAGAAATTATTATTTGAAAAAAGTTCTGGCGGAACGGTTCAAGGAATTAAAGGAAGTATATTGCATCAGCAGTATGTGATGTATCCACGATATGCCGAACAAGTAAAAATTGGTCAGTATCTTGATACCCTCGACCACCTCATCACTCTTCACCAACGTAAGCGTGATGAATTAGTGAAAATTAAGAAATATATGTTGCAAAATATGTTTGTTTAAATTATCAACAAGATTTTGAAGAAAAATTAGACTGGCAAAAGAATAAATTATACGCAGTGTGATGATATAAAAATGGTTTGGCTTACGATGTGTTTCAGTATACTTTAAATGGATGTGAATAGCAACAAAGAATAGAAAGCGGGAGGTTTTGAATGAGTGAACAGAAAAAAAAGATTGGTTTTACCGTTGCGTGTGTAAATGAATTTGCTCAACAGCATAATCTCAGTATACAAGAATCATTCCGTTATCTTTTTCAATTTAAAGGCATTGCTTTTATAAAAGAAAATTATGAAGTGGAACACACATTAGATTTTGGAACAATAGTGGAAGATTTGGGAATATTATGCCGTAAAAACGGAGGTGTGATATGAGATTATACCATGGAAGTAATGTTGTGATAGAAAGTATCAATTTAGCAATGTGCAGACCTTATAAAGATTTTGGAAAAGGCTTTTATTTAACAGATATAGAAGAACAAGCAAAACAGATGGCGAAAAGAGTGGCTAGAATTTATGGAGGTTCTCCAGTCGTAAATACGTTTGAAATACAAGATGACTTCAGAAAAATGTCAGATATCAAAATTAAGGATTTTGGAATACAAACAACAGAAGAATGGGCAAAATTTGTGATGAGTAATAGGAATAGAGCATTTACAGATGAAGTTAACACTCTGTGTAACAGAGATAATAAATACGATATTGTTATCGGTCCTGTCGCAGATGATAATATGGCATTACTATTTCGTCAGTATGAAAATGAAATTATTGATTTTGAGACATTACTGAGAGGAATGATATATAAGAAAACATCTTCACAATATTCTTTTCACACGGAAAAGGGGATTAGGCTTTTGCGAAAGGCGGATGATTAGTATGAGTAAACAAGACCAATTAATAGAATATATAGTTCAGGATATTGTTGATATGCTTGCCACAGATCAGAATATTGAATACGATGAAGCAATGAATAAATTTTATAATTCGGAAGTATTTGAAAAGTTGCAAGATAAGGAAACAGGTTTGTATTCGGAAAGTTCAGAATATATATATGATCTTTTCAAAGATGAGATGAATTTTGGGCATATTATTCAGGCAGAGATATAGTGTAAGGGGTTATAGCTCCTTATCAAAAGATGTTTGTTTAGAAATATTTATATCATCTGATGTATTTTCTGACAAAAGACTGTGAATTTATCATAAGCGGGAGGTCAGTAACATGACGATTGAAGAAATTGTCCATGGAGAGTCTAAAAATGTAGAATTTAAGGTAACGATTCCAAAAGATTCGGAAAAATATACAAAGTCTATTGTTGCATTTGCCAATACGCAAGGCGGCAAGCTGATTTTTGGTGTAGATGATGAGACGAGAAAAGTTGTCGGAATAGATGAAGACGAGCTTTTTAGAATGATGGATAGTATTTCTAATGCCGTATCGAATTCCTGTGTGCCGCAGATCGTTCCGAATATTGAGCCCCAGACGGTAGATGGGAAAACGGTAATTGTAGTGACTGTCACTCCGGGGGCGAATAGACCATATTATCTGGGGGCAAAAGGGAAAGACGCAGGCACATTTATCCGGGTTGCCGGAACATCCAGACCTGCTCATCCGGAGAAGATCAAAGAATTGGAGATGGAGGGTGCAAGGATTTGCTGGGATGAGTTGACTTGTGTAGGATATGAGGTTACAGAAGAAGCTGTGAAGAAGCTGTGCAGTGATATTGTAAAGTTCAGAGAAGAGGTGGGACTGCCTAAGCAGGATGTGGCAATTACTCAGCTTATTAGCTGGAAGCTTTTAAAAAGAGAAAATGATTCTCTGATGGCATCCAATGCTTTTGTGCTATTGACATCAGATTATTTTCCATTTTCCAAAACACAGTGTGCCGTATTTAAGGGAACAGAACGAACAGTATTTCTTGATAAGCGGGAATATTCAGGTCCGATTTATGAGCAGATTGTACAGGCAACAGATTTTGTACTGCGAAATATTCGTCTTGGTGTGACGATTGATGGATTGGTTAGGAAGGAGTCTTATGAACTTCCATTGGAGGCTATCCGCGAAATGATTATAAATGCCCATTGTCATCGTAATCTGATAGACGATTCCTGTGTTCAGGTAGCGATTTATGATGATAGATTGGAAGTGTCCTCGCCGGGAGGACTTTACAATGGTCTTACTTATGAAGAACTTATGAATGGACACTCCAAGATTCGTAATAAGACGATTGCCAATGTATTTAGCAAGATGGGATTTGTGGAATCCTGGGGAACCGGTGTAAAAAGGATTCTTAGTGCAGCCAAAAGTTATGGACTTTCCGTGCCGAGTTTCCAGGTATTTGATGATATGTTTCGAGTGAATCTTTTTCGAAGTGTTTCTCCGATGGAAGAACAAGAATACATCGGAGAAGCATCGGAGAAGCATCGGAGAAGCATCGGAGAAGCATCGGAGAAGTATCGGGTGAATATCAGAGAAACATCGGGGAAGCGCCGAAATAATTTAGAAAATAATTTGAACAGTACACAGACCCAGATACTTGAATTGTTGTCACGGAATGCACAGCTTTCGGCAAAGAAAATGGCAGAAACAATAGGTATTTCCAGTAGGAATGTTGAAGCTAATATTAAAAAGCTTAAAAAATGCGGCATTCTGATTCGGCATGGTTCTCCGAAGAGCGGATATTGGGAGATAAAGTGATTTGGGAGATGTGTAAATCCGACTATTTGTGGTAAAATCCGGCTATTCATAAAGCAAAATCAACTATTTAAAGCAAAAAGTTGGTTGTGACATTGGAGGAACGCTTGGGAACAGCGTAAGCTGGGGGAAGTAGTAAGTGTTTGTAGTGGAAAGGACTATAAGCATCTTGATGAAGGCAACATTCCTGTGTATGGAACAGGCGGATATATGTTAAGTGTTTCGGAGGCATTATCAAATGATTCAGATGCAATTGGAATTGGAAGAAAAGGAACGATTGATAAACCATATATTTTGAAAGCTCCATTTTGGACGGTAGATACGCTATTTTATTGCATTCCACATGAAAAAAATGATTTGAGTTTTGTGTTCAGTACATTTCAAAATATAAATTGGAAAGCAATGGATGAATCAACTGGAGTTCCAAGTTTGTCCAAAACTGCAATAAATTGTGTGGATGTTATAATCCCTTCATTTGAAGAACAGGAAAAAATCGGCTGTTATTTTTCCAATCTTGACCATCTCATCACCCTTCACCAGCGGAAGCTATTTTATGGAAAAAACACAGTATATCATATGAAATTTCACTAATTGAAACAAAGGAGGAAAATATTATGCCAGAATTAGAGGCGATAATAGAGCAAAAATTGATTGAGGAGTTGGTTTATGGAGATTCTCAATGGATATATAGAGAAGATTTGAAAACAGAAGAAGATTTATGGGGAAATTTCAGGTATATTTTGGAGCAAAATAATAAAGAACGTTTAAATGGAGAAAATTTATCTGATGCAGAATTTGAACAGGTAAAAAACCAGTTGCAGTTTTCATCATTTTATAAAGCGGGGGAATGGCTGGTTGGAGAAAATGGAAAGGTTCAGGTTCATGTACAGCGTGATACTGAGCGGCTGCATCTTGTAGTAATGAATCATGAACATATTGCCGGCGGCAGTAGTGTTTATGAAGTAATCAATCAATATAGCGCATTGAAGTCAGATGATGACAAAGCAATTCCGAGAAGGGATAGACGATTCGATGTGACATTGCTGATCAATGGTCTTCCGATGATTCATATAGAATTGAAAAATAAGCAGCACTCATATATGGATGGGTTCTGGCAGATTAAAAAATATATTGGAGAAGGTAAATTTACCGGAATTTTTTCATCGGTGCAGATGTTTGTAATCAGCAATGGTGTGGACACAAAATATTTTTCAGCCGCTGGTGATACAGAATTAAATTCCAAGTTCATTAGTGGATGGCTGGACCGTGAGAATAAACCAGTTTCGAATTATCTTGATTTTGCAAAGAGTGTACTCCGTATTCCAGAAGCACATGAGATGATTTCGAGATATACAGTATTAGACGAAGATGCAAAGCGTTTAATATTGCTGCGCCCATATCAGATTCATGCAATCGAGGCAATCAGAGAAGCATCTAAACAGGGAAAATCAGGATACGTATGGCATACGACAGGCTCTGGGAAAACATTGACATCTTATAAATCAACCAGAAATCTGCTGATGGATATTCCGTCCATTGACAAAGCGATTTTCCTGATAGACCGCAAAGATTTGGACAAGCAGACGACCATGGCATTTCGGGCTTATGCAAATAATGATTTGATAGTTGTAGACGAAACGGATAATGTAAATGATTTAAAGAAAAAATTAAAATCTGATGACAGACAGGTGATCGTTACTACCATTCAGAAACTACATATTCTAATTACGAAGAAATTAAAAGAGGATACACCAGAATATCGAAAAATTAAGAATCTCAGAATTGCATTTGTTGTGGATGAGTGCCATCGTGCGGTTAGTCCGGGAACAAAAAGAGAGTTGGAGCGGTTTTTTAACCGGTCTTTATGGTATGGATTTACGGGTACACCAAGATTTGCAGAAAATCCATATCCGCAAAAGGGAGACCTGCCAAGAACGACAGACGATTTGTATGGGGAACGTCTGCACAAATATACGATTCAAAATGCAATTCATGATAAGGCAGTGCTGGGATTTCAGGTAGAGCATAATGGACCGAAAGATGTGGAAGATGAAACGGACAGCAGTGTATATGACAGCGAAACACATATGTTAAAAGTATTGGATATCATTTTGAATAAGTCTTATCACAAACTAGGTTTTCAAAATGGAAAAGGACAGACTTACGAGGGATTGCTTACCACAAGTTCGATTCAGAGAGCACAGCAGTATTACGAATTATTGACGAGGGTAAAAAATGGAGAAACATCTCTTACAATTGATGAGCGAATCAAGCAGGTCCTGCCGGATTTCCCGAAGTTTGCAATTACCTATTCTGTAACAGAAAATGAAGAAGGTTCTCAGGTTAATCAGGAGAAAATGCAAAACTCTCTGGATGACTATAATGGAATGTTTGGCACGAAATATGAATTGTCTCAGATACAGGGATATAATGGAAACTTAAATAAGCGTCTTGCAAGAAAAGATTCCAAATATAAAAGCAGAAATGAACAGTTGGATTTAGTGATCGTGGTAGATCGCTTACTGACAGGATTCGATGCTCCGTGTATGTCTACGATTTTTATGGACAGACAGCCGATGGGCCCGCATGACCTGATCCAGGCATTTTCAAGAACAAATCGAATCTTTGATAAGAATAAAACATATGGACAGATCGTTACATTTCAGGCGCCGGTTCTTTTTAAGGAAGCGGTTGATAATGCAGTTAAATTATATTCTGCCGGAGGAACAAAAGAGGCGCTTATGGCAGAATGGAATGAAGTGGAACCCGCTTTCAGGAAAGCGCTTGCAGCGCTTCGTGTCTCTGCTGAAAAACCGGAAGTAATTCCAACCCTGTCTTTGAATGAGAAGAAAATATTTGCAAAAATGTTTCAGGAGTTTGACTCTTTGTTTGCACAGTTAAAGTCGTTTACTACATATGATGACAGCATGTTAAAAGAATATGGAGTTTCTGAAGAAGAATATGATGACTATGTAGGACATTATAAAAATGTTGTACAGGAAATCAAAGATGCAAAGGGAGAAGAACCTGATGGTCTGGATGGGAAAGATGGCGGAGATGATATAGAAATTGATCAAGACTACGAGCTGATGGCATACAGCACTACAAAGATTGATTATGAGTATATTATTAACCTGATTCAGAATATCGTTACACCTTATGATGAAATGGAAGAAGTTACGCCAAAAGAACGTCAGAAAAAAATTGATGAAGTGAAACAATATGTAGAGGATTTGCGAAAAGAGAATCCAAAAGTCGCAGATATTATGTCGAATCTGATTGCAGAAATTGAAATGGATGATACAAAATACAGGGGACAGTCCATTCTTCATATTGTGGAAAATATGAAACAGGATTGTATCGAGCGTGTGATTTCTGATTTTTGTATTACCTGGTGTGCATCTAAGGATGATGTGATGTATGCGGCAACACATTATCAAAACGGAGAAATTCCAAACGAAAGTGCAATTAAAATGACTGTGGATTATACAAGCTATAAATCATCTCAGGAAAAAGCACTTCCAAAGTTTAAATATTATACAAAAATGATGGCGGAGTTAAGAAAACTCCTGGATGAAGAAATAAAACCGCTTTTAATGGTTGTGTAATTTGAAAATTGCTTTTTAATTGTTTATATCAGCGTAAGTATTTCGGAAAGAGAGGGAACTTATGCTCTGTGATATGAACAGTACAGCATTATTTTATGAGTATTATGCTCAGTGGATTGAAGTATATAAAAAGGGTGCAATAAGGGAAGCAACCTTAGCAAAGTATTTGATGACACAAAAATGGGTGGAAAAATTGATCCCGGAAGTGAAAGTTTCTGAATTAACAAGAACCGCATATCAACAGCTTTTAAATGAATATGCAAAGGAACATGAAAGACAGACAACATTGGATTTTCATCATCAATTGAAAGGAGCAGTTCTTGATGCAGTTGATGAAGGACTGCTTTCAAGAAATCCGACCAGAAAGGCAATTATTAAGGGAAAAACACCAAAAACAAAGAAAATCAAATATCTAAATCAGTTCGAATTACATACATTGATTGCGGATCTTGACATTAAAGATACACCAAATTGGGATTGGTTCATTCTTTTGGTTGCAAAAACAGGGATGCGTTTCTCGGAGGCATTGGCAATTACTCCGGAAGATTTCGATTTTGCCAGGCAGACTTTGTCTATCAGTAAAACATGGGATTATAAAGGAGACGGGGGTTTTTTTGCCGACAAAAAATAAATCATCGGTTAGGAAAATTCAAATTGACTGGCAGATTGTAGTAAAATTTTCAGTTTTGACCAGGGATCTTGCGCCGGATAGGCCCATTTTTGTTGGTGAATCAAAAATATACAATTCAACAGTAAATGATGTGCTTACCAGACATTGCAAAGCATGTGGAATTTCTGAAATTTCAATTCATGGTTTACGGCATACACATGCTTCATTGCTATTGTTTGCAGGAGTATCGATTGCAAGCGTGGCCAGAAGGCTTGGACATGCGAGTATGACAACCACGCAGAAAACATATTTGCATATTATCCAGGAACTTGAAAATAAAGATGTAGATCTGGTCATGAGAACATTGTCAGGATTATAGAAATTAAAGTGTAATAGAAATACTTACGTTGATTATGGTTTCATGAGGACAAGATTCACTTTTCATGCTGGTATCGGTGAGAGCTTACTGAACGATGTGCTTTTTAAGTAAGCAGGAAATAATCCGTATCTGTCAATTCATGTGTATTTCTGATACAATCACTTCAAATTATGGAGGTATTGCCTATGGATAAAAATGAACTTACAAAGACAGAACTCTGGACAAAACGTATCCAGGACTTTCATGAAAGTGGTTTATCCCAGAAAGAATGGTGTCAGGAGCATCAAATCCCACAATCAACTTTTGGCTATTGGATCCGGAAGCAAACAAAAGAACAGCCAGATGAACCTGTTTTTGCAAAACTTCCTTCCCAACAGGAAATCTCATCTGATCTTTCAGTCGGC
>CAJTCH010000019.1 GCA_910574715.1 Lachnospiraceae bacterium | reverse complement strand
ATAACGGTAATTGTAAAAAAATCGGCACTGGGAATTGATTTTAGAAATGTCGAAAAAACAAGATTTTACATACCAATTTACGACAATACACAGTTTATTTTACAGTCTCATTAAATCTCCTACACTCTCTAACTGACCTCCGTCTAGCCATAATTCAAACTGAGGCTTATCGTCCGGATAACCTAATACTTGGACCGTTTGACCTGCTGTCGCACTTGTTGTCCACCCAAAATAGCCCAGACTATCTCCAATATTTGTATCTAGAGAAAAAACACCATAATCATATCCAGGATCAGCAGTATCCATAAATTCTTTTGGGTATAGCCATATTTCTACCTGTATAAGAAGCATGTTGGTCCAAAAAGAAATCCTGTTCCAAAACTTACTTTTCCACTATAATATTCTACTCGCACAACACCTACACATGAATATGGCGTATTATTCATAAGCATATCTGGAATTCTGGCTCGATCATCAGAACCTATTATCTTTCTAGTACACCGAAAAATAAGTTCCTAGCCATATAACGCAGAATGATTTTTTATATGCAAGGCGGAGGAATGAGGTGTAGTGGGCGCTACGCCGATTGACGGTGCTATGTGCCAGCGGCACATGTTCAGCACGGACCGTAACGGAGTGTAGACCAACGACGCAGATGGAAAATCAGGCAAGTTATATGGCTGGTTACTTATTATTCGGTGTACTAGGACCAGCGTCATTCAGACTTGATGCATTTCCATTTACAATTCTGCCGCATTAGCTTCCTTTACGAATTTTTTTACTGTAGCATTATTCCAAAATCAGGCCAATATTCTATATATTGCTTCCACAAATATGTAACGCTTTCTTTTTCACTAAAAAATATTGCATCAGCGGAAATACGTGGCGGAACACATTCAAGTACCATTCCATCGTAACATATATATACAATATCTAGAGGTTTAATATCAGAGGTTTCAACTATATTAGACAATCCCACATCTATATCATATCCCAACAAATCGTCATTATTCAAGCTTCTTACTATCAAATATTTCCCGAAATTCTCTTTCACTTCGGCACGAATCAAACTACCATATATATATTCATCAAACGATATAAAATCTTGTTGAAATACTATAGAACAAAAATGTTTTCGCATTTCTACAGATAATTTTTCTGATATTTTTCTAGCTTCAATCCTTTTACATGCAAACAAATTGATACATAAGCTCAAAATAATTGCAATTTTTATCCGAATAATATATCTTTGGATATCTTTTTTCAAAGCTTTCTCCTTGCAAGTTATATCCATAATGGCCTCCTATTCCTTCGGATTCTATTGAACGCACAGAAGGACATCTGCGCTGACAGATGCCCAACTGCACATCTATTTTATTGATTTTATTCTTTTCTACTCCCCTGTTTCTCTTTCGTCAAACTTATTTCCCTTTAAAATAGAGATATAAGTTAAATGGTTTTGTTTGTAGTTCTTGCCTAATATGCTTATTCTTGTCTAATATGGTTTGTATATATTCTTTTTCTGCCTGATTAACTTTTATTACAAGAAATCTATTGCCAGTCACTATAGCAAACATAAATTTATCGTAGAAAATCACATTTGAAATTTCAGCATAATCAATAGATTTATCATTAAAGATAATTCCAGATTCGTCAACAAATGCTTCTGTTTGTCTGCCAAAATCTTCATATACCATCTTATGGACCTTCTCTTCAAATTTCTTACCAACTCTATGATACCAGATTATCCATACTGTAGACAAGATCCCTCCTGTTAATTCCACTGTAAACATTGCATACTGCTGAACCACAAATAAGAACACCGAAAGAATATATAACACTGGTGTTAAAATATATATTACTTTATGAGCTAATTTTCGATTCCCCAGTGGTACATAAGGCATACAATATTGAAGAGAAAGCAAATGCTCCAGTTCCTTTTTATCATCTTCACTAAATTTTTGAATGATTTTCATATAACGTCTTCTCCTTTTAACACCAATTATAATATCAGATTCTAAATCCCCCAAATCGGAGCATCAGCTTACTGGTATAATAAATTTACCTATTTGTGCTAATGCAGCAAAAATGCTCGCAAATGCTCCTTCAGGAAGAAGGAAAAACATTGCCACTGCAAAAACAATTGCCGCAACTCCAACGCCTACCAGTACAATAGCTTTTTCCGCATCAAACTGCTTATCCCCATTCCCATTAAGCGATATCTTAAAATGAAGTGTTACAGAAATAGCAGCCTCCAGTTTACTATCATCCGGCATCAGATTTTCTGTACTGACTGCAATAGAAAACTCCGCATAATAAGAAGTAACCTCATTTATTTCAAATGTTATATTTCCAGATTTTACAGACAAAGCTATATTACTCAAAATCTCTCCGAATGCATCTGCCTCGTTAATTCCATTCAGATCAAGCTCAGTTGAAATTTCCGTAATTTGATTTTGACATCCTGCAGTAAGGCTGCCGCTGTTATCAATAGTAATCTCGATATTATAAGCTTCTGCCGCCGGTTTTCTAACCTGTGTCGAGAATTCTGCCGTTAATTCGATTTCTCCGTCAGGACTTGCAAATACGCCCAAAGGAATCTCTTGATTATATTCAATACCAATATCCAGAATTTTATCCAAATATCCCAATGGCTCTAATACATCATAAATAAACTGATTACGTGCAATCTCTATATTCGCTTCCTGATTTTCTTTCTCTATTTCTTCCGGCGTCTTCTCTTCCACTTTATCAAATACCGAAATTCCTGCATCCCGTCCCGAATATGCATCTTTATCAATCGGAAAAGACGGGGACGATGCAAACGATGTTATCTCACAAAACTGATCAAACGCCCAATTGAACGGAATTGGAAAACCAAGATTACAACTGAAACCTGTAGACATATCTGCTACAAAAGAAGTCTTGGCTAATCCAAGTTCACTTACTTTGGTACATACATATCTCGGCGCATAAATACCGACTTTATAGTTTTTATAGTTTTTGACACTATTGAAGAAAATATTAATGCATTTAAAATAAGGAATAATATAAGAATCTATCTGGTACTCATAACAATCAAAATCTACCGCAAAATAAATCGTTGAATTTACCGGCACCCCAATCCTTTCAGCCGCCAATACCGCCGTTTGTGCGTCAACTGATCCTCGCGAAGGATTCTGAAAATACTCCGGATAATATCCCCCGTCCTGATATATCGGAAAAACCGCAAGCCCCGCTTCTTCTATATAACTGATCTCTTCCAACGTCATATATTTGGGTGTATATTCTTGTCCAACCGTACCGGTAAGATAACGGCCCACATGAGTATAATCAGCCCTCTTCAAATCAAGTGCCTGCTGCCTGTTCAACACGGTAGCGCAGTCACATGCTTTAGCGCTCCTTCCTGTATCTCCTTTACTGGTTAACAACGATTTCATTGTTGAGACATTGACTTCTCCTGCCTTTACAAGCCCTATTCCCGTTAAGCAATAGAATTCTTGAAAAGCTTCCACCATACTGCGAGTTGCCGAATCATATATCCCATCGAATCGCCCGGGATTATAGCCATTAAAATATAATCCATACTGTGCTAACTTATTAAACGGAACATATGAGGCAGAATTCCGTTCTGTGTTAAGGCTTATTGGGAATATATTATATACATCGGTAGTTTTCTCTCCGAAATTAACAGAATTCAAATCTGTTATTAATTCAGTAGTAACTCCTTCTGCCGCCTGCAGCGCTCCTACAAGCGACAAGATCGTCTGCCTTGATGCAACTCCGTCACAAGGTCCTACACCAATGACATCTGACCAATCCCCGTTTAACTGTTTCTGGATCTGCCGTATGATGTTTCTCCGCCGGATACCTTCTTGAACCAGTTCATGGAAAGAAGGCCTGACCAGACTTTCCAGTCGATTTTTCCTGTCACCTCTATGCCCGCATCCTTCTGCATCTCCTTCACCGCAGCTTCCCCGGCATTGTAATATATACCAGTTATTCCTCCGGCATTATAGCCTTTACAGAACAATGCACATTGAATGAGACATACATTAACGCTGCCTTCATCATCCGGATCCATCTTGCTGATAATTGGCAAGCTCTTCATCTTACTGAGTGTGAGCGGTCCCACACTGCCCGTGACACTTGATACATGATTCTGTATCTGAAAAGCTCTGATAATCCCCTGCATAACTTGGGAACCTGTATAACCGTCCGTATCCAAATGCACCCACTTAGGATGCCCTCCAAACATTGCATTGAGATACTCCTGCGCTCTTAAGACATTACTATCCGCCATATTATTTCCTCCTGCTTGATACATCTTTTTCCATCATATCTACCTTCAAAATGTCAGGGCGCACAGCCAAAAACCGTGCGCCGCGAAAGTGATTTCTGATTCTTCAGTTTTCTACCATCTTCCATACATCGGAATAGAACTGTATCCTGATGCAACTCCCAATCCCGTGTCTACAAATCCATAATTTGATCCTGCACCTGTAACACGGACCCAGGCACCGCTTGTATTCTCAACATAGTTGATGCCTTTCCAGTCCGGATGGCTATCACCGGACATTCCACTGAGGCATGCAACTTTACGGTTTGCTGCAACTGTTCCCCATAATGATCCGTCCGCCTTATATACATTCCGTGAACGCCTCATGATAAAGGTCTTATATTCCGTGCCGTTAATTCTGGCTGTACCATACGGATACTCCGTACAAGGTGTAAGCGTCCTGTCCGGCGGGTTCAGCAGGAACCCATATGACAGCGAACCGCTCGAATTAAGGAAAATGATATTACAGCGGACTCCGTCTCCGCCCCAGTTTCGATCATACCCAAATGCTTCTCTGCTCCCAATCGTTCCTATTCTCTGACTTTCATTCTGATTGGAATAAACCGGTACGGATACTCCGCTCTTGTTCACACAAAAAATATTAGACATACATATTCTCCTTTACTATTTATTCTGATAATCGATTATCTAATAAATAGTAAGAGAGCTTGAGGCGATATGTAAACTTAACCGAATCATTTTGTCTTCTTTTTACTATCCTCATCCAAAAGGACTTCTATAATTCCTTGAATCATCGCAGGTAAGGGAATTCCCATAAGCCCCGCATTTTCCATAATACTAATCAACTCATTCATAGCATAGCCGATGCAGATGGTATTCATCACATAATTGGTATCTAGCAAGATATCTAAGCGATTCCCGATTAATACAAATCCAAGTATCATTCCTTTCTTACATAATCCCCTCCATCCCGCTTCACTTTTCAATGCTCCTTTTCTTGTCTTCCTTGATCTTCCGAAAAAGACAGCGACAGAAATCCCCGTAATATAATCAATGACCATGAATATGACCAATGTCTCCAGAGCAGTTCCCCCTCTGTCAACAAATGCCATAACACTGCTCCCGATCACACCAACAATACTACAGAACTTTACTTTCATTTTGAGATACCTTCTTTCATAAATATATTATGAAAGATAAAAAGACTTACCATCGGCTGTCGTAAACTCATTGTCGTATATGAAGTCAAAGACCACGCTACAGAGCAGCGGGGTCTTTGACCCTCGCGGCAGTCGCCAACTGCGCATGCAAGCATGCCCGCTTGGCTCGTTGCTCGCGGGAATAACACGCCAGATTGCGGCGTGCTACTTTCACTCATTCAATTCCTGTAACATCTTGTTATTCCAGTATCTTTCTGCTGATCTCTTGCGTCTCCGGTTCCATGTGATACAGCCGGTTCCCTATCTGTATATAATCCGTATATCCGTTCGCTTCAAAGAACTCCTTCTTCTCTCCGGTTGCCAGATGAATCCCTGAATAATAGCATCCGCCAGTGATACTGTCCCAAATCCCATATGCCGTTTCTGAAGATACATACTGTATTGCAAAGGTTCCCTGAGCAAGAGGAAATGTTTGGTTCGCAGCTTGATCATCCATGTAATATACTGACAGTTCCGTCTTCTCGGCATTGCTCATATAGACAATCATATTCTCAGCAACAATTGCTTCTTCATAAAAGGACAATAATAGATTCTCAACTTCTGCATCTCTGACAAACAGATCGCTCCCTCCTGTTTCGCCTTCTGAACGATACTTAGCCACAAACTGCTTACCCAAGGTTTCCTGTGCATAGCCTGCATCCAGGACATGGTAAGGTATCTGCCGGATCGTGTCTCTGTCGTCAGGATGATTCGTACGCATATCCGCCGCCAGATTCTCTTCTTCATATAGTTGAAGCTCCGGCCCCGACTCAATTGCTGCTATACTGCCGTCGACTCCTATCCTATATGCATCTACACGGTCAAGAATATCACGGATATAGAAAACATCCTGATTAAAATCAATATTCCTTACCGGCCAGGCAACGCTTGCCCGTCCGATCTCGAGCATCTGTCCGTCCGCGTCAAACCGAAGGATCTGCAGATCACTCCCCTCGTTATAAACGGCCCAGTACATATACTCTCCATGCACTCTTCCAACGGCGTCCTGACATTCCAATATCTGTTCCGGTTCATTCTCGCCTGCTATCTTATATATCCCATTACTAAGAGATACATAGTCCGCCCCTTGATATTCGATCCCTCTCGGCTGCTGAACCGACCAATCCCAGGAAGCTTCCGGCTCTTCTGTCTCTGCGGTATCCTTGTCCGCTTCTATATCCTGAGTGATCTCTTCCGCCGATCTTGAATCTGTCTGTTCGGGTCTCTCTTCTGAATTTTTGCTGCATGCTGAAAACACCAGCATTATGATGATACAAATCGGTATCAATTTCTCCCTGGAATGCATTAACATAGTTTCTCCTTTCAATTGTTAAAAACGAATAACTGAATCCACATACTCAGCAAAAGCTTCCATAAATCTGCTGCGCCTGCTCTTACTTATTGGAATCTCTGTTCCGTCTTTTAGAAATAATGATAATCCATCTATACTCCGTACATAATTTAAATTCACTATATAAGCGGCATGGCATCTGCAGAAATTGTATGTCTGTAATATCTGTTCATGCTCTTTCATTTTCTTACAGCTAATATAGGTATCTTCCCGGGTATGCATCTTAGTATTTCTCTCAAAAGTCTCTATATAAACCAGATCATTTACATCAATCAAAATCTTGCCTTTATCCGTGTTATCATAGAAAATCTCTGCGCTTCGTGTATCTATTCTTATCATCAGATCATCCATCTTACCAGCAAATTCCAGGTAGTTGAATGGTTTTAGCATATATCCTTCCGCATTCACTTCATAACCCTTTACAGCGAATTTCTCGCTTGCAGAAACAAAGACAATCCTCACTTTATGATTCGTCTTTCTAATCTCCTTGGCTATATCAATACCATTTTGCTGATACAGCAAAACATCTAAAAACAAAATATCAATTTCAGGATCTTTCTTTATATATTCTACAAGTCTATCCTCTCTTGTAAACTGGATAATTCTGAATCTTTTGTAATTTTCTTTTCCATATTGTTCGATATAACTTGTCATTATTTTCAAAAAAGAAATATCGTCATCACATATACCTATCTTCATTTTTATATCCATTCCTTTCGCTTCGCTCAAGGCACAAAACGTTATGAAAATGGTTTACCTTGGCGATTCTTCTCTTTATAATTCTTCTTATAGGGAACTTGATATACTACAAATCACGGGGAGGTGAGTGGGCTGTACGGTTTTCCGTATGACCGGATTTTTATATGTGTGGACTGTCTTTTCGGGCACAAATAAGTGTGACACCAATCACGAAATCTTATCTCTGTTTAAACAACTTCGTTTATGGCTTAGACAGTCAGTCAATGCCGTCTCTCCCTGTATTTTTTTCGAACCCTGTGGTTCAGAAAGGAGTCCCTATGGCTTTAAAAATCGTGTACAAAATCTGCTGTGGCATTGATGTCCACAAGACTTTTGTAGTGGCTTGTATCGCCTTGACTAACGAGAAGGGCATAACCACTTATGAGAGCCACCGTTTTTCAACCTACACGAAAGGTCTGAAAGATTTGTTACAATGGCTGCTCAACCGGAACTGCAAGGATGTCTATATGGAATCTACCAGTAAATACTGGATTCCTGTTTACAATGTTTCAAAAAACGTTTGTTCGGTTGTCCTTGCTCATCTCAAATATGTTAAGGCTATCCGTGGAAAGAAAACTGACAAGAAAGATGCCAAATGAATTGCTGACCTGTTTAAGCATGACCTTGTTGCCGGAAGCTTTATGCCACCCGCTGACATCCGACGGCTTCGTGACCTTATGCGTTACCGTTTCAAACTGACCTGCTTCAAATCGAGCAAAAAGAATCGTTTGCAGAACTGTCTCACGGTTTCCAATATCCAGTTGGCTTCCGTTGTCTCGGACACCTTCAGCAAATCTGCTCAGGCGATACTGGATAAGATTTTGGAAAATCCCACAGATACTTCCTTTGCCCTTGAACCTCTCGTTTACAAAAGTTTGAAAAAGAAACTTCCTGAACTCCGTGACGCCATTGACGGTTATATTACACCGGAACAGGCTGGTAAACTTAAGGTGATCAAAGTTCATTATGAAAACCTTGAATCCCGGAAAGCAGAGCTTGAAGAACTCATTCTTGCGCTCGCCGCTCCCTATCAGCAGGAACTTGCCATTCTTCAAACCGCTCCTGGTATCCGCAGTGATTTCACTGCTATCGGAATTATTTCCGAAATTGATACCAATATGGAGGCTTTTCCTTCGGCGAAACACTTATGCTCATGAGCTGGTCTTATCCCAACCAACAATGAAAGTGCAGGGAAGAAAAAATCTGTCCGGGTCTCCAAAGCCGGATGCTACATCAAACCGCTTCTTGTACAGTGCGCAAACGCTGCAGTCAAGAGTAATAAGCATTCTGAAATACCTAACCGCTATCTCCGTCTTAAAAAGCGTCGCGGCCACAAGAAAACAATCATTGCAATCGCAAGAATGCTTCTTACCGCATTATACCACATGTTGAAGAATGGAGAAAACTATAATGCGGAACTTTATCGGAAATCCGATCTACCTCCGGTTGACCGTGAAATCACAGTGGAGCAAGCAATCCTCATAGCAAGAAATCAAGGTTATAAAATCAAGTCAGCATTAACATAACCTTAACATTCTTAATATTTAATTTTTAAAGCAGCCACCGAAAGATGGCTTGTTTGTTATGTGATCAAGGTAATGGATACCCTCTAGTTCTCTTTTTCAATCTTTCCTATACTTATTCTCTTTCAATTTAATTTATTTGGCAATAATTCACACTACAAAATTACAACTACCCCCAAATAAACCTCTTTCCGTACAATACATCTATTCCAACAACTCTACCTTTCCATACTCCCCCCCAAAATAATCTATCCGAAATACTAATATTTCCAGTTGTATTCAAATATGTAACCTTAATCCGATCACCAATTTGAATATTATCTTTGGATAGATTTAACCTATACCCTTTTACTATAAAAGTTATCCCATCGTTCTGTAAATATTGTACTAATATTTCATTAACTTCTTCATTTATTTCCAATTCGCATATTTCCCGCAAGTATTGACCATTCCCATTATGGTCATCATCTAATTCTATTTTCAACGTTATTATCCAGTTGAATATATTCTAAGTAATATTTTTCATTCCTACTATATTTTTTACTCCCCCTACATTAAACTTAATACATACTACTATTAATATTACCTGAAAAAATATTATTAAGAATATACTTATTAATCTTTTCAAGCTTATCCCTTCAATTCATGACTAACAAGCACCTTTGTCATAATATAATTTCGTTCAGAAAATTGCAAAACAATATTATATAGTACAATCAGCAGATAAAAAGCTGTTGCATTAAGAAAAGGTAAATAAAATATCATTATGTTGAACAAACAATATTTACTTTCCTTTAATCTTACTACAACAGCTTCATTTTCACAACAGGATTGACACAATTTACTCACACATTATGTTTCCTAAGAATATCTATACTTTTTAATCAGTTACCTTTTTAATACAAAGAGCCGTAACCCCTAACGGATCTGCTTCTGTAATAGTCCCATCATATCCTATATTGACAATATCTCCTACTGAAAAAGATTCTTTCTCTTCCAACAATTTTGTGCATACGAGAATCTCTTTTCGATAATCAAATGCTTCAACCAGTAGAGATTCCTCTCCCATTTCAATAATTTTTGCATCAAAATCATCTACTATTTCTGGTTTTGATTTTTGTACAATATTACTATTTATTCTTTGGCTAAAAAAAGCTAACGCAATAATCATACTACATAATAAAAAAAGTAATGTTAATAACTGATATTTATGTAAAAAATATTCATTCATTTCTATATCTATTTAGCACGGAAGCCATGCTTGGTGTCACTTTATTTCCCTGATTCAATAAATACGCTGGTAAACCTCTACTATGTATTGCAACCATTCGGTTATCTAAAACACGATTCACGACCGGCGCCCCACTTTGTCCATCATCAGAATCAATATTATATCTTATTGTACTATTTTTGATTTCTTTAACCTGCCCACCAGCTAACAACATCCTATTTTGTGTACTATCATATCCAATTACTTGTACTACAGTGTTCACTGAAACATCAGATGTCCATCCTATATATCCTCTATTATTTCCAATATTTGTGTTAACATGAAACACACCCCAATCATAATCTTGACTTTGTTTATTCCTATATTCTTCAGGAATAAATACTTGTGTACCCCTTAAATCCGCAATTGGTCCTGCATTTTGAAACCAAAAAGTAATATTACTTGGCAACTCTCCTTTATTACTAAGCAATACATGCCCTGAAGTTGCCACATCATTCGGCCCAAACAAAAAACCTGTTCCAAGTTTACCACTTCCATCAGGAAATGTAGTACGAACACGTCCAATAGCTGAATATGGCATTAAAGATAATAACATATCTGGTACAGGTGCTCGCTCATCATCACCTATTATAATATTGGGTGATGCTCCTTCTGGTTGATATGCGTTAGCATTTAAAACGTCTACATCATCAGAAGTAATTATTTTTTCAGTTGTTTCTTCGCCAGTTACCAAATCTTTTTCGAGCATCACTATAGATTCTTCTTTTCCATCTTCATTTGCATAAGCTATTAAATTATCTTTCATTAATATAGTAAATGATACAGCTACTAAAAGGAATAATAATCTCTTCATAATCCTATCTCTCTTTCTATTTTCATTTAACTTTTGTTTCTAATCGCCGAATATGTTCCCCAATTCCCTCAGGCTTCTTAATCTTGTGCGAGAAAATAGGCATACTTGTTTTAACACTATTCTTCGCCAAGTACTCTGCCATTCCCTCAATCCCTTTCATTACACTTTGTTTTACCTTCATATATTTCTCCTCCTATTAATGATAATCCTTGTCCTAAAGCGACAAACATAATAATAACCCCCAATTGATGATCAATAAACAAACCCCCCAAACAAAATCCAAACATGACTAGTATAACACTGATTTTAATTTTTACCAGTTCTTCTTTGCTTGTCCCCAGATATTTTTCATCCTGCGGTACATAAAGAAAATAAATAGCCGCAATTACAAAAAGAACTACAGCAAGATGCTCATTTGTGACAAACAAATACTTTGATAATACAATCGGCGAAAATATCATACCTCCTGTCAAAAATAAACATCCCAAATCCGAATTTGAATGATAACCTCCAGATAATATCCGTAAAATTGCCAAAGTAAGCACAGCTATCACCGTCTTTGTAAATATATCACATACACTTCCTATAATTAAATAAACCATTAATTTTAAAAAATTATTTAAAAAAATTTCTAACCCATATGTAATTACTATTCGTTCAGATTCCGTATACCCTCTGTATTCATCCATCTTATTAGCAAAGCATACTGCTATTACGTGTGTATAGTCTCTCATACAGCCCCCTTTCTGCGTATGATTTTATCCAACCCAATTCTTCAAAATCAACCCCAATTCCATTAACGTTGTTTTTTTGAGCATGAACGTTAAATAATGGGGATCTCTAATCTCTGTATAAACATTCCCTGCTCTACTTTATACTCATGTGCCATGTCTTCATGCTTCTGCATAAGGGAACGGGCCGAATATAAACCTAATCCGCGTCCTTCGCCTTTGGTCGAATAACCCTTACAGAATATCTTCGATAAGTCTGGCTGACTCTCACACTCGTTCATAATCTGAAAGAGTATCCGGTTATCCATCTTCGTTATGATGATGCAAATCATACCTTTCTTTTCTTCCACTGCTTCAACCGCATTATCGATAAATATGCCTAAGATACGGATCAAGTCAGCAATTCCATCATACGACACATCCACGTTCTCCGAGATCTCTACCCGTACCCGAATCCCTCTACCTAACGCTGCCAATATCTTTTCAAACAATAATCCTTTGATCTCCATCGGATGGATATTCTTGAGATACTGCCACGCCTGCATCTCATCTAACTTACTGTAAGCCGGCCTTTTTAGCTGTTGTTCAAAATAACTCTCCAATTCTTCCAAACGATTTTCATGAATGAATCCGGCCATAGTAGACAACATATTCTTATAATCATGCTTAAATATCCGGGTTTCTTCCACCATGTTTTCCAGACAAGCAATATAATCCTCCAATAACTGCTGTCTTTTTAGCTCCGCCTTTCCAGTCTCTTCAGATTTCACATGTTTTGCACAGACAACAATCAAGTAATTACTGATCAACATACAAAGAACAAAAAGGAAACCATTAAATTGTATCGCGTAATCGCTGTATCCTGTTCTTTCCCCCCACGACATATTAACCACAAAAAGTACCGTATATGTGAAAAGATTGATCAGCAAACCATATCTTATAGTGTACGATGTATTCTCTATATTATAAAAAAATCGTGTCTTATAATATAAAATAAATCGAATCCATTTGACCGTAAACATCAAGATTATACAATAAACAACAGAGAACAGCATATGATAATCTCTTGCAATTATACTTGAAGATGTCCCGGTGCAGAAGGAGACAGCTAATAATATACTATTGTTAAAAAATATATTAAACATATATCCAAAGCATGCCAGGCAGAGGTTTTTTACTCTGTTCTTCTTCATCATCAACAGCAGCAGTACACTTAATCCCAAGAACATCCAAACACCTATACTGTGTCCGTTCGTTAACTCCCACATTCCCATAAGTGTTACATATACAGCCAGACATATATATTGCCAAATTCGTAATTTCTCAGTTAATAATCCACACATGGAAACCAACACACAGAATGCCCCCAACAAACAATATAATATCATCATACCTATCACCTGTTTTTACATCATGATTCTTTTACAATTTCTTCATTTCCATTTCGGTCAATAATCCACAGATTGGAACCAATACACAGATTGCTCCCAACAGGCTATATAATATCCCCATATTCACTGCCTTTTCAACCCATTACGCTCCATAATTTTCGCTATATCGTTTAATTCCCGGTAAGCCACCTCCACCCGAAATCCTCCCGCCAGATACAAGAACCTCTCCTTCTTATCTAACTCCTGCATCTTATATCTGTTCACAATACACGACTTATTCACATAGACGAAATCTTCACTCAACAGCTCATATATACTTTTCATCGATTGTCTCACAATAATCACACGATTATCCAGATATACCTCTGCCTGGTGTCTCCCTGCCACGGATTGGATATAGATGATATCCTCCATAATAACATTCGTCACTTTTCCTCCGCCAGCAAGTGCGATCGTTGCTTTATTCTTCTTATCACACAGGCTCATCATTTTCTCAAAGATACGATCTAATCTCCGTATCAGAGAATTATTAATTCTCTTCTGCCGAAAATATTCCGGCTCCTTGACCACATAATCCAGAACCTCCAGATCATATTCAAATACCTTGTATGCAAAATCAGTGCTCGAAGTCAGAAATACAACAGCATATTCACTATTCAGCCATTTCAGCCGCCGTGCCAGATCAAAGCCATCCATATCATAACCATCCAACTGTATATCTATGAAAAAAATGGCAGGCTGGCAATAATCATGCAGCTCTGCCATAATCTCTTCCGGGTCCTGCCTTGCCGCTACTATCCGGGCATCTATTCTCTGATCCGCAATGTACTCTGTTATCATCTCCCTTATGTAATTTAACTGGACCTCTTCATCTTCACATATGTATATATATAACATTCTTCATTCCTCTGTTTATTGATTTAGATAGATTCAGAAACCCTGCAAAGCCTCCCCTTCTCCATCTCATACACTTCATCACACAATGCTTCGATATCCTCCCTGTTATGACTGGCCATCAGGAGCGTCTTCCCGTTCTCCCTGATCTTAAGGAACAGCTCCCGCATCTCCCGCACACCGTCCTTATCCAGTCCGTTCATCGGCTCGTCCAATATCAATATATCTGGCTCTTCCATGATCGCCTGCGCGATCGCAAGGCGCTGCCTCATCCCCAGGGAATACTTCTTCACAGGCTTCTTCGAGCCGGGATCCAGGCCCACCTTCTCCATGATCCGGCTAAGATACTGGTTATCCTTCCTGTTTCGGATCTGATACAGATACGCCAGATTCTTAAGCCCGCTCGCATTCCCCAGGAACGCCGGCTCTTCGATAATGATTCCCACCGACGAAAGCAATTCGCCGGGCTTCTTCTCCTTCCCGCCGATCACGATCTTCCCGCCATCTTCCTTTTCAAGACCGCAGAGACACTTGAAGAACACCGACTTCCCGCACCCGTTGTATCCCGTGACGCCATAGATCGCCCCTCTCCTGCATGAGATCGAGACGTCTGCCAGCACCTCGTTATCCTTGAAACTCTTCTTCAAATGTTCTACCTTAATATATTCTTCCATGCTGTTCTACTCCTTCTTGATATGTTTCGAATAATTGATATCCTTCACCTTCCATAGGATCAGCACGATACAGACCAGATTCCCCACAGCCAGATACAGGGCGGCATCCCCGATCGAAGGCGTCGGCTTACTCTGCCCAACCAGATCCCAGATCCGGCTAAGCCTCATCCAGGTAAACGGCGCGAAATAGATCAGCTTAGAGAACATGAGCGTATTCGCCTCCACGATGATAAACGCCGCCTCCAGCGACGCGATACTAAGAGCCGCCGTCCGCGAGAAGAAGAGACTGACCGTGAACATCATATTTCCCAGAAAAGAGATCAAAAGGATTCCGATTCCCAGGGTTAAGCCAAGCAACTGCAGCGGCGTATACCTGCTGATCATCTCGTAAGTAAAATCTACCATGATGTTATATTCCTCCGCCATGTTCGTAAGACTGAGCGTGTAGAGAACCTTCCCCCAGTCGTTCTCCCAGGTAAGCTGCGGGAACAATACAATACACGCACTCACGAACACAGATCCCATCAACACCACCGAACTGATGATTATATTCACAATCTGATGGATCCCCCATCTTAGCTTGCCCGTCCGTATGATCCTGTAGATCTGATGATAATTCAGAAACGGCGTGTTGGAGAAGTAATAGATACACACAAACATAAAGAGCAACAGATAATACATATCATAAAAAAGGAACAAGAATCCATATGCCGATACCGGATGATGCACATTTACTGCAAATCGCCTGACTGACGCAAGAAATATATGGGTAACAAAAAAATGCAGTACGAATAACACCAGAACCCGCTTCGTTAGAAAACTGTTCCTGAAATCTACAAAGATAACTGACAATTCATTTCCGATTCTCTTCATCATTATATCACCTGTCTCTTTATCATCTGATAGATCGCCATCCCCAACAGCACGATTGCCAGAACCGACACGCCCCCTGCATACGCGAAGGACAGCCAGTCGTGATCCCAGACATTGTAGCTGATGTCGTATATCGCGTTCGGATTCAACTGGTCGTACTCCGGCAGTAAATCACTGTAATACTGGATAAGATACCGCACGATCAGCGGCACAGACAGCACGAATAACGCATCATGATACAACAAGGAAAACAACGCCGCCGCTACGGCCAGCACTGCCGCCAGTAATCCGTACTGGATCCCGCAGAATATAAAATACACGATATAATTTCCATTTTCCAGAAACAGACGGAATGAACCATACTCCGCCAATGTCTCAAAGGTTCCCTCTGCCAGGTCGATCCACGGGAAATTCATGCGCAGCACAAGTACGAACAGGAGCATCCCCATCATCATTGTAAATACAGCCGAAAGGGAGATCACGATCACCTTGGAGATCACATAGAGCCGAAGGTTTCCGCGTATCACCTGGAACCGGATATAAGAATGCTCGATATCCTCACAGAAACAGTTTCCGAATGCAAATGTTGTGAATATCAGAGTCAGTAAGAAAGGCATACTATATATTACATAATAATAGGAATTCAAGACCGAGAGCTGCCATATCCTGGTCTCCAAAGACGCGATCCCCATGACCAGGCATATGCCCAGAATCGATACAATGATCTTCCATGAGCAAAACGCACGCTTCATATCTATAGCGATGTACCGCCTAAACAATCCGCCCTTCATCATAACAACTCCTCACCGCTGACCGCATCCACCATCATCTGGAATCTGCCCGTCGCTGTCAGCGTAGGTTCCTCTGTAAAACTTATGATCCAGACACATTTTAATTCATAATTCCCTTCTCTGTCCTGCACCGGATAGTAGCATAGTTCCATCTGGTCGATCGTATAGGTTGCATCTGTCAGAATCATGGAGTATTTCTTGATCACCACATCTGCTACGGTATCAAGACTGACGAGCTCCTCGGTACTCTCCTTGGAATCGATCAGAAATGTTCTGCCAAGTGACAGATACTCAAGTCCATTTGCAGAGAGCATTACCTGTACAGGAGCATTAAAGTCCGCATATTTCTTGATCATATCCGAATAAGGCGTGTGTATCTTTATCCCGTTATAAGTCTGCCAGATACAGAAATAATACCCTTCATCTTCTACCGTCCATTCCGGCTTATACTGGGAACGGTCGATATTCCCGTCCATATCCATCACATATTCCTGCGACGCCATTGTCTGATAGTCTAAGGCATAGTGTTTAAAAGACGGATCCTCTCCCAAAGAAACCTGCATACGGTCAAATATCCCTTTGATCTCGCTCCATGCAGAATCGGTACTCATAAAGGATAATTGAGCTTCCGTAGAATAGTTCCCCTCTTTCCCCTCCAGATCAAAGGAATGTGCAATATAAGGATAAAGTATTGAGATATAACTCGCTCCATAGTCATATAGACTTACATGCTGCTCCTCTGTTCCCCACAAATACCGCACTCTATGCACTTTGCCATCATCTCCGGGATTTTCCAATATTTCATCTTTAGTAATCACAGCATTTCCGAAAGTCTCATCTATAACCTTGTCTTCATCTATCTGCTGCAAACAAACCTGCGGTATCTTGACAGAACCTTTCCGAACCTCATCCGGACATATGATATCCGCTTTGAAATACACATTCTCTTCGGTTCTTTCATAGGTTTCCGGTATCTGAACAGATGTAGTCTCAGCAGGTTCCGAAGTATCTTTTTCTTGCTTTTCATTATCCGATCCGATCATCTTATGGGAGGGATCTGCTGTTGTTTCCTGCGGCTTTCCGCAAGCGCTGCACAGACATATAGTCATAAAAACAGTAAAAAATAATCTAATCCTTTTCATTAAAATTCCTCTTCTATCCCGACCTAAACCAAAGGTTCCTCCATAATAAAATATCAAATAATTAAATTATTTTCCACATTTTTGGATAATTTGTCCCATTTATTGCTTAATTGGGATGAATATCGTCAATGCAAACACTTTATCCTCTGCTTTATATCTATAATTCCCATCATATTTCTTCAACGCTTCTTCCAGACACAGCATCCCCCAACCATGCTTGTCCTTATCCTTCTTAAGTGTTATCAACCTATTTTTCTCTTGTATGACAGCTTGTACCGGATTTTGAATTTTTATCACAATAAATTCCTCTAATTGAACTACGCATAAAATGATTTTTTTATAAGGAATATCCAATCTTTCACAGGACTCAATTGCATTATCAATGATATTTCCAAAGATCACCCCAACATCCACTAAATTGATAAAATCGCCGCTTGTAAACTCAACATCATATTGGAAATCAATATTGCTTCTTTTACATTCTTCTGCTTTCTTTTGTATTAATAAATCCAAGATTTCGTTACCTGAATTCACTTTACTTAAAATACTGTGGAAATTCTGTTCAAAAGCATCCAGATATTTACTCTTGCTCTCCTCAGTTTCTATTTCTCTGGATATCAACATCTGATTTTTTAAATCATGGAATATTCTCTGCACCTGATTCTTATAATTATTGATTTCTTCATAACAATCCATTTGTACCCTTGCTTTTTCAGACAACAGTTTAATCTCATTTTCTTGAATTATTGATTTATTTACTACCCGCAGAAAGAATATATATCCCAATAAAAAAGTAACGCTTAATAAAATATTAATTATAAATATGATTTCCAGTGTAGTATGACTAATTTTTTCTTCCATGAGACAATCGATCATAAAGTACAAATATCCCAATATAAATCCTGCCCCAACAATATATCCAGCTATCCATTTCTTATCCATCTTATTATTAGACAAGCTGTTCACCAATTCAAGAAATATTAACTCGCAGCTTCTTGCTATGACAAGAGCGATAGCCCAAAATAACGTTTCTTCAAGTATTCCTTCTAAGTCAGACCTCTGTACTTGAAGCATTAGTATAATGTTCACCGATAACTCTGCAACTACCGTACATCCCATCAGTTCTATTGCCCTTATTGCCGCTGTTTTCAATGTAACATTTTCAAAAACAAAGTAAAACACAATTGCATAAAACGCTGTACCTGCAAAGCCTCTGTAAGCAATCTCCATTCCAAACCAATTCATTGTATTCACAAATAAAACCGAAGCAAATAAGAATACGATTCCCCTCAGAACTTGCCGGTTCTTGCGCTCATATCGTCTGTTAAACAGATAGAATATACCGCAGTCGCATATATTACTGATAACTATACTTAATAACATATCTCCGTAACTCCTTTGATCCTCGCTGATAGCTACATGCATTATAAAATATTCTGCCGAAGATAACAACCATATACACATGCATCAAAGCGCAATATCCTTATATTTTTATCCAATATGCTTATTGCTTTTCATCCTTTTATGCAATATGATAATAATCAGAAGGAAACCAAATAAAAGGAGGAACTAATTATGGCAAATATCTTAATCACCGGAGGCGCCGGTTATATCGGCAGCCACACAGCTTTGGAGCTTCTGAACCAGGGATATCAGGTGACCGTATATGACAATCTTTCCAATTCTTCCGAGGAATCTTTGAAGAGAGTAGAGGAACTCACCGGGAAGAAGATTGCATTCTATGAGGGTGATGTATGTGACGGCGCTGCTCTTAAGGAGCTGTTTCAGAAGGAATCCATCGACGCTGTCATCCATTGTGCTGCACTGAAGGCTGTTGGGGAGTCTGTACAGAAGCCATTGGAATACTACCAGAATAATATTACAGGAACGCTTACGCTGATGGACGCTATGCGTAATGCCAATGTGAAAAAGATCGTATTCAGTTCTTCTGCCACCGTATACGGAAGCCCTGAGGTGATGCCGATCACCGAAGACTGCCCGAAGGGACAGTGCACCAACCCATACGGCTGGACCAAATCTATGATGGAACAGATCATGACCGACTTACAGAAGTCCGACCCCGAATGGGATGTTATCCTGCTCCGCTACTTCAACCCGGTAGGCGCTCATGAGAGCGGACGCATCGGAGAAGACCCTAAGGGCATCCCGAATAACCTGATGCCGTATATCTCTCAGGTTGCTGTCGGCAAACTGGACAAATTAGGCGTATTCGGCGACGATTACGATACGCCTGACGGAACAGGCGTCCGCGATTATATCCACGTAGTTGACCTTGCTGTCGGCCATGTGAAAGCCATCGATTACATCATGACCAACCCAGGCCTTGACGTGATTAACCTTGGGACAGGCGTTGGCTATTCTGTTCTCGATATGGCAAAGGCATTCGGCAAAGCATGCGGCAAAGAGATCCCTTACGAGATCAAGCCAAGAAGAGCCGGAGACATCGCAATGTGCTATGCAGACCCGGCCAAGGCCGCTAAGGTTCTCGGATGGAAGGCTGAGCGCGGACTGGACGAGATGTGTGCTGATACCTGGAGATGGCAGTCCCAGAACCCGAACGGATACCGCTAAGATCTAAAACGCACAAGAAATTACAAAAGAGCAGCGGCTCTGCAGCATACGGCTTATACCAGCCACATGCTGCAGGATCTCTGCTCTTTTTAGCTTTCCAGCATTCCTTTACACAATATCCTGATCTATCCTTCCTCAAACAGATCATCTCTGGTAATATTATTGAGCCACTTCATACTCCGGTAATGCTTGAGTACCCAGGGCCATTTGGCGAATTCATCCGTGCACAGCAGGAAATATACCCACAGCACCGGCAGCCTCAGCACAAATGCCGCGAAAAATCCCAACGGCACCGCATAACACCACATATCGATAACGTCACAGATGAATCCGAATCTGCTGTCGCCTCCTGCGCGGAAGACGCCCGCGATCAGCGTCGTATTCACGGCCGCACCCATAACATAATAAGTGTTGATCAGCATCATATATTTCAGATAATGCATTGCCTGATCGGTCAAAGACGCATACCTCATTACAATCGGCATCGCTGCAAGGACGATAAGTCCTCCGATGGCACCGGTGATCACCGTCATCTTCATCACCTTTTTCGCGCCCTCTTTTGCCTCTTCAAGCTTATTCATACCGATAATATTGCCCAACAGGATACCGCCTGCGCTCGCTGTCCCGAAACACAGGATCGTCCCAAAGTTCCGCACCACAATAACGAAGGAATTGGCCGCTACCGCATCGGTTCCCAGGTGTCCGATGATTACCGAATACATGGAAAATGCAACGCTCCATGCGATATCATTGCCAAGCGCCGGCAGGGACAGCCTGACAAAATCCGAGAACAACTGCTTGTTCCTCATGAACAGATACCGGAAATCCAGCTTGATATCCTTACTCATAAACGAAACGATAAAACATGCCAGAAGCTCGACAAGTCTGGATATGGAAGTCGCAAGCGCCACGCCCATTGCTCCAAGCTTCGGGGCTCCGAACAATCCGAAGATAAACACCGCATTCAGAAGAATGTTCAGGGAAAATGCCAGCACATTCATCGCCGTGCTGATCATTACTCTGCCGATACTGCGCAGAACCGCAAGATAAACCTCTGTGATTCCCCAACACAAATAACTGATACTCATGAACCTTAAGTAGGACGCCCCTATCGCGATCAATTCCTTGTCGTTCGTGAATATATGCATCATTGTCTCCGGGACAAATAACGCCGCACAAGCAAAAAGAAGCGCGATCAACAGAGAGAATCGCATCGCGATTCCCTCGATCAGTTGGATCGCTTTCATATCGCCTTTACCGTAATACTGCGCACTCAGCATCGTTGCGCCTGTCCCAAGTCCATAGAATACCATGAACAGTACATTTGCATATTGGGATGCAAGAGATACTGCCGATATGGAGGACTGACCAACGTAATTCAGCATAATTACATCGGCGGAACTGACTGCCGCGCTTAGCAAATTCTGTATCACGATCGGCAGTACCAGCTTGAATATCTGTCTGTAAAATGTATCTTTATTTGCCATACTATTTGTCATATTATTTTCATCCTTAATGTAAATTTATGTAACAGAGCTGCTCGTCTGAACCG
Source organism: Lachnospiraceae bacterium (assembly GCA_910574715.1). Taxonomy (GTDB): domain Bacteria; phylum Bacillota; class Clostridia; order Lachnospirales; family Lachnospiraceae; genus Sporofaciens. The sequence continues at coordinate 62,979 of CAJTCH010000019.1, read as the reverse complement.
TTGCAAATTTATTGCATCAATATCCTCACAAGCTCTGCTAAGCCCTGCTCATCTTCTTTATCGAATCTCGCAAGAACCGGGCTGTCAATATCCAACACTCCCACGATCTCTCCCCCCTTATGCATCGGTATAACGATCTCTGAATTCGATGCACTGTCACAGGCAATATGCCCCGGGAACTCATGCACATTCTCCACCAGCATGATCTCATCTTGCTGTACCGCTGTGCCGCAGACCCCAAAACCCACCTGGATCTCTACGCAGGCCGGCTTCCCCTGGAACGGCCCCAGCACCAATTTACCATCCTGCATGAGATAGAATCCGGCCCAGTTGATATCGGTCAATGCCTGATATAACAGAGCAGAAGCATTCGCAAGATTGGCAAACAGATACGGAACTCCGTCTGTCAGCCCTTGAAGCTGTGTTCTAAGAAGACGATAGAGCGCTTTCTTTTCTGCGGGATATGTCATAGACGTTGTCTTCATATATGTATTTCCCTTTCTATATTAGTTTTTGTCTTCAAAATTCCTTCGTAATATCGGTCACGCCATACTGCTCCTTGAATGTCTGCAGATCCTTCTCATTGCGGATCAGCATGATATCCGTGAATTTACCCGTCTGCAGATCGCGGAAACCAGCCACCTGCTCTCCGGTGCATATGCTGCAGCGTAAGATAGGTTTTTGGGTGGTCGGATCGTAGGGCACTGCCGGGGTGTTACGGGTTGATTTCTTAAATAATCGGAACATGGCTTACTCCTTTCAGTTCCCAATAGAACACATACTGCTGCATAACTCCTTCATACCCCTTATACCTCCTACGCGGAAATCCCCGCTTATAATGCTCGCTTAATGCCTGCAGGATATGTGTATCCTTCGGAAATGCCTCCAGATGATGCAGCCCAAACAGGCAGATGCAATCTGCCACTTTCTCTCCCACACCATACAATTTCAGCAATTCCGCCTTCGCATCCCGATACTTCATCTCCTGTATCCTCCTAAAGCTGATCTCCTCTTGCACGATACTCCTGGCAGTCCGTACCACATACTTACTCCGATAACCCAGATTACATTCCTTAAGCTCATCCTCTGGCAGGAACGCCAGCGCCTCCGGTACAGGGAACGTATAGTAACACTCTCCTCGGAAATTCCTCTTCTCTTCGCCGTACCGCTCACAGAGATTCTGAATACACCTGCGGATCCTCACAATATTATTCTGCTGTGAGATGAGAAATGAGACCGTCATCTCCCACAACTCCTGATGCAAAATGCGGATTCCCATACCAAACTGCACCGCATTCATCAGATATTTATCGTTAGGATTAACCGATTCTATGTATCCGCTGTAATCACAATCCAGATCAAAATAGCTTCTCCAGAATTCTTCGAATTCCTCTTCCCCGCAGGAAAAGGTGCATTCTTTTCCATTCTGTTCTATTTCCAGATATCTGTCCGCGGCAATCACGCTGTAGGTATTCTCTTTTACTTGTGCCATCCGAAAACACTGTCCGGAGTCACAGATCTGCCTTATGTCGAAATTCTCTATTGTTCTTTGAATCACTTTCTACCGCCTTATTTATCTTTCTTCTCTTCACACGGATACACCATCCCCCACTGCCCGCGGATCTCATCCAGCAGCCGCATCACCCGCAGCGTCTCGGCATGGGGCATCTCCGGGCACTCAGTCTTCCCTTCTTCTATCGCTTTCATACACGCGAGCACCTCGTACTCATACCCATTGATCTGCTCCGGCGGCAGATAGCTTGCCTTCATCTTCTTGTCCCTTCCGAAGATCATGATCTCTTCCGGGTTAAGAATATTCCGTATCTCCATGTATCCGCTGTCTCCGCTTATGATCGCCCTGGCATCCGTACAGGCGGTCATATTGCTGTTGAGGACAGCTTTCTTCCCATCAGCGAATGTAAGAGTAATGCTGTTGATCCAGTCTACACCTTCCGGCGACATAACCGCAGTCGATGTGACATCCGCAATCTCCTCATGAAACAGCATCAGCGCTGAAGTGATCGGATAGACGCCCAGATCCAGAAGCGCACCGCCTGCAAGCTCCGGGCGCACCATACGCTCTACGTGCGTCAGCGCGTCGCCCAGATTCGCCGTCATAGAAGTCACCTTCCCGATCACGCCATCCTCTATCAGGTCATTGATCATCTTACGCGCCGGCATATATCTCGGCCAGATCGCCTCCGCAAGAAGAAGCCCCTTCTCCTCCGACAGGTTGATCAACTCCTGCGCCTGCGCTGCATTGACGGTAAATGCTTTCTCCACCAGAACATGCTTGCCGTGCTCCAGACATAATCTGGCTTGTTCATAGTGATGGGAATGAGGCGACGCCACATAGATCAGATCCACCTCCGGGTCTTCTGCAAGTTCCCGATAAGAACCGTATGCCCGCGAGAATCCCCATTTCTCTGCAAATGCCTCCGCACGTCCAAGATCTCTGGACGCCGCCGCGTACTTCTCGATCTGATCGATTCCTGATGCTGCCTCCGCTAACTTACGGGCTATATTGCCCGGCGCTAAAATTCCAAACTTCATAATTCCAATTCCTTTCCTTTCAATATTATCCGGCTGATACGCTTCTTCCATCCCGCATTAATTCACATCCGCAGACTCCTGCGGCAAAAACTGTACGTTCAGATCCACATTTCCTTCAATCCCGTCGACGCTTCCCTTCTCCGAATACTGCCAGAAGGAGAAATAATACGGTGTCTGCGGCGCCGGCTCATAATCCGCATACCAGATCGGATAATCCGCCAATGCCTCCAGATCATATTCGAATGCCTCCCAGATCATATTACTGTAGACCATGGGCTGATAACCCGCTTCTTTCATCTTCTCGCAGAACAGAACCGTATTCTTCGTAAACTGCTCCCCCGTCACATTGTCTGTGCGGGCTGTATCATCCCGGATCCGCTCCGGGTCAAATACGACCGGAAGCTCCAGATTATGTCCCTGGAGCTGTCCCAACACCAGTTCAACCTCCTGAAGCGTCTCCTCTTCATTGACGGCCTGGGAGAATATATAGATACCCACCTCAATTCCGGCATTATGTGCATTCACGATATTCTGCTGGAATTTGGCGTCCGCACACAGCGTACCCTGCTCTCCATATCCTCTGTACCCGATACGCAGAAATGCAAAATCATACCCTGCCGCCTTCACCCGGCTCCAGTCAATATCACCCTGATGCTCCGACACGTCTATTCCCTTGCGGATAGAATATCGCTCGTCTCCCGTATACTGAATTCCCGCTTCCGTATTCGTAAGGCAGGACCAGTTGTAATCATGCTTCCTGACGGCAGGATTGATCTCTGCCTCATGCCATTCTCCCCACGCATCGACAAACTTAAGTACCTCCCCATCTAACACCTGGGCATTCCCCTGCGGAGCTTCTTCCCCGGTCTGATCCTCTGCCTGATCTCCCGGGAGTACCAATTCTTCTGCGTCCGTCTTCTCCTTACTTACCTCTGTCTCTTCCTGTCGCATTCTGCCACATCCTGTCAGGAAAATACAGCCCAATACCACCCCAAAAATCATGAAAATATCTATATATCTCTTCATTTTCCTTCCCATCCCCAATATCTATGAAAAAACTTAAGTTTTTTTTAAATATATCTTGCTTTTTGTTCCATACTATATTATACTAAGTGATGTAGAAAGAACACTTTCTACAACCCCTTATTAATTATTTATACTCCCCTCAAAAGACCGATGGCTCCCCCATCGGTCTTTTACTTTTTACCGTTACTTTCCAGCATCCGCAGTATCCGTCCAATATCAGTCCGGGAGCGCACACTTCCGCTTCATCGCCGTCTTCCGCCCAACAAGCGCAGCACAAATAGTATGATCAAGAAAGGAATGATGATCGGTGCAAGAAGCGAGAAGATACCTCCGACCACCGCAACCGCCAGCATGAGCACTCCTAGAATCCCCAGCGCAAGGATCAGCCTCTTACACCAGGACTGCCAGCCGTACACCCTGACACGGCCTCTCTCTTGCTGCTCCTGCCCGTAAGTCTGACGTCTAGGCTCGTAAGTATATTCTTCCTGAGCACTCCCGCCGCCTGCCGACTCAATGATCGTCCTGGCAATCGCCCACGGATCACCCAGTTCGTCGATCACGGCTTCCTCCGATCTTCCCTGCCGAACCTCATCATTGATATAACTATCATAATAATTCACATTCTCCTGTATGATCGGACCGCTCAGATCATTCGCCAGAGCATGTCTCATCTTCTCCAAAAACTCATATTTTGTCATAGGTGTCCTCCACATCATTTTAAGAAACAAAAATCCTTGAACTTAGAATATCACATACTTGTGTGTATTCCAAGTCCAAGGTTCTTAAATTTTCCTAATGTTATACTTTCGGTTATACTTCAAAGATCAGATCCCCATAAGACGGCATCGGCCATGCTTCCTTATCAACGATCATCTCCAGCTTATCCACCGGCGCGCGGAGCGCTTCCATAGCAGGAACCACGTCAAAATGATAGAATCTTGCCTGATCCTCTCCCTCATTCATCGCCGCGGCCTCATCTGTGAGTTTCATAAGCTGCGTTAATGCCTGTTTCGTATCGGCAAGCAGACCGGATATCTCCGCAAGAAGCTCAGCCTGCACCGCAGCATCCGCACCCGCAGCCTTTACCGCGAGAACCGTATCGGCAAGCTCCTTCGTATACTTGATCACCGCCGGGATAAACTGCTTGCTTGCCATATCGATCATGGTCCGTGCCTCGATATTGATCGCCTTCGCGTAATTCTCATACTTGATCTCTGCACGGGACTGAAGTTCCGCCTTCGTAAATACTTTGAACTTCTCGAACATCGCAACCGCTTTGTCCGTTGTAAGGGCAGGGATCGCCTCAACCATAGAGCGGATATTCGGCAGACCGCGCCGCACAGCCTCCTCCACCCACTCGTCGGCATATCCATTTCCATTGAATACGATCCTGTAATGCTCGGTCGCATATCTCTTGATCAGATCATGCAGCGCTTTGTCGAAATCCTCCGCATTCTCCAGTACATCGCACGCCTCTGCAAACGCCTCTGCAACGATCGTATTCAATACCACATTCGGCCCGGCGATAGAGTCACGGGAACCGACCATACGGAACTCGAATTTATTGCCGGTAAATGCAAACGGTGATGTACGGTTGCGGTCTGTCGCGTCTTTCGCAAGATCCGGCAGCGTCCTGACGCCGGTCTCCAGCTTCCCGCCCTTCAGGCTGTGGGTCGCCTCGCCTGTGCTGATCAACTGCTCTAATACATCCTCCAACTGCTCCCCTAAGAATACCGAAATGATCGCCGGAGGCGCTTCATTCGCTCCAAGCCTGTGATCATTGCCCGGATCCGCCGCAGACTCGCGCAGCAGGTCTGCATGCTCATCCACCGCTTTCAGTATACAGGTCAGCACCAGAAGGAACTGGATATTCTCATGGGGAGTCTTGCCCGGATCAAGAAGATTCTTGCCGTCGTCCGTCGTAAGAGACCAGTTATTATGCTTACCGGAACCATTTACCCCGGCAAACGGCTTCTCATGGAGCAGACATTTCATCCCATGCCGGCACGCTACCCTCTTCAAGGTCTGCATCACCAGATGATTATGGTCAACCGCTACATTCGCCTCCGCATAGATCGGCGCCAGCTCGTGCTGTGCCGGCGCAACCTCGTTATGCTGCGTCTTCGCCGTCACTCCAACCTTCCACAGCTCTTCATTCACATCCTTCATGAATCCTGCGATTCTCTGCCGGATGGTTCCAAAGTAATGATCGTCTAACTCCTGCCCCTTCGGCGGCATCGCCCCAAAAAGCGTACGTCCGGTATAGATCAGATCCTTTCTCTGCATAAACTTGGCTGCGTCTACGAGAAAATATTCCTGCTCCGGTCCAACAGACGGTGTAACCTTCTTTGACGTTGTATTTCCAAACAAACGGATCAGTCTCAATGACTGTGCACTGACAGCTTCCATGGAACGCAGAAGCGGAGTCTTCTGGTCGAGCGCCTCTCCTGTATAAGAACAGAACGCCGTCGGAATACAGAGCGTCGCACCCGCCGCGTCATGCCTTACGAACGCCGGAGACGTGCAGTCCCATGCCGTATATCCTCTTGCCTCGAAGGTTGCCCGAAGTCCCCCTGACGGAAATGAAGACGCATCTGGCTCGCCTTTGATCAGTTCCTTACCGGAAAAGCTCATCAGCACCTTGCCGTTCTCCATCGGCGCGGAGATGAAGGAATCATGCTTCTCCGCTGTTACTCCGGTAAGAGGCTGGAACCAGTGTGTATAATGGGTTGCCCCTTTCTCGATCGCCCACTCCTTCATCTCGTGTGCGATCACATCGGCTGTAGTAAGGCTCAGCTCCTTGCCTTCTTCAATCGTCTTCTTCAGATCCTTATAAACCTTCTTGGGTAAACGTTCCTGCATAACCTTATCGTTGAATACATCTTCCCCAAATATCTCAGCTACATTTAAAAGTTCGCTCATATCTTCTACCTTCCCTCCTATGTAAGGAAAAAGGCACCCCGACCTCTGGTCGGAACGCCTTTGTTCTGTCTACGCCTGTTAGTATACATCAATCCATCGGAAAAGGCAAGCAAAAATTGCACTTTTATTACGCTTTCCCTACTGAACCGAATAATTCCATCTTCTCTTTTACCTTATCAATAATTGCCTCGTAGCCTGGCTTCAGTAATTTACGAGGATCGAAGCCCTTGCCTTCAAGGTCCTTGCCGGCCTCGATGTACTTACGTGTAGCATCTGCGAATACCAACTGGCACTCTGTATTAACATTGATCTTAGCAACGCCTAAGTCGATCGCTTTCTTGATCATATCATCCGGGATACCTGTACCGCCGTGAAGAACTAACGGCATATCGCCTGTCAGCTTCTGGATCGCATCCAGAGTCTCGAAGCTTAAGCCTGCCCAGTTCTCAGGATACTTGCCATGGATGTTGCCGATACCTGCTGCCAGCATGTCCACTCCAAGATCAGCGATCATCTTACACTCGTTCGGATCTGCACACTCGCCCTGTCCTACAACACCGTCTTCTTCTCCGCCGATCGCGCCTACCTCTGCCTCAAGAGACATTCCCTTCTCACGGCAGATCTCGATCAGCTCTTTGGTCTTAGCAACGTTCTCTTCGATTGGATACTTGGAGCCGTCAAACATGATAGATGTGAATCCAGCCTCGATACACTTCTTACATCCATCATAGGAACCGTGATCAAGATGTGTAGCAACCGGAACAGTGATTCCCATCTCGTCAACCATCGCTGCTACCATATCCTGTACGGTCTTGAATCCGGTCATGTACTTTCCTGCACCCTCGGATACACCTAAGATAACCGGTGACTTCGTCTCCTCGGCTGCTGTCAGGATAGCCTTCGTCCACTCAAGGTTGTTGATGTTGAACTGTCCTACTGCGTAGTGGCCTGCTACTGCTTTTTCAAGCATCTCTTTTGCTGATACTAACATATGAATTCCTCCAATTCCTTCTGCCCTCGGATGCTGTGACATCTCATGGCATGTTATATTTTTCACTTTTTTTATTATATATCATAATTGGGGAAAAAACAATAAAAGAATTTGCACCTAGTAATCAATTTCCTGTCTATTTACAATTTTCAAGTAGTTTCTCTTCAAGTCACTGACTGATCCAAAGAATATCTGCTCCGATTTAGAGAATGTATGGTTATTTATCTTTAATTTTAGCAATTCGAATGTACATATCATATCTGCTACTTGAAACAGTCTATAATCCGACGGTTTTACTTTTCGGAATTCTACTCTTGGGAGAAATGCATTGAACAAAGTAGATAAGATTTTGTTTAATTCCACTTGCCCATTATCATAATATATCTTTACCAAATCAAATGACAGCAGAAAACTATAATGCTCTCTGATAAAAACCGATATTTGCTTCGAAAGTTTTCCTGTTGCCTCAACAATATCTTCAATATGCTTTTTCTCAATATAAAAGGACTTATATTTTACTTTGCTCTGCCTCATAAACGTAACCATCTTATTAAATATCTTTCTACGTTCCAAATAATCCATTGCCGAATATTCTTCTTCTTTTCTGATGATAGGTCCTGTATGTATACAGTGATTCTTTAATCCTAAAAGAGAGAGCTCTTTTTCCAAATATTCCATGGGTTCTTGAATGGACACATTCTGGTCATGAAACACCATTGTAACTATATACCACGGAGAATGATAATCATATTCACCAAAATCTCCAGATTCATCAATAAAAATCCCCAATTCCTTCATAAAATACCTTCTCTTTTTAAAATATTAAAAGAAAAAGGCGGGTATCATACCCGCCAATAATGGGGAACCTCCCCATCAGCTGATGGACCCGGGTCTTTCGACCAGCCCAAGCCGTAATGCATTACAGCCTTATTTTATGCATATCATATCACACCTATACACAATTTTCAAGTTCGAATTCACGATGTTACATCTTATTATCCGACAATATGATCTCCAGCTTATCCGCCTGTGTCGTCTTGATCAATTCTTCATTCGTAACAAAGTTAAGCAGCGCGTCGATCACCGCCGTCTCATTCAAATGTGCATAATCCTTATAATAGCTAAAAGGCTCTTCCTTTCCCGCCGACAACAGCACATAGTCCGCCAGGTCCGACACCGGAGACTGGGCAAACGCCGTGATGGCTATCATCTTAAGCCCCTTCGTCTTCCCAAGCTCCATCCCCTGAACTACCTGCTTGGAAGTGCCGGACTGAGAGATGGCGATCAGGATATCACCTTCATCCGCGAGGTTCACATGATTCAGAAAATATTCCGGCGCTACATTATAGGTACTCTTGATCCCAAGCCTCCCCAGGCGGAATCCCATATACTGAGCCAGCGGGCTTGTATTGCCTACCGCCATGATATGGGCCTGCTTACAGCCCTTAAGGAGCTCCACACATCCCCGCATCACCTCCAGATCCAGGCGCCTACCGATCGCAAGCATCGCTTTCGCGAATTCACCGAACATAGCCTCCACCATATCCTTACTGTCGATCAGATTCACGCTGTTATACTGCTGCTTCCCTAGATCCCTCGCAAGGGAGATTCGGAACTGGTAATAACCGGTGTAGCCTATATGATGGCACATGCGTACAACCGTCGCGTCACTGACCTTACTGTTCTTCGCCAGCTCAGACACATTGCATTCCACCGTCTTCTGCGGGTTCTGCAGGACAAAATTAGCCACCTTCTTCTCTGCGGAGAAGATATGGTCGTACTGCTCTCTTATGACCTCAAGCACTTCTCGCTCCAGAATATCATTCTTATTCAACTTGGACACCTCGACTATATCATAATATTAGTACAGAGCTGCCTTCCCCACCGTCTGGAATAACTCAAGCTTATGATATGCCACTTCCTTCATAGCGGCAATACACGGCGGCTCGATCGTATTCGGCTCTCTCAAGGACTTGTCAGCCAGTACCTCTCTCATTTTATCATAATACGCCGCCTTTATGTCACTGGAAATGTTAATTTTGTTGACGCCAAGCGTCACGGCCTTGCCGATCTCATCATCCGGATTATTAGAGCCCCCATGAAGGACGATCGGTACAGAGATTTTAGACTTGATCTCTTTCAGCAGATCCAGCTTAAGCTCTGGCTTCATTCCCTTGGGATAGAGCCCATGGCTTGTGCCGATCGCGATCGCCAGTGTATCGATCCCTGACTCTTCAACGAACTTCACCGCGTCGTCCGGATTCGTATAGATGATCCGGTTCGCACCTGCTTCAGCCTCGGCATCCGTAGATCCGATCGTTCCAAGCTCCCCTTCTACAGATACATTGACCGGATGCGCAGCTTCCGCGACCTTCCGGCAGTTTGCGATATTCTCTTCAAACGGCAGAGAAGAACCGTCAAACATGACAGATGTGAAACCTGACTGGATTGCTTTGATGATCACGCCAAAGTCCCCGCAGTGATCCAGATGGATACACACCGGAATCCTCGACCTGTACGCTCTCTCCGTAACTGCCTTCACCATCTCTGCCCCCACATGCTCAAGTTCATCCGGATGTATCTCGATAATAACCGGCGCATTCTTCTCTTCACACGCCTCCATGATCCCCTTGAACATGGCATAGTGGCTGATATTAAATGCCGGAATCGCAAAGTTGTTCTCATTTGCTTTTTCCAAAATATCCTTCATATTCATCAACATAGTTCTTTCCCTCCGTGTAATTATATTTCTTATATATCCTCTATTTTAGTCCGGCCAACCGTATGTGTCAACGTTTCTGAGAAATTTTATTTCATTAACGTTTGTTCATTTCCCGCTCGCCGAACTTGTAACAGTTCAGATACCTTCACTGTTACCCGAACTTCACATATCCCGGATGCTTCCCGCCAGGATTGCTTGCCCGATATGATGCAACCAGCTTCTCGATCTCATCCTGCGGGAGTTCATTCCACTTCCCCAGTACCTTCGTCAGATAAGTGATCTTAGCATTGTATTCCAAAGTCTCCGTCTTATAATAAGCCTTGATCAGATCTGCCCCTACCGTAACCGTTCCATGATTCTCCAGGATAAATGCATCATAATCCTGAAGATACGGGATCAGCCCGTCCGCAAGCTCCTGTGTGGATGGCTGCGCATAGGGAACGATCGGGACCGCGCCCAGTGCATACACGGATTCCGGAAGTATATATTCATCTAACGGAATGTGTGCTACCGCGAATGTCGTCGCATACGGCGGGTGTGCATGTACCACCGCACCCACATCTTCACGCTCCGAATACACCCTCAGATGTACTTTTACCTCCGAGGACGGCCTGTACTCTCCCTCTAAGGTCTCTCCCTTATCGTTGACCTTGACGATCATCTCCGGAGTCAGATAGCCTTTGCTGATTCCCGTCGGCGTCGTAAGATACTCTCTGTCATTTAACTTCACCGTGATATTACCATCGTTGGCTGCCACGAATCCATTCGTATAGATCCGCTTCCCAATATCACAGATCAATGCTTTTAACTCTGTTTCCTTCACTCTGCCTTCCCCCTTATTCCAATGTCAGGATCACCTTGATCGCTTTCTTATCCGCCACAAGCTGCACGACTTCCTGAATATCCTCCACACTTCTCACATGACTGTAGAAATCCTTAGGATCGATCACACCCTTCCTGATCAATTCCACATTTTCCGCAGTGATCTCATACTGTCCATATGGGAAATTCAACATCTGCAGCCGAGTATTATTCTTAAGCTCCAACAGGTTCAGGGAAGAATCTGTATTGCGGAGAACTCCCATAGAGCCGATGATCCCATAAGGCCGCAGCAGATGTGAACCCTCCAATAATATAGAAGTAAGCCCTACGATATCAATCACTCGGTCAAACAGTCTGCCTTCCAGCGCTTCTTTTTTATCAGTCTGATTAAAATTAATCGTCTCATCTACCTGGGATAAGGTCTTCGCCAACTCAAGCCTGTCCTCCACCCCGTCGATCACCGTGATCGTCTTCGCGCCCAGGTAACGCATATATTTCATGGTGGCAAGTCCCATCGGACCCGCGCCGTAGACCAGGACATCCTTATCAGCCACATCAAAATTCCTCGCCGCACTGAAGCACTCGTTCAATGTCATAAGATCTCCGCCGTCGATCAGATCGAAATCCGACGGAATCTGTACGCATTCCAATTGCCTTGGTATCAGCTCCGACTCTGATACTCCGTCGTCAATCATCGCCTTCTGGTCCTGCACAAGCGCATAGTCGCACATTGCTCCCCAGGTACACCCATAACGCGTACCCGGCATGATCCGGACGATCGGATTCAAGATACGGTCTCCGATCTTATAATTTCTCACCTTACTTCCCAATTCCACGATATCCCCGACACCCTCATGGCCAAGAAGTGTCGGGAAACTGTCTACTGTAACCGGCATCTCTCCCCGGATGATATGGAAATCCGTCCCATTACAGAAGCCGCAGGTCTTCATCCTGATCAGAGCCTCATAAGGTCCTATTTCCGGAACCGGCACATCGCGCACCAGTTCTACTTCTCCATTCCCAAGCGCCGCAATCCCGCGCATATATTTTCCTTCCATATAATCTCCTCCTTCGGGTAATATTCCACTATCTCTTCATATTCCCGGACAATCTTCCGGATCTCTTCTTCTGATTCTACCTGCCCCATACCATAAGCCTGCAGCAGGGCATTCCCAACCGCTGTTGCCTCCGACTGCCCCACCCGCACAGGAATCCCCGCCGCATCTGCAATGAATTGATTCAGCAGGCTCACACGGTTCGCTCCGCCGATTATATATAAGAGATCTATCTGTTTTCCTGTAACTTCCCGGAGCATCTCAAGCGCTCTCTTCGACTGCAAGGCAATACTCTCATATATAATACGTGTGATCTGGCCGATATCACCATATTCCGGTACTTTCTGCCCTGTACGCGCCAGATAGCCCCGTATTTCCTCCACCATATCGGCCGGATGGACGAATCCTTCATACTCTGTATCTATGATTCCGGCAAATGCTTCTGCCTCTTCTGCCATCTTCGCGATCTCTGCATAGCTGTACCCTTCCGGGCTGATTTCCGCATATTTTTCGTCCCATTTTCTCTTACATTCCTGCAGAAGCCACATTGCCGTGATATTTTTCTTCAGCAAAATATTTCCAAATGCCAGACCAGTGCTGGTAAGCTGATACCGGTACGCCGCTTCATTGCAGTACACCTGCTCCGTCTCCATACTCATCAGGAACCAGGAGCCGGTCGCCAGAAATGCCCAGTTCTCCCCTTCTCCAGCCGGAACAGTAACCGCCGCCGAAGAAGTGTCATGAACGGCAGGGGCTACCACCTTAACCTCTCCTATGCCAAGAAAGCTCCGAAGCTCGCGCCTGATATTTCCCAGAACCGTTCCCGCCGGAACCACCGGAGGCATCAAAGACTTCGGAAGCTGATATGCCTCCAATATCTCTTCCGCCCACATATCCCTCTCTGTACTGTATAACTGGGAATAAGATGCCACCGACACCTCTGAGCACAGTTTCCCGGTGAACAGATACATCAGGAGATCTCCGATAAATAATAGCTTCTTCGCACCGTCGAGTCCTCTGGGATATTCATCCCGGTATGCAAGAAGCTGGCACAAAGTCGAATTCTCAATCCTTCTCTGGGTCGTAAGCCTGTAGATCTCTCTGTAATCCATGACCTGCTCCACCCGTCTGCCATATCCGTCTGTACGCGGATCCCTGTAGAATACCGGTATGGTGACGGCTCCGCTGTCCATATCCAGGATCCCATAATCGGAACACCAGGAATCTATTCCCATCGCATCGATCTTGATTCCTTTTCTTCCAAGCTTCCTGATCACCTCACAGATCCGGTCATAGACAGCAAATACATTCGTCACGGTATGCCCCTCAAGGCTGGTTCTCCCGGTTTCAAACCGGTCTGCCTCTTCCATCGTGAACCTCTTCCTATCATCCAACGCTGCAAGATAGATCTTCACACTGCCCGAACCGATATCCACCACCAAATAGCGCATCTTTACTCTCCCTTATCTCTTCTGTCGCTCATTCACTTCCGTCTCTCATGCTTCACTTCAACTTCCCGGTATAGAAAGAATACATCGCATCCCACTCTTTGTTGCATTTTGGCACATAGATCTCTTCTTGCATATTCTTTCCCGCGATTGCAGGGATCTCCTCCATAGAAGGTACTTCACCTGCTGCCCACAATTGAATCAGGAGATTCCCCATCGCCGTCGCCTCCGGGTGCCCCGCAATCACCCGGCATCCGGTCACATCGGACGTACACTGATTCAGATACCGGTTATTCCTGCCTCCGCCTACAATATAAATCGTATGGATCTTCTCCCCCGTCACCTCTTTGATCTGTTTATTGTGCCTGCGGTATTCGCAGGCAAGTCCCTGAACAATCACCTGCATCACATCCACAGGCGTATCCGGAATCTTCTGTCCGGTCCTTTGGCAGAACTTCCGTATCTTCTCCGGCATATCCCCCGCCTCGGCAAAATCCGGCGCATCCACATCTATAATAGAAGGAAAAGCCTTCTTCCCGGACGCCTGTCTCGCGATTTCAGGGATCTCCACCGTCACGCCGGCTTTCTTCCAACTGCGAACACATTCCTCCATAAGCCACAGCCCGGTAATATTGCGGATCAGCCGGTATCTTCCGCCCGGCTGTCCTTCATTGGCCATCCGATATCTGCACGCCTGCTCTGACCGGTAGGGAGCGTCACAGACGATCCCCTTCACAGACCATGTTCCGCTGCTGATAAATGAACCCCCTTTTCTCCTTGGAATGATACTGACGGCAGACGCCGTATCATGGCACGCCGCCAATACCACCGTTGTATCCTCAAGATTCCCAATTCCCCGGCTGATCTCCCGTTTTAACCGTCCCACGGCGCTCCCCGCCTCAGACAGCGGACCAAAGATCTTACCCGGGATCCCAAGCCCTTCTATCAGTTCATAATCCCACTCTCTCTTCCCGATATCCATGAGCCTTGACGTGGTAGCGATCGTTGCTTCATTCACCGTCTCTCCGGTAAAAAGATACGCCATCAGATCCGGCATGAAAAGCAATCGTTCTGCCTGATCAAGCGGTTGATGACCGCTCTCTCTCATTCCCTTTAAGATGCTTGCCGTACACGTACCGGAGAAGCTGCCGCCAATCCGGGCATACAGGGATTCGTCCTGCAAATATTTCTCGCAGATACCGTTACTGATACTGTCCCGGTACGCGATCGGCTTCTCGATCAATCTCCCATCCCCGTCAAGCAATCCGAAATCCGTCCCGAACGTATCGAACCCGATCGACACGACTGGTTCTCCTTCTCTGGCGGCTTCCCGGATCACCTCTGTCACATTCCTGACAATTCCATATACATCCCAGCGGTAATGTCCGTTCTCCATGACCGGCTCATGCTTAAACCTGGCCAGCACCTTCATAGAGAGACAGCCTCCCGAATAAACTCCCTCTATCACCCTGTAGCTGCTTGCTCCAATATCAACTGCCATCACTCTGCCCATAGAATTACCTCTTAACGTTCAATCCTTCTCTGGGATGCCGTATTCATGAACTCTTCGATCTGCCGTTCACTCCTCACCGCCATATGGCCGCCGATCTGCGTAGAATTCACCGCACCGACGGCACAGGCGAACCTGGCGCTCTCTTCAAGCGTCCTGCCCTTCAATACCGAGTGGATGAAGCCTGCAACGAAGTTATCCCCGCATCCTGTCGTGTCCTTCGCCTCTATATAGAAAGGATCCATATAGAATTCTGTCTTTGCGTCTCTGACGTAGCAGCCCTTTGCACCCAGCTTGATCACCACCGTCTTCACACCGCGTCTTAAGATCTCAGCAGCCGCCTTCCTCTCATCCTGTTCTCCCGTGATATACACTGCCTCATCCATACTTGGCAGCAGATAATCCACATACGGCAGTACATGGTCCATTGCATGAGGCCCAAGCTTCTCCACATCATGATCCATATCTGCAAATGTGACCGCGCCGGCCTCTCTCGCCGCCTGCATCAGTTCTCTCATTCCGCACCGATCCAGATGATAGGAGGTATACATACTGCCGACACACACCGCCCTGGTATTCTTCAATCCCTCACAGTCAATCTCGTTAAGGGCAATCCCTTCGTTCTCTCCCTTCGCCAGAAAGAACTTATGGTTCCCAGCCGAATCAATCGCAACAAACGCACTGGTAGAACGGCTGTGTTCATCCCTGACGATCTGTGAAGTATCAACACCTTCATTCCGAAGATCCTGATATACCGCATTTCCCGCCATGCCTGTATCTATCTTGGCAAGCAGAGCCGTCTTATTTCCAAGCCTGCTTAAGACCACCGCTTCGTTGGTGGCATCTCCGCCGGAAGTAAAGACTGCCCTCTTTAAGACAGTCACGGAATTCTTAAAATCCTCTTCCTCGATTCCTTCCAACAGAATATCCTGGACACAGGCGCCAATACAAAAGATATCATATTTTACTCGATCCATACCCGCCATCCTTACATCTTAATAATGCCTTTCACAACATTCTGTGCATCTTCTACCACTGTGGCAAATGCTTTGTTTGATTCGTCCAGGGTAAACTCGTGAGTCACGATCTGCTTCACATTGATACTTCCGCTGGAGATCGCCGCAATCGCCACCGGATACAGATTACGGTAACGGAATACGCATTTGATCGTTACCTCCTTCTCCATGGCCTGGAAGAAATTGTACTTGATCTCGCTCTCTGAGGACATTCCTACCAATACGATCGTTCCGCCCTTCTTAGCAACATGAGGTGTCTGCGCAATGGTCACCGGAGAACCTGCCGTCTCGAACACCACATCCGGCCCGTCCCCAAGGATCTCCCCTATTCTCTGGAGAAGATCTTCCTTCTGGACATTAATCACATAATCCGCCCCCATATTCCGGGCGAATTCCAATCTCTTATCATAGAGATCCGCTACAATGACTCTGGAAGCTCCCCGCGCCTTCGCCGACAAGAGCGTCACCAGACCGATGCACCCTGCTCCAAGGATCACCGCCGACTGTCCCAGAGATACCCCGCCAAGACCAGTCGCATGCAGCCCTACCGCAAGCGGTTCCACAAGCGCGCCTTCCATCGTCGATACATTCTCCGGAAGCTTGAAACACATATCCGCCGGATGTGAAACATATTCCTTCAGCGCCCCTGCAACCGGCGGCGCCGCGAAGAATTTCATCTCCGGGCAGAGATTATATCTTCCTGATTTGCAGAATTCACATTTACCGCAAGCATAGCCCGGTTCTAACGCTACCCTGTCATTAACCTTCAGATGCGTCACTCCCTCGCCTACTTCCACAACGGTTCCTGACACCTCATGCCCCAGCACGAATTTATCACGGAGCACGCAGTCTCCCACTCTTCCGTCCTTGAAGAAATGCACGTCCGATCCGCAGATCCCGTTATATTCGATCTTCACCACCACATGGCCCGGCGTCACCTCCGGCCTTGGTTCCTCTGCGATCTCCATCTTTCCCGGTTCTGTCAAATATACTACTTTCATGTTTCGTTCCTCCTCTCGTCACAGAATCGCAAGCTCCGTATCCCGGTCAAACAGATAGGCTTTGTCCATATCGAACGCCAGCCTGATCCCGCCGCCCTCTCTTGCCTCTGTCTTCGCGCTCACACTTGCAATGATCCTGTTTCCGGCATATTCAAAATACAGCAAAGCTTCTGCTCCCAGAAGCTCGTAGACCTGCACCTTTACGTCTGCAGCCCACTGCTCAAGCCTTTCTTCCGAATCATCCAGGGTCTTGATATCTCCAGGTCGGATTCCCATGATGATCTGATTATCTACGTATCCTTTCAGACACTCCTTCTTATTCTCCGGCAGCCGAAGCTTAAGCTCCCCGGCTTCCAAATAAATATCTCCGGCTTCTTCCTTCACTGTCATATGCAGGAAATTCATCTGCGGAGACCCGATAAATCCTGCCACAAACAGATTCCTTGGTTTTGCATAGAGATGATCCGGTGTATCCACCTGCTGGATCACCCCGTCCTTCATGACGACGATCCTCGTCCCAAGCGTCATGGCTTCCGTCTGATCATGCGTAACGTATATGATCGTCGCGCCAAGACGCTTATGGAGCTGGGCGATCTCCACCCTCATCTGCACGCGCAGTTTGGCGTCCAGGTTCGAGAGCGGTTCATCCATCAGGAATACCTTTGGCTCTCTCACGATCGCCGCCCCCATCGCCACTCTCTGTTTCTGCCCGCCTGACAGTTCCTTTGGTTTCTTCTTCAACTGACTCTCCAGATCCAGGATCCTCGCCGCCTCCTGTACCTTCGCATCCATCTCTGCCTTGGAGAGCTTCTTCCTCCGCAGCCCAAACGCAATGTTATCATAGATCGTCATATGCGGATACAGTGCATAGCTCTGAAATACCATCGCCACATCCCTGTCTCTTGCCGGGACATCATTCATCAGATCGCCGTCAATCATAAGCTCTCCTGCCGTGATATCCTCAAGTCCGGCAATCATCCGAAGCGTAGTGGACTTCCCGCACCCGGAAGGTCCGACGAATATAATGAATTCCTTATCCTTGATCTCCAGGTTAAAATGATCTACGGCGCTCACTCCGTTAGAATATGTCTTACATATATCCTTTAAAGTAATATTGGCCATCCCAAACCTCCTCACTCAACCGGTCCCTCTCCTATCTGTACATGGGACCATAATTCTTACATGCCTGATAGTCCTGACTCTCCTTATCCATGCCGAATGCATTCCAGCACGCCGGGCGGAAGATCCTCTCTTCCTCCACATTATGCATACATACCGGAATCCGAAGCATAGAACATAATGTGATCAGGTCTGCGCCAATATGCCCGAAGCTGATCGCCCCATGGTTCGCACCCCAGTTGTTCATCACGTCATATGCCGACTTGAATGCGCCCGTTCCTGTGATCCGCGGCGCAAACCAGGTACATGGCCAGGTATAATCCGTCCTCTTCCACAAGACCTCTGATACCTCGTCCGGAAGCACTACCGTATATCCCTCTGCGATCTGCATGACCGGACCAAGACCTTTCACCAGATTGATCCTCGACATTGTAACCGGCATACGGGATGCGGTTAAGAACCTGGAAGAATACCCGCCGCCGCGGAAATACCCCAGATCGGCAGGACACCAGTCCGTCGCTTTCAGACATTTCAATATATCTTCCTCTTCCATCTCACCAAACGGCTTGACGATACCTTCTCCGTCCGTATCCTTCACTTCGCCGCACATATCCAGACAGGACGCCCCGGAATTGATCAGGTGGATGAATCCTCCCGCCTTCTTCGCGTCCCCGGTAAGCTTATAGCCCGTAACACGCTTCACCGCTTCTTTGGACCAGTACGTCCTGACATCCGAGAACATCTGCGCCCTTCCGCTTAACAGCTTGTTGAGAAGCATAGACACGCCGTTCAAAGTATCATTCTCTGTTGCAAAAATATACGGTTCTCTCGCCCCTTCCCAATCAAAGGATGAGTTCAGAAGCGCCTCCGCAAAGTCGGTGTTGGGATAATGGTCCGTCCACTGCCGCTGTCCCTGGAAGCCTCCGGCAATCGCATTATGTCCCAGCCGCTCTTCCGAATATCTCTCCGGAAGCTTCGGATTGCCGTTCATCAGATCCTTGATGATACACATGGTCTTTACAACGAATTCCCAGTCCTTTTCCTTCTGTTCCCGTGATTTCTGCGCATATTCCGGATTCTTGTCGAATCCTTCCCGGCAATACCGCCTCGTCCACTCCAACGCTCTTTTATATTCCTCCAGATCATAGATCTCTTCCTCTATTCTCCGCAATACCTCGACTTCATCGACAGACTCTACCCGCATCCCCAGATATTTTTCAAAAAATCCCGCGTCAATACTGGATCCCGCGATACCCATACACATGGACCCGATCTGAAGATAAGATCTGCCTCTCATAGTAGCTGCTGCAACTGCCGCCCTTGCGAAGCTTAGAAGCTTCTCCTTCACATCCTCCGGAATCTCAGGATCATCTGCCTCCTGTACTTCTCTGCCATAGATTCCGAATGCCGGAAGACCTTTTTGTGCATGTGCCGCCAACACGGATGCAAGGTAGACCGCGCCCGGCCGCTCCGTCGCATTCAATCCCCACACGCCCTTGATCGTCTGCGGATCCATATCCATCGTCTCCGAACCATAACACCAGCACGGAGTGACACTCAGCGTAATATCCACTCCAAGCTTCTTGAACCGTTCCGCACATGCCGCCGCTTCCGCCGCTCTTCCGATCGTATGCTCGAAGACCACAGCCTGCACCGGCTCTCCGTTACTGTATGTAAGAGAGGACGTGATCAGATCCTTCGCCGCCTGCGCCATCCCCATCGTCTGTTCCTCCAATGAGGCCCGGATATCCAGCATTCCCTTGCGGGCATCAATTACCGGACGAATCCCTATCACGGGATAATCACCGATCAATCGGTTTCTCGCCATACCTTTTCGCTCCTTTCTTCATCTGCATCTCCATCCGAATCAGACACAGGTATACGCACCGTCAACCACGAAATCCGATCCCGTTGTAAATGAACTGGCGTCGCTTGCCAGATACAGCGCAACTCCCTGAAGTTCTTCCGGATTCCCCATTCTCGAAGACGGGGACAGTTCCGTCCATCTTGGGATCAGCTCATGCCCTCTGATCAGATCCGTCATAATGTATCCAGGGCTGATACTATTTACCCGGACATTCTTATCCGCCCATTCCACCGCCAGAGACTTGGTCAGCATGATCACCCCTGCCTTAGAAGCATTGTACGCGACCTGGGGCTGCGGGATATTCACGATATGACCGGACATAGACGCCGTATTGATGATCGAACCGCCGCCCTGCCGGATCATATACCTCCCCGCCGCTGTCGCCGTCAGGAATACTCCCGTTAAGTTAATATCAATCACCTTCCGCCACTGCTCATAGGTCATCTCTTCCGCCGGTACATTGATAGAGATTCCCGCATTGCAGAACGCGATGTCGATCCGTCCCATCTCTTCCGCCATCTCCCTGCACATACGCTCCACCTGCTCAGGAGAGGTTACATCTGCCTGGATTCCCATAGCCTTCACATGATATTCTCCGGCAATCTGTTCTGCCGTCTCTCTGGCCTTCTCTCCGTTGATATCCGCGATCGCAACATCTGCTCCCGCCGCGGCAACCGCAGATGCATAATTGAATCCGATTCCCTGTGCACCGCCGGTTACGATCGCTTTCCTGCCTTTCAGGCAGAATTTATCCATAATATTCATAATCCTTTATACCTCCTGTTCGTGGCACTGCCTTCTTACTCTATAGCTTTATCCCTTCACCGCTCCGGCCGTAAGCCCTTTGATCAGAGACTTCTGCGAGATCCACCCGAATATCATAGGCGGAACACAGGAAATGGACGCCGAGGCAGACAACTGTGCAATAAACTGCCCCTGCTGCTGTCCGAATCTCGCCATGTATACCGGAAGTGTCGCCGTCGCATTTGTCGTCAGGTTATATCCCAGGAAGAATTCATTCCAGATGAATACCGCTACCAGGAGCCCTGCCGTCATGATCCCCGTCTTCGTCAGCGGAATCACAATTCCCATGATCAGCTGGACACTGCTGCACCCGTCGATCTTAGCCGCCTCCACGACTTCCTCCGGAACATCCTTGAAGAACGAATACAACAGCCAGATACAGATCGGCAGATGGAATCCCACATAGAGGAACAAAAGCCCCGCCCTCGTGTGGTTTAACTGCAGTTCGTTGAAGATCAGATACAGCGGGATCAGAACCGCCACCGGAGGAAGCAGGATCGTGGTCACAAACCAGTTATAGAGGCTCTCTCCTTTGCCTTCCTTCTTGAACCTTGCGAATACAAGCGCATATGTGGCCGGTATTCCGATAATCAGGCAGAGACACGTTCCTGCGATCACCTGGAACACCGTATTCTTCAGATAATTGATCATAGATGCGTTCGCAAGCACCTTCTGCCAGGTCACAAGCGTCGGATGAAACAACAGCGACGGCACAGCCGCTTCTGCCTCAGTTTTAAAGCCGCTTAAGATCATATATAAGATCGGGAAAAAATAAAGCAGCGCAAAAGCCAGTATCAATATTCCGGCAATCCATCTCCTGGCTTCCCGTCTTGCGGCCGCTTTTCTACTCCTCGAATCACGCTGGATAGCTACCTTCTTCACTTTATCCCTCCTCTACTGATACAATTCACGGCGTTTCTTGATCGTGCGGAATATCAGATTGATCACCGTAAGTGTCACCACTACCGTGATAACCGATAAACTCGCCGCCCTGCCTACATTGGAACCGCTGAACAGCGCCTTGTAAATATAATACGTCAATGTATAGGTCTTCTGTCCCGGTCCTCCTGACGTAGTCGTGAGGATCAGACCGAATTCCTTCACAAGGAAGATCAGACCCAGCATCAGCGCCACCTGCATATGGTTGAATATCATAGGAAGCTTGATCTTGAAGGTCATCTCGAACCAGTTGCATCCGTCCAGATTCGCACGCTCCAGCACTTCTTCCGGGATTCCCTGCAGACCTCCCAGAAGAACAAGCACGAAGAACGGCATCCATTGCCATACGAACAAGAACACCAACAGAGGTCTGGAATAATAGCTGACAAAATCAATCGCTTTTATTCCCAGCATATCGGCGATCGTTCCTACCCACCCGTAGTTCGTATTCAATATCGTCGTCTTCCAGAGTACGCCTGTGGTGGTCGTCATGACGAAGAACGGGCTTAAGATCAATGTCCGCGAAAGCGTCTTCCCCGGCACATCGCAGTCCAGCATCAGCGCGATCAGATAGCCGAATACCATGCACAGGACCAGCGCCGAACCAATCAGTACGATCGTCTGCAGACAGATGATATAGAATTCCGAATCTGTCAGGTAATATTTGAAATTTTTTATACCAACGAATTTTATCCCCTGGTCGGGACGCAGGATATTCCACCTGAGCGTCGAAAAGATAATCGTGAGGATAAATGGTATCTGTGTGGCAATCGCCACGATTATACATGCAGGCGCAACAAAAGTGCGTTCTATATTTTTATTCATAAGCTTCATTCCATTCTTATTTTAGATAAGGGGCGGCTGTCAGCCGCCCCTGTGAATTTTCAAGGCTTATTTGTTACTCCTTGTAGCCACCTTCTTCTGCAACTTCTTCGAATACCTTCTGTGTCTCTTTGATCGCTTCGTCCAATGTCATCTCATCCGTTACAAACGCCGCAAGATTCTCTGTCATCTTGTCGCCGGCTTCTACGAATTCCGGAATTGCAATGTACTGCAGGCCGACATATGGAACGTCGTCTTTACATGGATGGTTGAAATCAACACTGTTCAGCGCTTCGATCGTCGGCTGTGCATATGGGAATTCCTTGTACTCATCCAGTTCATAGGTTGACTCTCTGACACCTGACGGTGTTGCAGATCCGCTTGGGTCTACTTCAAGACTTAAGGCCACATAATCCTTAGAGCATGCCCATACCATGAAATCAAATGCAGCCTGCTTCTTCTCGTCGGTCGTATTCGGGTTCATGTTCATACCCCAGTTCCACAGCCAGCCTGACGGAGACTGTACATATCCAACCTTACCCTTGATCTTGGAATCCTCTGCCTCAAGATTCGGGCCGTTGGAGGTCGCATCATACCAAATACCGCATTTACCAGAGTTCATCAAACTGATACATTCATTGTAGGTATATGTAATAATATCATCCTGTCCTGCGTCACGGAGAATCTTCTTATACATCTCCCATGCAGCTCTCTGTTCTTTTGTATCTACCGTTGCATTCCAATCCATATCATAGAACTTGCCGCCCATGGCATTGATCATCGTCACGAACGGAGCGCCGCTCATGCCCCAGCCAGGTGCACCGCGCATCGTCATACCGGTGATTCCGGCTTCCTCGTCGTCTACCGCCACTGCGATCTCATAG
The DNA here is from genome assembly GCA_910574715.1 of Lachnospiraceae bacterium. Classification (GTDB taxonomy): domain Bacteria; phylum Bacillota; class Clostridia; order Lachnospirales; family Lachnospiraceae; genus Sporofaciens. The sequence goes on along the minus strand of CAJTCH010000019.1, from coordinate 39,478 downwards.
ATATCGTCCCATGTCGGATTGTCCGGCATCTCAACGTTGGCATTCGCCAAAAGTTCCTTATTGTACATGAAGAAGCTTGCCTCGCCAAAGAACGGAAGCGCATACAAGTCGCCTGTCTTCGGATCAGATACGGAATCCAGGATACTTGGGAAGTAATCATCAAGATCCAGGGATGCCTTCTGCTCATCCGTCATCTTATCAATATACGGCTGCAGGTTCTCTGCCCATCCATAATTGATCCAGTAGTTCGCCTCATAAGGACCTGTAAAATACACGTCATATGTAGTTCCGCCTGTGGAAGCCTCCAGATTCGCTTTCTCACGAAGATCATTCTCTGGAAGGATCGCGAAATCGATCGTCACACCTTCCGCCTCATAATACTCTTCCGTGAGATCGGCAAGCTTAGAACAGATCGGATTGTTCAGCATTGCGATAGATACGGTGACACCATCTCCGGATGCTCCCTCTTCTGATCCCTCTTCTGTCTCTGTTCCCTGGGAATCTGATCCGGCGTCTGACCCGGAATCAGAACTTGAGCATGCCGCCAGGCTGCCGCACATAGCTGCCACTAAGAGAAGCGATACTAACCTTTTTTTCATAATCTTTACCTCCTGTTTTCTGATGCTTTATAAATAATCTGCCAACTATCCACCATTGCATCGGGGCCGTAACAGTTCAGACAAGCTGCCCTGTTACATGCAAAAATCCATTTAAAATCGCTTCGCGATGGGATTTTTGCATTCCTGAATCATGTTCTCACGGTCAGCGCAGCAAGTGCGCAGACCTGTCTGTACCGTTACCGGATCCTACTTTACAGTTGATGAAACATGGCAGAATATTTCCTCTTCCTGATTAAAATGTAAATGCTACTTTGACGGATCCTGCTCCGCTGCCGCTCTGTTCAAAAGCCGCCTCGTAATCGCAAAGCTCGAATCTATGAGTCACGACTCCATCTGACTTGAGCTCACCCGAATACAGCCCGCGGATCGTCTCGGGGAAACATCCATAGCTTAAGCTTACTCCATGCATATCGAGCTCTTTCCCGTCTCCGATCACGCTCCAGTCACAGGTCACCGGTTCCAAGAACAGGCTGAATTCGATAAAACGCCCTGCCTTCCGAATGATCTCAAGCCCCTGCTTCACACTGGACGGATGGCCGGTTGCCTCTATGTATACGTCACACCCGTATCCTTTGGTCAGTTCCATAATCACCGCCTCAAGATCTTCCTTCGCCGGATTGACCACCCTGTCACATCCGAATTCCTCTGCCATCTTAAGTCTCTCGTCATTAAGATCCAAGGCAATCAGGCACCTGGGGTTCTTCCTCCTTGCCGCGGTGATCATTCCAAGCCCAAGGCATCCTGCCCCTGAGATCACCACGATATCGTCCGCTTCGATCTTCGCTCTGTCTACCGCGTGCATAGAACACGCATAAGGTTCGATCAGAAGCGCCTGTTCAAGCGGCATATCCTCCGGTATCTTAGATATCAGCGATTCCTTCGTAAGCTTCGCATATTCTGCAAAACCGCCGTTCAGATAATTCTTGAAGCCATATACATTGTGCGGTGCACACAGATGATACTTCCCTTCACGGCAATACCTGCAAGTTCCGCAGGGAGCAATCTGCTCTACCGCTACCCGGTCGCCGACCTTGAATTCCTTATCGGCAATCCCGTATGTCTCTTTCTTGTCAATATCTTCCCCTATCTCAACAATATGTCCTACAAATTCATGTCCGCCGATCGCCGGCACTTCCAGATACGGCGGCTTCTTCCCGTCTCCCCAGAATACGCTGCCTCCTTTAAATGCCTTCAGATCACCGGCACAGATTCCGCAGCCTTCTACTTTTATGATGATCTCCCCTGATCCTGCCCTGGGAATCTCCACCTCTTCATAACGGTAATCATGTGCACCGTATGTAACCAATGCTCTCATCTTTGAGCTCATATTTTCTCTCCTTCCCTGTACAGTAAAAAACTGTTTTTACATTTCATCTTGAGTATCTGACATTTTCTGGAAAGAAATTTTATTTCAAATTATACGCATAAATATCCTGTTAATGTAAATATTTGCCATATTTTTACTTTGTTCACTCATATTATTGTGCTTTTTATATAGTATATTATAAAATATTATTTCATAATGTCAATACTTTTTTATAAAAAATGTAAAATCATTTTATTCGCCGTCACTGAAAGTAATATTATTTCACACAAATCAAGTGGCAATCGACTTTCTGATATGCTCCTGCTCCAGTTCATTGATCCTCCGAACCTTTGGAACGGAACTGCTGCCCGCGAAATCACACTCCAGCCAGATATCCACCAGATATTTAGCCAACTCCACTCCTATGACTCTTTCTCCCATACACATAATCTGCGCGTCATTGCTTTTGCGCGATCTCTCTGCTGAAAACGGGTCATGGCATACCGCCGCACGGACACCCGGCACCTTATTGGCACAGATCGCCATACCGATCCCCGTGCCGCACATCAATATTCCCCGTTCATATTCCCCCGAGGCAACCGCATCTGCAACAGAATACGCCACATCCGGATATAGAACTACTTCTCCCTCCCGTGCGCCGAAATCCTGATACTCGATACCTTTGTTATCCAGATGTCTCATGATCTCAATTTTCAATCCATATGCCGCCTCATCACATCCAACCGCAAGTCTCATATCCTTCCCCCTTCCGCATCCTTCATCAGTTCATCGATCCCGTCCGCCAATGCGCACAAGATGATACAGCAGGACACCGCGCCCGCATCCGGTACTTCTCTGGAGCGCTCTCCCAGTCTGCTGGAACGTCCGTATCTTGCAATAAGCCCTATTGTTGAATCTCTCCCTTCCTCTGCCTTTATTTTCATCCGGATCAGCGCCTCCCCAAGCGGAACACCTTCTTTGACTGAGCTTTTAAGGCTTGCAACAGCCGGAGCAAGGGTATCTACCATCGTCTTGTCGCCCACTCTGGCTTCCACGATCTCATAGAGTCCACATAACCCTGCCTCCAACATCTGTGCCAGTTCCTCTGTTCCAATCTCTTCCTTTCCTTCCCCAGCTTCCGATGCATCCATAAACAAAGTTCCATATATAGGCCCCATCGAACCGCCTATCTCATTGAACAGAATCTCCCCAAGCTCTCCAAGCCCTTGGACAAATCCAATATCTCTATCCTTGATCCGTTCTTCAAATACACGGAACCCCTTGTTCATATTCATGCCGTGGTCCCCGTCTCCGATCAGGCCGTCCACTTCGCCAAGATAAGCTTTCTTCTCCTGGATTGCTTTTGCCATCTTCAATAGGACTGATTTCCCCTGTGCATTCTCAAATATATCCATACTCATTCCTCCGCCTTTTCTACTATATTGTGCACTGCACAGAATACGCTATAGCTGCTTCAAGCCTGCCGTATTGACCGGAAGGTCCAATAACTCCTTCAACTGCTCATCCAACTTCATCACGGTCAGAGTTACCCCCATCATATCCAGCGAAGTAAAGTAATTACCGACATAGGACTTATATACCCGAATCCCCGTCTCTCCCAGAATCCGTTCCACCTCGTTATACAATACATATAGCTCCATCACCGGCGTCGCTCCAAGCCCTGACACAAGCACAGCCGTCTCGTCTCCTGACGCAAACGGATAATCCGGCACTATAATATCCAGCATCCGGCCTGCCATCTGCTTCGCCGTCTCAAGCGGACACACCTCGATCCCCGGCTCGCCATGATGCCCGATCCCAACCTCCATAGTACCCGGCCGAATCTCAAAATTAGGATGCCCCACCGCCGGAAGCGTACATGGTGTCAGCCCGATTCCGACCGAACGCGTATGATCGATCGCTTTCTGCGCCGCCGCAGCCACCTCATCAAGGTTTCCGCCAAGCGCCGCTCTTGCACCGCCGACCTTCCACATCAGCACTTCTCCGGCGACACCCCTTCGTTTCTCCCTCTGATCCTTTGGCGCAGAAACCGCATCATCATTGGCAACAACCGTCTTGACCTGGATTCCTTCTCGCTTCGCCATTCTAACCGCCATCTTCACATTCATATTATCACCGGAGTAATTGCCGTAGAGACAGGCAACACCCTTCCCCTGATCCGCCTCCCGGAAAGCATCCAGGAATGCCGCCGCGGTCGGAGAACTGCAGATCTCCCCCACCGCTGCCGCGTCACAGAGATTCTCCCCGACATATCCGATAAATGCCGGTTTGTGGCCGGAACCGCCTCCGGTCACCACACCCACCTTATCCTTCCTTATCTTCTTCGCCTTCACGACCCGGGGATTCCCGGTCGGCGCAACAATATCTGAATGTGCTTTCAAAAAGCCGCTCAGCATCTCATCCACAATGTAATCCGGATCATTCAATATCCTCTGCATCTTCTATTCCCCCAATATCTCTGCATCAATATCCAGCATCTCACAGATCATCAGCAATTCCTGTACCTTATCCCCATACACGGCATGACAGTGGTTCGCATCGAATTTATCCAAGAAGATCTGATGATCGAAGGGCAGCTTCGCAAATACATGCGGCCATTCCCGGGTTGTCTCCGCCATTTTCTCTTCCGGTAATGTGACAAAATCGGCAGGAATGATTGTCATCCTGTATTTCCCCTCCCTGCGGTTCAGCCGGGCGATCGTTGCATGACCCGGAGCCGTCATCAGATTGACATGGCATCCGCCTCCTGCATAGATATCCAGCGCCGGATACAGCTTTGTCTTACTGAGATTCAATTTATAATCATCCGTCCCTGTCGCATAGTAAGTAGACTGGGAGCCGCAGTTGCAGAATACCATCACATCATGCTCCCTATCATAATGCCGTACATCCATGAAGATCACCGATCCATCCGTAAGGTATTTTAAGATCTGCATTGTCAGCGCAGCATCCGAATCCGCTTCACAGGCATATACAACCGGTTCCTTCTCGCCGTCCCAGTCATAAGGATCATTGCAGAAGGCTGCCGCAATACACTCCGTACAGTGATGACGGCTCATTTCATAGTGACATTTCACACCGACAAAATCATAGCTATTCTCTCTGATGATCCTTTTCAGCGCTTCATAGTGACGGATCTGTGTCCTCAGCTTATCCGGAGTGAAGCTGGTGCCATTATAATGGATCTCTCCCACATTCTCACTCAGCCATTGAAACGCCCGTTCCACCTGTTCGTCCGGAACTTCCTCTGCCAGACGCACCAGTTCACTCTGATCCATGTGATCCACATCAATGCCGAATTGCTTCTGCCAATCCTGCATACTGACCGTGGCGCTGTACATGCCAAGGCTCCGTCCGCCGATCAGACCGTATTTCTGACCGTTAAGCCGGTTCACTGCCCTGGCGCATCTGGCAAACCGTATGTATCTCTCCAACACCTCCGGTTCCTTGACGTCACCGCTCGCCCGGAAATGCCGGATTCCCAGATGATTCAACGCACCCCCGGCAGCAAGCATTGCCACCATCCCCGGCCAGTCCGGGTTCAGATTCGCCGCCAGAAGAAACGGGCCTTTCCCGTTCTGCGCAACGATCGCTGAAAAATTCGGAAACGCGAAAACTCCATAAGACAGAATCGTTCCGTCCACGCCCTGATCCCGCAGATATTCCGCCTGTTCTTTTGCCGACCTGACGCTATTGACCAGCTTCTTAGCTTCTATCACTTCCACCTGTCCTGAAGCCCTTAATGCCGCTGCAATTGCATCCACCTGATCCTGAACTACACCTTTTAGCTGCTCATGCACCTCCAGATCTCCGTCAGATAACCCAACAATACCCAAAACCGGTTTCTTACTCATCCTTTCATTACCTCCATTTCGCTTCCCATAACTGCCTGAAATGATCAATATCTTCTTTTGGCAGCGGCACCTGCTTTCCAAGCATATTTGCAAAAAACATCGTTTTCGTGATTGCCTCTGCAGCCTCCACCTTATTCATGGCATCCGTGACCGTCTCGCCCACTGCCAGTACACCATGATTCCCCAGCAGAACAATATCCGCATGAGCAAATATTTCTTCCGCTCCGTGCAGGATCTCTTCCGTCCCCGGCCGTCCGTACGGTATGATCTCGAAGGTATCAAAATTCCCCATCATCTCCGGATAAGCATCCGTCGTGACCGGAATATTGCATATCGCATGCGCCGTCATGAATGTCGGATGACAGTGCACAACTCCGCCGATGTTATCCCGAAGCGTATACGTCATCCTATGCATCGGCAGTTCCGATGTGGGCTTACAATTCCCTCCGATCTGATTCCCCTTGGCATCAATAACGGCAATCATCTCTTCTGTCAACAGCGCTTTATTCCTGGTTGTCGGTGTAATGTAGATCTTGTCTCCCTCCCTGGCTGAGATATTTCCTTCGAATGTATTGACCAGATTCTTCTCGTCCAGGCGTCTCGCCACACTCATCACTTCTTTGATCAATTCTCTGTTCATTTTGCCACCTCTTTCTGCGATTATATGTTCGAACTAACAGCATGAACTGATTATAATCTTTCAATCAAACACCGTCTATACTTTGAATGTTCGGTTGATTTTTTACAATTTTCATTCTATAATTCTCTATAGCTATATTTATCACACATTTTCCGCAATATCTGCACAGGATTAAGATTGCATGGCAGGAGGATAAAACATATGAACATAGAACAACGGCGCATGCGCATTTACAATCTGATAAAAGTGAAAAGGGAAGTAATTGTTGCCGAACTGGCTGATTATTTCGCGGTATCTACGATGACGATACGGCGTGATCTGGATTCATTGGAGAATTCCGGCCTTATCCACAGAGAATATGGTAAGGCATTGCTTGTAGATGACACGGTAAATGAGACTAACTTCCATTCGCGGTCACAGAACAATCACTCTGCTAAAATGCAGATCGCCGCAATTGCCGCCCGTCACATGAAGAATGTCTCATCCATCTATATCGACGGCAGCTCCACGGCTTACGAATTCATACGGGCCCTGCCGCCGGACCGGCGTCTCACGGTCTTCACGAACAGCGCGATCGCCCTTCAATATCTAAGCGGATTCCCGAGTATTAATGTATTCGTCATGGGCGGGTTACTCGCCCGTGATAATAATACACTGGATTCTGAGATTACGGCTAATATTGCCAAGAATATCTTCGTCGATGCAACGGTTATCTCCTGCAGCGGCTTCTCCGCGCGCGGATTTTTTAACGATGGTATCACCGGTTCTCAGATCAAAAAAATAATGCTGGAAAATTCCCAGCATAATTATCTGTTAGCGGATTACAGCAAATTCAACTCTCAAGGGGTATTCCTGATCAACACTTGGGACGCGGTCGACACTTTGATCTGTGACCGGGCGTTCGATGATGAGACGAAGAAGAAGATCACTGACTGCGGAGTAGATGTGATATTGGGCAGCGATCATGTGTAACCAGACTTATTTATTATCTGGTTCAATATTCTCCCACCCCAAACGCAAAAAATCTTCTCATTCGTATCAATCAAGACTTTCATATTTCTCCTCCATGGCTTCTCGCAGTTCCTTTTTATAATCTCTGTCGTACAAACCCATTCTTCGAAAATGCTGAATATTCTCATATGCTCTCTGAGCTTTTGTAAGATCTGCTTCCTCTTTAGCCGCAGACAGTCCTTCAATTCCCCGTAATATACTAACTACATAATATATTTTATCATCAGACATATTTTTAATCATCTCAATCGCTTGTTCCTGCATAACGGTCATAATATCGTCCTCCTTGTTCAAAAAAAGCTGAAATTCTTTATCTTCAAAGAATCTCAGCTTCTTGCTCAGTGACTCCAAGGGGAATCGAACCCCTGATTCCAGCGTGAGAGGCTAGCGTCTTGACCGCTTGACCATGGAGCCATATTATTGTCCTTCCGTATCTCGGACTCGTTTAGTATAGCAAACATCCGACAAATATGCAAGTACTTTTTTGTTTTTTTACAAAATTTTTTCCACCTGTACGGTTGCAATCCGGAAATTCAGTTTTATGCAATTTATTGCAATAAAACTGAATCTCCGGATTAGCAACCTACTCATTAATGAGCAAAAAACGGCTGCGTTAGCAGACGTAAGAGTGCGTCAGCACGGTTTTGCGAATGGATGAGTAGGTTGGAGCATCCTTGGATGATCCAACCGTACAGGTGGATTTTTTTCCATTCCTCATATACAGGGCAAAAGCCTGCACTTCTGCCCTGTACATTCGGACGATTATCTTATCTATCCTCTTCTTTTCTTATAGCAGACCATACCGCCCGCCATACCCGCTCCGGCAAGAAGCAGAATCCACCAGAACATCCATCCGGCATCGTCTCCGGTCTTCACCTTCTTCCCTGGCTTCGTATTCCCGGCTGCCATGCTGCCGTCTCCTGGTCTCTCCTCCCCGGGTGTCCCGTTACTGCCCGCTCCGTCTCCGCCTGACACCCCCGGATCTCCAGGCTTCGTTCCGCCCGGATTCTCATCCGGCACCGGGTCCTTTACGACCTGGACCTCCACCTGGGCTTCCAGTCCGCCTGCCGTTCTGACCACCACCGTACAGGTTCCCTTCTTCACTCCGGTCAGGACGCCGTTCTCATCCACTCTGGCAATACTTTCATCCAGACTCTCATAGGTAAGCGTCTCGAATTCCTTCGCATCCAGCGGGTCTGTCCGCACCATGATGCTCTTCTTCTGCCGTATGCCAAGCTTCTTCGTCTTCTCGGCATTCAGGCTCAGCGCTTCCGGCTGCTGCTCTACCGGCAGATAATCTAACATGGCGCATCTCATATTCTGACCGTCGGTTCCATACGCCTCGTAGATTGCCGCCCCTACGGATGCCGTGCGGTATTCTCCTTTGGTGAAATATTCCGGCCCCACAGACACTTCAAATACCGCCTGCTCACTCTCCTGCGGTTCAAGAGCCGGTATCTCACAGGTTCCAAGCGGAGTATCTTGTACCTGATCTTCCTCTCCAAGCTCTATATGGGATAAGACAAGTGTTGTCTCCCCAGACGGCGCATTGCCGCTGTTCCTGATATTCGCGGTCACCTGATACCTGGCCGGCGAAGACGCATCCGCATAATGCAGCGGCTCATAATGGATACTCTCAATATCCAGGCTTGCACCCGAGTAGATGCTCTGCAAGACCGCCGGATTCCCGTCTGCTCTGTACACATTCGATTCTGTCTGCCCTCTTGGTACACTTAAGGACAAGTCCGTCCGCCCGTTAAAATCCTCCGGGACCGTATAACAGAACACAACCTCCGTCTCTTCTCCCGCCGCCAGGGCCGGTACACTCGCTTTGGCCCCTTCCTGCGCGATTGGCGCGCCATTTGCCAGCAAATGCACTTCACTTCCCTCAAGACGATGCACACCTTCATTCCTCACCTTTCCGGTGACGGTGACCGTTTCTCCTGCCCGGGGATACAGATTGGACACGTGAAGCCCGATATTCTCCAACTGATTCTTATCCGCCGCCTGATCTTCTTCCGTCTGATCGCCCGGGGCCGCCGCCAGCTCCGCATAATCAACGGCTGACGGCTTCGCGCCAAGCTTCACGCTTCGCAGGCAGACGGCGCTGCTTCCGTCATCTGCCGCCTCCGAATCCACTACCGTCTCCCGATACAAGGCCTGCAGATTCCCCGCCGCATCCACGGCCGGAGAAATCGCCTGGATATATCGGCTCCCCGTTGTTGTGAATACTGTACTGCCTTTCCCCCAGGTGTAAGCCCCGTCTCCGGCTTGTTCCAGTACCGACATCCGGACCCTCGTTCCCGTCTCCATGCCTTCCGTCCACAGCGCGTAAGTCTTCCCGTCTTCGCCTTTTATTAGTGTGAAATTCTCCATATTGCCGGCATAAGCATTGACCATAGACGCGATCCCTGCCCCGGCAGATTGCCTGCGCCCTGTCGCTTCGTCTTCCGGAATCCCTGCAAGAACCTCCGCTGCATCTGCCGCCGCCATCCGGCCTTCCTGCTTCCACATCAGCATTCCGTCCATAAGCTTCGGATTGCCATGGTAAAGACTGCTATCCTCCGTCACCTCACACTCTGCATCTGCTGCATATCCGTTCTGACTCTGATGCGCAAGGCTCGTCAGATAGATGTGGTTCTCGCTGCCTTCTTCCGCGTCATTTAAGATTCCTGCCTGTTCTCCTTCCGTTACATGGTAAACGCAGACCGGACGTCCATCCACCAGGTCCAGATCCGCCGTCTTCAGAACCTTTCCGGCTCCGCCTTCTGCCAGGATCACACTCTTCGTAAATGCCGTATCCGGATCTGCCAATGAATCGGCCCCCACCGGCAGACTGGTACATGCAAGCACAGAATTGCTCCGCGACAGATCGGCCAGGGTATGTTCTCCCGTCATCCCTTCCAACCCAAGATTCCGGTAGAGCACCACAACTTCCCCGGCACTCTCATCATACACCGCATCCATTACGATCCCGGATACGATATTCTCATCCTCATCTTCCTTCACCAGGGACTTATATACCATACGCCCCGGATCCGTCTCCGCCTTCCCGCTGTCATAGACCGCCGCTTTGATCACCGTCCGCATGTCCGCAAGGCTTAAGGAATCCTTCTTATCTCCGTAGAGGACGCTGTTCCAGAGGATGACATATTTACCGTCTCCGATACCCGTAACACACGGATGAAAATTCACGCTGTCACCGTTCGCTCCCGCCTTCTCCTTCGGCTCTATACTATGGAAGATCTTGCCGTCTGCATCGCTCTCGTATCTTCCCGCCGCACTGTCATACACCGCATAACTCAGCGCCGCTTTCCCGGCTGCATCGCCCCCAAGCCCGCTTACCAGGCTTCCGTCCACCGTGGCAAGAACCATATATTTCCCGCCTTCCAGCGGATACAGCTTCGGTCTTGAGAACTCGTACGCATCAGAGATCAATGCACCGCCGTTCCCTATGCTTCCCGGATCTACACTCTGATGATACTCGGCAGGCATTCTAAGCTTCAGTTCACCAAGCTTCGCTCTCTGCATCTGATTATTTGCCGCCTCCAGTATCTTCTGCTCTGCCGTCTCCTGTGCCTGCCGATCTGCTGCCGCCTCTCCATTCGCCGCGGCGTCCGGGTCATCCGCATCATCCTCACCCGGCAGATAGGGATTGGTATCAAACATGGTCAGATTCGCCGCCTTATAAGAGAAGGTCCTCCCGATCAGAAGCGCCTCTATCCTGCAGTCCACCGTCAGTGACAGTTTCCCGTTCCCGTAACCGAAGTCAATCCAATCGAAGGTCATCTTCCCCGTGCCTCCGCCGGAAACACTTAAGAGCCCATTGACCCCGGCACCTACCGCAAGCCCGATAGACAGGAATACGTTGAAATCATTGCCCGGCTTATAGCTCGACTTCGTTGGATCGTGCATATTACGCACATCCACATAACCCGCCTCGTCAGACGGCATCACCTGCAGCATGTCGGAGAACCCGCCGCTTACCGTGAGGCTCACGAACATGGGGAAGCCTTCTATCGTAAAGGGCATATTGAATGTATAGCTTGTATTGAACCCGACCGACATCCACGCCCCGACGCACAGAAGATGGGACTGATAATCGATCTCCGCATTATATAAGGCAAGCTGCACCGATACAGAGAAATTCACCGCCAGGACCGACTTCTTAAGCGCCTGCTTTCCGGCAAGCTTCTGCTCCTGCGTCGCCTTGGGCGACATCATCTGCAGCCCGTTCTTCCACAGATTCGCATAGCCCTGCCAGCCTGTAAGCGCAAACCCAGTGTCCTTCTTAAGGAAATTCTTCGCGGCGCCGAAATTCAGCCCGATCGTCATATAAGTAATATTTCCGCTCTTGCTGGTCGTGAGGATCGGCTTGATCCCCTTCACGCTGAACAGAAAATACATATTGCCAAGTACCGGAATATTGCAATCCACATCCCCCGTATCCGGTATGTAAGAGGCATCGTCGAACTCCGCGATCACAACGGAATATCCGGTATTCACCTCTCCGTAGCTGGTCTGGGCTGCCACATTCCCCTCTTCATCATAGGTGCGGTTCACCAGCTCCACCCAGATCTGATCCCCCTGTTCTGCCAGCATTCCAAGCGCAGCCGACCACAGATATTCCGATCCGTTGTGCTCCCCTGCGACCGCTTCGCCCTTGGGGGTTCCGTCCGCACTCTTAAGCTGGAACAAGACGTCGGTGACCTCCTGGCCCGCCGCCTCGACCGTTGCGCCAAGGATACAGCCGTCCGTCTCATTTTCCAGGTAAATGACGTCGCCGTTCTGCACCGTTCCGTCATAGTCAAAATACCGCACGTTCGTAACCCTCGGCCCCTCATAATAATAGGACAGCTTCATCTCCTGACGAAGACTTCCTCCCTTACTGCCGCCGATCGCCACCTCCTGGATATAATTCCTGTTATTCGCCGTGACCAGAGCCGTGTACGTCTCATCCGGGCGCGCCTTCAGGGTAAATACTTCCGTACTCCCGTCTTCCCGGGTAATCCGCTCTTCCCCCTCCAGCGAGACATTTGCATTCAGAAGCGGCGTGTACATCTCCGACTTCGCGTCCGGCTGATGCAGGACGTCTCCCCCCTGCATATAGACATCCGCCACCACGCTATATTCCTGCCCCGCGTCACATTTCTCGAATTCCAGGCTTACATGGTTATCCGTAAGAAGCACCGGGAACTGCACCCGGTAGTAGAACCGGCTGCCGTAATAGGTCTTCGTCTGCCCCGACGCCACATCACGGTAGGACCATTTCGCCCGGTATCCGTCAGCCGGCTTAGCCGCGAATGCCACAACGGAATTGCAGTCATATTTCCCGTCATAGTCCTCCACCGTACAGGAATCCCCATTCAGATTCTTCGGTTTCCCCGGGAAATCTCCGTGAGACGCCCCCGACACATTCAGAAGAAGCCTGGCATTCCGGTTTGACACCATAGGCGTCACGGCATAATAACCGGCCGACACCTCGGTGCTCCACTGGGGATCCGTATAATACAGCGGATTCGTCTGGGCAGCCTCCTTACTCGCGCCGGAGCAGACCTGGTATGCACTGAAATGATAATCTCCCATATATGCCTTGTTCTCTGTCACACGGAACGCCATCGTGTCGCCATGGGCATAGTAAGGGGAATTCCAGGTAACCGTGGCGATCTCGATCCCATTATCCTTATACACCGCGCGGCAGTTTCCCATATCGATCTCCGCATTGACCGTATCCATCCCCATCGCCGCAAAGTCCTGCCTGAGCACCTCCACCTGCGACGTCTCCCGCTCGAACACGGGGCGGATCGTGAATGTGTCGTCCGAGATCCTGGTGGAATACTTCTGAATCAGCTCTGAACTCAGGGTAAATACCGGACTCTCCGTCTTCTCAGAATAAAATACCTTGTTATTGCCGTCCAGCAGCTCATAGCCCGTATAATGCGCCGACTCATCCATCAAGCTATAACTGATCGTATAGGTCTCGTCCCGATAAGCCGTATCTATCGTGCTTCCGGACACCGACGAATCCGATGTCAGCGTAAGCTTCAGATCCCCGGCCGGGGCATTCTCCACTCCGTTCTGGATCACGGCGGCCGGACTCAGGATCTTCAATTTATAATCCTGCTTCACCAGCGCCAGATGTCCCTTATTCCCGTCAAATTCCTGGTTATACAGATTATAACCGATATGGCCGAGCCCGCCGTGCTGCTCTGCCGTGATATATATATGATACTCCCCCGTCCTCGAAACCGACGCATTGTGAATCCCCTGCCCGGTCAGGCTGACCGTGTCCATACGCGCCCCGTAACGGTTGGATTCAATCTGGCCAAGCGCCGTCTTGTTCTCGCAATAATCGGTGTTCGACGCGTAGACATCCAGATGGTCGCCCATGATCGTCCCCACCTGATAACTCGCCGACAAACGGATCTCCTTGATCCCTGTAAAATCATAGCTCTGTCTGGTCACGATCGACGCGCTCCGGTTACTCCCGTCGCCGATCCCCGTATCGAAGCTAAGCTCATAACGCTCCCCGTTATCCTTGGAGTCAAATGTGAAGCCGCCTACGGTGGATGCGCCCTTCTCGAACTCCGACATCGGTATATCCACCAGCTCTCTGGAACTCTTAAATGCCGCCCCCTTTGATGCCGCCTGATAGGTAATCTCCTCTTCCGACTGAGACGCCCTCAGGGTAAATGTCTTCTCTCCCTGCGCATCGGAGGCGATCAGCGGGATATGGACCCGCTGTCTGGACACTCCCGGGGAGAAGGTAAGCTGCGTGCTCTTCAGGATATAGTCTTCTCCGTTCACAGCCGTCTGATCCTCCGCCTCCAGCATATACGCACTGTATCCCGCCGTGTTCCCCGTCCTCTTCACGAGCACCGTCACATAGCCGTCCACAACCTCGGCTGAGTCTTCCACGATGGATATCTCCGGCTCTTCCACCTCTCTCGTCTCCATAAGCGTAACCGCCGTGCTGGAATTCTCACCCTTCTTAAGGTCCCCCTCACACTCCAGCACCATAAGCTGCAGCTCCTTATTTCCCACTGCCTGCTCCGGCACCTTCGCGCGGATCCGGATCTCCTTCTCCTGCTCTCCTTCGTCGAATTCCATCTCGAAGACCGCAGAGGCGATCTTTCGGATCTCTTCTTCATTCATCCCGTCCCCGAACAAGCCTGATACACCATTTTGTCCCGGTTCGTCAGGCGCCTGTGCATTCCCGGCTCCGGTATCCTGATTCCCGGCAGTCTCTCCCTGTCTTCCTGCCGCCTCGTCCTGCATAACGTTCGTCCCCGGATAGACATCATAGGTGACGCCTCTTCCGTCAAGGATCCGGTTCGCCTTCCCCGGCACCGCCGTTTTATCTGTCAGGATCTCATAGTCCTCCCCATATCCGGCAGACAGATCCAGAACTGCCAGCGTTACCTTCTGCCTGGCCGCCGCATTTCCCTGGCGGAATATATGATAGACCAGTTCCTCACCCATGTTGACGGACACGCCGCTCAGCGGGAATGTCACTGCCCCCGACGTGTATGCGGCCGCACTCTCACTGTCCAATAATGCCTTCTCCTGTTCTTCCAGATTATACGGCAGAACTTCTCTGTAAACCTCCTCGGCCTTCGCCGGAACCGCCGGAACGGCACACGCAAGCATCACCGCCGCAAGTCCCCCGGCAACAACGCGGGTCATCCGCCTTCTCATCATACTTTCCCACCTTCTTCTACCCATATTCTTATCGTCTCCGGCACCGCACACGATGCCTCCTGCCGATCCCGGTCATAAGGACGGCTGCTGCCATCACAAACAGGATCCCCGGCAGAACCGGAACGGTATCTCCCGTATCGGCAGCTTTGCTCTTGCCGCCCTTATCCGCGCCGCCCGATACCACATCATCAAATGACGGTCCGCCGCCCGAACCACCGGAGCCGTTCGATCCCGGATCGTTGCCCGAGCCATTGGGATCATCTGCTCCCGGATCACCGCCCGGACCATTGGGATCGTCTGTTCCCGGATCAGCCCCGGATGGACGTCCCGGCTTATGAGGCTTCCTCATATCCACATTCTCCGCTATTCCGTCCTGAATCCGGTAATTCTGCCCCGCATCTCCGACAAACACCGCCTTAAAATCATAGACCCGGCTCTCCGGCACATGGATCTCCTCCCAGAATGTCCACTCTCCGTCAATTTCCACAATCTGGATATCCTCTGCCGCTACCGTATATTCCTCCGTACCGTGAACCCGCATATAGATCGTCACCGTACCATTCGGATCATCAAAAACTCCCGGAAGTCGCCCGCGAAGCGTCACCTTCTGCGCATTCACATCCTTCTTATACACGGACAATTCTATCCTGGCTTCTGTCTGCGTGATCACAAGGACGCTCCGTCCCGCCGCCCCGAGATAATGCTCCGTCTCCGGCAGATAGGCAAATACCTGATACGTTCCTGTATCTACAGGTTCCTCGTGAAGCACACGCCGGTTCTCCTGATCCACATACACATATGATACCGGCAGTTCTTCCTCAATGCGCTGATCCTGCGACATCGGCACCGCCTGTATTCCCTGGGGGCTGCCGTCGTAAACCACGGTCCTGTCCTCCATAGCCAACGTGACAGGCGCCTTCAATATCCGGATACATACCACGGACACCGCTCCGTTATACTGCTCATCGCCTGCCTTTACCGCCATGACAAATGCCGTACCCACATCCAGGATCTCTACCGTGCCCTCCGGTGTCACGGACACTGCGCCCGGCGTGCTGATCTTCTCCATAAGGCGGTAAGTAACCGCTCCGCTTCCCGGCGCTTCTGACTCGTCAGCCCGGACATCGAAGGCTTCGCATCCATACATCATTCGCAGTAAATGCTGCTCGAACTCTATATGCTGGGGCAGCTTATCCATATCAATCTCTGTAAGTTCTCCCGGCTGTATCTTATAATTCTGCTTAACACCCTCTGTATATACCGCCTTGAAATCATAGATTCCGTCAAGTCCCACGCTGACCTTCGCCGTGAAGCCATAAGCACCGTTCTCTTCCGTAACGGCAAGATCTCCGGTAACCTCCCGGTATTCTCCGGCATTCTGTCCGTCTTCTGCATGCTCCCGCATCAGGATCCTGACGGTCCCTGTCGGTGCATCGAAGACTCCCGGCAGCTTCCCGCGGATCGTCACGATATTATCCGCCTGGTTCTTATCGATCACGGTCACCCGCAGGCTGATCGCGGCAGGCGCCTTCTCCACCGTCACGGTATATAATTCGGACTTCTCGATATAATTCCCGGTATCCGGGATTACCGTTACCCTGCAGTAATAGACCCCTGCGTCCGTCACCCCGGTATGGACCGCTCCCATATCGCCGCTGCCGCCGTTTCCCGGCGCCGGCTGGGTGCACGCCTTATCCGTAAAATACTCATAACGGATCTCGCCCGCAGGCGCCGGCATATTCTGCACTCCCTTAAGCCAGACCTCGTCCAGTACCGCCGGCTGTCCGTCGTAGACCTTCGTCTTATCCCTGCCTATGATCTCCGGTTCGGCGGGGAGTACCGTCAGCGGCACCGCGGCAACAGCCGTCTGGTAATTCACTGCCGTATCCGCATCCGGCGTAAAGCGGACATTTACCTCATAAGTACCGGCATCCATCCTGGTTTGGCAGATCTCACCTTCCGGCAGGAATGCCCCGCTTAATTCTTCCGCCTCTACACCCGTCGCCAGACCTTCCGCCTCCGATAAGTATCCCATCTCTCCGTAAGTAACATCACTGAGCCTGACATCCGACAGTACCGGAACCGCCTTCTCTATGGTCAACTTCTGAACCGGGCTCTTCGCCGCCTGATAATTATCCCGTTCGGCAAGCCATGCCTGGACATAATAAGTTCCGGCATTCACCGGCGGTTCGATCTCTTCTGCCGCCTCCGGATCGCTGTAGAAATGATATCGGATAAACGGAATGGACTCTGCCATAATATCCTTGCCGGTTTCCGTCTGTGCAGTAAGTCCCTGGATCGTCGGAGTCTTCCCGCTGTAGACCGCAGTCTGCTCGGGGATTGCGACATTCACCTGCGCCTTCCGGATCGCAAGAAGCACCCTCTCGCTTACCGCCGCCTTATAATCACCCGCGCTCCCTTTCACCGCCCAGCCGTAATAGATCCCGGCGTCCGTGGGATTCTGAATGAATTCCTGTCCGCCGCCGCCCTGCCGATGCCAAATCACAGACGGGCGATACATAACGGCCGTTTCCGCCGTCACGCTCTCATTCTCCACCCCTGTGATAACCGGCGGATCTAAGAGAATCGGCTCTCCGGTGTACACTGCCTGTTTCCCCTGCATCTTCACGGTGCATCCCGCCTGCTTTATGGTCAGCTTCACCGGCGAATCCTGACTCTCCGTGGATATCGCTGACGTATAGTTGCCGTCTGCTGCCACAGACGCCGTCACCTCATAGACGCCTGCATGAACCGGGGCGTCGGGGCTGTTGATCTGTTCGGCTGCTGCGGCGCCGGTTGGTTCGGCTGCTGCCGTATCGGCCTGGCTGTCTCCATTTTCATTGACAGGCACGCTGCCGATATAGGTATATTGATAACTTACCGCCCCTGTCACATCCGTCCCGTTCGGAATCCCACTGTCCAGAACCGCAGGCTCTAAGGTCTGCGGATGCCCGTTGTAGGTTACGGTCTTATTGGATATGGCGATCGCAGGCTTCGCCTGATTGATCACCAGCGGGAAAGAAGTCTCGCACTCCAGCAGATTCCTTGTTGCCGGAACAGTAACCTTCATGGTATATGTGCCTGCATGAACCGGAGGCAGCTCAGAATCATAACTCCCTTCAATATAAGAATTTCCGGTATATCGAATATCCGAAATATCTGTAACATCCCCTGCCTTCTCTTCTCCCACCGGTTCCCTCTTGATACGGCGCGTTTGAGGAAGCCCATTATAAGTCAGCTCATTCTCATCAATTAGAGAAATATCTTGCTCAACCTTTGATACGGTGCAGTGGTATGTAACATAATAATGATCTTCTGCTACCAAAGCATTCCCTGTTGTTCCTTGGGTCGTTACAGTTACATAAGCCGTCACAGACACGGAACCTGCATTCAAGGGCGTAAATATCATAGTATTGTTATCATTATCTCCTATCTCCGTCTCTGCAACATCGTTCACCGTCCGATCCGGCATCTTCCACCGCACATCCGACACATGCGCTCCTGCTGGAATACTGTCTTGAAGCGCCGTCTCTACACTCTCTGTACAGGCTTCGCCGCCATATTCCAAATAGACTTCCTTCTCGATCGCTCCGGATGAGGTATTAACTTCCAATTGATTTTCACTGATAGAATAATTATCGATATGATTACCCTCGTCATCTGTTACAGGCATATAAGATGCAGTAATCGCAACTTGCCCATCCGCAAAGGATATACCTCCGTATTGGATGGATGCATAGTATCCGTTTCCTTCTTTCCTGATCCCTCCTATATCAATCTGCTTCTTCTCACCGCCATCCATCCAGGAGAGCTGTACCGTTCCCTTTGGTCCTTTCGCCACCGCATTCGTCACATAGACCCGGTACTCCTTCGCTCCCTCTCCCCCGGTAAGTGCACTTACCGGCACCTGCAGAAGCCCTGCCTGCCTTGGCTCGATCGTAATCTTAGAAGCGTTGTCTGCCGTAGTTTTCACATAATTGTAATTCCCCTGCGCTGCCGCCGATGCCAGCACGTAATACACGCCCCGATCCGCCGGCGGACCGGCAAGCTTACTCTCTTTCTCACATCTCTCACTCGCATAATATTCATAGGTGATCTTCTGGCCGGTATTCTTCCCGTCGATCCCTGCCGCGAACGCTCCTTCCATCACAACCGGCTCGCCGCTGTAGGTGACTGTCTTGTCTGCACCCTTCCGGATCGCCGGCGTTGCCGGAGCAACCGAAACCATCCCTTTTCCTTCCGCTTCGGCATAGTTGACCGCATACCGGTCGGCAGGCGTAAACTTCACATCCGCCTTATTGGTTCCCGCATTTGGCTTCTGGTTTCCGTCCTTCCATGCAAATGTTCCGCTGATCTTGGACTTGCTCACTCCCTCCGCAGTACCGGTCACCGTCGATTTCGACAACGGATCCCCGTATGTGATCTGTGTTCCCCGCACATTGGAAAGCACCGGCACCGCCTTCTCGATCGTTAAGATTGCCGGTCTGCTCTCCGCCGAGAGGTAATGCGCATCCTGCCTCATCGTCGCCACCACATAATAAATCCCCGCGTCTATGGGCGGACCGTCTATCTCTTCCTGAAGCCCCCACTGCGTCACATCCCCCAACGCCTTATAATAGGTATAAGTAATCGTCCCCGTGGGCGCCGGGTGTCCCTCCGGGTACTTGATTTCCGGAGGATCAATGGTCACATTCCGGTTATTATAGGTCACCGTCTTATCCTGGAGAACCACCTCTGCCTTCAGGATCACATGAAGCTGCATCCAGAAATACGCCGTGCCAAGCTTCTGTGAGATGTCATATTTATCCGGAGAATACAGCGCTTCCACCGGATAGGTACCCGCGACCTGGTTCTGGCTCTCGCACATCCGATATTCATAATGTGAGAACTGGTACGGCCCTTTGTATTTGGAATTCGGCGTATAATCGAAGGTGATCACATCCCCGATATGCGCGGCCTTATTCTTCTTGAAACTTCCGATCACTTCCTTCTTGCCATTCTCCTCAACCTGAAGCTGGAAGGAATCCGACCCATCCCCGCCCGTAACCGGAGTCACCGACACAGCGCTGTCTTCCGGAACGATCTGTGAGATATCCACGGTGACCTTCCTCTGCTCGAAGATCGGTTCCACATAGATATCTCCAAGACTTTTTATCGCCTTACCTCTCTCAAGATCCTGTATCAGCGCAGCGTTCAGCGTGAAGCTGGATTCCGTCTCGCCGCCCTCGATCCATTTCGTATAGAGAAGGTTCTTCCGATCCCTGTCACTGTAGAAACGATACCCCTTAAGCTTGCAGTTATTGGCATCCGCCAGCGTATACTGTACCGTCACACGCTCATCCCGGTAAATGTCTCCCTGACTCCCGGGATCATAAGATTTCCCGTCTTCCAGGCGCATCTTCAGATTAGAGAAGGCGACATACTCCTTCTCGGAACCATTCTCCAACACCTGCTTAGGGTACTCCGGCTGAAGAAGCGCGATACGATGCTTCTTCAAGATCAATGTAAGACCTCCCTGGAACTCTCCGGATCTGCTCTCATTGTCAAAATAAAGCCTTGCGTCATGCATCTGCCACTCATGTGCCAGTCCGAAGAATACATAAGAACTCCCATACTTCGCTTTGATATTCGTACTCCGATCCCGAAAATCCTTAGAATACACATTCTGAGTAACCCGAACCACCAGATTATTGAAATACCACACCGTACCGTTTCCGTCCAGGGTGCCGTTGTTAATATCACCGATATCCATCCTGTGATAGTATTTGTACGGACTCGTATTTATGTACAAAAGGAACTTATCATTACTGGTCTGCTGCGTGTACATGTAAGTCTCCACCTTGTCCACATCCGTCATCTCGTAAGATTGTCCGCTCCTGTAGGTAACTCCGATATTATTTCGGTCCGTGAATGAATTCTTGAACCACATCTTGTACTTCGTCTTCTCACTATTGTCCGGCTCCATCCCGGAGTTATTATTCGTCTTCTCCACACATACAAACGTATCAAGGTCAATGTTCACCCTTCCGCGTACCTTCGCAAGATCAGCCGCCTCTGTGCTGGTGATACTAAGCATCATGCCGGCCATTGCCGCGCAGATCAGCAATACACTATACAATCTCTTCATAACACATTTTCCTTCCTATACGATTACATTCCGTCACACGTTTCATTGTAGAATATTTACAAAAGAAAGGAATATTTTTGTTGTGAATCATGCATTTTTGTTGTAAAATTAAGCGACGGAAGAAGTGATAATCGAATAAAGGCTTTACACCGCAATCACCGATTGATATAATGAAGGTACCAAAGTAAACGGCACTTATAAAAAGGCGGTGAGGATATGACAGGTAAAGAAGTAGTTAATCTTATTCAAAAATTAGAAGCTGAAGGTTTGACAGCCGAAAAGATCATAGAAATTATCAAATATGTTGAAACGGCTGAACCCAAAATAGAAACTAAATAACCAAAAACTGCCGGGAAATCCTAATTCGTACATTATGTACAAATACAGGATTTCCCGGCAGTCTATCTTATCATCTTATATCTGATTCAATCAACCTGTTAAACCAATTTCATTGGATTAATCTTAACGCCAGGTCCCATGGTAGAAGTAAGTGTCACGCTCCTTAAGAACTGACCCTTCACTGCTGCCGGCCTTGCTTTGATGATTGCGTCAATAAGCGTCTGGAAGTTGTCCGTAATCTGCTCCTCAGTAAAGGATGCTTTACCAAGCGGCACATGGATAATGTTCGTCTTGTCAAGTCTGTACTCGATCTTACCGGCTTTGATGTCATGGATCGCCTTCGTTACATCCATCGTTACCGTACCAGCCTTCGGGTTCGGCATAAGACCCTTAGGACCAAGAACACGTCCGAGACGTCCAACGATACCCATCATATCCGGTGTTGCAACTACTACATCGAACTCAAACCAGTTCTCGTTCTGGATCTTCGGAATCAGTTCATCGCCGCCCACGTAATCTGCTCCGGCTGCCTTCGCCTCTTCGGCCTTGGCGTCTTTCGCAAATACAAGGATACGAACCTTCTTACCTGTTCCGTGCGGCAGTACAACCGCGCCACGGATCTGCTGGTCAGCGTGACGTCCGTCACATCCTGTTCTGATATGAGCCTCAATCGTCTCATCGAATTTTGCTACTGCAGTCTTTTTAACCAGTGACACCGCATCCGCAACATCATAGAGATTGCCTCTGTCGATTGCTTTTGCAGCTTCAATATATTTCTTTCCTCTTTTCATCTAAATAACCTCCTTGTGGTAATGTCGGGATAACCCTCCCACTTATTTGTTTACATTAAAATCGCTAGAAAATACCTCGCTTAGCCTTCAAAGAATCATCTGCTCCGCTAAGCTCGTGGAATACCTCGCTAAGCGGCCAGATGGGGTTCGCACTAAGCTCGAAAACACCTCGCTAAGTGCTCTACTCCTCTACTCCGCCACCTTAACTCCCATGCTGCGGCAGGTGCCGGCTACCATACTCATCGCTGCTTCTACTGTCGCTGCGTTAAGATCCGGCATCTTCGTCTCTGCGATCTCTCTTAACTGAGCCTGTGTGATCGTCGCAACCTTCGTCTTGTTCGGAACTCCGGAACCTGACTTGATGTTGCAGGCCTTCTTGATCAATACCGCTGCCGGCGGTGTCTTCGTGATGAAGCTGAAGCTCCTGTCACTGTAAACTGTGATAACTACAGGGATGATCAGATCGCCCTGATCTGCTGTCCTTGCGTTAAACTGCTTCGTAAATTCAACGATATTCACACCGTGCTGACCAAGCGCTGGTCCAACCGGTGGTGCCGGTGTTGCCTTTCCGGCAGGAATCTGTAACTTAATGTAACCTTCTACTTTTTTTGCCATCTCAATTACCTCCTTGTGGTGATGTCGGGAAATATGGTCCCTCCCACTGATTTTGATTTACAACTTTTTAACTTCTGCAAAACTGATCTCAACCGGTGTCTCACGGCCGAACAGTTCAACATTGATCGTAAGACTCTGCTTCTGCATATTCATAGACTGGATAGCTCCAACGGTATCTGCCCATGCTCCGGCAATCACCTGAACCATATCGCCTTCTGCAAAATCAACCACCATATTCTCCCGCTTGATTCCAAGCGGCGCCATCTCTGCATCTGTGAGCGGAACCGGCTTCGATCCAGGGCCTACGAATCCTGTCACACCCCTGGTATTACGCACCACATACCATGTGTCATCATTCATGAACATATGGATCAGTACATATCCGGGAAACATCTTCTTCTGCGCTGCCTTCTGAACGCCGTTCTTCAATTCTACAACGTCCTGCATCGGAACGCGGACCTCTAGAATCTGCTCTTCTAAGTGCCTGTTCTCAATCGTCTTATCAATGTTGGCTTTTACTTTGTTCTCATACCCGGAATAGGTATGCACTACGTACCATTTTGCCTCTGACATAAACTCACCTTTCTTGCCTGCAGATCATCAGTCTATCTTACCAATAAATCCACTCCGTACTGGGCGATAAAATCAACGATTGCAATGATCAATCCCAGGATTACGGATACAGAAACAACTGCTGCCGTCTGTTTTGCTACTGTCATCTTGTCTGGCCAAATGATTTTCTTAAATTCCCTGCTAAGACCCTTGAACCAGCTTCTCTTCTGCGTCTTCTCGCTCATGACAACCACTCCTTTTACGGCGAACTACTTCGTTTCCTTGTGCAGTGTGTGTGATTTGCAGAACTTGCAGTACTTCTTAGTCTCCATGCGTTCAGGATGTGTTTTCTTATCCTTCGTCATGTTGTAGTTACGCTGCTTGCATTCTGTACATTCCAATGTGATTCTTGTACGCACAACTTCCACCTCGCTTTACGTTTTCTCATTGACGTGTTACATGGTAGCTTGCGAGGCTACCCAAAATTAGGCATAAAAAAAAGACCTTCTTCCATTCGCTAGGATAGTTTACCATGACTGCGGAAAAAAAGCAAGCCCTTTTCCCGCATTTTCGTATATATATCGAAGAAAACCTTTACACCCAAAACACTTATTGATATAATTAAGAAAGTTTTACACAAGAAACTTTTCTTTCATATTATAATGTATATAGAAAGTTGAGGAAGATAAATATGATTTACCAGAATGTATTAGAAGCAATGGGGCAGACCCCTATCATCCAGTTAAACCGCATGGTTCCTGAAGGCTCCGCCCGGGTGCTTGTGAAGTTCGAGGGCCTGAATGTAGGCGGCTCCATCAAGACAAGGACCGCGTACAATATGATCTGCAAAGCAGAAGAGGATGGCATCTTAAAGAATGATTCCGTTATCGTAGAACCTACCAGCGGCAATCAGGGCATCGGTCTTGCACTGGTGGGTGCTGTCAAGGGCTATGAGACGGTCATCATCATGCCTGACTCCGTAAGCCAGGAAAGACGGCTCCTGGTAGAACATTACGGCGCGAAGGTCATTCTCATCCATGACGCGGGGAATATCGGCGACTGCATTGAAGAATGCGTCCAGACTGCGAACCGGATGGCCGCCGAGAATCCTAAGGTATTCGTGCCGCAGCAGTTTGAGAATGAGGCGAATCCCATGGTCCACCGCTATCACACCGGACTTGAGATCTTAGAGCAGGTAGCCGGTCCGATCCACGGTTTCTGTTCGGGTATCGGCACCGGAGGAACCATCACCGGCATCGGCGAGACCCTGAAAGCGCTTAACCCGGATATTACCATCTGGGCAGTGGAACCGGAGAATGCGGCGATCCTTGCAGGCGGAACGGTCGGAACACACATCCAGATGGGTATTGGCGACGGCGTGGTCCCCAAGGTACTGAACCGCCAGATCTATGAGGATATTGCTATTATTACCGACGAAGAAGCGCTCCAGACTTCCAAAGACCTTGCAAGGCTGGAAGGGCTGATGTGCGGGATCTCCAGCGGAACGAACGTGGCCGCCGCCATCAAACTTGCCCGGAAGCTTGGCAGCGGAAAGACCGTGGTAACACTTCTTCCGGATACAGCGGAGAGATACTTCTCTACACCTTTATTTGAATAAAACCTTCCTATTATAATATAAAAAAACACCGCCGCGGCTCTGGCAGAGTTCAACGGCGGTATATTTTATTCCCGCTAGGGTCAAAGCCCCCGCTGCTCTGCAGCGTTGCTTACAGCGGGGTCTTTGACTTTGCATTCAACAACTTCTCGATGCTCACCAGTTTCACGCTGAGAACAAATATCTTCGAAGCCAGTTCCAGTTCCTCTACAGTCGGGAACGAAGGTGCGATGCGGATGTTGCTGTCTTTCGGGTCCTTCCCATATGGGTAAGTCGCGCCTGCGTCCGTCATGATAAGACCTGCTTCTTTCGCCTTGGCAACGATGGCTTTCGCACATCCATCCATGGAATCAAATGAGATGAAGTACCCGCCCAAAGGCTTCGTCCAGGTACCGATACCCAGGCCTCCCAGCTCCTTCTCCAGAACTTCATTCACCTTCTCAAACTTCGGTCTGAGGATCGCGGCATGCTTTCTCATATGCTCATAGACTCCAAGCATATCCTTAAAATAACGCACATGACGCAATTGGTTCAGTTTGTCATGGCCGATCGTCTGGAACTTCATATATTTTCTCGCATCCTCAAGGTTCCCGCGGGATGCTGCCAGCGCTGCGATTCCGGAACCAGGGAAGGACACCTTCGATGTGGAAATGAACTTCAGCACAATATCCGGATTACCTACCTTAATACACTCATTCAGCAGTTCCAGCACAACCACACGCTCATCATCGTACAGATGATGGATCGAATAAGCATTGTCCCAGAAGATGCGGAAATCCTTCGCCGCGGGCTTCAGCCGCGCAAACCTTCTGACGGTCTCGTCCGTATAAGAAATACCCGTCGGGTTCGAATACTTCGGCACACACCAGATGCCCTTGATCGTCTCGTCTTTTGACACCAGTTCTTCAACCATATCCATATCCGGTCCGGTCTCAAGGAGCGGTACATTGATCATCTCGATCCCAAAGAACTCCGTGATCGCAAAATGACGGTCATATCCGGGAACCGGACATAAGAACTTCACGCGGTCCAGCTTCCCCCATGGGGTACTTCCCATGAACCCATGAGTCATGGCACGGGATACGGTATCAAACATTACATTCAGGCTGGAATTCCCATAGATAATTACACTGCGCTCCGGCACCTCCGACAGATCCGCCAATAACTTCCTGGCATCACTGATCCCGTCAAGAACACCATAATTCCTGCAGTCCACGCCATCAGAACTTAACATATCCGACTCGCTTGTCAGGACATCCATCATGCCGATTCCGATATCCAACTGAGCCTTGGACGGCTTGCCCCGGGACATATCCAGATGCAGTCCCTTCTTCTTGATCTCTTCAAATTGCTTCTCAAGGTCACCCTTCAAATTCAATAACTTCTCTTTGCTCAACTTGCTGTACGGCGCCATAATTGGAACTCCCTCCTGTTTTCTGTGTGAATCGGCAGCCTTGCCGCCCTTTTCTACCGTATGTTATTTTACGGATTTTCACATGAAATGTCAAGTCTTTTTTGCATATTTTAATCCTATCACCTTCATTTATACAGGGCCGCAAGCCATACAATCAGTATTGCACGCAAAGAAATGCAATTTTCATCCGATCAACTTGCAAATATTCTACTTCTCCAGTTCAAACCGAAGCATGACGGGATTATGGTCACTGTACCCAAAATCCGTATCAATATTCTCTGCTTCTGCTTTCACATTCTCGGACACCAGGAAGCCATCCACTACCGTTGTGAAATTCACACCCTTCGTATAAGGAATATCCGCTCCCCGGCAGGTCGGCACTTCAAGCTCATTCTCCGCCCGAACGATCAAGATCCCTTTCGCCATCTCTTCCTGGGTCAAAATGGACACCCACGCCGGAAATCTCTGCTTAGACGGAAATCCTTCTGCTACAGCCTCGCCCAGCGCATGATTAAAATCTCCGCCCACGATCACATAATTCCCGGCCTGATATTCTTCCTCCATCACAGAATTCAACAGTTCAAGCTGTTGCAGGCGAATCTTGCCGCCCTCGTCATACGCCGACATATGACTGTTGATCAGTACCAGCTCGCGTCCGTTCTCCACCGGAAGGCGCATAACAGCAAAACACCGGTCCAGATCCGTGAACTTCGTAACAAAGCTGTTGTCTACCGGATAACTTCTCCGCTCTGCTTCTGCGATCTGATACCGTGTAAAATTCAGAAGTCCCGCTTCCACCGCGCCATGCGGGTCTGAAAATGGATAGAATAAATATGCCGAGTGAAAATTATTTGCGAAGACATTTCCATAATCAGCAAACTTGTCCTTAAGCTCCTCCGCCTGATTCACATGATAACTCCGATCCGCTTCCACATCCACTTCCTGCAGCAGAAGGAAATCCGCCCTCAGCTTCTCAAGCTCTTTTGCCGCACCCGCCGTATTCCGCTCCACCGATTCCCTACTGACGGCCTTGCCGTACTCTCCCGCCGTCTCAGTCCCGTCCGCCATCTCGCCCGTATCCATGAAGAAACTGTAATCCGGGCCATATGCGCCAAAACCAATATTATAAGTCACCGCCGTGTAAGCCTCCCCGGTCCTTAACGTCTGCTTCGGATTATTCCTGACCTCCAGCTTTGCGTGATCTTCAATCCGATAATAATTTGCCTGCATGTAAATGATGTAACCAGCTATACAGAGTAAGGCAAGCAGGATCAATCCTACAAGTATCTTAAGCACAATCTGTATGCGCTTCTTCGTCTCTGCCTGGCTATCTCTCTTCACTTTCTCCTTCATACTTCCTGCCTCCCGATAATTCCAGCCCTCACCGCAATATTGCCGCATTCCTTCTCCATATATCGCTGCATCTCTCCGTCATCATCATAGAATTCCCTGACAAAATTCCTCATGATCTCCCGCACGGCCTCCTTCGCCTCCTCCCCAGAATACATCCCAAGCAGCGCCTGTATCCTGCAGCGGTCACTCTCCGATACATCCGAACCGTCAAGGGGCTTCTTCAATAAAATATGCTGCACAGCATCCGCAAGGACGATCCCGCAGAGATTCTCGAACATTTCTTCATAATCCCCGGAATACGCGCGCAGCACCCGCCGCACATAATCCTCCGGGAATCTGCCCAGGAATCTCTGTTCAATGCAGATGCAGCGGACATATTCATAGACTGCGTCAATGCCGGAATACTCTACCAGATCCTTAAGCACCGGATAATCCAGAGTAAGGATCGTATTCTGCGGATCGTATTTGATATCATACCACTTCAAGAACTCCGGCACCGCCGCCACCGCATCCTTAAGGGCAATATTTCCATAAGAATGGAAATGCCCGATCAGTTCATGATACATCTCCTTCATCGCCCTTACCTTTGCATCCACAAGCCGGCTGCCCAGCAGGTATGCCTCCTTCGCAGACACCCTCTCTGCAGACGCGATCTCCGTTACGCTCCTATCTTCCGCAGAAGCGCCGCATTCCCCAGTCTTCTCCATAACATCTGTCTCATACTCATGAATACAGTAGATCACGGCTTCCATCAGTTGATTCGCTTTCTCATATGTGACAGACGTACTCTCGTATCCCGTATAGCGCTCTGCAAGCTCTGCAACGATCGGAATTAATTCTTCCATCTCATATCCCATATTTCACCCTCCCACTACTGCAGATTCTTCAACGCCTCCAGGTAAACTTTCGGATCCCACCTCTGTACTTCATCAAACTGACTGTATTCCCCCCTTCCTTCCGTCTGTCTATATCCCCGGTAACCGCCCCGCACAGCCTGGGAGAAAATGTCAAGACAGGTCTCCTCCAGATATTCCAGATCACCGTAGCAGACCGTCTCAAACTGCTCCTTCATAAAATGGATCAGCTCCATATCCGTCAGCTCATCCATCGTCTCATTCTTATAGAGATAGAAGATCTCCTGAAGCCGTACCATAGTCTCCAGATAATTGTCCTGGCTGATGTAATCAGAATCACAAAACTCGTAGATCAACTGTGGGAGTATCCCCTGCCCAAATTCCACTCTCTTCTGTTCCTTCAAAGTGCTCCTTCGCTCTGCCACAATCATCTGCGCATCCTCCGAACTCAAAGCAAGACCGTATTTCTGCGTGTACTGATTCATTTCCAGAACTTTTCCCACCTGTGCCTGATCCGCCGCCAGCTCTAACCAATTTCCTTTACTCAAAGTACATTCCTCCTGTTCTACATGTGCCCTCTCGTAATCGTTCTTTAATTATAGCACCGCCCCGCTCTTCGTGCCAGTCTTGGATTTACTCTGTTTTAATGATATAATAGAATCAGTAAAATTTCACTTCTTTTACTTCTATTCGTATAAAATTCGTAGTAGAATCTGGTCAAGAATTTATACAAATGGAGGTCAAAACTAATGACAAAAAGTGCAAGAAAAAAAACCAATTACAAAAACATTTATTACAACGAAGGAACCAAAAAATACGACGTCAAATACAATTATAAGGAATACGATCCCATATTGCAAAAGAATAAATACAAAAGCCAATGGGTCTACAATTGTATGTCCATCGCCGAAGCAAAAGAAGCGCTGGCAAAACTGCAGATCGGCATCACAAAAACCGAAGACAAAGATATCACCCTTGCAAGTGCTTTTGAACTTTGGAAGACCAAAGCTCTCACACAACAGTTCAGCGAGATGACGATCCAAAGTACAGAACAGAACATGAAAGTAATTTACAAATATCTTCCTGCAAACACAAAATTAAAAGACATAACCGAACATGTTTACTATAAAATATTCGCAGAACTAAGACAAAAGTATTCGGAAGAAACCGTTCACACTCTCAACAGCACATTTCGCAAACTGATAAAGCTTTCTTATAAACGAGGCCTGATCGCAGATAATTTTCTCTTAAAAGCAGACAATATAAAAACCGAACAAAAGAAGAATTATTATCTTCTGGGACATAAAGATTTCCAAAAAATCGATAATTATCTGGGCAATAAGCAAAGCAACCATAACGGATACAATGCCTATCCCAGACTGCAGTTTTTCTATAATGTGCTGTACTATACAGGAGTGAGGCTGTCTGAATGTCTGGCCCTGACCTGGAATGACTTCGAAACATTTCACTTTCATAAAGACGCGCATGATCCAAGAGGCAATTTCCAATCTCCGGAATCAACGGCATCTGACAGCGGATATTTGTCGGGCATGAGGATCTCCGTCACCAAATCAACCGGGCGTGAGAAAGATGAATCTGGCAAGGCCATTGTAAAAGGCCCGAAGAACAAGAAAAACCGTACCATTCCAATACCTCCCCATCTCGAGGTAATGTATCACAGAGAACATAGCAAGCATATTGCCGGCGGAGGTGAAAACTCAGACAGGATTTTCAATTATGTACACAGCTATTGTCTGACCAGGATCAAAGACACCTGTAAAATACTAGGAATCGAACCCTGTAACTGCCACGCTTTCCGGCATACCTATATAAGCAATCTGATAAAGAGAAATGTCCCGATCACAGTAATCGAGAAGGTGTCCGGCGACACACAGGAAACGATATTCAAACGGTATTCGCACATGTTTGAGCAGGATGAGATCATGGTGATACGGGCATTGGAGAATCTGCAATAATAATTTTCTTAACAGACTCTAAACAAGAGCAGAAGTGCTCTTGTTTTTTTGCGTTAAGTCCCAGGAACTACCGTGCTTTGTCTTGATTCTTCTATCTATTTGTATATTTCCGTATATTTTTATGTTCAATCTCCTTGAAATCCGCAAAAATAAAGAGGTATTTTTATGATCCGATAATTCGATGTGGAAGACACTCCCGAAACCAGGAAGGAAGGCCTCTTTATTACATATAAAGGGAAAGAATATCAGTACAACGAGGATGTGATCAATTTCCTTTGTCTGGGGATCGATAACAGCACCCCGGTGGAGCAGGCCAACGAGATAAAGGGACAAGGGTTGGCGGATGCGATCATTCTGGTGAGTATTAATGTGGAGAGTGGGAAGATTAAGATATTGGCGGTGCCAAGAGATACTTACGTACCGGTTAAGGTTTACAATGATGAAGGTAAATTTCTCCGAGAAAAGAACATGCAGCTAACTCTCCAGTATTACTATGGCAAGACCGCTGAGGATAGTTGCGAATTGATGGTAAATGCGGTTTCTAATTTGCTTTTTAAGGTTCCGATTCAACGCTACTGTGCAATTAATCTGGAGGCAATTCCTATTCTGAACGACGCGATCGGCGGAGTGGATGTCCAGGTGTTGGAGGATGTTGAGGTTGGCGGTAAGCCATACCATGCCGGAGATATCCTTCATTTACAAGGGAAGATGGCGGAGGATTATATTCGCGACAGAAATACAGATGTTTTTGCCAGCAGTATGGGAAGATTGGAACGCCAGAAGCAGTATATGACGAATTATTTTGCAACGGCTATGGCGCAGGTAAAGGGAGACTTAACGCTCCCCGTTTCTATATATCAGTCTTTGCAAGGAAATATGTATACCAATGTTTCTGTAGAGGATATCACATATCTTGTTCCTGAGTTGCTGGATGTAGCGCTTACTGCCGAGGATATGTCAATGATTCCGGGCGAAGTAACGCAACCGGATGAACATGAAGCATATATGGTGAATTCGGAGCAGTTAAAGGAGCTTGTAGTGAACTTCTTTTATGTAGAAGTTCTATAGATACAAATGATTTATGAATTTCAGGAGGATAAACCAATGGATTATGATAAGCCTGACCAAAGAAGACCTGTCAGGAGAAGGAAAAAATCTTCCGGTAAAGCCGGATTGATCGCAGCTATTGTAGCTATAGTGGTTGTAGCAGCAGCCGGAACTGGTTTCTATGTATATTCTTCTAATCAGAAAAAGGAGACGGCAGCGTCAGAGAAGGCTAAAAAAGCTGACCCGGAGGAAACGCAGGAACAGTATGAAAAGTTAAAAGAACAGGTTGCTGTTGATGCAGACGATCCAATGTTCAGAAAGATTGATTTTGCAGCTGCCCAAGCAGTAAATCCGGATGTATATGCCTGGATCTGGGTACCAGGTACCAATATTGATTATCCAATTCTTCAGAGCGCTACAGAAGACGATGCATACTATCTGAATCATACGATAGAGAAGAAGGAAGGTCTTCCGGGAACTATTTACACAGAGAAATATAATTCCAAAGAATTTACAGATCCAGTAACCGTAGTCTACGGACATAATATGAAAAATGGAAGTATGTTCGCGGATCTTCATAAGTATGAAGACAAGGCATTCTTCGACAGTAATCCGTATATTTATATTTATTTGCCAGATAAAGCGATAAAATACAGGGTATTCTCGGCAACACCGTTTGATGACCGTTATATATTGGGAAGTTATAGTTTCGTTTCCCCAACAGATTTTCAGGAATATTTGGATGAATTGAGAAGCGGTATCAGCGGCAATGTAAATGCAGATGTGAATGTGTCCCAAGGTACGGGGATCTTGACGCTGTCAACTTGTATCGCAGATTCAGCGAACGAGAGACTTTTGATAAACGCGACACGGGAAGAATAATAGTTAATTGAGGGATATTAAGGCCAACAAAGCTTTAATATATAGTCACACAACGTAACAGAAAATATGGAAGGAGAAAATAAGGATATGAAAATGAAAAAGTTAGTAGCCCTTGCAGTAGCAGGAATGCTTTGCTTGGGTATGTCTGTAACTGCTTTTGCTGCTGATAGTGTTACACCAGAAGATGCTGGAGCAGTAGCAGTAGATAAGGATGGTAACACAATTACGATTACAGCTAGTGATCTTAATGCGGAAGCACAGGAAGTTGTAGATAAGTGGGAAGCAGATCCAGAGACACTTAAGGCTGACGTTGAGAAGGCTGTTGAAGGTACTAACATCACTCTTAAAGAGAATGCAGAGTACGCAGTAATTGGCGCATTCGAGTATGAAGGCGACCTTACACCGGGAAGCGAAATTACATTTGATGTAAGCGCTATGCTTCCTAATGGTCTTGAAGAAGGACAGACACTTTATCTGATGCATGGTATGCCAGATGGTTCATGGGTATTGGTAGAGACTACTGTAAAAGATGGTAAGGCAACAGCTCAGCTTGACAGCTTATCACCAATCGCTTTCGTATTAGCTTCTGACGGTACACCAATCGTTAATCCTAATCCACCAGTAGATCCAGTAGATCCGGCAGATCCAAATGCAGATGATTCTATTACTGTTGACGAGCTTGTTAATCTTATCGTAGATAGATTAAAAGCTAACAACGTAACAGTTAACCGTACTGTAGTATCTAGCAGAGTTTCACCAAAGACTGGTGAGTAATCTATAAATTACAAATAACAGGGAGCTTACCCCTGTTCGATAAAAAATAAGCAATATGATATGACATAACAGGTCTGTTATTGTGTGTGATATTGAAAAGAGCATTCCGTCTTCGGCGGATGCTCTTTTTTTAGATAATCAGATTATATAGACAGCTAATGAATGGTGCTGTGATATTACACATATAATCTTAGCAAGCTCAGACAGATTGATTCCTGAAGCTGTCAGAATAGCTTTTAACTCAATGTATCGTTCCTTCAATTCTTCGTACAATTCCGTGTTCTTATCTCCTAACCGCATATAACGTTGGATTCCTGAAAAGACGGCAATTAAAGTGTAAAGCCTTTATTAAGTAAAAGAGCACCCGCAGAAAGCGGAATGCTCTTTTCAATATCACACACAATAACAGACTTGTTATGTCATATCATATTACTTACTTTTGTTGAGCAGAGGTAAGTTCTCTGCTATTAGTTTACTTCTGGATTACTCGCCAGTCTTTGGTGAAGCCTTTACAGATGTACGCACAACCTTCGTTGCATTTGCGTTTGCCTGTAATTTCTTTACAATAAGATCTGCAAGCTGATCTGCTGTAATAGATCCATTAACGTCTGGATCTGGTGTTACAGTTGGCTCATCTGGATTTGGTGTAGGTGTTGGCTCTGGTGTTACAGAATTATCAGAATTAACTCTGAAAACAGCAACCGGTGAAAAGTGCTCAAATGCCCACTCTGCATACCAGCCATTGTCATCTAATTTTACTTCTGTTTCATATACCTGCCATAAACCATCTACCAGGTGTAAGATGCGGATCTTCTGACCTGCAGCCAAGTCTTTCAGTCCACCAAGATTAAATCTAACGTTTAATGGATGTTCTTCATCAACAACTGTACCATCTGCTGCTGCGATATCAGCAATTGTTACAACCTCGTATACAGCATCGTCATTTGCCAATGACTCTAATACTTTCTGCTGTTCCTGTAATTTTTTCAGCTCGCTTGGTTTGATCTCATCTGGATCGATATCATCTAACTGTTTGTTAAGCTCGTAAAGCTGATCCTTAAAAGTATTCTTAACAGTCTTGTCAAGCTTCTCTGGATCGTTTTTAGCAACATCATTCCAATTAGACATTGCAGGATCTTCTACTTCTCCTACAACAATTTCTTTACCTTCTTCAGTTGCCTGAACAGCATCGCTCTTCTGCGGACTATCAGCAGCAAAAGCAACTGTAGACATACCCAAGCAAAGAGCGCCAGCTAATGCAAGGGCAACTATTTTTTTCATTTTCATGTCCTAATTTTCTCCTTCCATGTTTTCTGTTACGTTGTGTGACTATATATTAAAGCTTTGATGGCCTTAATATCCCTATTAACTATTGTTCTTCCCGCGTTGCATTTACTAAAAATCTTTCATTTGCTGAATCTGCAATACATGTTGAAAGTGTTATGATACCTGTACCTTGATTTACATTTACATCCATGTTGATATTTCCATTAATACCGCTTCTTAGCTCGTCCAGATATTCTTGGAATTCTGTCGGAGAAGCAAAGCTGTAATTACCCAAAATGTAACGGTCATCGAAGGGTGTAGCCGCAAATATCCTGTATTTCAGTGTTTGTTCCGGCAAATAGATGTACACATACGGATTGCTGTCAAAGAATGCCCTGTCTTCGTATTTGTGAAGATCTGCGAACATACTTCCATTTTTCATGTTATGCCCATATACCACGGTCACCGGATCAGTAAATTGCTTGTTATTATACTTCTCTGTATAAATAGTCCCCGGCAATCCTTCTTTCTTCTCAATTGTATGATTCAAATAGTATGCATCATCTTCCGTTGTACTTTGAAGAATGGGGTAGTCAATATTAGTACCCGGTATCCAAATCCAAGCATATACATCTGGATTCGCAGCTTGTGCAGCCGCAAAATCAATCTTCCTATACATAGGATCATCTGCATCGACTGCTACCTGTTCTTTTAATTTTTCATATTGTTCTTGTGTTTCCTCGGGATCAGCCTTTTTTGCTTTTTCCGCAGCGGCAGCTTCTTTCTTCTGAGTGGCAGAATATACATAAAATCCACCGATTCCTGACAATGCAGCCACTATAACAATAATTGCTATGATTAATCCGGCTTTCCCGGATGACTTCTTCCTGCCCCTGACATAGTTCTTATGGTCAGGCTTATCATAATCCATTGGTTCATCCTCCTAATTTTCAGTTCTTTTGTAATTACAGAACTTCTACATAAAAGAAATTCACTACCAATTCTTTTAATTGTTCTGAATTCACCATATAGGCTTCATGTTCATCCGGCTGCTTTACTTCACCCGGAATCATCGACATATCATCTGCAGTTAAAGAAACATCCAACATTTCGGGAACCAGATATGTAATATCTTCTACCGAGATATTTGCATACATATTCCCTTGCAAGGACTGGTAAATGGATACCGGAAGCGTAAGGTCATTCTTCACCTGCGCCATAGCCGTGGCAAAGTAGTTTGTCATATACTGCTTCTGCCTTTCCAGTCTTCCCATACTGCTGGCAAATTGATCGGTATTCCGGTCTCGGATATAATCCTCAGCCATTTTCCCCTGCAGATGAATCGTATCACCCGCGTGATAAGGTTTGCCGCCTACTTCAACATCTTCTAATACCTGGATGTCTACGCCGCCGATTGCATCGTTTAAAATCGGTATTGCTTCTAAGTTAATTGCGCAATAACGTTGAATCGGAACCTTAAATAGTAAGTTTGAAACTGCATTTACCATTAATTCGCAACTATCCTCAGCCGTTTTGCCGTAGTAATATTGCAAAGTTAACTGCATATTCTTTTCAATCAGAAATTTACCATTTTCATCATATACTTTTACCGGTACATAGGTATCTCTGGGAATTGCCAGAATCTTAATCTTCCCACTCTCCACATTAATACTCACCAGAATGATCGCATCCGCCAACCCTTGTCCCTTTATCTCGTTGGCCTGCTCCACCGGGCTGCTGTTATCGATCCCCAGACAAAGGAAATTGATCACATCCTCGTTGTACTGATATTCTTTCCCTTTATATGTAATAAAGAGGCCTTCCTTCCTGGTTTCGGGAGTGTCTTCCACATCGAATTGTGTAATAAAGCGAAAAAGTATTGATTTTTACGAATTCTTGGAAAAATGTGATTGGAAAATATACGAATTTATACGAATTTGTTCTAAAAGGAACTAGTAAAACTATGTTTAATAGGTCTTGATTAACTCAAATCATCTCAAGTAAGTATTAAAATAATTTTGATTAAAAAGTAGTAAAAACAATGAATTTATGTTATCCTATTGATATTAAAACTTTTCTCTTTGAATAATTAAACTGGAGGTATGATATATTGAGAATTTATCTTGATATGTGTTGCTACAATAGACCATATGATGACCAAGCACAACTGAAAGTGTTTATGGAAACACAATCCAAGCTATATATACAAAAATTAATAAAAGAAAAACAGTTCGAGTTGGTTGCATCATATATGTTAAGATATGAATGTAACAATAATCCATTTGAAATGCGACGTAATACAATTTTAGATTTTATCCATAAGAATACATTTGCATATGTTGGTGTAGAACGTAAAGTAGAAATTGAGACAAAAGCATCTGAAATTATGCAGACAGGAATTAAGTTTAAGGATGCTTGTCATGTTGCATCAGCTATATATGCAGGATGTGAATACTTTATTTCAACAGATATACGGTTATTAAAATATAATACCAAGGAAATCAAAATGGTTTCACCGATTGAATTTGTTACAGAAATGGAGGGCGAATAATATGAATGTAACTACTTCAGAAATCATGCGCAAAGGAATGGAATGTTTAACTCAACAGATGGGAATTGTTGAAGCAGAACAATTTATTTCCGTTATCATACGAGAAAAATTTGATTATACAAAATGGCAAAGAGACTATTTTGATAAAAAATCACCAGAAGAAATAAGCAAAGAAGCTTCTGAATATGAAAAATCACACCCTTTTACAGGCAATGCGATAAGATTATAATTAAAAAGGGAGTCTATGTCAATTGAAAACTAGAAGAAGGCTCCCTAAATATCTAATGACATAACGCATCTAATGACTACTTGTTTCATTAAGTACCCAAGCTTTTTAAATTTGATCTTGGAAGTATCAGAGATATGGTTGAATCCAAAATTCTGTTACATCTTCATTTTTATTACTTACCAATTCAAACAAATTATCTTTGGTAGTAAAAAGATTTTTGGGATTGCGACCTATAATAAGATATTGATTATTTTCATCTAAAGAGATAAATTTTCTTGTTTCATCGTCTAATAAAATATCTGCATTGTCAATCACAATCATCTTATTTTTCATTTGTGTTAGCATTTCTTTAATATCTTTTTGATAATCCAAGTAATTCAGACATACAATTTGAGGATTTATAGCCATACATTCTCTGATAAATGAAAATGCGGCTGTCTTCCCGGCAGCTGAAAGTCCGATAAGAATAGTAATATTATTAGAAAATACAAAATTTATTGCAAATGAAGTATGAATTGTTGAGAAATACTTCATCACTTTTGGTTCACATTTCATTTTCCCACCACTCCTTTAATTCTTCATAATCATTAATTATATGGTATTTGGAATTGTTAGCTACTCTCACAGCAGGCATATCAAAGGGTATCATTGCATAATCACTGTAGATATTTCCGTTTTTCAAACTATATAGCAATTCTATTGCATTATCTCCACATTCTTTCATGCAAAATACTTTATTTGGAAAATATAATACATTTAAAATAGTTTTGCACCCTGTTGATAAGCAATCTATATCCAACGCCACTTCATTAAATTTAGACATAATTTTATACTTGCTGAGAAGTTTTGAACCATCAACTTTTTCAATAATTTCTTTTGCATAATTATCTAATTTTAATATTGTCTTTTGATTAAAAAAAATATCATTTAATTCAACATATTCCATATCATCAGATATATCATTTTTATCCTTGTAAATTGTAATCACTACATTATCTCCATTCCCATTTTTGAAAATTTATATTTTAATGATGTTCCTATACAGATACATTTCATTTTATCTGCAATTGATAATTTGTTCTCATCCAACCCACAGATATCATTTTCTTCTCTTTCGTGTCAATTACAGCATGAATCAATCCAACATTTCCCAATCATTCCCTTAGATACCTCAAAACCTGTATTCCTTGTCAGATCAAATAATAATTTTGCAGACAATTGTTCTATATTATGGTTATCAAGATGATTGTCATACTTTATAATTTCCTGAATCGTCTTATAATCGAATGTTTCAGATTGAATAGATTTAACTAATAATTCTCTTGCACGGATTGCCTTTATCCGTTTTGCCAGAAATTCATCATCTGGTGCATAAATCCATTTGATAAGTTTATCAAATTCCAAAAGAATATATTCAAAACATATAATGTCTAGCAATATAACATTCTTCTTTATATCTGCATATTTTTTTTATAAATGTTTTCCAAAACATATAACTTGCTTTGTCTTTGCGGTCCTCTATCCAAAGAAATGTTTTTCCATTCATTTATTCATCTCCTAATATAAAATTATCAAATTATAACGACAAAACTTTACTTTTTCCAATCTATACCTATTATACGCAAATCATTAATAACTGTCAATTTTATCATTTTAATTATAGATTAACCCGTTGAGTTTTCAAGTATTCGTATAAATCCGTATATTTAGTCTCCTAATACCCGTTAATATCCGTTAAAGTCAACGATTTTGCAGCCCATAAAACAATTCGATGTGGAAGACACTCCTGAAACCAGGAAGGAAGGCCTTTTTATTACATATAAAGGG
Organism: Lachnospiraceae bacterium; assembly: GCA_910574715.1. GTDB lineage: Bacteria > Bacillota > Clostridia > Lachnospirales > Lachnospiraceae > Sporofaciens. Next base: position 113 of record CAJTCH010000019.1, on the reverse strand, counting down.
AAAGAATATCAGTACAACGAGGATGTGATCAATTTCCTTTGTCTGGGGATCGACAACAGCACCCCGGTGGAGCAGGCCAACGAGATAAAGGGACAAGGGTTGGCGGATGCGAT
>CAJTCH010000018.1 GCA_910574715.1 Lachnospiraceae bacterium | reverse complement strand
TGTAAAAAAATCGGCACTGGGAATTGATTTTAGAAATGTCGAAAAAACAAGATTTTACATACCAATTTACGACAATACACAGTTTATTTTACAGTCTCCTTCTGGCTGCAAAACTCATTCCCCTTCCTGCTTGCGACAAAGGCTTTTTTACAGTGTTTGCACATACGCATATCACTGTCTTTATCCGTGAGCATGAAGGAAAAGCACATCTGCACCATGACGAGCAGGGAATGGAAATCCCATACGATAACGGGCGAATCCTTTCATTTATGGCATCCATGACAAGCTGTTCTGCCTCCTGCATGGGATGGTACATTTCCGGTTTTGCATCTTTGGAAACCGTTATGTAGAGGTTATTGTCATTGCCTGTCTTATATTCATAACTGCTATACCGAATCCACGGTGCGCTGGTATGTTCAAATAAGTTCTTCATAAAAATCTACTCCAATCCATCAATCCTGCCACATCATCTTATGTAATATCTTCAATATTATAAACAGTTACTCGTTATCAGTCAAGCGTCTGCAATTTCCGGTCAAGGCACATTTACATTCAATGTTCGGGGAACCATTCAGTTCTCTGACTTCTGCACATAGTAACCGGATTTCCATTTTACCCGTATCCCACATCCTGCCCCTCCTTTCGCGTAACTGATTTTCACATATAAGGTATATGTGTGTGAAGCGAAAGAAAGGATTGCATAATGGAGGCAGTAAAATTGAATAATGATATGGCAGAGTCCAGCCCGTCTGCGGCTGGCTTTTTTTACCGCAGGATCGGCGGGACGCTTTTAAAGGTCAGAGTGTATACGGGTTCGGGATATGCCGACACGCTCGGTGAAAAAATATCCCGTTTAATCTGCAACGAAATGATGACAGGGGGCGGAAACTGTGGTATGATGGATTTACCACAGATGAGCCAGCTGGAAAGGAGTTCAACATGAACAACAGGACGGCTGGAGACAACAGAATAACTGCTCTTTATGAGCGACTCTCAAGGGACGATGAGCTTGCCCGCCGGGCTTGCTCTCCGGGCAGTAAGAACGCTTTTTCGGACTGGTTTAAAAAGACAAGCCTTCCCTATCATCTAAAAATAGATCCCGGTTCTATGACATCCCAACATTTCTGGGACCAGATGGATGGCCTGACACTGGAACAGCTTGAATTGGCCGAAGATACCATTACGGAAACAATTACGGGTTTGTTCCCGGATGATTTGGATTTCCTGTCTTTAGATTATACAAATTATTACACCTTCATAGACAGTAATAATGCCAGAAATGATATCTGCCGCAGAGGGCACAATAAGCAGAAACGCAATGATCTGCGTCAGTTCTCTCTCGCAGCATTGAAGCCGGTCTATCATTGGACGGATCAGAAGATCCGGGTTCATGTATTTATCTGTCTACGCTCCTTATTGTTGGGACAAATGTTAATGAAGGAAATGGAAAAGAATGGGATCCGTATTTCAAAGGACAAAATGCTAGATGAGTTAAATGGAATTTATGATGGATGGGTGATACAGTCAGCAATAGGGAAGAAAATGAATTTTACAAGAGTACTTGGGAAAATGACAAAAGAACAAGAAAAGTTATGGAAAGTCGTGTTTAAACTAAATCTGTACGCACCACACAAAGAGACCTAAGAACGCCTTGAAACATAAGGGTTCTCAGGTCTCTTTGATCAAAAAGTCTGAAACTCACGCTAGCGAGGCTGTCATTGGGGCATTTATTGAGACAAAGAAAACACTGGGAGCAACGATATTGATGGTAACACACGATACATTTTCCGCAAGCTACTGTGACCGCGTGATCATGATGAAAGATGGGAAGGTTGATTCGGAATTGACCAACAATGGAGACAGAAGGAATTTTTGGAAGATTTGCTGAATGAATTAAGGAAATTGAATGGTGGTGGGAACGATGACGCTGCTTATGGTTATTCTGATTGGTAAACGATCTGTGGCCGGTATTTTCATTGGCGGGATGATAGCATTTGGGTTTGGAAAGCTCTACGAGCATTTGATCCGGAGTGTGGAAGGTGACAGCTTTGGCTTATCCCTGTCCGGTCTGTTTGGTTCTGTCCTGTTTGTTCTGCTTGTATCTGTTATGGTCATGGGAATGACAGGCAGCTTTATGAAACATGTAAACCTGATTGAGATTTTAAATGAGGAGCGGAGAACTGAGCCGGTCCGGAACGATGCTGACCGGAAATATCTGGTTACAGGTCTGATTTTGATTGTACTTGGAATATTGGGCGGACTGATGATTCCGTTTGTAATCAGCGCTGTTTTTAAAATGACGCTTAGAGGTTTCGCTTATGCTTTTTACATTTTGGTCTTGATTGGCATGTATCGGATCATGGTATATTCGGTTGCAGTGCATAAACGGGGAGAAAATCCGCAGAAATATTACAGGAATTTGATCTCGTTTGGAATGTTGAAATTTCAGGGAGTATCCGTTGTACGCAACATGCTGATTGTCACGTTTCTTCTGGCAGGAGCCTTATTTGCGGTATTCTATTCTGCAACGAATTATATTCAGGGGGCGACGATTGCCGCAGGCGAGGATAATGATATGTCCTACCGTTATCTTGGGGATGCGGATGGGTTGACGGAGCATGATGTAGAGTCTGCTGCTACGGATTATGGCGTAAAAATCATCAATTACCGGGAAGTGGAAATTGCACGCCTGCTGGGCAGCGGCGTTGCAAGGGAGAATTATGATGAAAATGGCAGGCTTATGGAAGAATAGCGTGAGAAAGATTATTATAAAAATTTTATCAGTGCAAGCGGATTTTTCAAAGCAACAGGAATAGAAGTGGAAGTAGAACCGGGGATTTTTTTTACATCAACCGAAAAAATAATACGGAACATTATTGGTTTTTGCCCGATGATCTGGATATGGCAGAAAATACGGACACAGGAGTAAAAAAGGAACTTGCCTTTGCAGGAGATGTGGAATACAGCAGTTTTTTATGACCGCGGGCAGGATGGAGCTGCAAGTTATATTTTAAATGATAAGGATTTATTACGGTCGCTGTAAAAAGCAAACACGCATTGATGGATGTAAGAAACTGGGAGCCGGACAGGGATTCAATTTTGATGTCTGCCTATTATACAATGACTTTGTGGCAGAACGATGGGGTGATTTCGGGGAATGAATATCTGGTAATTAGGTTTAATACTGCAATCTGCCTGATGGTTACTTTCTATCAGTATATGCTCTATCGGTTGTCTTTTCGGAAATCCCAGATCATAATCTTTGGTACAGGAACAGCGGTTAAGCAATAAAAAATTGGTTGGAGATGGATAAGGATGATTTATATCGCGATATGCGAAGATGAAACTTCCCAGCTTGCAGTCATAGAGGATAAGGTGCGGATGTATTTGAAAAATAATCATATTTTAGCAGAGCTGGAAGCATATGGGCGCAGCGACCTGCTGAAATATGATCTTCAGGAGGGAAAGTATTTTGACATCATATTGAGTGATATTGAGATGCCCGGTACAGACGGAATGGGGCTGGCGAAAGAAATAAGGGGCTGTCTGCCGGACGCCATTCTGATTTTTGTGACTGCGTACTTAAAATATGCAGTCGATGCATATGAACTGGAAGTGTTCCGGTACATTCCCAAAAGCAGTCTGGATGAAAAGCTGCCGGAAGCTTTGGGGATTGCCATAAAGAGGATACGGTCCCAGTCAGACCAGAGTTATCTGATACAGACTGCGGCAAGGATTGAGAAGATTCCGTTAAAGCAGATTGTGTATATTCAGAAGGACGGCAAAAACGCTATGATCATCTGTACGGACAGCAGCGTAAAAAGCGTGAGGAAGAGCCTTGCTGATGTGTATAAGGAGCTTCATTCAGAGGATTTTGTTTTCGTAGAACGGGGCAGCATCGTGAATATTGCGCAGATTAAAAGCATTCAGAAAAAAGAGGTTCTGCTGAGCAACGGAGTGCGCATCCATGCCAGCCGCCCAAGGCTGGAAGAGATGAAAGAACGGATGGCGGCCTATTGGAGTGAGCGCATATGAGATTTTTAGCTGAGTTCGTTGAATGGATCGCCTGTCTGACGGAAGGCGGGCTTTTTTACTGGCTGGCTGGAAAAACTTTCAGGGAAGAACGTAAGGATGTAAGGACATACTGGGACTGCATCTTAACAGCCGTCCTTGCTGCCGTGATACTGGGGGTGAACAATATCGTCCTTTATTCCACATTTACGCTCTTGTTATGGATGCTTTTGGGCAGTGTGTCGGCAATGGCGCTTTACCGTGTCAGCTACATAAAGATTTTGTCGCTTACCCTGCTTTATACCGTGTGTTTTTGCTTCACGGATATGCTGGCGTCGAATCTGTACCTGTCCATGGGAAACCAGTTCCATATAAACGGCGATACGATTATGACGTTCTCCTTACAGAGAATAGGACTGCTGGTCTGGGCAAAGTCTGTTATGATTGTTTTTGTGTTTTTTCTGAGGAAACTGATCATTCCCCTTGTCCGGAGTGTGTATGAAAAAAGGGTATTGCTGCTGTCGCTGATTGCGTTTCTGCTCTTTTTATATTTCAGGGAACCGGCGCAGAGCAGCTTTTCTGTGGAGATATCCAGCATATTCGGGCTGCTGGTGCTCCTGTGCGCGCTGGGAGTATATGTGGGCTGCAAGTGCCTGGAAAGCCAGAACGAAAAAAACCAGGGCAGGATAGCGAAGATACAGAACGAATTATTGCAGGAAAACTATCAGGCGGTAAGTAATCTGTATGAGAGCAATGCAAGGCTGTATCATGACCTGAACAACCATTTAGATATCCTGTACCAGCTGCTTGTCTGTGAACGTTTGGACGAGGCAAAAGAGTATATCAGCCGGATCGGCGAGCCCATGAAAGAAATGGTGAAAAAAAGATTTACGGGAAATGATATTATCGATGTCATCATCAGCTGCAAAAAGCAAAAAGCGGAGATGCTCGGAATTAAAACGGATATTGATGCAAGGTTCCCGGTAAATACAGGCATACAGCCCAGTGACGTATGCACGGCTTTAGGGAATCTGCTGGACAATGCGATAGAGGGCAGCAGGGATACGGACAATGCCAGAATCAGTCTGAAGATACAGTGTGTGCATCAGTTTATTTTGATTCAGGTTTCCAATACGGCATCTAAGGAGCCCCAAATTGACCCCCAAACTGGCAGATGGATGACAGATAAGGCTGACCGGACAAGGCATGGATGGGGGATGCAGAGCGTAAAAAACATCGTGGAAAAGTATAATGGAACAATGCAGTATCAGTTCAGCGGAGCAGAATTAAGAATAACAATTATGCTGTTCTTCTGATGTAATGTATGGATTGGAAGAAGTCGCTCCCGGTGGGCGGCTTTTTTGTTCGCGGACATAAAATGAAAGGTTCACGGACAAAACAGACAAATCTGCGCCGCATTATTATATAATCTTCCTGCAAAGTCAAATGCCCGTGCAAGCACAGCACTTGACGCATTGTTCGCGGGAATAAAATAAAAAAGGAGATTTGAGTATTATGAAAGTAAGGAAAAACATGATTGCTGTTATGCTCTTGGTGTGTATAGGGTGCAGCGGATGTGCAAAGGGGCAGCCGAAGGCTGATGCCGGGAATGCCGGAAATGAAACGGAATCAGGGGATACGGGGAGCACTGCCGGTAAACAGGATTTTCCGGAAACATTTCAGGAGACCATAAATGGAGTTGTTTTCGATACGGTGATTCAGGTATCGGAAGAGGCAGAACTTGGGAATCTCCATCAGGTGACGGCAACGCTCCAACGACCGGATGTCGAAAAAGCAAAAGCAGTGTTTGCTGAAGGAAAGACTGTCACGGAGGAGCGGAACGAAATCGGATCAGGTGAGGATGGGAGGGAATACCCCAGCTATACCGGCCATTATGAGGATGGAGCTTTTCTGAGTGCGAGTACGGTCTTGGTTTACAGCACCCCTGTATTTGAGAAAATCTACGGGGCTTTCCGTCTGGATCATGATTACAATGCGGACAAGTATTCCAAAGATGCCGTCATGGAAATAGGCGATCCCCGGACGATATTTGACGCTGCCCTCAAAGACATCAATGGGGCGGGATACCAGTTGGAGGAGGCCGCTTATGATTATTATGCATTGGATCATGAGACCATGGCAAAGGAATACAGAGCGCTTGATAAGTCAGGCAACGAGATTAGCCCAGATGGCCTTTCTTGGGGAGCGGAAAATGACTGTTATTTCTTTGCGGCAGTCCAGCAGCATGAAGGACTCCCTGTCTATTTTGGGAGCCAGGAGTTTCCGGAAGACAGCGAAAGCAACCGGCCGGTTCAGGTGCTGTATTCTGCAGGCGGGATAGAAAGGGTGGAAGTTTCACGGCTGTATTCCTTTTCCGAACCGGGAGACGCCGTAAGCTTATTGGATTTTGGCACAGTCGCTGAAACCGTATCGAAAAAGTATGGGGATGTCATAGGGGCTTCCTATACGGTGAAACGGGCCAAACTGTACAAAATGCCGGTAAAGCTGGCGGACGGCACTTATGACGTAAAGATTGCATGGCTGTTTGAAGTCACGGAATCAGGGACAGACAGCGATACCGGAAAAGAATATGAATATACGCAGTACATGTTCGTCGATGCAGCAGACGGTACGGAGGTGCTCTTTTAGTGAAGAAGCGGGAAGGATATTTTCGGACAGAAATCAGCCGCCTGTTCCATAATAAGGGGTTTTACTTTTCTGTTATGGGAATCGTCATGATTTTATTCTTATCGGCAAATGACGGGATGGGAAACATGGGCGGCTCCGTTTTGTCATCTGTGCTGCTGTCCTCCTATGATGCGGGATTTCTGGCGGCTTTTTCCCTGGCGGCAATGCCATATGCGGCATCGTTTACGGATGATCTGGAATATAACTACGCAAAGTACCTGGTCATCCGCGGAAGCTATGGAAAATATGTTTTTTCAAAAATGCTGGTGATCTTCCTTTCTTCCATGCTGGCAATGGGAATCGGCATCATCTGTTTTTCCATGCTGTGTTCCCTGGGGTTGCCGTGGGCAGATGAGGGGATGATGGAATACATATTGATGTATGGGGGATACCGTTCTTTTTTAGGGCAGGGGCAGTATCTGCTGTGGTTTTTGCTCTATGGGATGCAGTGGGGGATTTTTGCTGGAATCCTGTCAATGGCGGCGGCGTTTTTGTCGCTTTTCTGGCCGAATAAGCTGCTGGTATTTTCCGTACCGGTTTTGCTTTACCAGATATTGATTGAATTTGGCGCGGACAGCTTCCGTAAGATATCAGCATTTGACCCGCTCGTGGTCTTTGATGCAAGGCATAATATCTGGGACAGTGATTTGAAAATGCTTGCATGGGCATTTTTGCTTGGGGCGGCGGCATGGCTGCTCCTTGGTTTTGCAGGCGTGCTGCAGTCAAAAAGGAGGATATGAGCATGGCAGGATATTTCCGGCTTTTACGGCAGATGTTTACAGAAAGGGTATTCAGTCCAAGGACTTATGTGGTTGCAGTTTTACAGGGGATCATGCTGCATTTGTATATGAGGCCTGTGGTGGAGTTTTCAAAAGATATGGGATATGCGGCAGCGCCATGGGCATACCCGTTTATCCTGTCAAATATTTTCTTTCTACTGTTATTTATGATTGGGATTATTTACTGTTTTTCAGACGTTCCATTTATGCAGTATAAAAATATGTATCAGGTAATCCGTACAGGAAGGCGTAGATGGGCGGCAGGCCAGATCGGTGTGATTCTTGCGCAGTCGTTTTTGATCATGGCTGCAAATGTGTTTTTCAGCATGGTTTTATTAAGCGGGACATGTGAGTTCACCCTGGATTGGGGAAAACTGTACCATACGCTGGCATTGACGGGCAGCCCGGAAGAATACCGGTTTCTGTTTGCCTTTTCCTATGAAACCATGCAGATGTTTACGCCGTTTGAACTGATAGCTTTGACGGTTGTCATCGGTACTTTGGAAATCGGTTTTATGGGTCTTTTTATGTTTGCCGTCAGTATTTATATAGGCAGGAGCGCAGCGGTCACGGCGGCATTTGTTATGGCGCTTATGATCTATCTGGTTGAGAATATCCATCCGTTGTTAAGGGAGAAGATGGCAATGTTCGTCCCTGTAAACTGGATGAGGGTGACACAGATCGGCGTGAAATTACATGACAGTTTTATCCAGCCGCCGGTTTTTTATATGCTGATGGCGTTGGTGGCTGGAATTGCAGTATGTGCTGTCCTGATATTGATAAAAATAAGAAAAATGGAGTTTCAATGGTACAAAGAAGAATAGGGAGGCGCCTGGATGGAGCAGTTTTTGATTGAGGTAAAAAATGTAAGCAAGTCATTTAAGGGGATTCCTGTACTGAACGACGTAAACATGACCTGCAGAAGCGGAAAGATATATGGGATCATCGGATATAACGGCTCCGGGAAAACCGTGTTATTCAAATGTATCTGTGGGTTTCTTCATGTGGATTCAGGGGAAATATCAGTAAATGGAAGAGTAATGGGTAAGGAGACAGACATGCTTGAAAACGCAGGGATCATCATTGAGGAACCTGGTTATATCCGCAGCCTGTCAGGATACCGCAACCTGGAATATTTATACCGTATCACCCATAAAAAAAATCCGGCGGCCATTCATTCTATCATGCTGAAGGTCGGGCTTGACCCGCAGTCCAGAAAAAAAGTATGCCATTATTCGCTGGGAATGCGCCAACGGCTGGCAATCGCCCAGGCCACAATGGAAAACCAGGCGATTCTGATCTTAGATGAACCGATGAATGGACTTGACAAGGATGGGGTGGCGGAAATGAGAAAATTTTTCATGGAGCAGAAAAGGATGGGGAAACTGATACTTTTAGCCAGCCATAATAAAGATGACATTGCGTTGCTGTGTGATGAAGCATATGAGATGGATCACGGCAGGTTGGAGAAAGTAACGGGGGATTGAGCGAATAGGGTTGGCAGATTGTCTGGCAGCTTTGTCTTTATTTAAAATTCGCATTTATCGTAAAGTTGCAGAGAACGCAGAATTATAGTGGAGGAGCATAATGTATATGGCGGGCTTGGGAGTATGATTGCTGAGACTGCGGCGGGAGATGGTCTGGGAGTGAAAGTAAAATGTATCGGTATCGAGGATGTCTTTGCATCCGGATATGGAACGCATAATCAGGTGAGAAAGGCGAATGGTCTGGATTCAGACGGTACCTATCAGAAGATAAAGAGGTATCTTGCAGATGAATGAATTCATATTTTCAGAATTAGCGGAAGGAACGAAAGCGGCATTTACCAGGAAGATTACTTTGGAGATGGAAGACAGCTTCAGGGAAATATCGGGTGATGAGAATCCTTTGCATCAGGATGATGATTTTGCATGCGAAGTGGGAAATGGGAGATATCATAGTCATGTTACTTTTGGGATGTTGACGGCGTCATTTTATTCAACGCTGGCAGGTATGTATTTACCTGGGAATGCTCAGACGCAAATACCTGGCGAGAAAGGCGGAACCGACGTTCCAGTCTGTAATATTGGCGGGAGTTTATGATATTAAGAATCTGAAATTGAAGATCAGACCCCAGGAAGAGCATCAGTATAACAGCCCATGGAACATTGCGGCTGATTTTGCGGTGGATATGAGTTTTTCCAAATCGGATATCGCCGGAATGCTCATGGAGTATGAGTCGGATCAGAATACAGGGATGGATAGATCAGAGATGGCGGATTTGATCTGGGAATATACTTCCGGATATCCGTTTTTGGTGTCGCGGCTTTGTAAGATTATGGATGAAGATATTCCTGACGCAGAGAAAGAGTTAGGATTGACATCTGCGTGGACGAGAGAGGGATTCTTAGAAGCTGTTAAGATGCTGTTGTTGGAATCGAACACATTATTTGACGATATGGTGAAGAAGTTAGCTGATTTTCCGGAACTTAAGCAGGCTTTATACAGCATATTATTCCGAGGTGAATGTGTCCCATATTATGCTTATAATCATGTGATTAATCTTGGGGTTATGTTTGGATTTATAGAAAAAATGAAAGAAAATGGGAGTATTGCGATTTCTAATCGAATATTTGAAACACAGTCAGTTGTACAACATGTTTATTTCAGAAGAATTGCTTGAAAGCACAATGTATAAAGCGGCATCCGCGGACAAGGACAGCAATCGTTTTATCCGGGATGGGAAGCTCGACATGGAGCAGGTGTTGGAGCGGTTCGTGGAATCATTTACGGATATATATTATGATGCAGACGAGACGTTCGTGGAGGAGAATGGACGCCGGTTTTTCCTGCTGTATTTGAAACTGATTATTAATGGTGCGGGGAATTTCTATGTGGAAGCCAGGACCAGGAATATGCGGAGGACCGATGTAGTCATTGATTACCGCGGACAGCAGATTGTGTGTGAGTTGAAGATCTGGCATGGGCAGGAATATAATACGCGAGGGGAAGAGCAATTAATGGATTATTTGGATTCGTATCATCTGACGACGGGATACATGCTGAGTTTTAACTTTAATAAAAAGAAGAAGGTAGGGGTGCAGAGGATACAACTGGGAGAGAAATTGCTTATTGAAGCTGTAGTGTAGAGATTGTTGACAGTATATGAGCCTGTGCAGGCGTGATCTGCACAGGCTCGTATGATAATCTTAATCTACCGCTTCCGCTCCAAGACCCACAGGCAGGACCGCTTCGGCAGACAGCGCAGGTATTTTCACCCTGCTCTTGAACACAACGCTGCCTGCGAGTCCGGCTGCGGTGCCGCCAATCACGGCGAAGGCGAGCGCAAGCACCACCTTAAGCGGCGGATTGAATGCGAACGGCGCGAGAAGTCCCGGTATAGGAGAGGCGGTTCCGGGAGCATTGTTCACAATGTGGAACACTGCCGCAGAGATACCGGCGAGTCCGCCTCCAAAGAAGTTGGAGCAATAGATCGGGATTGGGTTGGCGGTAATGATATCTGCCTGTGTCAGTGGTTCAAGCATAACAGCGAGGACATTGCTTCTGTCTCCTAATTTTAATTTGGCGAAGATCAGTCCGTTGGTGAAGGAGCCGCCCACGCAGGCGATCGCGGCGATTCCCATGGCGAGTCCGTCGAGCCCAAGCATAGCGGTCAATGCCATAGAGCTTAGCGGCGAGGTGCAGATCATCTTGATGATGCCGCCGAGTAGGAAGCCCATAACGATGGGGGACTGCTCGGTTGCGGCGGAGATGGTATCTCCAATGCGGGTCAGGATGATGTTGACGGCAGGATTGACGGCAACCACGATCAGGTGTGACAGCGGAGCGATGATCAGCGCGCCAAGGATGATATTCAGTCCTTCCGGCAGTTTCTTTTCTACGATCGGAGCGATCAGGCCGATCAGGTATCCGGCGATGAATCCGGGAAGGATACCGTATCCCCCGGCAGCGACTCCCGCGACCACTGCGAATACGGGATTAGCGCCCATACAGATCGGAACCATCATAGCTGCGGCAACACCGCCGAGACTGCCCGAGGTTTCCCCTACGGTCCGGAAGAAATCCATACCCATCAGATCCCCGGTGATGTATTTATGGACTGCTTCTACAAGGAAGGTAGCGATCGCGGCATTAGCCATACCAGACATGGCAAGCTGTCCTTTGGGCATTTTCAGGCTGAACAGAGAAAAACCGGCCAGTGTGATTAGTAATAATCCGACTCCAGATAAAATAGTTAACATAGACATACCTCTCTTTTTCACTTGTTATATTGATAAAATCAATATAAAACGGTGGTTTCAAAAAGTTTCAGAAAGTATCAAGATGGTTAAAAAAAATAACAGTATCAACTGAAATTTGTAGGAATTCACAAAAACAGGTGATTGATACTGTTAAATATGCCTATGACTTTTCACAAGGCGTTTCTATTTACAATGGGCCGTCAGTGCATTCAGAAAGTTTTTGATCTTTACGTTGCCATGTTTGTCACTTTTACCGCGGATGAAGTCCATTTCCTTGCGTACCTGTTCGAAATTATACAGAGTATTGGAATACTCGGTAAATATTTCGTTGGAATAATCCTCGATCCCCAGATGAGCCAGATTCACAAGGCCTGCGGCTGCGGCACGGCGGATCCGCTGCTCCATGGACTTGGGGGAATCGCTGAAACGGCTGCACAGTTCATGCAATGTTGTATCGTCCAGGTGTTCATGATTGGCGATCATGTATTCTGCGACGGTGATGATATCCTTACTTCCAAGTACCCCGATGATCCCAAGCCTTTGCAGGATATTGGAGAGGGCGGGAGAGGACGTATAAGTAGATACGGAAGCAGAGGAAGCGACAGGCGCCGGCTGCCTGGGTGCGTTATCCTCGAGGAAAATATTCTGTATCCGGCTCATGGTGCGGCGCATGGAGAGATTCTCCTTTATTCTGCGTATGACGGATTCCACCTCGATACTGTTGACCGGCTTCTGGATGAAGAATTCGATGCCTGCTTCGTAGGCGGAGGCAACCATATCCTTGGAGGTCACCTGGGATAGCATAATAAATGCCGTGTCGGGAAGAAGCGGGCGCATCTGCCCAACGAGTGTGATCCCGTCTGTATCGGGCATGAGGAGATCGACAATGACGATATCCGGATGAAGGACGGAGATGTCCTCAAGGGCATCCTGTGCATTTCCCGCGTTTCCGCACACGGTTCCAAGCTTCTGTTTTGTGATAATGATCTTCAAAATATTTCTTATATTCTTGTCGTCGTCAATGAGATAAAAATTCATGTGTTCCCTCTTTCTGTTACATCTGCAAAGCCCGTGCTGCATTATGGTTCCGACAGGTCTGCGTATTCACTGCGCTGACTGTGAGAACGTGGTTCAGGCATGAAAAATCTTTCAGGTATCTGTATAGTAAAGGTTGTCCGGCCTGGAACGGAAGTCAATGTGATCCGGCCTTTGAGCTGTGTCTCGATCAGATCCTTCACCAGATTAAGCCCAAGCCCCCGGTTGATCTCACCGGTCGCACAGTTGATCTTAGTGGAGAAGCCGGCTTTGAATATATCGGTTCTGTATTCTTCCGGAATTCCCGGACCGTTGTCAGTGATCGTAAAGACATAGATACTTCCGGCGTCGGACGATTCTGTCCGGGTCTGTGAGATCTGGATGGATACCGGGGATGAGATCCCCGCTTCCAGTGCATTTACAGACAGATTCCGGAAGACGGACAGCAGTGCATAGTGCTGCTCGGTATATAGACTGTCCCGGCAGAAGAAGGAAAAATCAAGGGATTTCTTCTGTTCTGCCGCGGTAAGCCGCAAGAAGTCATGGAGGATCCGGAAAATGTCGTCTAAGTACATCCCGTCAGACTCTAACTCTTGATCGAGCGCCTCGGAAATTCCGCGCATGATCAGAAAGTATTCTTTCTTTATCTCATGGATATCCTTGGCTACGGAGAGCGCCTGGGTGTAGAGCGGATCCTCTGGAAGGAGTTCCTTTAAGGTTCGGTATAACTGGTAGGCGGTGCTCATGGTATCTTCGATCAGGGCGGTATTCTTCTTCATCCAGACGATCTCGCCGTTCAGTCTGGAAATGAGAAGAAGCAGCCGCTTATAGCGTTCTTCGTGTTCCTGCTTTAAGAGGAATAACCGGTACTGCCGGAAGGTCATGAGGATACATCCGATGATGAGTACACGAAACAGGGCAACCAGAAGGATACCGGTCTGTGCCTGAAGATCGGGTACATTTCCCCTAAGCCGCAGAAGCAGTTCACAGAGATTCGCTGCGTAATCGACAAAGAATAGTACGAGGAGCGATTGTCGGATATGATTACGGAAATCAGAATGCAGGCGGATATACAGATATAGGAGCAGTCCATAGCTGATATAGAAAGCAATCTCCGGCATATAGGCAAGCGGCATCTGATCTAAGCGGCCGTTTTTGAACCAGTAGAGCGTAAGACGTATGAGAAAAACACCGGCGGCGGAGCACCCGGCAGCCGGAAGCAGCGGGAAATCCTCTGTCATGAATAATAGGACAGAGAAGCAGATGATTCCCATAGATATCTTAAAATCCGCGATAAACAGGTTCATACTGAACTGAGCGGCAAGGATTGTAAACAGACTGTAAAATAAGGTTTTATGCAGGCAGCTTTTCATAGGCATCTCCTTCAAGATCTTCCATTTTAAATATACGGGAAAATGTGCAGCTTCGCAAGTGGTAAAAGATATTTCTGCCTGCAAAAAGGTGTTGACAGATAGAGTCCGGTATGCTAATATATTCAAGGATAATTTAGCGCTTTAAAGCGTAACGCTTTAAAGTGAATGGTTGATGTATCGAAAGTTACAGCTTGGAGGGAATGAGAGATGTCAAAGGAAATATTATGTGTGATCATGTTGGTTGTATTTTTTGCCGTCATGATCTATGTTGGATTTTACTCAAGGAAGCATGCGACGGACGTGGATGGATTCGTGCTGGGAGGCCGGGGAGTCGGTCCGTGGCTGACTGCATTTGCATTCGGTACGTCGTATTTTTCTGCGGTTATTTTCGTGGGGTATGCAGGGCAGTTCGGCTGGAACTTCGGGATGTCTGCCACCTGGGCAGGGCTTGGCAACGCATTTATCGGATCATTGCTTGCATGGAATGTTCTTGGAAGAAGGACCCGTGTTATGACCCAGCATTTGGATGCGAAGACGATGCCGGATTTCTTCGGGAAACGGTTTGATTCGGTTCCGCTTAAGGTGGCGGCGTCTATTATCGTATTTTTCTTCCTGATTCCATATACGGCCTCACTGTATAATGGATTATCAAGTCTGTTCGGTCTGGTGTTTGATATTCCTTACTGGGTGGTGATCGCGGTGATGGCGGTGCTGACGGGATTCTATGTGATCTTCGGCGGATACATGGCGACGGCGATCAATGATTTTATCCAGGGAATCATCATGCTGTTCGGGATCTGTGCGGTAATCGGAGCGGTATTGTCGGAGAATGGCGGTCTGCTTGCGGCGACTAGGTCACTTGCATCTATTACGGGAGATGCTGGCTGGGAGGGGGCGTATTCCGCGTTCCTCGGACCGGACCCGCTTGCGCTTCTCTTTGTGGTCGTTCTGACTTCTCTTGGTACCTGGGGACTGCCTCAGATGGTCGGGAAGTTCTACGCCATCAAGAGCGAGAAGGATATACATAAGGGGACCGTGATCTCAACGGTATTTGCGATCATTGTAGCCGGAGGCTGCTATTTTCTTGGAGGATTCGGAAGGCTCTACGGCGACAAGGTAGTGATGAATGAGGCGACAGGGAAGCCCCTGTTCGATACGATCGTACCGACCATGCTTTCTGCATTGCCGTCTATCATTATAGCGGTGGTGATCGTACTGGTGTTATCGGCCTCCATGTCTACCTTGTCTTCTCTGGTTCTGACGTCCAGTTCTACCTTTACATTGGATGTCATCAAGCCGGCGGCAAAACAGGGAATGTCTGAGAAGAAGCAGGTTTCCATTATGAGGTCGTTCATTGTGTTCTTTATCCTGATATCGGCTGTGATCGCGATCTTCAAGGATGCGCATCCGGAAGTGACATTTATCGCACAGATGATGGGTGTATCCTGGGGAGCGCTGGCAGGAGCATTCCTTGCGCCGTTCATGTATGGCCTGTACTGGAAAGGAATCACCAAGATCTCTGTGGTGGTGTGCTTTGTCTGGGGATGCGGGATCGCGTTGCTGCAGCTTTTTGTGACACTTGGCGGAGTGGATGTCACAGGCTGGGGAGCGGTTCTTGGATATATCTTCAAATCATCCATTAACTCCGGTGTGATCGCTATGGTGGGCGGTCTGGTCATCGTGCCGGTCATCAGTTTATTTACGAAGAAGCAGGATGATGCCAAGCTTCAGGAGATCTTCTCCTGTTATGATGAGACGGTAACTATCACGAAGAGATCTTCTCTTCAGGAATAAAATACATCAAGGAAAGTGATTAAAATTATCACTTTCCTTTTTTTTATATATGTGTTAGGATAAGAAGGTGTTAAAAATGTGCAACATGGTTGATGATTATTATTATACTGGCAGGGCATTTGGCCGATGTCTTGCGGGTAGGAAATATGGAAGGAGAGAATGAAGATTATGAAGAATTGTCAGAAATATGAGAGAACATATTTTATGCCCCCTGAAGTCACCTATGACTGGGTGAAAAAGGAGTATATCAACAAGCCTCCGATCTGGTGCAGCGTTGACTTGCGCGACGGCAATCAGGCGTTGATCGAGCCTATGAGCCTGGAGGAGAAGTTAGAATTCTTCCAGATGTTGGTGGATATCGGTTTTAAGGAGATCGAGGTAGGGTTCCCGGCAGCATCGGAGACGGAGTATCAGTTTATGAGAACGCTGATCGAGAAGAAGATGATTCCGGATGATGTGACGGTGCAGGTGCTGACTCAGGCGAGAGAGCATATAATCAAGAAGACCTTCGAGGCGGTCAAGGGTGCGCCCCATGCGGTGGTGCATCTGTATAATTCGACTTCCGTTGCGCAGCGGGAGCAGGTATTCAGGAAGAGTAAGGAGGAGATCAAACAGATTGCGATTGACGGAGCGAAGCTTTTGTTAGATTTGGCTTCTGAGACGGACGGGAATTTCACTTTCCAGTACAGCCCGGAGAGTTTCCCGGGGACGGAAGTGGATTACGCGGTGGAGGTCTGCAATGCGGTCTTAGACATATGGAAGCCAACGGCAGATAACAAGGCGATCATCAACATCCCTACGACGGTGGAGAACGCTATGCCCCATGTGTTTGCATGTCAGTTGGAGTACGTGAACAAGCATCTGAATTACAGGGACAATGTAATCCTCTGCCTGCATCCGCATAATGACCGCGGCTGCGGTGTGGCGACGGCGGAGCTTGGGATACTTGCGGGGGCAGACCGGATCGAGGGAACGTTATTCGGCAATGGAGAGCGCACCGGTAATGTGGATATCGTGACTATGGGAATGAATATGTATTCTCATGGTGTGGATCCGGGACTTGACTTCTCTGATATGAAGCATATCCGCGAGACCTATGAGCGTCTGACGAGGATGGAAGTGTATGACCGTCAGCCGTATGCGGGCGATCTGGTATTTACCGCATTTTCCGGTTCCCATCAGGATGCTATTGCCAAGGGTATGACCTGGAGGGAGGAGAAGCAGTGCGATACCTGGACGGTTCCGTATCTTCCGATCGATCCTCAGGATGTGGGAAGAAGGTATGACTCTGATGTGATCCGCATCAATAGCCAGTCCGGCAAGGGCGGCGTGAACTATATCCTGAAGCAGAGCCATGGCATCAACCTGCCGCAGAAGATGCGCGAGGAGGTTGGATATCTGGTGAAGGACGTATCCGACAAGGCGCATAAGGAGCTGAATCCGGAGTGGGTATACCAGATTTTCTCAGATCATTATATCAATACCAAACCGGTATTCCATATAGATGAGTGCCATTTCAAACAGGTGGACGGGATCACGGCAGAAGTGACGATCAATCATGGCGGCGAGACCAGGGTGATCACTGCCATGGGAAATGGACGTCTGGATGCGGTGAGCAATGCGATCAAGCAGTATTTTAATATCAGCTATGAGCTTCGGTTCTATGAGGAGCATTCTCTGACCAGAGGTTCCTCATCCAAGGCGGTTGCCTACGTGGGTATCGTGTGCAGCGGCAGGAACTTCTGGGGCGTGGGAATCGATGCAGATATCATCAAGGCTTCCATCGAAGCGCTGACCGTTGCTGTCAATAAGATCGAGGAGATCGGGAGCGCCGACGGATGCAAAGATGAGAGAATGATCGAGATCATGAATTACATCCAGGCGAACTATGTCGATATTACGTTGGATGATTTGGCTGAGAAGTTCTATCTGTCGAAGCCGTATATTTCTAAATATGTGAAGGAGAAATCGGGTCTGACATTCGGGGAGCTGGTTAAGAAGATCCGGATGAAGAAGGCGAAGGCATTGTTAAAGAGCAGTAATATGACGGTGGAGAATATCGCGTTGTCGGTAGGATATCAGAATGTGGAGCATTTCAACCGGATGTTCAAGAAGGCATATAATACAACGCCGATGCAGTTTCGGAATCAGAAGTAGATATATCAAAAGCCGTCTCTGGAAAATATTTAGAATTTACGGCGCAAAAGCATAGGGGGATGAGAGAAAGATGATCATAGCAGCCAGACATTTGATAACGGGGGACGGCAAGACGGTCCTTGAGAACCGCGCCGTACTTGTGGGAACAGACGGCAAGATCCAGAGGATCGGGGAGCCATCGGTTCTTATGAGGGAGTTTCCCCAAGAGGAAGTGAAGGATTACGGGGATGCAACGCTGCTCCCGGGTCTCTGCGACATGCATGTCCACCTGGGATACTGGTATTCTCAGCCGGACAGTTTCAATTATGGTCCGCAGCTTATCATGCTTTATGCCCTGCAGCATGCCCAGGCGGCGTTCGAGCGGGGGATCACATCAGTAAGGGATATGTCGTCGGCACATGGGGTCTGTAAGAATCTGAAGCTTGCGGCCGAGAAGGGATTTGTTACCATTCCGCGGATCACTCACACGGATACAGGGATCTGTATGACCGGAGGGCATGCCTGGGAAGAGGTGGAGCAGGTGGACGGTCCCTGGGAGGTACGTAAGGAGATCCGTAAGCAGATCCGTGACGGGGCGGAATGGGTGAAGGTATTGACGACGCACCGGACCCATACGCCGGAGCTGACCCAGGGAGAATTAGACGCGGCGGTGGATGAATGTCATAGAAGGGGGATCAAATGTGGAGTGCATGCGGGAACCAATCTGGGGATCCAGATGTGTATTGACGCCGGATTTGATACCATAGAGCATGCGACCTTCATGACGCTGGATCATGCGAAGCAGATGGCCGAGAAGGGGATAGCGTGGACACCGACTATTATGGCGTATACACTGCTGTATGATATCTGTAAGGAGAATATTGAGAAGCATGCAGGTGCGCCGGTGAACGATCCGGTCATGCAGAAGGAGATGAAGGATTATCAGTATTTTGAGCCGGCATATAAGGCTTACAGGAATCATTTCAAGGAATTCTATGATACGGGTGTGACGGTGATCGCAGGTACGGATATGGTGATGTATCAGTCGCCGCTTCTGCCGCTTGCCAGGGAACTTCAATATATGGTGGAATACGGGATTACGCCGGTACAGGCGATTGAGACCGCCACCTCGAATCCGGCAAAGGTGCTGGGGGTAGAAGAAGACAGGGGGCTGGTGAAGGAAGGACTGGATGCGGATCTTCTGGTAGTCGGCGGGGATTTGAGTAAGGATATTACGAGACTTAATGATGTGAAGCTGGTTACCCTGGGCGGAAAGAGAGTATTTGAGAATGGAGTCCGGTATGTAGGGACAGGGAATATGAAGATGTAGTTACAGCAGCGCATGGTCAGCACCGGCCGAAGCACAAGCGCAGACCCAATACCCCGCTGTTTAGCAGTGTTACAAGCTTAATGTTCGCTGCTTGTAGCGGGGTATTTGACTGTGTGAAATCATATTGTATTGGCAGCCTTAGGAATTCAGCTTATGCATGATCTTGCAGGTTTTCTTATAGCATGCGATTCCGTAAGAGTGGATTTCCTGAATTCCATGCTGCTTCAGAAGTGAAATATAATCATTGTCTTCAATCTGTCTCATGGCTTCTGCTTTGGTCTGTAATAATCCAAGCAGCAATCTTTCAGGAAGTTTCTTTTTCTCCAGTTCCATGACTTACACCACCTATTAAAAGTTTATATACTCTATGGCATAAAATGCTTATCGCTTCAACAGCCTCTCCATCCTGCGGATCACGGCGAAATAGCTGATCACCAGGATCACCGTCGCCCCGGTCCATGCCATGATCTCCGCGTAGAAGATCCCGTTCTCTCCGATCACCATGGGAAGGAAGATAGCGGTCAGCGCCCGCATCAGGAATTCGGCGATGCCGGATACAAGGGGCAGGATGGTATTGCCCATCCCCTGAATAGCAGACCTTGTGATATGCAGGGTATAGAGGATCGGCAGGCACAGGCTCATGATGGCCAGATAGTAGTAGGCGATCGCCAATGTCTGCTCGAATTCTTCCGGTGTGCCTGAGATGAAACAGCCAAGGATCATCTTTCCGCCGAAGATCATCAGAAGCGCAATGACAAGGGAGGTTGCAAGTGCGATCAGAAGAGCGGACCTCACTCCCCGGCGGATGCGGTCAGTCTGGCCGGCACCCAAGTTCTGCCCGGTGTACGTGACCATAGAATATCCGTAGGAGGTAGCTGCAACTTCCAGTACGCCGTATAGCTTGTTGGTGGCGGTGAAGCCTGCGATAAAAATGACGCCGAATCCGTTGACTACAGACTGCACGATCATGCCGCCAATGGATATGATAGCGTTCTGAAACGCCATGGGGAAGCCCAGCGTCAGCAGCCGGAGGGAGAGATTCTTATCTCTGAGGCTGAAATCCGACGGCTGAAGATTCAAGATCTCAATCTTTCGGATATGGTACAGGCAGAACAGGCTTGAGACCAACTGGGCGATCAGCGTTGCGGCGGCGGCTCCGGCAATACCAAGCCCGAAGCCCAGCACGAACAGAAGATCCAGCGCAATATTGGTGACGGCGGCTATGATCATGGCGTTAAGTGGCGTCTTGCCGTCTCCGAGGGAACGGAGGATCGAGGCCAGCAGGTTATATGCCATCACTACCGGAATCCCAAGATACATGATACGCAGGTACAGCAGGGTATCGGGAAGGATCTCGGAAGGCGTCTGCAGGAGATGCAGGACCGGGCGTGCCGCCAGTTGTCCAAGCGCCAGCAGTACGATGGAAGACAGGAAAGCAAGGACCGTGGAGGTACCGATGGATTTCCTCAGGTTATCGTGCCTGCCCGCGCCGAATTCCTGTGCCATCAGGATGCCGAAGCCCTGGGTGAAGCCCTGGATGATACCAAGCATCATCCAGTTGAGCCAGTCCGCCGCGCCAAGGGCGGCAAGGGCGCCGACACCTAAGGCTTTGCCTACGACCATGGTGTCTACGACGGTATAAAGCTGTTGAAATACATTGCCGATCATAAGCGGCAGTGCAAATGAGAAGATCAGGGAAACAGGTTTTCCCTGGGTCATGTTTTTAATGTGTGATGCCATAGCGATACCTCTGTTATTCCGTAATCTGTGATGGAAAAGTTTCTGCCAAATCATAGCATAATATTGAGCGGGCTTCAAGACAAAACAAGACAAAAATTCGGTAAAAAATTGTACTTTGGACGGGTTTATGGTACATTATAGATATAGTATAATTTTAGGAGGTTTATTTTTATGAACATAGCAGAAAGGATTTCCGAACTTCGTACTCGCATGGCGTCTAAGGGGATCGACGCGTATATAGTTCCCACCGCTGATTTTCACCAGAGTGAATATGTAGGGGAACATTTTAAAGCGAGGAAATATATTTCCGGTTTCAGCGGATCTTACGGGACGGTCGTCATAACCAGAGATGATGGGGGGCTCTGGACGGATGGAAGGTATTTCTTCCAGGCAGAGAATGAGCTTGCCGGCAGCGGCATCCGTCTGATGAAGATGTTTGTGGGAGATACGCCGTCAATCACGGAGTATCTGACTGATCGTGTTCCTAGAGGCGGAACGGTTGCGTTTGACGGACGGGTACTTTCCATGGGAGAGGGCCGGGAGTTTGAGGAAGTGCTGGCGGCGAGACAGATCCGGATCCACTATTCCGTCGACCTGATAGGGGATATCTGGGAAGACCGTCCGCCGCTTTCGGACAAGCCGGCGTTCTTCCTGGAAGAGAAGTATTCCGGTGAGAGCACGGCGTCCAAGCTTAAGCGTGTGCGGGGAGTGATGGAGGAGCATGGGGCGACCGCCCATATCATTGCGTCCCTGGACGATGTATGCTGGCTTTTGAATATCCGGGGGGACGATATTGATTTCTTCCCGCTGCTTCTGTCCTACGCGATCGTGAAGAAGGACGGAGTAGAATTATATGTGGATGATTCCAAGCTTGACGACCGTATCCAGGTAGAGCTGGCTAAGAATCAGGTGACCATCCATCCTTATAATGCAATCTATGATGACGTGAAGGGACTGAGTGGTTCCGAGACGGTGCTGATCGATCCGATGAAGATGAACTATGCGCTGTATAAGAATATTCCATGCAGGATCGTGGAGGCGGCGAATCCAACCATCCTTATGAAAGCGATGAAGAATGAGGTGGAGCTTGCGAATATCAGGGAAGCCCACATCAAGGACGGCGTTGCTGTCACCAAGTTCATGCACTGGATCAAGACACGCTATGACAAGGAGACGATCACGGAGCTTAGTTCTGCCGCAAAGCTGACGGAATTACGCGCTGCACAGGAAGGATATATCCGTGACAGCTTCGAGCCTCTGTGTGCATTTGCGGACCATGCGGCGATGATGCACTATTCGCCAAGCGCAGAGACGGATGTGCCGTTAAGTTCAGGCGCATTCTTCTTGAATGATACTGGCGGCGGTTATTACGAAGGTTCCACCGATATCACCAGAACTTTCGTTCTTGGTTCTGTGGAGGCACAGATGAAGAGGTATTTTACTGCTGTTGTGAGGGCGATGATGCGGCTGTCCCGCGCACGTTTTCTCTATGGATGCTATGGATATAATCTGGATGTGCTGGCGAGAGGGCCGATCTGGGATCTGGATATGGATTATCAGTGCGGTACCGGGCACGGCGTAGGGTATCTTGCCAATGTCCATGAACCGCCGACCGGATTCCGCTGGTATGTGGTTCCAAGTAAGAACGAGCATCATAAGCTTGAGGAGGGCATGGTCATCACCGACGAACCGGGGATCTATGAGGACGGACAGTTTGGTATCCGTATTGAGAATGAGTTCGTGGTGAGAAAGGGCGTACAGAATAAGTACGGGCAGTTTATGTATTTCGAGACGATCACGTTTGCGCCGATCGACTTAGACGGGATCGACCCGGAGGAGATGAGCCGGGATGAGCGCAAGTGGCTGAACCATTATCATGAACAGGTATATGAGAAGATCGGGCCGCGTCTGACCGAAGAGGAGCGGGAATGGCTTAAGGAGTATACACGGCCGATTTAGCAATGCAGTACAGGCAGCGGAGGAAGACTATGAAGAGATCAGGCAAAATATATCAGATCATATCTGTCCTGATTTATATATTTATCGCTGCGGCTATCTGGCTTCCGTGGATCGCTTATGCCGGGCAGACTTATCATCTGCCCGGCTATATCTCAGAGGCCGGGAAGAACGGGGGCATCGTGGCGATGACGGGCGGGGATCCGGAGCTGGTAGCGTCCTATTATATGTTTTTTCTGTCGATTCTTAGCGCCGTCCTTGCCCTGATCTATGTGATCGGCACTCTTGCGGGGAAGAAGGTAAGGCTTGTCTATCGAATGGTGCAGTGGTGTGAGTTCCTGTATACGGCAGCGGCAGTCATATTCTTCCCCTTGGTTCCTATGGGGTGGACTTACCTGCTTCCTATAATGTGCTTGGCGGAATTCGTGCTGAAGCAGTACGTGGAGCAGCGTGATGAGATCCGAAAAGACGCAAGAGTGCGTGAGGAACGCGACAGGCTTGAGAGGGAAGAGCGGAAGCGGAGACTGTATTTTCCGGGAAGATACAGTTCTTCGTATTACATGATGATATGGAAGAATGTAAAGTATCATATTCGGAATTATGTGATGCTGATCGCGAGCAGTGTATTTTTGATGCTTTTTTTGTTCCTGGTATTTGCGCTCAGGTCCGCGTTCCTGGGAATCCACAGTGCGGAGGCGGTCACGGGAGGAGGGACGCAGAAGGTCCTTCTGAACGCGGTATGGATGGGACTTCTCCTGAATGCGGTGCTGATGGGGCTTTCCTTCTCTTATTATATCCGCAGTAAGATGCGGGAGGAAAATATACTGGCAGTGCTTGGGATTCGAAGCAGATCTCTGCGCTCTATGATGCTGATGGAATATGCAGGATGTCTGGTATGCTCCGGAATTATCGGGATCATCCTTGGGAATCTGGTCTTTGGGATCATCATGCGGGTGATCGCACGGGAGCTTCCGGTGTCAGTGCAGGGAATGCCGGCTGGGACATATCTTATGGTCTGCGGGATATTTACCGCGGCTGCGCTGATTGCGGCGATGGTGAATTCCCATGTGTATGACCATATGCGCTGGTCTGCGTCGGGGCTTATCGCGCCGAAGAAGAACCATATACCAGGGGTATCAGGCTGGATATGCGGTGTCCTGGGCGTCATATGCATGGCGTGGTCTCTGGCACAGATGATGGGAAGAAGCGGAGGAGAGAGCGAAGACGCGCAGGCCGTCTATCTGCTGGGACTAATTCTGGTGCTTCTGTGTGTGCGCTCGGCGCAGATCAGAAGGATCAAGGGAGAAGACGGCAGGTATTATCAGAACATATTCGACAAATTTCCATTTCTCACCGGATTTGGGCAGAATATGAAGAAGGTCTACCTGCTGACAGTGACTGTATTCCTTGTTATGTATACGCTGTCTTCCGCTTATGGGGGAAACGTGTTGGCTCAGGCGCTTGAGGGGCAGTTCCCTTATGACTTTGTCTGTACGGCGGGGAAGACTGCGGATGAAAAGCTGCAGGAATTAAGCGGGCAGCCAGGACTTAAGGCAGAATGGTATCCGATGACGACTGTATATTCGTTGATGCCGGAGAACATATCACTGGTCAACTCCGTGAAGGATATCTTCGCGTTGGATTATAAATCTGTTGCAGGCGGAAGGCAGGTTATGGCAGAACCGCCGGTTCAGATCGGTATCCCGGAGTCTGCCTATCTTGAGCTTAAGAGAGCAAGATCTGGAGATGAGGGGGAAGCGATTGGCTTGTCCGGGGAGGAAATCGCGGTCATTTATCAGGAAGATGTGTCGGCGAGAGCTCATCTTCTGGACTGGTCGGGGGCGGCGGATACGCTGAACCTGCAGACAGCGGGGCCGGGGGCAGAGCTTTGGAGTTACCGGGCCTATACGCCAAGGAAGGTCGTAAGAGAAGAACGGGCGGTATTGACGGGGATATATAAAGGAGGGAAGGAGCAGAATCTGGTGGTATTCTCTGACGAATACTTTGAGGAGATCTATCAGGGGGAGCAGTTGTATCTGTTCTGTGCGGCAGGCGGAGATTATGAGTATGTGGAGGACAGCCTCTTCGCGCTGTCGAAGCAGGATGGGGGAATCCGTTATTACAACAGCAAAGTGATGATGCAGGATACGGCGACGGAGCGTTATCTGAAGCAGGTAGTATGGCTGTTTATGATGATCATGGCAGGCGTATGCGGGATCTATCTGATACTTATTAAGTTCTGTTTTGAGATGGATGAGATCGTGGCAAGATACCGTTTCCTTGATTGTATGGGGATGCATGAGAAGACCATTATGAAAGCGCTTCGTCAGGAGATGTTGCCCTTTTTCCTGATCCCGCTGACAGTGGGCGGCTTGTCGGCGGTTGTATTTACACTGCTCATGTTCAGAGTCAGGATGTATAACGGTGCGGAGATCCTTGGCTATATCCGGTATGTGCTTCCGGTATGGGGAATCTACTGGCTGGCACAGGGGGCGGTTTATCAGGCGTTGAAGAAGGTCCTGACAGGCAAAATCTTTGATACGATGGAGTAATGTGATGGCGGAGATTATAAGAACAGAGAAACTCGTGAAGAACTATTACAGGAATCAGGAGAAGAAGAATCCTGATGCGAAGATAGAGGTGCTGAAAGGCCTTGACCTTACTATAGAAGAGGGGGAATATGTCGCTGTCATGGGAAGCTCGGGAGGCGGCAAGACTACGCTGCTTAAGATCCTGGGAATGATGGAGCCTTTAACAGAAGGGAAGCTTTATTTCAAGGGGAAGGATGCGTCAGAGCTTTGGAAAGATGAGCTTGCGGATATTCGAAGGCGGGAGATCGGATTTGTATTCCAGGATTTCTATCTGATGGACAGTCTGTCTGTGGGGGAGAATATCATGGTTCCCATGATCCTTGACAAAGCACCGGCAGAAGAGATGAAGCAGAAGATGCTGAGCCTGGCGGCAAGATTCGGTGTGGAGAGGCTGATCGGCAAGTCTCCAAGGGAATTGTCCGGCGGAGAGAAGCAGAGAATTGCCATATGCAGGGCGCTGATCAATGATCCGGGTATTATCATGGCGGATGAGCCTACAGGCAACCTGGATGCGAAGTCAAGCAGAAGGCTTATGGATACCTTCGACAATATCAACAAGGAGATGGGGAAGAATATCATTCTTGTGACCCATGACCCCAAGATTGCACGGTGCAGCGATAAGATATTCTTAATCGATGACGGCGTGATCGTGAAGATTCTTGAGAAGAAGGATGAGGATACGTCCGAATTCTATAAGGAGATCTTACGGGAGATGGAGGAGATGGAAGAGGAGTAGAGTAGAAACGATTCAGATAAGATTACAAACGGGCTGTCAGGATCATATACCTGACAGCCCGGATATTTTGGTTAGTCTTCTTTCTCCAGAGCGTCCAGCTTGCCGCTGCATGCCCAGAGGATCAGGCCGAATACGATTACGACCGCGCCAACCACGCCGTATGCGATGAACGGCAGGGTTGCAAGCCAGGAGTATACCTTCGGGTAAATCTGCTGTGCCAGGAATACCGCGATTGGCCAGAAGCCCAATAACAGACCCAGAACCTTAGCTGGAGCCAGCTTAGATACGAAGGAGTTGCCAAGCGGGGAGAATACCATCTCACCTACAGACATCAACAGACATACAAGTGCAAGCCAGAATACGGAGCACTGTCCGTCGCCTCTGATCATGTCGGCGAGAACCATAACGAGATAAGATACACCTACCAGCATGGTACCAAGAGCCGTCTTCTTGAACATGCTCATGTCACCCTTCGGTCTTAACGCCATCTTAGCCCATACACCGGCAAGAACAGGTCCCAGGATGATACAGGTCAGAGCGTTCACAGAGTCGAACCAGGATGTAGGGATCTGGAAGCTTCCAATGTACCAGTTCGCATGGTTCAGGAAATCTGCGCCGTCGCCCCATCCGAAGTAATAGTAAGCCGGCATGTATGCCATATACCATACCATCCAGAAGATTGCGGAGAAGATGGTTACAAGGATGATCGCAACGATCTTCTTCTTGTCGCTTGCGGTAAGCGGAGCAGACTCGGCTGCAGCTTTCTTCTCAGCGGATACGAACTCTCGCTGGTCGTTCTTGAAAGGCTTCTTGCCGGCATCGCCGAGCGCCTTGCCGTTCAGGATGAACCATGCGGCGTCAATGAATAAGAAGATCGCACAGATCAGAAATACGGTGTTGAAACTGCACTTGATCCCGAATAGACCTGTGGTTGCCAGCATGGCAATAAAGGTCGTACCGATGAAGGAACCGATGTTAACAAAAGAATACTGAATAGAGAACGCTGAGTTCAGTTCTTCTTCGTCGTGGAATAACAGTCCGTTCACACCGGACAGATTCCCCTTGAACAATCCGGTACCAACGGATACCAGGATAACCATTGCCCACACCATCCCCATAGAGTGAGCCTGCCAGGTACACAAGTATCCCGCGCCCATCAGGATCATACCCAGAGCCACGCAGAGTCTCGGGCTTAACCAGTAGTCGGCAATGTAACCGCCGAAGATCGGTGTGATGTAGGTCCATGCCACGAAAGAAGCGGACATGGCTGCACCTTCTGCATCTGATAATCCCAGACCGCCGGAAGTAACTTCCGTTGCAAGCCAGATGGCAAGTAAGTATTTTACGGTGTAAAATGCGAGACGCTCAAAGGTAAATCCCATCGCACACACATAAAAGCCAAATGGTCTGCGCTTTTTTGCTGTTTCCATATATTTTACCCTCCATATAGATGTATTTTTCCACCTGTATTACATATGGAAAAATATGTAATATTCAGTGAAAAGCTATTGTAAATATATCATAAAACCGACCAAAGTACAACTGTTATGTTAAGAAAATATTAAGTAATTTTATAAATTGGATATAACTGGAATGCAGTCTAGTTTTATCCTGGCTTCGGGGAGTCCGTGAGGTGAAAAAAAGTATTGCAGTAAAACATCAAAAGGGATATAATATAATTGGCAAAAATTTGGTTTTGTAATATATAAGAAGATGGAGGGCTTGACTATGGGCAACATGGCAACAGAGAGTGCAGCAAGTATCAGGATTGCGACGTTACTTGATGCAGGAAGCTTTGTTGAGATCGGCGGGGCGGTAACTGCCAGGAGCACAGATTTCAACATGCAGGAAAAAGAGACTCCGGCTGACGGTGTAATCACCGGCTACGGAGTGATTGACGGGAATTTGGTGTACGTGTACAGTCAGGATGCATCGGTTTTGAATGGAGCAGTTGGTGAGATGCATGCGAAGAAGATCGCGAATATCTATGATATGGCGATGAAGATGGGAGCACCGGTAATCGGACTTATAGATTGTGCCGGGATCAGGCTTCAGGAGGCGACGGACGCGCTGAACGCGTTTGGGAATCTTTATCTGAAGCAGACGATGGCTTCAGGAGTGATCCCTCAGATCACGGCAATATTTGGGACATGCGGCGGCGGACTTTCCGTTGTGCCTGCTTTGACGGATTTCACATTTATGGAAGCATCCAAGGCTAAGTTATTTGTGAATTCACCCAATGCCCTTCCAGGCAATAATATTACGAAGCTTGATACTTCCTCTGCGAAGTACCAGAGCGAGAACGCAGGTCTTGTAGACGGGATCGGGACAGAAGACGAGATACTGACGGATATCCGTACTCTGGTCTGCATGCTGCCGGGCAATAACGAGGAGAATGCTTCCTATGACGAGTGTACGGACAGCCTGAACCGTCTGTGCGACGGGATCGAGAATGCGGCGGAAGATACAGCTATCGCGCTGTCTATCATCTCTGACAGCGGTGTATTCTTTGAGACGAAGAAGGATTATGCGAAGGATATGGTGACCGGCTTCATCCGTCTGAACGGTATGACGGTGGGAGCGGTTGCGAACCGTTCCAAGATATATAATGAGAAGTCTGAGGTTACGGCACAGTTTGACGGCTCTCTGTCTTCCGACGGAGCGAAGAAGGCCGCCGGGTTCGTGAACTTCTGCGATGCCTTCAATATCCCGGTTCTTACGCTGACCAATGTAACCGGGTTCAAGGCGTGTGAGTATGACGAGAAGAATCTTGCAGGAGAGACGGCAAAGCTTACGTACGCATTTGCCAATGCCACCGTTCCGAAGGTGAACGTGGTGATCGGCAAGGCATTCGGAAGCGCTTATGTCATGATGAACAGCAAGTCTGTCGGCGCGGATATGGTGTATGCATGGCCGACGGCTGAGATCGGCATGATGGAAGCGGACCTTGCGGCGAAGATCATGTACGCAGGCGCGGATGCCGATACACTGAGAGAGAAAACTGCCCAGTACAGACAACTGCAGTCAAGCCCGTTATCTGCTGCAAGAAGAGGCTATGTGGATACCATCATTGAGCCGGATCAGACGAGAAAATATGTGATCGGCGCATTCGAGATGTTATTCACAAAAAGAGAAGACCGTCCGATGAAAAAGCATGGATCGGTTTAGAGAGGTGAGGCAAAGTGAGGAAAAAAATTAGTTTATTACTCTGTGCTGTCGCTGTAATGCTCTGCTTTACCGCGTGCAAGAGCAGCGAGGAAGCGGTTGAGTATAACACGGCAGCCATTGACCAGACCACAGAATTCATGATCAACTATTGTGCGAATGCCGACGCGGCCATGCTTGAGCAATGGAGGAGCATGAGAGAATTTACCATGGAACTCCAACTGACGCAGGCAGGGATTCCTGTGACGCCGGAGAGTTTCCTTGGCGCGCTTGACGCGTGGGAAGCGGCGATTGATGAGTGCGGAGCCTATGTAAGCCATGGCGATTTCACATCGGAGGAGACGAATGAAGGGCTTAAGGTGTCTGCAGCGGCACAGTTCGCGGACAGGGATGCGACCATCAGTTTCGTGTTTGACGAGAAGTCCTATATGGAGAGCATGACTGTAGACGGGGAGTATTCATTGGGTGAGATCTTAGAGAAGGCAGGGCTTAATACGGTGCTTGGAATGGGAACGGTATTCGCCGTACTGATCTTTATCTCGTTCCTGATCTCTCTGTTTAAGTTTATCCCGGCGCTTACGGGTGCGAATAAGAAGAAGGAAGAGAAGACAAGCACTGCTGCGGCAGCCCCGGCGCCGGTAATGGTTCCTGCAGCCCCAGAGACAGAAGAAGACGATACGGAATTGATAGCGGTTATTGCAGCGGCAATCGCGGCGGCCAGAGAAGAGGCTGGCATGGAAGAAGCGGCTGCGGGCGGATTCTATGTGAGAAGTATCAGACGCCGTCCATCAAATAAATGGAATTCATAATACTAGGAGGATTATTTAAGATGAAAAATTATACGATTACAGTTAATGGAAATGTATACGATGTTACGGTAGAGGAGAATACTTCAGGAGCGCCTCAGGCGGCAGCACCAAGAGCAGCAGCGCCGAAGGCGGCTCCGGCGGCGCCAAAGGCAGCGCCGGCAGCGGGAGCAGGGTCGATCGAAGTGAAGGCAGGCGCGGCAGGCAAGGTATTTAAGATTGAGGCGAATGTAGGCCAGAGTGTGAAGAAAGGCGACGCAGTTGTTATTATTGAGGCGATGAAGATGGAGATCCCGGTTGTGGCGCCGGAAGACGGAACTGTGGCAAGTATCAATGCAGCAGTAGGAGATGCGGTTGAAGCAGGTGCTGTTCTTGCGACATTGAATTAAGATATAATCGCTGTGATTATATGACACGACTGGAGGTTAAAAAATGGAATATATAACAACGACATTGGGAAACCTCGTGCAGCAGACGGCATTTTTCAGTCTTACAGGCGGCAATCTGATCATGATTGCAGTTGCATGTTTTTTCCTATATTTAGCAATCAGACATGAGTTTGAACCTCTGCTCCTGGTACCGATCGCATTTGGTATGCTGCTCGTTAATATCTTCCCGGATATTATGCTGCATGCGGAGGATGCGGCGAACGGGACAGGCGGACTGCTCTATTACTTCTATATGCTGGATGAGTGGTCGATCCTTCCGTCCCTGATCTTCCTTGGAGTAGGAGCAATGACAGACTTCGGACCGTTGATTGCCAATCCTAAGAGCTTCCTTCTGGGTGCGGCGGCGCAGTTCGGTATCTTCGCAGCATATCTCGGAGCCATGGCTATGGGCTTCTCAGATAAGGCGGCGGCGGCAATCTCGATCATCGGCGGTGCGGACGGACCTACTTCTATCTTTCTTGCAGGCAAGCTGTCTCAGACGGCGATCATGGGACCGATCGCGGTGGCGGCATATTCTTATATGTCTCTGGTGCCGATCATCCAGCCTCCGATCATGAAGCTGATGACGACGGAGAAAGAGCGTAAGATCAAGATGGAGCAGTTAAGGCCGGTTACGAAGCTTGAGAGGATCCTCTTCCCGATCATCGTAACGATTGTAGTCTGCGTGATCCTTCCTACGACGGCGCCGCTGGTAGGTATGCTGATGCTGGGTAATCTGTTCCGTGAGTCAGGAGTGGTACGCCAGCTTACAGATACGGCGAGCAACGCTTTGATGTATATCGTAGTTATCCTTCTGGGTACTTCCGTGGGGGCGACCACGAGTGCGGAGGCGTTCCTGAATGCGGATACCCTTAAGATCGTTGCGCTTGGTCTGATCGCCTTCATGTTCGGTACGGCGGCAGGCGTGCTGTTCGGTAAGATCATGTGCGTCGCTACAGGCGGCAAGGTGAATCCTCTGATCGGTTCTGCCGGTGTGTCTGCGGTTCCGATGGCGGCCCGTGTATCTCAGAAGGTGGGCGCGGAGGCAGACCCGACCAACTTCCTGCTGATGCATGCCATGGGTCCGAACGTAGCGGGCGTTATCGGTACGGCAGTTGCTGCGGGAACATTTATGGCGATTTTTGGGGTAATGTAGAATTATAAGAATCATTTTAATGGAGGATAGAAAATGGCTGAGAAAAAACCAATTAAAATAACAGAAACCATTCTGCGTGATGCGCACCAGTCTCTGATCGCCACACGTATGACGACGGAACAGATGCTTCCGATCGTGGAGAAGATGGACAAGGTTGGATACCACTCCGTAGAGTGCTGGGGCGGAGCCACCTTCGATGCGTCCCTTCGTTTCCTGAAGGAAGATCCGTGGGAGAGGCTTCGTAAGTTCCGCGACGGATTCAAGAATACCAAGCTTCAGATGTTGTTCCGCGGACAGAATATCCTGGGGTATCGTCCATATGCGGATGATGTGGTAGAGTATTTCGTACAGAAGTCAGTGTCCAACGGTATCGACGTGATCCGTATTTTCGACTGTCTGAACGATCTCCGTAATCTTCAGACGGCGGTGAGCGCGGCGGTGAAGGAGAAGGCGGACGCCCAGGTTGCGCTGTCTTATACCCTGGGAGACGCTTATACGATGGAATACTGGATCGACATAGCCAAGAGGATTGAGGATATGGGAGCTACATCTATCTGCCTTAAGGATATGGCGGGACTTCTGGTTCCTTATAAGGCGACGGAGATGATCGAGGCGCTGAAAGACGCGACGAGCCTTCCGATCCAGTTACACACGCACTATACGTCCGGCGTGGCGTCTATGACCTATCTGAAGGCAGTAGAAGCCGGGGTGGATGTAATCGATACTGCGATGTCGCCGTTTGCCCTTGGCACTTCACAGCCGGCGACGGAGGTTATGGTGGAGACCTTCAAGGGTACGCCGTATGATACCGGATTTGACCAGAATCTTCTTGCGGAGATCGCTGATTACTTCCGTCCGATCCGTGACGAGGCGCTGGAGAGCGGGCTTCTGAATCCGAAGAATATGGGCGTCAATATCAAGACCCTCCTGTATCAGGTTCCGGGCGGTATGCTGTCCAACCTGACATCCCAGCTCAAGGAGCAGAATGCAGAAGACAAATATTACGACGTTCTGGAAGAGGTTCCAAGAGTGCGAAAAGACCTTGGAGAGCCGCCGCTTGTTACACCTTCCTCCCAGATCGTTGGTACGCAGGCAGTATTTAACGTGCTGATGGGTGAGCGCTATAAGATGGCGACCAAGGAGACCAAGGATATCTTAAGCGGTAAGTACGGCGCGACGGTGAAGCCGTTTGACGAAGAGGTGACGAAGAAGGTTCTCGGCGAGAATGCGGAAGTGATCACCTGCCGTCCGGCAGATCTGATCCCGGATGAGCTGGATACTCTTCGCAAAGAGTGTGAACAGTGGAGCCAGCAGGATGAAGATGTGCTGTCCTATGCATTGTTCCCGCAGGTTGCCACGGACTTCTTCAAGTATAGAGAGGCGCAGCAGACGAAGGTTGACCAGACGGTTGCCGATACGGAGAACGGAAGTTATCCTGTCTAGCAGTGTTTATAAAGATGTTGGAAATCATTGATTTCCGACATCTTTTATGATGAGAAGTCAACTGCGGCCGTCTGACGCTCCAAAGCCGGCAATGAGAGAAGAGAATGTGGAAAAGAGACAGGCAATATGCAAAATAATAATGAATTATTGCAGAAGATTAATGAAGGATATCCCAGATTCAGCAAGGGTCAGAAGAAG
Source organism: Lachnospiraceae bacterium (assembly GCA_910574715.1). Classification (GTDB taxonomy): domain Bacteria; phylum Bacillota; class Clostridia; order Lachnospirales; family Lachnospiraceae; genus Sporofaciens. Next base: position 51,412 of record CAJTCH010000018.1, on the reverse strand, counting down.
CTTGCTGAATTCATCCGGGAGGATTATGACAAGGCGGCGTTTCTGACGGCTGCGAAGATGGGAGAAGAGGTTGGAGTCAGCGAGTCAACGGTGGTCCGGTTTGCCATGGCTCTTGGATATGACGGATACCCGGGATTCCAGAAGGCGCTTGGCGAACTGGTGCGCACGAAGCTCAATTCTATCCAGCGTATGGAGGTGACCTACGGCAGGATCAGCCAGGGAGAGATCCTGGCTTCGGTGCTGCAGTCGGATATCGAGAAGATCAAGCTGACGATGGAGACCATCGACCATGGTGCTTTTGAGATGGCGGTGGATACCATTTTAAAGGCCAGGAAGATCTACGTGGTGGGGATTAGGAGCTGTGCGCCTCTTGCCAGTTTCTTATGCTTCTATCTGAACCTTGTGTGTGATGATGTGACGGCAGTGAATACCAGCAGCCCCAGTGAGATTTTTGAACAGATGCTCAGGATCGGGGAAGAGGATGTGATTATCGGCATCAGCTTTCCCAGATATTCCATGCGTACCCTGAAGGCGCTTGAGTATGCCAGTAACCGCAAGGCGAAGGTCATCACACTGACGGACAGCGTACACTCGCCGATGACGCTGTATTCCTCCTGTAATCTGATCGCAAGAAGCGATATGGCGTCGATCGTGGATTCTCTGGTGGCGCCGCTCAGCGTGGTGAACGCGCTGGTGGTCGCGCTGTGCATGAAGAAGCAGAATGAAGTGATCACGACGCTTACAACACTGGAAGGGATCTGGGATGAATATCAGGTGTACAATAAGGATGAACTGAACATGGTCGGAGAGAAGATGGAACTGTCAGGAGCATCCGAGAATATGAATTGGTCAGGGGAAAGAGAATATGAGTAAAGTTCTGATCGTTGGCGGCGGAGCGGCAGGTATGTTTGCGTCGATCACGGCTGCAAGGAACGGGCATGAGGTATGTCTGTTTGAGAAGAATGAAAAATTAGGAAAGAAGCTTTTTATCACAGGAAAGGGAAGATGCAATATCACAAATGCCTGTGATATGGAGACATTATTTTCGTCGGTGACAAGCAATTCGAAGTTCCTGTACAGCAGTTTTTACGGATGTACCAACGGAGATGTGATACAGTTCTTTGAAGGGCTTGGAGTGCGGACGAAGGTAGAACGGGGAGACAGGGTATTTCCGGCGTCAGACCATTCTTCGGATGTGATCGGTGCGATGGAGAAGGAGATGCGGCGGCTTCATATCGACGTGCATCTAAGTACAGGGGTTTCTCGTGTGAAGGCGGAAGACGGAAGATTTTCCTGTGTCGAGCTGGCGAATGGAAAGAGAGTGTACGGGGATTCCTGTATTATTGCCACCGGAGGGCTCTCTTATCCATCCACAGGTTCTACCGGGGACGGTTACAGGTTTGCACGGGAGTGCGGGCATGAGATCACAGCGTGTATGCCGTCGCTTGTGCCTATGGAAGTGAGTGAGCCGTGGGTGGGCCGCCTTATGGGACTCTCTCTTCGCAATGTAACGGTTTCTGTCTCTTCGGATAAGAAGCTGTTATACCGCGAATTCGGGGAAATGCTTTTTACGCATTATGGGGTCAGCGGACCGCTGATCATCAGTGCGAGCAGCCAGGTGGGCGGTATACTGAGGGAACAAAACCTGAAGCTTGCCATAGACTTGAAGCCTGCCCTCAGTGAGGAGCAGTTGGACCGGAGAGTCTTGAGAGACTTTGAAGAGAATCTGAACCGGCAGTATAAGAATGCAATTGGAAAATTGTTCCCGTCCAAATTGGTTCCAGTTATGGTAGAATTAAGCGGGGTCGATCCGGAGAAGAAGGTAAATGTCATATCCAGGGAGGAGAGACAAAGGCTGGTACACCTGACGAAGAATATGGAGATGACGCTTACCGGGCTTCGGGGTTATGATGAGGCGATCATCACCCGCGGCGGTGTGAAGACGAAGGAGATCGATCCGGGAACTATGGAGTCGAGATATGTCGGGGGACTTCATTTTGCCGGAGAGGTGCTGGATCTGGATGCGCTGACCGGAGGATTTAACCTGCAGATTGCCTGGTCTACGGGATATGCCGCCGGCAATGGTGTGCAATGAAAAGTGTAAAGGAGAAGAATAATGGGATATAATGTGGCAATTGACGGACCGGCAGGAGCGGGGAAGAGCACGATCGCGAAGCTGGTTGCAGAGGAGAAGGGATTTATCTACGTGGATACGGGAGCCATGTACAGAGGGCTTGCGATCCATTTCCTTGACAGAGGGATACAGGCGGAGGAGACGGATAAGGTCATCGAGGCGTGTAAGGATGCGGATGTGAAGATCCGGTATGAGGACGGAGTTCAGCAGGTGTTCCTGAATGGTACTAATATTACGGGGCGGCTAAGGGATGAGGCGGTAGGACAGATGACTTCCAAGTGTTCTGTGATCCCGGAGGTCCGCGTGAAGCTTCTGGACCTTCAAAGAGATCTTGCAAGGACTCAGGATGTGATCATGGACGGAAGGGATATCGGCACCTGCGTGCTGCCTGACGCCGATGTGAAGGTCTATCTGACGGCGAGCGTGGAGACGCGCGCGAAGCGGCGTTATGATGAATTGACGGCAAAAGGGGAGGCCTGTGATCTCGATGAGATCGCAAGGGATATCAAGGAGCGCGACGAGCGGGATATGAACCGGGAGACGGCGCCCTTAAGGCAGGCTGAGGATGCGGTGCTGGTGGATAGTTCGGATATGACGATCGAAGAGGTCGTGAAGGAGATCGCGGGGCTTTGTATGTAACAAAGCGGCTTGTCCGAACTGCTGCGATATCGCCTGCATGGGCCTGGATATTACGAAGAAAGAGAAGGAACGGAATGTGAAGGTTGAATTAGCGAGGACCGCCGGCTTCTGCTTTGGAGTGAAGCGCGCGGTAGATATGGTCTATGAGCAGGTCCGGCGTTATGAGGGACAGAAGATCTATACATACGGCCCGATCATCCATAATGAGGAAGTGATCAAGGATCTTGCGAAGCAGGGCGTGAAGGTGATCCATTCGGAAGAGGAGCTTGCGCAGATCAAGGAAGGCGTTGTGGTCATCCGTTCTCACGGCGTGGCAAAGAGCGTCTATGACCGCATGGAAGAAAAAGGGATCATCTGTGTTGACGCAACTTGTCCGTTTGTAAAGAAGATTCATGACATTGTGGCAAAAGAAAGTGAGAAAGGGTCACATATTGTAATTATCGGAGACGGCGCACACCCCGAAGTAGAAGGGACCAGAGGATGGGCTGGAGACCGGGCGGACGTCATACAGACGCATGAGGAAGCAAGGCAATTCGTGCACGAAAATAAGAGCCAAAAGCTGTGCATCGTTTCTCAGACGACATTTAATTACAATAAATTCAAAGATTTAGTTGAAATTATCGAAGAAAAGGGTTATGATATAATTGTTTTAAATACGATCTGCAATGCGACGAAGGAGAGACAGGAGGAGGCGCGCCGGATTGCGGGGAGAGTCGACGCTATGGTGGTTATAGGGGACGAGCATAGTTCGAATACTCAGAAGTTATTTGAAATATGTAAGAACGAATGTTTGAATACGTACTATATACAGACACTTGACGATTTGGATATGAATCAATTAAGGTCCGTGGAAACAGTAGGTATTACAGCAGGGGCATCCACGCCCAATATTATAATTGAGGAGGTTCAAAATTATGTCAGAATTAACTTTTGAACAAATGTTGGAGGAGTCTTTCAAGACAATAAGAAATGGAGAGGTTGTAGATGGTACTGTCATCGACGTTAAGCCTGATGAAATCATCTTGAATATAGGATACAAGGCAGACGGTATCATCACAAGAAACGAGTACACGAATGAGACGAACGCAGATCTGACTACGATGGTATCAGTGGGGGATACTATGACTGCGAAGGTCTTGAAGGTTAATGATGGCGAAGGTCAGGTGTTATTAACATATAAGCGTCTTGCTGCCGAGAAGGGTAATGAGAGGCTTAGAGAAGCATATGAGAATCATGAAGTGCTGAAGGCTCCGGTAGCACAGATTCTTGGAGGCGGGTTGAGCGTTGTAATCGAAGAGGCAAGGGTATTTATCCCGGCAAGCCTTGTATCTGATACCTATGAGAAGGATCTGAGCAAGTATCAGGATCAGGAGATCGAGTTCGTGATCAGCGAGTTCAATCCAAGAAGGAACCGTGTGATCGGCGATAGAAGGCAACTTCTTGTTGCGGAGCGTGCAGAGAAGCAGAAGGAACTGTTTGCGAAGATCCAGGCGGGAGACCGGATGGAAGGTGTTGTTAAGAATGTAACGGATTTCGGTGCATTTATTGACTTGGGAGGAGTTGACGGACTTCTTCATATCTCAGAGATGTCATGGGGACGTGTCGAGAATCCGAAGAAGGTGTTCAAGGTCGGTGAGACAGTAGAAGTGATGATCAAGGAGATTCACGATACCAAGATTGCTCTGAGCCTTAAGTTCCCGGAGAGCAATCCATGGGCGAATGCTGCCGACAGCTATGCAGTAGGAACCGTATTGGACGGCAGAGTTGCCAGAATGACAGATTTTGGCGCGTTTGTTGAACTTGCACCCGGAGTGGATGCATTACTCCACGTTTCACAGATTTCAAGGGCACATGTAGACAAGCCGTCAGATGTATTGTCCGTAGGTCAGGAGATCACTGCCAAGGTAGTAGACCTGAATGTGGCAGAGAAGAAGATCAGCCTTAGCATGAAGGCTTTGGAGTCGGCATCTGATGCACCGGAGAAGGCAGAAGGCGAGAATGAAGCTGCAGAAGAGGTATAAGGTTAAGGCAACGGCAACGGAATACTACATGATTATTGGATAGAGGCCTGTCGGCCTCTATCTTTTATGCGTTAAAAAATCAACAAGTTGTTCACGGAAATATACAAAGAAATCCTCGTATTTACTGGATAATTGGGGAATTTTGATGTATAGTAATAAAGAGTAAAAAGGAAGGAAGGAAAAAAGGGATGGCATTGTTAACTTTTAAGGGTGGTATTCATCCGGATGACGGCAAGAGCCTGGCAAAAGAGAAGGCCATTGTCGAAGTAAAACCCAAAGGGGATCTGGTATATCCGGTATCCCAGCATATCGGCGCTCCGGCCAGTCCGGTAGTGGCGGTAGGCGACCGTGTCCTTAAGGGGCAGATGATAGCGGAAGCCGGAGGCTTCGTCTCCGCGCCGATCTATGCGTCTGTATCCGGTAAGGTTAAGGCGATCGCGCCGCATCTGAATCCGACAGGCGGGACAGTGAACAGTATTGTCATTGAGAATGACGGTGAGTATGAAGAGGTGGAATATCCGGCTGTCAAACCGTTGGACGAGATGACGAAGGAAGAGATCTTGAATACGATCGGCAATGCAGGAATTGTAGGTATGGGCGGTGCGGGATTCCCGACCAGGGTTAAGCTCTCGCCTAAGGAACCGGATAAGATTGATTATATTATTGCGAACTGCGCGGAATGTGAGCCGTATATCACGGCTGACTACAGATGCATGCTGGAGATACCGGAGAAGCTGGTGGGCGGTATGAAGATTATCCTTAAGCTCTTTGACAACGCGAAGGGTATATTTGGGGTAGAGGATAATAAGCCGGATTGTATTGAGAAGCTCAGGGAGCTTACGAAGGATGAACCGCGGATCGAAGTGCTTGCGCTTAAGACGAAGTATCCGCAGGGCGGTGAGCGTCAGCTTATCTACGCGACGACAGGAAGGGCGATCAATTCCGCGATGCTTCCGGCAGACGCGGGATGCGTGGTTGATAACGTAGCGACGATCATCAGTATCTATGAGGCCGTAGCGGAAGGCCGTCCGTCCATGGAGCGCGTGACCACAGTAAGCGGCGACGCCGTGAACGAACCGGGGAACTTCCGGGTTCCGTTCGGGCTTAATCAGGCAGAGCTGATCGAGGCTGCCGGCGGATATAAGAGCGAACCTGAGAAGGTGATCTCAGGCGGACCGATGATGGGATTCTCTATGTTTACTCTGGATGTCCCGATCACGAAGACCTCTTCGTCGATTCTCTGTCTTACGAAGGACGAGGTTGCAAAGTTTGAGCCGACGGCATGTATCAACTGCGGACGCTGCGTGGACGCCTGTCCGAGCCGTCTGATCCCGTCAAGGCTTGCGGACTATGCGGAACATCAGGATGAAGCGGCATTTACGAAGCACGAGGGCTTAGAGTGTATGGAATGCGGTTCCTGCAGTTTTGTGTGTCCGGCGAAACGGCCGCTTAAGCAGGCGATCGGTTCCATGAGAAAGATCGCGCTTGCGAACCGCAAGAAGAAATAAAGAATCTAATAGAAGAGGAAGAGGTGAACAAACGTGAGTGAAAACAAGTTGAAAATGTCATCTTCACCACACATACGTTCCAAAGTTACTTCAGCCAATATCATGCTCTATGTGACGATCGCATTGCTGCCGGCTTCTGCCTTTGGCGTATGGAACTTTGGAGTGTCAGCGCTTGTGATGCTGATCTGTACGACGGCGTCATCTGTCCTGACAGAATACATATATGAGAAATTAATGCACAAGAAGATCACCGTGAATGATTTCAGTGCGGTGGTTACCGGATTATTACTGGGGCTTAATATGCCTGCATCCGCACCCTGGTGGATGGGCGTGCTGGGCGGCGTCTTTGCGATCCTGATCGTGAAGCAGCTCTTTGGAGGACTGGGACAGAACTTCATGAACCCGGCTCTCGGTGCAAGGTGTTTCCTGCTGATATCATTTACAAGCCAGATGACTACATTTGTCTATGACGGAGTAACAGGACCGACACCGCTGGCACAGTTAAAGGGCGGTGAAACGGTTGACAGCATGAGCATGCTGCTTGGACGGATTCCGGGAACGATCGGTGAGACGTCGGTGATCGCGATCATCATTGGAGCGATCTTCCTGATCCTTTTGGGCATCATCGATCTTCGGATCCCTGGAACCTATATTGTGTCATTTGTTATATTTGTCGGTATATTCGGACATTTTGCGAATCCGAATATCGGATTTTTCGATCCGCAGTATATTACCGCGCATCTTTGCGGAGGCGGTCTGATGCTCGGTGCATGGTTTATGGCGACTGATTATGTAACCTCGCCGATCACGAAGAGAGGACAGCTTGTCTACGGCGCGCTTCTCGGTATCCTGACCGGTCTGTTCCGTCTCTTCGGCGGTTCCGCGGAAGGCGTATCTTATGCGATCATCATCAGCAACCTCTTAGTGCCGTTGATCGAGAGAGTTACTCTTCCAAAACCATTCGGTAAAGGAGGAGAGAAATAATGAATAAGATTCTGAAAAACACATTGATCCTGACGGCGATCACTCTGGTTGCCGGCCTTGGCCTTGGTCTTGTGTATGAGATTACGAAGGCTCCGATCGCCCAGGCTCAGGAGACGGCCAAGAAAGAAGCTTGGCAGAAGGTATTCCCGGAAGCGGATATCAATGATTTTGAACAGGTTGAGATTGACCAGGCAGCCGCGGATGCGGCGATCGCCGATATGGGAGTCAACGGGACTGTCGATGAAGCCTGTACCGTGGGCGATATGGGATATGTCGTTACTGCGACGGATAAGGACGGCTTCGGCGGCAGTATTCAGGTGACGGTTGGTATCACCAGCGACGGTACGGTGAACGGCGTATCGATCCTGTCCATCAGTGAGACGGCAGGTCTTGGAATGAAGGCCACGGAGCCCGCTTTCTATGGGCAGTATGAAGGGAAACAGGCAGAGAAGTTTGCAGTATCCAAGGACGGCGGGGATGGAGAACCCATCGACGCGTTAAGCGGTGCGACCATCACGTCCAGATCTGTGACGGGTGCGGTCAATGCGGCGCTTGGATATTATCAAGCTGCATTTCAATAAAGAATAGGAGGTAGTTAAGATGAATAATTGTACCGAAAGAATCTATAACGGTCTGGTCAAAGAGAACCCTACCTTCGTTCTGATGCTGGGTATGTGTCCGACCCTGGCGGTAACGACGTCCGCCATCAACGGCGTAGGTATGGGTCTGTCTACGACGGTCGTACTTGTGCTGTCGAATATGCTGATCTCCATGCTGCGTAAGATCATTCCGGATTCTGTCAGAATGCCGGCGTTCATCGTAGTCGTGGCGTCATTCGTAACGATTGTACAGTTCCTTCTGGAAGGTTTCGTTCCAAGCCTGTATGCTTCGCTTGGACTGTACATTCCGCTAATCGTAGTGAACTGTATCATCCTTGGCCGTGCCGAGAGTTATGCGTCCAAGAACCCGGTTCTTCCGTCCATCTTCGACGGTGTCGGTATGGGGCTTGGATTTACCGTGGGTCTTACCGCGATCGGTATCGTGCGTGAGGTGATCGGTACGGGCGCGATCTTCGGCCAGCAGCTCCTTCCTCTGGCAGACGCTGCCGCAGGTAAGGGCGGTTATGTGCCGGTGACCATCTTCATCCTTCCGCCGGGTGCGTTCCTGGTTCTTGCATTCCTTGTAGCGCTGCAGAACAAGGTAAGGAACAATGCCGCGAAGAAGGGCAAGAAGGTGCCGGAAGCGGCGGGATGCGGCGAAGGATGTGCTTCCTGCGGTAACAGTGCGTGCGGCGGGAAGGTCTTCCCGACAGGAAATGAGGAATAGGAGGAGTACATAGATGAAAGAATTATTGATCATTGCGATAGGCTCGGCTCTTGTGAATAACGTTGTACTCAGCCAGTTCTTGGGAATCTGTCCGTTCCTTGGGGTATCCAAGAAGGTGGATACCGCTGCGGGTATGGGCGGAGCGGTAGTGTTCGTTATCACGATAGCTTCATTGGTAACAAGTTTGATCTACAAGTTTATCCTGATGCCGTTAGGATTTGAATATCTGCAGACCATCGTATTCATCCTGATCATCGCGGCGCTGGTTCAGTTCGTAGAGATGTTCCTTAAGAAGGCGATGCCGCCGTTATACAATGCGCTCGGCGTATATCTGCCGCTGATCACCACGAACTGTGCCGTGCTTGGCGTGGCGCTTACCAACGTTCAGAAGGAATACAGCATTCTTCAGGGTGTGATCAACGGTATCGGAACATCTGTGGGATTCCTGATCGCTATCGTGATCATGGCAGGAATCCGTGAGAAGATCGAATACAACGACATTTCAGAGTCCTTCCAGGGGACGCCGATCGTGCTGGTAACGGCAACACTTATGGCGATCGCGTTCTGCGGATTCTCAGGACTGATATAGGAGGGGGCATAACGATGAGTGTTACAGGTATTATCATTGCTGCTGTGATCGTGGGCGGCACCGGTTTGTTCATTGGTGTGTTCCTTGGTGTGGCAGGCAAGAAATTTGCAGTAGAGGTTGATGAGAGAGAAGAGGCGATCCTTGGCGTGCTTCCGGGCAATAACTGCGGCGGCTGCGGATATGCCGGATGTTCCGGACTTGCGGCGGCTATCGTCAAAGGCGAGGCGGAGATCGGCGGCTGTCCGGTAGGCGGCGCGCCGGTTGCGGAGAAGATCGGCGCGATCATGGGCGTCGAGGCAGGGGCGCAGGCGCGTCAGGTTGCATTCGTCAAATGTGCCGGAACCTGTGATAAGGCTGGCAAGGACTATGAGTATTATGGATTGAACGACTGCGTGGTGGTCAACATGATGCAGGCGGGAGGTCCGAAGTCCTGTAATTACGGATGTCTCGGCGAGGGAAGCTGTGTGAAGGCGTGTCCGTTTGACGCGATCCATGTTGTGGATGGCGTTGCCGTTGTGGATAAGGAAGAGTGTAAGGCCTGCGGCAAGTGTATCGCCGCGTGTCCGAAGAAGCTTATAGAGCTTGTACCGTACGACCAGAAGCATCTGGTTGCCTGCAGCTCTCACGACAAGGGCAAGGATGTGATGAAGGCATGCTCCGTTGGATGTATCGGCTGTAAGATGTGTGAGAAGGTCTGTGAATCCGACGCCATCAAGGTTGAAGGCAATGTCGCGCACATTGACCCGGAGAAGTGTACCAATTGCGGCAAATGTGCTGAGAAGTGTCCGAAGAAGGCGATTTTGTAGGGGACGCGGATGAGACGTGCTTTAAAATTATTGTGGAAAGACATAAAAGACATAAAATGGGCGATTATAATAATAATCGCCTATTTTGCGTTGGGGAGATATTTCCTGTACAGCTTATGTCCGATGGTGATGGTGACAGGGCTTCCCTGTCCGGGCTGCGGGCTTACGAGGGCGGGGTTCGCGCTGCTTAGGCTTGACCTTGCCGGCGCGTACCGGATCCATCCCTTTATCTATCCGATCGCAGGGTATATTGCAGTGTTTGGATGGAACCGTTATATCATGGGGCGCCGGATGGGAAAGAAGCTTAAGGCAGGGCTTACTGTGCTCATGGTTCTGGTGATCCTGTTCTATGGGTGGAGGATGTGGATGTATTTCCCGGGAGAGCCGCCAATGAGCTATTATGAGAGGAATTTACTGCGATTTTTGTCCGGACGGATGTTACGGTGATTGAAATTACAAGCTTTCCGTGGTAGAATGAGGAGGAAGGCAAATGCGAAGCATTTTTAAGATGCCTTCCGACGACGTGCCGCCGAACGAAGAGAGGGGGCGATACCATAAATAGGAGGATATTACGATGGACAATAATTATGATAATACACCGAAGGAGAATGAGACTTCCGGTCAGCCGACAGGAGACTTGGCGGGGAATGATTCTATGAGCCTGAATACGGGCGCTTCTGATAACCAGAACCAGTATACAGATCCGAATGCGGGACAGCAGACGAATTACCAGCAGTACCAGTATGCGAGCCAGAATCAGAACAGCCAGCAGAGCGCGTATAATTATAACCAGCAGAGCAACGGTTATAATTATGGACAGCAGAACAGCGGTTATAATTACAGCCAGCAGAACCAGAACGGCAGTTATAATTACAATCAGAACAATGGATATAACTATCAGGATAACTATAGTTATAATACCGGGAACAATAATCAGATCTATGAGCCGGGACAGGACACTTCACCGATGACCATGGGAGACTGGCTGCTCACACTGTTGGCGGCGATGATCCCGTGTGTGGGTATCGTGCTGTATTTCGTGTGGGCGTTCAGCAAGACGACGAATGTGAACCGCAGGAACTTCTGTCGTGCCCAGTTGATCATGATGGGCGTGGTTCTTGTGATCTACCTGATCTTTATCGCGATGTTCGGAACCATGATCTTCAGAAGCGGGTTCTACTATTAGAGACAGTGCAATATAAGAGAGACTGCCGATACGGACAGTCTCTCTTATTATCGTTATATAATTATTTCTTGATCTTGTGCTGAAAATTCTTGGAATAGTGGATCTTATTGTCCTTAGTGATGAAGACGGCGTCCACGTTGTCTAACTGGTCGATGAGCTGCATACTCTTGTCAAGTCCGAGCAGAAAGCAGGTAGTGCTCAACGCGTCGGCGGTGAGCGACGAATCGGTGATGACCGTAACGCTGTTAAGGCTGTTCTCACAGGGAAGTCCCGTGTTAGGATCCAGGATGTGGTGATATAGCTTACCGTCTGCTTTGAAGTAGCGCTGGTAGGTTCCTGAGGTCACGACGGACTTGTTGGAGATCCGGACAGAGGTGATCGGTTCTCCCGCATCGTCGAAGGGCTTCTGGATACCGATGTTGTAGTCGGAACCGTCAAGCCGGCTGCCCATTGCAAGAACGTTGCCCCCCAGGTTGATGATGGCGTGCCTGACGTCCTGTTCTTTCAGGTATTCCTTGAGGCGGTCTGCGATATATCCTTTGGCGATGCCGCCCACGTCGATGGAGGCATGAGGATCCTTAAGCTGGATCGTATTGTCCTTCACAATAATATTCTTATAATCAACGTGGCTTGCTGCTTCATTCAAGACCTCCGGCGGAGGAGGAGCCGGCGTCTCTGAATGGAAATCCCATAGATTGGATACGGGAGCGATGGTAATATCAAAAAGTCCGTTGGAGAAATCACTGTAGTAGAGAGCCTTCTTAATCAGCTTGACCGTCTCGCCGGATACTTCGACCGGGTTGCCGCCTGCGGCGTTGATCCGGGAGATCTCGCTGTCTTCGATCTTATTGGAAAACATGGCGTCATATTTCTTGCAAATCTCTTCGCAGCCTTTTAATACATCATCGTCAACGGAATCAAGGATCTCAATGCGGATCACCGTATCAAAAAGCGTGTCCGTGTAGATCTGGTCCCGCTCTCTTGGAAGCCCGGAACACCCGGACAGAAGAATGGCAATAGATGTAATTGCTGCAGCTAGTCTCTTATGTCTCATGGGATAGTATACCTCGATCATCATTTCTGTTAATTTTGCGCCTGAACTGTAACCATTATAACATAAAAAAGAAGATATGCAATCGAACATGTGGTTGAAGAGATGGATTTCTTGTGTTAAAATGTTTTTTGAGATGTTGCTGTTCGGTGCAGACGAGTTGAGGCAACAGTAAGGCGGAAAGGTGGATAGATATGAAGACTGGTTTGAAGAAGAAGGATTGGGTTTTGATCATGATCATCATATGCGTAGCATGGCTTACGGTCCTTGTCCATATATTTATCGGCGGGAAGGGTGCGAACCGGGTGATCGTTAAGATAGAGGGTGCGATACAGGATACATACAATCTGTCGGAAGAAGGGGAGTATGAGATCAACGGGGGGACGAACGTCCTTCTTATCAGGAACGGGAAGGCTTCTATGCTGGAAGCGGACTGCCCGGACCAACTCTGTGTCCATCAGAAGCCGATCGCCCTGAACCGTGAGAGTATTATCTGCCTCCCCAATAAGGTCGTTGTGGAGATAGAGTCGGGGACAAGCAGAGAATTCGACGCGGTAACGAGGTAGATATATGCGGGGCAGAGTAGCTTATTTTGGTGTTTTTACGGCGCTGGCGCTGATCTTCAGCTATGTTGAGACCCTGATCCCGTTTCATTTCGGTATCCCCGGGATGAAGCTTGGACTTGCAAATATCATCATTGTGCTGGTATTATATAGGCTTGGAGTGAAGGAAGCATACCTGCTGTCTGTGGTGCGGGTGCTGCTCTCCGGTCTTTTGTTCGGCAATTATTTCAGCATCATATACAGCCTAGCAGGCGGTATCTTAAGCCTAAGCGCCATGGCGCTGCTTAAGAGGAACGGCGGGTTCAGCGTGATGGGAGTCAGTATTGCAGGCGGCGTATTCCATAATATCGGTCAGTTAGCTGTGGCGATGCTGGTGGTCGAGACCTTCAGCGTGGTCTATTATGTTCCGGTGCTTCTGGTCGCAGGGATGTTTACAGGGCTGTTGATCGGGATCGCGGCGAATGAGATGCTGAAGAGGCTTGTTAATTTGAATGAGTAATTTGAATGAGTAATAGGAGGAGTATGGATGATTTCTTATCTGAGAGGTACAGTCGCGGCGTTTGAGGAGGATAAGGTGATCGTAGATGTGGGCGGCGTGGGCTATGGCGTCTATATGTCGGGGCAGGCGATGGGGAAGCTTCCGGCCGTCGGCAGGGAAGTGAAGCTGCATACATACTTGAATGTGAAGGAGGATGCGATGCAGTTGTATGGATTCCTTACCAGGGACGATCTGACGGTGTTTAAGCTGCTGATCGGGGTAAATGGGATCGGGCCTAAGGGAGGGCTTGGGGTTCTGGCAGTGTTAAGCCCCGACGATCTTCGGTTCGCAGTTCTGGCCGGCGATGTGAAGGCGATCTGTGCGGCGCCGGGGATCGGGAAGAAGACGGCGGAGAAGCTGATCTTAGAGCTTAGGGACAAGCTTAAGCTTGAGGATGCGCTGGAGCATATCGCGGCCGATCCGGGAGCGGCTGAAGGGGCGGCTTATCACAGTGAAGTGCAGGGTGAGGCGGTGCAGGCTCTGGTGGCGCTTGGATATGGAAGTACAGAGGCATTGAGGGCCGTGAAGCAGGTGGATATCGGCGAGGCCATGGAGGTAGAAGAGGTCTTGAAGCTTGCACTTAAGGGGCTGTCATGATAGGGGGAGAGAGTAAGGAGTATGGGCAGACGAATCATTACGACAGAGAATCTGGAAGAGGATGTTAAGATAGAGAGCCACCTGCGGCCGCAGATGCTTGCGGATTATGTGGGGCAGGAGAAGGCGAAGGAGACTTTGAAGATCTATATCGAGGCGGCGAAGGCAAGGAAAGAATCGCTGGACCATGTGTTGTTCTACGGTCCGCCCGGGCTTGGCAAGACGACGCTTGCCGGTATTATTGCCAATGAGATGGAGGTCAATCTTAAGATCACCTCCGGCCCGGCAATCGAGAAGCCGGGGGAGATGGCTGCGATCCTTAACAACCTGCAGGAGGGAGATGTGCTGTTCGTGGATGAGATCCACCGGCTGAACCGGCAGGTGGAGGAGGTGCTGTATCCGGCGATGGAGGACTATGCCATCGACATTATGATCGGAAAGGGAGCGAGCGCAAGGTCGATCCGTCTGGACCTTCCGAAGTTCACACTGGTGGGAGCGACCACGCGGGCAGGAATGCTCACGGCGCCGTTGAGGGACCGCTTCGGAGTGGTGAACCGTATGGAGTTCTATACGGTGGAGGAACTGGTGACTATCATCCTCCGGTCGGCGAAGGTATTGGAGGTAGGGATCGACAGGAACGGTGCTTACGCGCTCGCAAGGCGGTCACGGGGAACGCCGAGGCTTGCGAACCGGCTTCTTAAGCGTGTCAGGGACTTCGCGCAGGTCAAGTACGAGGGATATATTACAGAAGAGGTGGCGAATTACGCGCTGGATCTTCTGGATGTGGATAAAGAAGGGCTGGACCAGACGGACCGCGGATTACTGCAGGTTATGATCGAGAAGTTCTTAGGAGGCCCGGTAGGTCTAGACACCCTTGCGGCGGCCATCGGGGAGGACGCGGGAACCATTGAGGATGTCTATGAACCGTATCTGCTTATGAATGGATTCATACAGCGGACTCCAAGAGGCAGGATTGTGACAGATCATGCATACCACCATCTTGGAATTTCACGTGAAATTATCGAAAAATAGTTGGTTTTTGTGAAAGTTTAGTTTATAATAGGGACAGAGATTAAGAATTTCGAGGAGGCTTCTCATGGCATCATCAAAAAACTTTACGGAAGTATTAATAGGGGGCAAGGTATTTACCCTGAGTGGGTTTGAGAGCGAAGACTATCTCCAGAAGGTATCTACATATTTGAACCACAAGATTGAGGAGTGCAGCAACAGTGACGGATACCGTAAGCAGAGCGCCGAGACCAGAAGCATTCTGCTGGCGCTGAACATCGCGGATGATTATTTCAAGGCTAAGAAGCAGGGCGGCACGTTGGAGAGTGATATAGAGGCGAAGGACAAGGAGATGTATGATCTGAAGCATGAGCTGATATCGGTGCAGATCAAACTCGAGAATGCGGAGAAATCCATGGACAAGCTTAAGGAAGAGAATAAGGAATTTCAGATGAAGATTGTCCAGTTGGAGACGGAGATAAAGAATAATCGGAAGAAATAGGCTGTCTTTGGACAGCCTTTTTTAAAGAGGAGAGGTATGATGAGAAGAAGAGTTGAGATACTTGCACCGGCAGGCTCCATAGAGAGCCTTCGGGCGGCAGTCTGTGCGGGGGCGGATGCGGTCTATATCGGCGGGACGAGATTCGGGGCAAGGGCATATGCGAAGAACCTGTCTGAAGAGGAGCTTTTGGAGGCGATCGATTATGTTCATATCCATGGGAGGCGAATCTATCTTACGGTCAATACGCTGCTCAAGGATTCGGAGATCGACCAGTTATATGAATATCTTCTGCCCTATTATCTGAGGGGCGCCGACGGCGTGATCGTTCAGGATTTGGGAGTGATCGGGTATCTGAGAAGGTATTTTCCGGATCTGGCGGTTCATGCGAGCACGCAGATGACGGTCACCGGTGCGGACGGAGCGGCACTTCTTAAGGAGAAAGGGATCACCCGGGTAGTTCCGGCAAGGGAGCTGTCCCTTTCTGAGATCCGGAAGATGAAGGAGCAGACGGGGCTTGAGATCGAGTGCTTCGTGCATGGGGCGCTGTGTTATTGCTATTCCGGTCAATGCCTGTTGAGCAGTATGATCGGTGGACGGAGCGGCAACCGGGGACAGTGCGCCCAGCCGTGCCGCCTGCCTTACCGGGCGGACGGAGGGAAAGCGGCAGATCTCTTAAGCCTTAAGGATCTGTGTACGATCGAGATGCTTCCGGAACTTATCGGGGCGGGGATCGATTCATTCAAGATCGAAGGCAGGATGAAGCAGCCGGATTATGTGTATACGGTGGTGCAGATGTATCGGAAGTATGCGGATATCTGTCTGGAGTCGGGAGCCTGCAGCCGGGGAAAGTATACGGTAACGAAAGAGGATAAGGAAGTGCTCCTGAGTGCATACCAGCGCCGGGGATACACGGACGGATATTATATGCGGTACAACGGGAAGGATATGATATCCTGGCAGCGTCCCGCTGCCCTTAAGGAAGAGGAACGGGTTCAGGATTATAAATTACAAGAAAAAATTAATGGTAAATTAATACTTTCTCCCGGCAGCCGTGCTAAACTGTTATTATCCTGCGGGGAATGCCGGGCAGAGTGCGAGGGTGAGACGGTGCAGCAGGCTCTTAAGCAGCCTCTTGAGGCGGCGCGGGTGAAGAAGCAGATGTGTAAGACCGGGAATACACAGTTTACATTTGACAAGCTGGAGGTACAGATCGAAGGACAAGCATTTCTTACCATGCAGGCGTTGAATGAACTGAGAAGGAACGGGACCCGGAAGCTTGCAGAGTGTATACTAGAGAGATATCAGAGAAGTGAACGGAGGATTTTGGACCTTAGTGAATGTGACGGCATGGCAGATCGGCCGTTGGAGAGCGGATCAGGGGGTGTCAGGGTACAGCCGGACGGGGCTTATCGGGAAGGACAGCCAGAGACGGCATATTCCGTGCAGACCCTGGAACAGTTGGAAGAGGCGTACTCTTGCGGATATGCGGATGTGATCTATGTGGATGACCTGCCGGGGACGGGGGATCTGCTGCTGAGGATCCCCAGGCTTAAGGAGGAGCGCCCGGGGTGCAGGATCTATCTTGCGATGCCTTATATCTTCCGGGCGAAAGCTGTCGGGGACTGGGAAGGATTCTATGAGAAGCTTGTGTCCGTATATGACGGTGTGCTGATCCGCAACTTAGAGAGCTATCGGTGGCTTAAGCAGCATGGATATGCGAAGGAGATCCGTTCGGACCATAATCTGTATGTATTTAACAGATACGGCAAGACTTTTATGAGGGAGCTTGGAATCAGCAGGTTTACGGCGCCTTTGGAGCTGAACGCCAGAGAGTTGGGAAGGCTTGATATCAGGGGAGCCGTTTTGAGCGTCTATGGTTATCAGCCGGTGATGATAACGGCGAATTGTATCTGGAAGACAACGGATCAGTGTCTTAAGACGGAGCTTTCAGGCGGCAGACAAGATTCCCAATACCTCTGTATCAGTGACCGTTATAAGAAGCGCTTTGCGGTGCGAAGGTGCTGCAGGTATTGCTATAATGTCATTTATAACAGTGCGCCGCTGTTTCTGGCGGATCAGGCGGAGGAGATCAGGAGGCTTGCCCCGGGAGAGATCAGGCTTGACTTTACTGCGGAGACGAGAGAAGAAGTACGCGGTATTGCAGAGCTTTATGCAGACGCGTTTATCCGCCGCAAGGCGCTGACGCCGCCGGAGAGGGAATATACGAGGGGACATTTTAAACGGGGAGTAAAGTAGGTGAAGATTTGGTAAATATTATTGTAGAAATATCCAAATATCTGATGATCTTGCTGATCACAATGTACACATATCATTGTTTCAGCATCTTCGGATATTATGATCCATATGACCAGAAGCGGATCTTGAGAAGGCAGAATGCGTTGATGTTCATGCTGCATATCGTTGCGTTTATGGTGATGTACTTGCAGAAGGATGATATGAAGATCCTGGCGTTCTATGTGATTCAGACGATTCTTTTCGCGGCGACGATCCTGCTGTATCAGATGTTGTATCCAAAGTCGTCAAGACTGGTGGTCAATAATATGTGCATGCTTCTGTGTATCGGCATGATCATTCTTGCAAGGCTGAACTATGAGAAGGCTGTAAAGCAATATTTGATTGCGGCGGGAGCGGTTGCCATAAGCATGGCGGTTCCGGTGATCATCCGGAAGTTCAAGAAGCTCTCCGAGTGGAGGAATCTGTATGCGGTTGCGGGCATCGCGTCTCTTGCCATCGTCGTTGTGGCGGGGCGGGTGTCATACGGCGCGAAGCTTGGATTCACCATAGGCGGGATCAGTATCCAGCCGTCGGAGCTTGTGAAGATCATCTTCGTATTCTTCGTGGCGTCCAGCTTCAAGCTGTCGATGGAATTCAGGAATATTGTGATCACAACGGCTCTTGCCGCATTCCATGTGCTGATCCTTGTTGTATCCAAGGATCTGGGGGCTGCACTGATCATCTTTGTCGTATATCTGGCGATGCTCTATGTGGCGACCCATCAATTCCTGTATGTGGCTGCCGGGGTGGGCGCGGGGAGTGCAGCGTCTGTTGCGGCGTATTATCTGTTCAACCATGTGAAGACCCGGGTGATCGTATGGAAGGATCCGTTTGCAGCCTACGACAACGGCGGATATCAGGTGGCGCAGTCTTTATTTGCCATTGGGACGGGCGGTTGGTTTGGGATGGGATTGTTCCAGGGGATGCCGGACAGTATACCGGTTGCGGACGAGGATTTTATCTTTTCAGCCATAGCGGAGGAATTAGGGCTGATCTTCGCATTGTGTATGATCCTGATCTGTGTGAGCTGCTATGTGATGTTCCTGAATATTGCCATGCAGCTTCATGATATGTTCTATAAGATGGTGGCTCTGGGGCTTGGAACCTGTTATATATTCCAGGCGTTTCTGAATATCGGCGGTGTGACGAAGTTCATCCCTTCCACAGGGGTGACGCTTCCGCTGGTAAGCTATGGGGGAAGTTCGCTGTTGAGTACCCTGATCATGTTTGCGATCATCCAGGGATTATATATCGTAAGGGAAGATGAGGAAGAAGATATTGAGAGAAGGAAGAGAGAGAGACAGCGGGCAAGGAGAAACAGACAGGCGTATGAAGAGAGATATGGAAAGAGAAGGGATGAGCTGGAGAGAGCGCCGCGCGGCAGGAAAAAGAGATAGGAAGCGGGCCAGGGAAAAGAGGGTCAGGAACAAGGAGTTTGCCAGGGTCACGTATATCTTCGTGGTGCTGTTTCTGGGGATGATGGGGTATATCGTACATTTTCAGGTGGTCAAAAGCCAGGAGCTGATCCAGAGTCCGTATAATGCGAGGAAGGATGCTTATGCGGAGCGGGTGGTCCGGGGGGATATCCTGGACAAGAACGGGGTCGTCCTTGCCACGACCCGGGTAGGGGACGACGGGTCAGAGACGCGGGAATACCCTTACGGCAGTATGTTTGCCCACGTGATCGGGTACAGTGACCACGGCAAGGCGGGGCTGGAATCAAAGATGAATTTTGAGTTGCTTACCTCGAACGCATTTTTTCTAAGCAAGCTTAAGGACGAATTCCAGGATCAGAAGCACAGGGGCGACAGTATTGTGTCGACGCTGGATCTGAATCTGCAGCAGGCCGCTTATCATGCGCTGGGAGACCTTAAGGGGGCGGTCGTGGTGATAGAGCCTTCTACCGGGAAGATCCTGGCGATGGTGTCCAAGCCGGATTTTGATCCCAATGCATTGTCGGCAAACTGGGAATATCTGAATTCCAGCGAAGACAGTGAGCTTCTTAATCGGGCGACGCAGGGACAGTATGCGCCGGGTTCTACCTTCAAGGTGGTGACGGCGCTGGAATATATGCGGGAGAATCCGGCGTATATGGACTACAGCTATCAATGCAGCGGTGTGATCGAGCAGGGCGGAGTTTCCATTCACTGCTACGGGGGGAATGTCCACGGCCAGGTTTCATTTGCGGACAGTATGGCTTATTCGTGCAACACTTCTTTCTGTAATATCGGTTTGGCGCTGGATGCGGAGCGGTTCAAGAGTACGGCAAAGGCGGTACTGTTTGATTCCAAGCTTCCTTCGGACCTTCCATACAGCCAGAGCAGATTTCAGCTGAATGCTTCTTCTGTAGACGGGGAGAAGATGATGACTGCCATGGGGCAGGGACAGACCCAGGTCAGCCCTTACCATATGGCGCTGATCGCCAGCGCCATCGCCAATGGGGGGACGCTGATGCGGCCGTATCTGGTGGATTCGATTACGAATCATTCCGGGCAGGAGGTGGAGAAGAATCTGCCCAAGGAGTACAAGAACCTGATGACGCCGGAGGAGGCGTCCCAGTTGAAGCAGTATATGACGGGTGTTGTGGATTACGGCACGGCGTCGGTATTAAGCGGGCAGAGCTATACGGCGGCGGGGAAGACCGGTACGGCGGAGTACAGCTCTGATAAGGAGAAGGATCATTCCTGGTTCATCGGTATGACCAATGTGGATAATCCGGAGCTTGCTATCAGCGTGATCATTGAATCTGCGGACGGAGCGGCGAAGGCTGTGAATGTGGCGAAGCAGGTGTTTGACGCGTATTACTGATTTTTTTCATATTTTTGGTATACAAAGAGGGTGGAATATGAGATACTATAAACATCTATATCTGGCAAAAGGGATCAGGAAGAAGGATCAAGTGATCCGTAAGCTTGAAGAAAATAAGCTGCAGATGAATATCCATATCATAACGCTTCCCATGAATGGGGAGGACCAGTTGGAGATCTATCATTCGATGGTCTTGCTGCAGCCGGAGTTTCCCCATGATGATTTTTTC
The DNA here is from genome assembly GCA_910574715.1 of Lachnospiraceae bacterium. GTDB lineage: Bacteria > Bacillota > Clostridia > Lachnospirales > Lachnospiraceae > Sporofaciens. The sequence continues at coordinate 30,631 of CAJTCH010000018.1, read as the reverse complement.
GTGGTCGGCATTGCAAAAGGTTATGAAGATGCGGTAGAAATGGTGGGAGAAATCGCTCAGGAAGTGTATAATAAGACAAAAGGGGCAGACATTCGCTCCTTTATATTAGAGAGAGAACAGGAAGAGTAAGATGCTACATATTCTAGTGCTTATCTTGAAGGTCATAGGGATTATATTTGCAGCGATACTGGGGATACTTGTATTGCTGGCTTGTGTTGTTCTCTATGTGCCGGTCAGGTATGACATCAGGGCTTCCTGTGACGGTACGTTTGCGGGGATCCGTGCAGGTGCCAGGGTAACGTGGCTTTTGCACCTGGTGGGGTTCTATGCGTGTTATGAGGAGAAGGAACTGACCTGGCGGATCCGGATCGCATGGAAGAACATAAGGAGCGGCCAGGAAGAGAAAAGTACGATAAGATCAGAGGTGGAAACGTATGACAAAGAAATGGAAGAATTATGGGAAGATGTTGAAGAAGGCGAAGAAGAAAATGCCGGTGAAGATCTGGAAGAAGACGGGAAAGAGAATGCCGAAGCTGTGGAAGAAGAGGGCAAAGAGCCCGGTAATGTTATGGTGGAAGAAACGAGGCGGTGCAGGGAAGAGTCTGGCGAAGCTGTGGAAAGCAAAGAAGACAGGAAAGAACTTGCCGAAGCTGTGGAAGGCGAAGAAGAAAGTGCTGATACCGGTGAGGTTAAAGAGGTCGGGCAGCTCTGTGAAGTTTCTGGGGAAGATGCTGCGAAGAGCGAAGAAGGCTCGTGTGGGGAGCCTTGCGAGGCTTCAGACTGCGGCGCGGGCTGTGAAGAAGAACACAGATCTATATGGCAGAAAATTACAGACCTCTGTCAGAGCATTTGGCAAAAAATAACCGGACTGTATCGGAAGATCGCAGATATTCCCGCGAAGATGAAGGACAGTATTGAGAATATCAGTGAGAAGATAGAATCGCTTAAGGGTAAGAAGGACAAGATCGTTGACTTCCTGACAGACGAGATCCATAAGAAGGCGTTCGTGAAGGCGAAGGATGAGCTGTGGAGGCTGCTTCGGAAGCTTAGGCCGAAGAGAGTCGCCGCCAGAGTCCGCTATGGGTTTGAAGATCCGTCCCTCACAGGAAGGATTCTGGCAGGGATCAGCGTCATGTATCCGTTCCTGGGTGATGATGTCAGGGTGTATCCGGACTTTGAGCGGAAGGTTCTTGACGGGAATCTGGAGGTCGCAGGGAAGATCAAGGTAAGTTATTTCGTGTGGCTGTTGTGGAAGCTTGTGTGGTGTAAGGACGTGCGTATGACGTACAGGCATGTAAGGAATTTTAAATTATAAAAGGAGTAAAGATTATGGCGGAGAATCAATTTAAAGGAGCAGTAGAGGCCCTGTTTCAAGGTATGAATGGTGTGATCTCATCTAAGACGGTGGTGGGAGAGGCAATCCATATCGGTGATACGATCATCCTTCCTCTGGTGGATGTGTCTTTCGCGGTGGGCGCGGGAGCATTCAACGGGGACAGCAAGGAGAAGGGCGCGGGAGGACTTGGAGGTAAGATGACGCCAAGTGCGGTGCTTGTAATTCAGAACGGACACACGAAGCTCGTGAATGTCAAGAATCAGGATACCATGACGAAGATCCTGGATATGGTGCCGGATGTAATCGACCGGTTTGGGTCTAAGAAGGAAGACAAGATGACGGAGGAGGATGTGGTGGACATCCTGGACCGTGCGGATGATGAGGATTTCGCGGAATAGATCTGATACGGCGCAGGATTTACGCATTTTTACAGGAGTATGCACATATGATATAGAAAACAGAGGCAAGGGTGGCAGGGATGAAGCGGGTAGTAGGATTTGCCCTGTTCTGTGTGGCGGTGGGGATGATATTGGCTCTGATTCTGCCGAACACGTTCGTAGAGGTGCTGTGTATCATATTGTGTATACTGGCGGGATATAATTTGTTTTGTTGCTAATAGTGTTATGAAAGACCAATGGTGGAACCGGGCTAGGGCTTGGAGGGGAAGAATATGTTCACCGTGGTTCTCGGTTAATTTCCAAAAAAACCCGAAAAAGCACAAATAATGCTTGCAATTCTTCTTTCCATCTGTTAAGATACTAGTGTTGTGAGTCTGCTTGTCAGACTATATATGGAGCGTTAGGAGGTGCAGTCATGGCTAAATGTGCTATTTGTGAAAAGGGTGCTCACTTTGGGAACAATGTAAGCCACTCTCATAGAAAGACACCAAAGATGTGGAAATCAAACGTTAAGTCAGTTCGTGTTAAGACGGAGAATGGTGGAACAAAGAAGATGTATGTTTGTACTTCTTGCTTAAAGTCAGGAAAAGTTGAGCGTGCATAGGGAAGATTAAAACTCAGATTTCATTTCGAGATCTGAGTTTTTATTTGTTGTAATATATGGAAAAAAAGGGTATAATATCTCTAGTGTACCATAGTTCAGAAGGATGACAGGAGGTTTCAGATATGAAAGGATGTATGAGTACGGATCTTGGAATCGTTACGATCGATCCGGAAGTGGTAGCGAAGTACGCAGGAACCGTTGCAGTGGAATGTTTTGGTATAGTAGGAATGGCTGCGGTGAATATGAAGGACGGGCTGGTGCATTTGCTTAAGAGAGAGAGCCTGACGAAGGGGATCAAGGTAGCGATATCGGATGAGAACCATATCAGTATCAACTTTCATATTGTTGTCGCATATGGTGTGAGTATTTCAGCCGTGACTGAGAATTTGATCAGCAATGTAAAATATAAAGTAGAAGAATTTTCAGGGATGCCGGTAGATAAGATCAATATCTACATTGAAGGCGTTAAAGTCATCGATTAAGTTAAGGAGGAACATAAGAAGTGGCTACGAAGACGATTAATGTGGATATGCTTGCGAAGATGTTCTTGGCAGGTGCACAGAATATTGAGGCGAAGAAAGAATATATCAATGAACTGAACGTATTCCCGGTACCAGACGGGGATACGGGGACGAATATGTCGCTTACGATCATGGCTGCGGCAAAGGAAGTGACGGCGCTTGAGAAGCCTGATATGAAGGAGCTTGCGAAGGCGGTCTCTTCTGGTTCCCTGCGGGGTGCAAGGGGGAATTCCGGCGTGATCCTGTCACAGCTTCTAAGAGGCTTCACCAAGTCGATCCGCGAGGAGAAGCAGATCGACGTGAGAGGTCTTGCGGCGGCCTGCGCAAGGGCGAGGGATACGGCGTACAAGGCGGTCATGAAGCCGAAGGAAGGGACGATCCTTACGGTGGCAAGCGGTATCGCGGATAAGGCGGCCGAGATGGCGGAGGAGACGGACGATCTGGAGGTATTTCTTCCAGAAGTGATCCGTCATGCCGAGGAGGTGCTTGAGAAGACGCCTGATATGCTTCCGGTACTTAAGGAAGCCGGGGTTGTTGATTCCGGCGGCCAGGGTCTTGTGGAAGTGATCAGGGGAGCTTATGACGCATTCCTTGGGAAAGAGGTGGACTACAGCGCGATCGCTCCGGGAGCGGGAACCGGCGTGAAGATTACGGCTTCTGATGCGGGCGAGGCGGCGGACATCAAGTTCGGATACTGTACGGAGTTCATCATCCTGACGGAGAAGGAATTCACGGACGAGAATGAGCAGGATTTCAAGGAGTATCTGTCTTCGATCGGAGATTCTATCGTCTGTGTCGCGGATGAAGACGTGGTGAAGGTGCATGTGCACACCAACGATCCGGGGCTTGCGATCCAGAGGGCGCTTACGTACGGCCAGCTGTCGCGTATGAAGATCGACAATATGCGTGAGGAGCATCAGGAGAAGCTGATCCGTGACGCCGAGAAGATCGCGGCGCAGGAAGCGGCAAAGAAGGAGTCGGAGAGCCTGGCTAAGAAGAGTGATGAACCAAGGAAGCCGATGGGATTCATCGCGGTGTCCATCGGGGAAGGGATGAACGAGATCTTCAAGGAGCTTGGGGTCGACCATATCATCGAGGGCGGCCAGACCATGAATCCCAGTACGGAGGATATGCTCAATGCCATCGACCAGGTGAACGCGGATTGTGTATTTATCCTTCCGAATAACAAGAATATCGTGCTTGCCGCGAATCAGGCGAAGGCGTTGGTAGAGGATAAGGAGATCGTGGTGATCCCTGCGAAGACGGTTCCTCAGGGCATTACGGCGATCATTAATTTCGTGCCGGAAGCCGGTGTGAAGGAGAATGAGGAAGCGATGCTGGAAGGCATCAAGAATGTGAAGTCCGGTCAGGTTACCTATGCGGTCAGGGATACGCACATTGATGATAAGGAGATCCATGAGGGCGATATCATGGGGATCGGCGATGCGGGGATCCTTGCGGTAGGCAGAAGTGTGGAAGAGACGACGAAGGAACTGCTTGCGCAGCTTGTGGATGAGGATTCTGAACTGATCAGCCTGTATTACGGCGAGGAAGTGAAGGAAGAGGACGCCGAGCGGTTTATCGCACAGATTGAGGAGATCTATCCGGATCTGGATGTGGATGCGCATTTTGGCGGACAGCCGATCTATTATTATGTTCTCGCAGTCGAGTAACTATGATAGATAAGACGAGTATCAAGGAACTGAAAGGAATCGGTGAAAAGACTCAGAGATTGTTCGAGAAAGTCGGCGTCAGTACGGTGGGCGACCTGATCCGGTACTATCCCAGAGGGTATGACGTCTATGAAGAACCGATTCCTGTAAGCGAGTTGGAGGAAGGGCGGACGCAGACGGTTAGCGGCGCGATCTATGGAAGGGTACAGGTGTCGGGCACCGCGAAGATGCAGGTGACGACGCTGTATCTGAAGGATCACACCGGGACGCTTAAGGTGATCTGGTTCCGTATGCCATTCCTTCGGAGTACATTTGCCAAGGGCGGTTCGCTTACCCTGCGGGGAAGAGTGCTGCGAAGAAGGGACGGCCTGGTGATGGAGCACCCGGAGATGTTCTATCCAAGCGAGAAGTATGCCGACAGGCTGAATACGCTGCAGCCGCTCTACGGCCTGACTTCAGGCCTTACCAATAATGCGGTGATGAAGGCGGTCCGGCAGGCTTTGGACGGGATGGATCTTGCGGCGGACAGCCTGCCCGGCAGACTCCGGCTTAAGTATGGACTGGCAGAATATAATTATGCGGTGCGCGGAATTCATTTCCCGGAGGATAAGGAAGTGTTCTATCACGCCAGAGAGCGTCTGGTATTCGAGGAATTTCTGGCATTCATTCTGTCCATACGCAAGCTTAAGGATAAAAATGAAAAACTTGCGAATGAATATAGAATGGAGATGAAGCCGGAGGTGGAAGCCTTCGTACAAGGTCTTCCTTATCAGTTGACGAATGCGCAGCAGAAGGTCTGGACGGAGATCTTAAGGGATATATCCGGCGATACAGCTATGTCCAGGCTGGTGCAGGGTGACGTGGGCTCCGGCAAGACGATCGTGGCGGTTCTTGCCCTGATGACTGCGGCGCTGAACGGATATCAGGGGGCGATGATGGCGCCTACAGAAGTGCTGGCAAGACAGCATTATGAATCTGTCACGAGTTTATTCGAGACTTACGGTATCAAGATTAAGGTAGTTCTTCTGACCGGGTCCATGACGGCAAAGGAGAAGCGCAGGGCCTATGACCGGATCGAGTGCGGGTATGCGAAGATCATCATCGGTACTCACGCGCTGATCCAGGGTGCGGTGAATTACGACTGTCTGGCTCTTGTGGTGACGGACGAGCAGCACAGATTCGGTGTGAAGCAAAGAGAAGCATTTGCCAGGAAGGGCGGTGTGCCCCACGTATTGGTCATGAGCGCGACGCCCATTCCAAGGACGCTTGCCATTATCTTGTATGGAGATCTCGATATATCCGTGATCGACGAGCTTCCGGCAAACCGTCTGCCCATCAAAAACTGTGTGGTGGACACAGGGTATCGTCAGACGGCATATACATTCATGAAGAAGCAGGTGGCAGAAGGGCGGCAGTGTTATGTGATCTGTCCCATGGTCGAGGAGAGCGAGAGCATAGAGGCGGAGAATGTCATCGACTATGCGTCCATGCTGCAGAGCGAGATGGGAGACGGAATCTGTGTGGCGTATCTGCACGGGAAGATGCGGCAGACCGAGAAGGACGATATCATGGATCGTTTTGGGAGAAATGAGATTCAGATCCTGGTGTCGACAACTGTCATCGAAGTAGGGATCGACGTGCCTAACGCGGCGGTGATGATGGTCGAAAATGCGGAACGGTTTGGGTTGGCTCAGCTCCATCAGCTTCGCGGAAGGGTCGGTAGAGGAAGTCATCAGTCCTATTGTATCTTCATGAGCGGTTCGAAGTCGAAGGAGACGAAAGAGCGTCTCTCTATTTTAAATAAATCTAACGACGGATTCAAGATTGCCAGTGAAGATCTGAGGCTTCGCGGGCCGGGCGATCTGTTCGGTATCCGACAGAGCGGACTGATGGATTTCCGGCTTGGCGACGTGTATCAGGACGCGAAGATCCTTCAGATGGCCAATGAGGCTGCGGATGAACTTTTAGAAACTGAAAATGACTGGGTGAAGAATCTTCCAGATTATGAAACAACTTCCAGTGTAATAATCTGAATCCTCCATATACTATCGGTGTACCAAAAAGAAAGGTACAATTCAAGTTACAAAAAGGAGGAGACAATTATGACAAGTTCATCAAACAGAGCAGCCGTACCAGAGGCTAAGGGAGCATTAGACAAGTTCAAATATGAGGTGGCAAACGAGTTGGGAGTACCGCTTACAGATGGTTACAACGGCGACCTGACTTCCAGACAGAACGGTTCTGTCGGCGGTTATATGGTTAAGAAGATGATCGAGCAGCAGGAAAAGCAGATGGCTGGCAAATAACAGCGGATCTTTCGGATCACTGCAGGAAGTCTTAACAGGCTTTTGAATGAAATTGGGGCAAATGGGTTTTCGAACCTGTCTGTCCCAAATTTCATGTATGGATCTTGTACTGGATTTGTGGGAGAATATGTAAAAAATTGTCAATATAAGTAGCACGGTTTTTCAATAAAATCAGACAAATTGTTGCGGTATCCGATAAAAAGTGTTATGATATTTACAGAGTTACATGAGAGAATTTTCGAAGAAGAAAAATGCGAATGCTTCTGATGGGGTGTTCTTTCCCATTCATCAAACGGAACTACATAATAAGCATTCCGTTTTCTACATAACCCGGGCAGGGGGACATTTCTATGAGAGCAGGCTGCGACGCCTGTTCTTTTTCAGTTGGGTACACCTCAATTGGTATATTTTACAATGATTCATATTACAATAGTAATAATAATAACAGACTAACAAGGAGCCAGTGTATGAAAAAAATTGTGGCAGTTTTATGCAGCGTCCTGTTATGTGTGCAGCCGGTGTACGCGATGCAGGTGCGGGAGCCGATTCTGTATACGGATACAGGGACGCAGGAACAGGAAGATGCGGATGCGCGGGAAGAAGAGGAAACACAGGGGGAGGCAAACGTACAGGAGGAAGCAGAGACAGGTACGCAGGAGGAAGCGGACGCGCAGGAGGAAACCGGGGAAGCGGAAGAACCAACAGGAGACGGGAGCACAGGGAGCTTGGCGGTAAGCGCGCCGTCTGCGGTTTTGATGGAAGCCTCTACTGGGCAGGTGATCTATGATAAGGATGCGGATACCAAGCGGCCCCCGGCAAGCGTTACGAAGATTATGACGCTGCTGCTGATCTTCGATGCGCTAAAGGACGGGAAGATCAAGCTGGAGGATCAGGTTACTACGTCAGAGTATGCGGCGTCGATGGGAGGCTCACAGGTGTTTTTAGAGCCGGGGGAGGTGCAGACAGTTGATACGCTTATTAAGTGTATCTCTGTGGCGAGCGCCAATGACGCATGTGCGGCGTATAATAAAAGTAGAATAGAGGATATCAGATATGGGAAAAGTATCTAAGGGGGAATCTGTTGAGATAACAGGTTCCCCCGGTTTCTTATCGTTCTTTCAGCCAATAACCCATGCGCTCGATCAACTGCGGGATATTCAGCGGTTTGGCGATATGCCCGTTCATTCCCGATTCATGGCTTGCCGTCATGTCCTCCACGGAAGCATTGGCGGACAGGGCGATGATAGGGATGGTTGCGGCATCGGCGCGCGGAAGCTTACGGATCGCGCGTGTGGCGTCGAAACCGTTCATTACGGGCATCTGTATATCCATAAGGATCATATCATAATATCCTGCGGGCATCTCCGCGAAGCGCTGAAGGCCTTTTCTGCCGTCTGCGGCACATTCTACCATCGCATCAAGCTCGCCTATCAGTTCCATGGCAATCTCCTGATTAAGTTCGTTGTCTTCCACAAGAAGAATCCTGCGTCCGTAAAAAGAGACGCCGGCAGGTGTGTCGGATGTCTCAGACGGCAGACTGTCGGATATCTCAGACGAAGCCTGGAGCCTTAGGATTACGGTTACGGTAATCTGACTTCCTTCCCCGAATCTGCTCTTCACACTGATCGTTCCGCCCATCATGCGGGCGATGTTCTGGGCGATCGTCATACCCAGGCCGACTCCGTCGATCCGGCTGACATTAGGATCGTCTGCACGGCTGAAAGGTTCGAAAATATGCTGAATGAATTCTTCCTCTATGCCGATCCCGCTGTCACGGAAAACGAAATTATAAGAGCTGCAGCCATGCTCGCTGGATTCGTGTTCGGTTACGGATATCTCAAGTGTGCCGCCGACGAGGGTATAGTTGACGGAATTCCATAATATATTCATGATCATCTGCTGCAGGCGCATCCGGTCTCCGAGAATCTCTTCGTGCACCACCTGCATAGGGTTGACCTTAAGCGTAAGGTTCTTCGCGCGGACGTCGGGGAGAACGGCTTCGCTGATCTCCTGCATCAGATCCGACAGGCAGAATGCTTCGGCTTCCAGCTTAAAATTCCCGGACTCGATCTGGCTGATATCGAGAATCTCATTAAGCGTCGAGAGAAGCTGCTGGCTGGATAAAGACGCCTTGCTGAGACAATCCTGTACCCGGATGTGATCTTCCAGATGGTCAGACGCGATCTTAAGCATGCCGATAATGCCGTTCATCGGAGTCCGTACATTATGGCTCATACAAGAGAGGAAGTTCCGTTTGGATGCATTGGCCTGGTCGGCGGCTTCGCATGCTGCCTGTAGGGCCTGCTGTTCCCGCATCTCCTTGCGCTTACTCTCCGTTACGTCCTGTGCGGCATAGACGATGGAGCGTGCCTTGCCGTCTGCGTCTGTCTGAGACAGTACGGCCGTGCTGCGGATCCAACCGTATTCTTCCGGCCTTGTCACAGGCTGTTCCGGGAGCTTGCGGTATGCAAGGGTTACATAAGGGTTCTTCCGGCTAAGCTTCTTCTTAAGATTCTGAGTGCTGAGAACCTTAAGATATTCTTCGCGGTCGTCTGGATGGACGAAGGCCTCGGCATAGATTCGAAGACCGGTCTCATAGTCGACTTCATTGTCCAGAGCCTTCTTGACTTCAGGAAGCTGCTGTGTTACGCTGCGGAAAAAATCCTGTTCCAGATCCGCATAATAGGTCGCGAAGAACATGCCGCTTAAGGAACGGATAATGTCGGCCTGTTCCTGTTCGCCTTTCAGGCGAATCTCTTCTTCAAGCTTTTCCCGGGTAATGTCCCGACCCAGGATATTGACGGACATCCGATTCCCCTGGCGGGCGTAGATCACATGCTGTTCCATCCATCGCAGAGAGGTTCCCAGGATGCGGTATTGACAGATCTCTTCGGAGTAGTCTCTAGTATCGGCCGCCTTCTGATACAGATGCTCCGGGCTCATGACCTTCTGGAAGATGTGCGCATCCTCGGGATTAACGGTAGTCTCCAGCAGATTATGAAAATACTGATGATAATTGCCGGAAAAACTGTTCTGCATCTTGCTGTCTTCATTGATCCAGACCCGCTCACACTGGCCGTTCTCCAGATAAACAGTAGTCATGACACTGTAACGGGACTTAAGGATCGCCGCAAGCTGCATATCTCTGAGTGTAAGGGTATGTTCCTGGCGCACACGCTTGTCTACATTCTGCAGCGCCAGGATCGTGTAATTCTTGGTGCCGTGGTTCTGGCCGAAGTAAGCGATCACTGCCATATAGCGGTATTCGTGATCTTCTTCTCCGCGCCACTGGCAGAGCATATCCGCCTTCTCAACGGAAGTGTCCTTGGTCTGGCGCAGGCCGTCCAAAGAGAAGCTGTGACAGAATTTGTCCCTGTCTGTGGGATGAATCTGCTTGAGCAGACGGGAACTCATGATCTCGTTCCACTGTACAGTCCAGGATTTCCAGCCGGTATGAGTATGCCCATTCTCACGGACAAGGTTCGCCTCCCCTGTATCCAGATCTATTCCGTATATTCCGAAGTTCTGTTCACCCAGGGTTCGGATGACTTCCTGAACGCGCAGGCTGGCATCATCAAGCTCCAGGCTCTCCTGCAGGATGTCGTGTACATCCTTGACGTATAGGAAAACGAACAGGTCTTCGCTTGCCGGATCGGGGTCTGGAACAACTTCCATCAGATTCCAGCGGTAATCATCGCCGGAGCGTCTGCGGTAACAGCAGCTTAAGGATTTCTTGCCGGACTTTAAGGCGCTTGTCATATGCTCCGGGCGGGTAAAGGAGATAAAATTATTCATATCGTCCGGGTGGATGCCGCCATTGTAGATGAACTGACCAAGCCAGCTCGAGAAGATGTCTGTTCCATAGCCGAAAGCCCGGTCCTCCGGGTTGATCTTCACTACTTCATAGCGGTCTTCTGAGAGATTGACCCGGAGAATCTTGTGATAGGTATTGCTGATGGACTGCGTATGCGGCGCCACCATGATGATAAACGCGGGAATCTTATCCTCCCACAGTGTCCGAACGGCTATGATATCGACCATCTCTCCGAATATATTGTTGTAGTTGATAGTCTGGTTCTCTTGCTTGTCCCCAATAGTCAGGAGCGGGCAGTTCGCGCAGGAGTGGCTGCCGAGCTTCTGGCAGGGCATTCCCTTTTTAATATGGGGAGCCACCTCGCGTACCCGTTCATTATAATGTAATATAGTATGATCGTCCTCACGGATAATGAAGATTCCGGTAGACGGGATCGAGCGCAGTATTTTCTCATATTCTTTGATATTCACGGTTCCACCTTCGTTCTTAGCATTTCTTACATTATAACATATTCTGATGTAATTACCAGATATTCCTGTGGTTTGGTTTGCAGGTTTCTTGACGGAAAAGTAATTAAGGAAGGTGTACTGAGCATAGATTAATAAAAATGGGTTGCTGAGTCAGGAGAGAAGCTGGTGTGCGGCAAAAATGACGCAAAAAAGGATTGCCTGTGCCAAGAGAGAGGTTGGTGTGCGCAAAATGTGCAAAATGTACAAAAAGAGACGGAAAAAGGACCGCAGGAAAAAGGAACAAAGGCGGGAATTGTGAAGACAGCGCGGGTGATATATGGGACGAAGACGCTGGTTTCGTGCATGGAAGCTGTTATGAGGCTGCATGATTAGACCGGCGCGAACGGGAGGGAGAGAGGTTATGGAGGAGAAGACAAAAGCAGCACTGTATCTTCGGCTGTCAAAGGAGGACAAAGATAAGCTGACGAAGGGAGACGACAGCGCCAGCATCCAGAATCAGAGGCTTCTGCTGACAGACTATGCGCTTGCACATGACTGCCAGATCGTAGATGTCTATTCTGATGACGATGAGAGCGGGCTTTTTGACACGAGGCCGGAATTCGAGAGAATGCTGACGGATGCGAAGCTTGGCAGATTCAACGTTGTGATCGCCAAATCGCAGTCCAGATTCTCCCGCAACCTGGAGCATATTGAGAGATATCTGCATCATGATTTTCCCAATCTCGGCATCCGGTTTATCGGGGTGGTTGACGGGGCGGATACCGCCGATTCCAACAATAAGAAATCGCGGCAGATCAATGGGCTGGTGAATGAATGGTACTGTGAGGACTTATCTAAGAATATCAGGAGCGCATTTCGGGCAAAGATGAGAAACGGCCAGTATCTCGGCGCATCCTGTCCGTACGGATATGTGAAGGATCCCAAAGACCGCAACCATCTGGTGGAGGATGCGTACGCGGCAGACGTTGTACGCAGAATCTATAAGCTCTATCTTAAAGGATATGGGAAAGCAAGGATCGCGAAGCTTTTGACAGGGGAGGGCGTGCTGATCCCCACTCTGTATAAGAGGAAGATTCTTGGTATCAACTACCGGAATGCTCATGAGTGCGAGACTACCGGAAGATGGTCGTATCAGACCATACATACCATATTGAACAATGAAGTATATATCGGGAGCGTCGTGCAGAATAAGTATCGGAATATCTCCTACAAGGATAAGAAGCATATCAGACAGCCAAAGGAACAATGGATCAGGGTTGAGGATATGCATGAGGCGATCATCGATCAGGATACGTTCAGAAAGGTACAGGAGAGGCAGAAACTCCGTACGAAGCAGGTAAACGGCGGAGGGGAGATATCGATATTTGCCGGGGTACTGATCTGTGCGGATTGTAAACATGCTATGGTGAAGACATATGAGCGCAGAGGAAGCCGCAGGTTCAAGGGATATTGCTGTAAGACATATAAGACGCAGGGAAAGGACTGCTGCCGAAGCCATGCGGTCAACTATGAAGGGCTGTGCCGCGCCGTGCTGCGTTCCCTTAAGGAGGAAGCAGAAAGGATCCTGACTCCGAAGGATATCACGTATCTGGAGCAGGTAAGAGCTGAGTATGAAAAAGGAAGTAAAAAGGATTATGAGGCCCGGCTTCAAGGTATGGAAAGAGAGCTAAGGCGCAGGGAAGTATATAAGCGTAAGACCTATCAGAATTATATGGATGAATTGATCTCAAAGGAAGAGTATCTGTCCTATGTCAGAGAATTCGAGAGGGATATTGCCGATCTGAAGGAAAATTACAGAAATATGAAGGAACAGGATTCGGAGCGTAAATGTGCGGATATGAAAGAAGATGACTGGCTTAAGAGATTCGAAAATTATATTGGAGTGGAGGAGCTTACGAGGGAGATAGTCGTGGAACTGATTGAAAAAATAGAAGTCAATGAGGACGGGTCGGTGAATATATATTACAAATTCCAGCCGCCCAATCGAATCGCTGTCTATGAAAATAAAACAGGCGAGGGCACAAAGTCTTGATTAAAATCAACCAAACAGTGTGCCCTTTTGGGAAGGAGATTTAAATTAATTGTATTATACTATATAATCGGTGTGATGTAAAGCTTATTTGTGTATTTTCTTAAAATTTTTTGATTATTTTATCAATATATTGTATGCGTCTGGTTATTTGTGTGGCGTTAAAAATAGTCGGTCTACTTTATGGAAACGACGCATGTGTGGCAATGGCAGAACATATCTGCGGCAATGAGGAAGAGTTTGTGGCGCAGATGAACCAGAGGGCGCAGGGGCTTGGAATGGCCAATACACAATTTATAAACTGTAACGGGCTGGATGCGGACGGTCATCTGACTACGGCGAGGGATATTGCGCTGATGTCAAGGGAGCTGATCACCAAGTATCCGCAGATCCATGATTACTGTACAATCTGGATGGAAAATATCACCCATACGACCAAGAAGGGTTCGTCGGAGTTCGGGCTGTCCAACACGAATAAGCTGATTCGGCAGTATGAATATGCGACAGGGCTTAAGACGGGGTCGACCAGCAAGGCGAAGTTCTGTGTATCGGCAACGGCGAAGAAGGATGATACAGAGCTGATTGCAGTCATTATGGCAGCGGAAGACAGCAAGGCTCGTGTCAGGGATGCGATTGCTCTCTGTAATTACGGTTTCGGGAAATGTAATAAGTACCAGGAGGATGCGGTAAAATCGATAAAACCTGTGAAGATCGCAAGAGGTGTGAAGGGAAATGTCGAAGCGGCGCAGAAGGAGCCATTTACATATATCGACACCACAGGGGCGGATCTGAAAGGAATGAAGCGGAAGGTAGTTATGAAGAAGAAGCTGGAGGCGCCTGTCAAAAAGGGAGATAAGATCGGGGAGGCGATATATTATCTGAACGATTCGGAGGTCGGACGGCGGGATGTCGTGGCTGAGGAGTCGGTCGGGAAGATCAGTTACCAGAGCGCGCTGGTGGATGCGGCTGAAGGGTGGATGCTCTGAAAAGTGAGCAGATGAATGATAAGGGAAGACCAGGGGGCTGGGTGCAGACTTCTGGTCTTTAAACTGAAAGTTGATATAGAAAATTCTAATAGCTTAGCAATGTAATGAAGTACTATACTTCATTACATTTTTTATAAAGAAAAATATGTCTGAAATTCATTTTTCTACGTTATATTACCATGCAAAAAAGCATTTGTCAACAATTTGGGGGATTATGCGAAGGTTTCTAATAGCATTTCTGGAAGTTTTTTCACAAAAAAATATGCAAATTGGGGATAAAGTTATTGCCTGTCCAACCAAAACAGAAAAATTTAAAGAGATTTTCATTTCATCGCCGTCAAAATTCTGGTCAAAATTCCGAGGGATTCATTATTAGATGATATGCTATTTTGCTGCTGAGAAATTGAATTATGCGCCGTCAAAATTCTAGTCAAAAAAATCGACTCCTTATAAAATAGGGGCCGATTATCATTTTGTAATGAAGTATAGTACTTCATTACATTTTTGAAAAGCAATTAAGAGTAAAATTGCAGGCAGTCAACAAGAAGCCGGAAGGATAAGGAGCACAGATATGTGGTGTGTTGTACAGGTCCGACAGGGCGAGGAAGAGAGTGTCCGGCAGCAATGCCAGGAGAAGCTGTCTTCTGACCTGGTCAAGAATTGTTATGTTTTCTACTATGAAGAGAAGAAGCATATTCGGGGAGAGTGGGTTATACAGGAGAAGCCTTTGTTCCCGGGATATGTTTTTATGGTCACGGATGAGGCTGACAGATTGAGCGATGAGCTGGTCCGTATCAAGGGGAAGACGAAGCTTCTGGAAACGGCGGATAAAGTAGTCCCTCTATCGGATTCGGAAGTGGAATTTCTGAAGACTTTTGGCGGAAAAGAACAGACTATAGAAATGTCAGAGGGTGTGATCGAACGGTCAAAAGTGAAGATTTATTCCGGTCCTCTGGTAGGAAAAGAAAGATATATATGTAAGATCGATCGCCATAAACGTCGAGCATTTTTAGAGTTGCCAATGCTTGGAGAGAGGCGGCGGGTGCAGGTGGGCTTGGAGATCGTATCGAAAACTTAGGATTACTATTAAGAAATTCTCGCAGCATGGGCACGGGGTTTTAGGAAAGTATGACATATCCGGCGTCTGGGAAATGAATGAAAGTACCAGACGGCACTGTGGCAGTGGGGCGTTTCCCATGGGCACGGATGGCGAAGCATGCTCTTTCAGGAGGGAATGCTTTTCTTTATGCGCGGATATGCAGGTAAAGTTGGAGGATAGCTGTGTATTATGTGATACAGGTTGCGTCGGGGATGGAAGAACGGGCGGAGGAACAGATCAATGTGGTGGTTGACCGGAGACTGTATGACCGCTGTTTTCACCCGATGCGTCATATGAAAAAGAAGCTGCGGGGAGAGTGGAGAGAGCTGCATGAGAAGCTGCTCCCCGGGTATGTATTTGTTGTGAGCGATTCCGTTAAGGAGTTGTATCAGGAGCTTAAGCATGTGCCGGCATTTACAAGAATGCTGGGGAAGGATGCTGAGCAGTTCATTCCGCTTTCCAAGGAGGAAGTAGAATGGCTGACGCGGATCATGCGGACGGCGGGGGATGGAATGGAAGTGGGTCTGTCCCAGGTGTCAGTATCGGAGGATGATGTGATCACCATACTGTCTGGACCGCTTAAAAGCATGGAAGGATATATCAGGAAGATTGATCTTCACAGGCGGATCGCGAAGGTTGAGGTTGAATTTATGAACCGGAAGACGGTGATACATCTGGGGATCGAGATGGTGGGGAAGAAGAGAGAGACCATGGCGGGATAGCCGTAGGCGGCAACCGTATAGTTGGAAATAGATAGGAGGGAAACGTGAAATGGAGAAGAGAGAGATTCCGTTCTCGCCGCCGGATATTACAGATCTGGAGATAGCGGAAGTGATAGGGACGCTCAAAAGCGGATGGATCACCACAGGACCCAGGACGAAGGAATTTGAAAGGAAGATCGCCGCGTATTGCGGGACGAAGCGGGCGGCGGCGCTGAATTCGGCTACGGCATGTATGGAGGCGGTCTTAAGGTTCTTAGGCGTGGGCGAAGGGGATGAAGTTATCACATCCGCCTATACATATACGGCATCGGCAAGCCCGGTATGTCATGTGGGGGCAAGGCTTGTGCTGGTAGATGTGGCGCGGGGCAGCTATGAGATGGACTATGACGCGCTGGAACAGGCGGTCACGGAGAAGACGAAGGTGATTATTCCGGTGGATCTCGGAGGGGTGGTCTGTGATTATCAGAGGATCTTCGAGATCGTGGAGAGAAAGAAGTCGTTGTTCCGTCCGGAAAATGAGATTCAGGAAGCGATCGGACGGGTCGTTGTAGCTGCGGATAGTGCGCATGCGTTCGGCTCGAAGAGGAAGATTAACGGAGAGTGGGAAATGTGCGGGAATATCGCAGATTTTACCAGCTTTTCTTTTCATGCGGTAAAGAATCTTACGACTGCTGAAGGCGGGGCGATCACATGGAGAACCATTGATGGAGTGGATGATGACTGGATCTATCGGGAGTTTATGCTGATGTCGCTTCATGGACAGTCAAAAGATGCGTTGGCAAAGACGAAGCTTGGAGCCTGGGAATATGATATCGTGGAACCGGCTTATAAGTGGAATATGACGGATATCATGGCGGCGATCGGGCTGAGGCAGATGCAGAGGTATCCGGAGATATTGGCGAAGAGGAAGCAGATTATCGGGCGGTATGATTCGGCGTTCCGGCCGCTGGGAGTGCAGGTGTTGGAGCATTCTGAAAACGGACAGGCATCATGCGGACATCTGTATTTGATACGGATTCCAGGAATATCGGAAGAGGAAAGAAACCATATGATCCGTGAACTTGCCGGGCAGGGTGTGGCGTCGAATGTGCATTATAAACCGCTGCCGATGATGACGGCTTATAAGAAGATGGGATTCGATATCAAGGATTATCCGAATGCTTTTCGGCAGTATGAGAATGAGATCACGCTGCCGTTGCATACTTGTCTGAAGAATGAAGACGTGGAGTATGTTGTCAGAATGGTGACGAAAGTTTTGAGGGAATGCGAGAACATGAGTTATGCAGTTTAGAGATTGGGATGATATTCCAGAGTTCATGCAGAATGAAGCGGTAAGAAAATATTATGATATTTTGCAGAAAAGACGTTTTAGTTTGGTGCTAAAACGTTTTTTTGATATTGTTTTATCTATTTTTATGATCATTATTTTTATTCCGGTATTTCTGGTCATATCTGTCTGGATTAAGACGGACAGTGAAGGTCCTGTCTTCTACAGGCAGGAGAGGATAACGCAATATGGGAAAATATTCCGTATCTTCAAGTTCAGGACAATGGTAATAAATGCGGATAAGATCGGTACGTTGGTTACCGCACAAAATGATATAAGAATTACAAAAGTAGGCAGAAAGATAAGAAAAATCAGGTTGGATGAGATCCCTCAGTTATTCAATATATTGACCGGTGACATGAGCTTTGTCGGAACCAGGCCGGAGGTAAAAAAATATGTTGACGTGTATACAGATGAAATGAAAGCAACGCTGCTTTTGCCGGCAGGGGTGACATCCATGGCAAGCATAGCATATAAGGATGAAGACAATGTGCTGAAAGCTGCGGTTGATGTGGATGAAGTATACAGAAAAGAAATACTTCCCCAAAAAATGGATTGGAATTTGGATGAGATAAGGAAATTCAGCCTGTTTCATGAGATAAAAATCATGTTAAAGACAGTAATAAGTGTATTTTCGTAAAATCTTAAAGTAATAAAGGAGTACAGACAGCATGGGGCTATATGAACGGATTATCGGAAAAGAAGAAAAAGTTGCATTAGTAGGATTAGGATATGTAGGAATGCCGATCGCAGTTGCATTTGCAAAGAAAATAGACGTAATTGGTTTCGATCTGAATAAGGAAAAAGTTAATTTGTATAAAAATGGCATTGATCCGACAAAGGAAGTGGGAGACAAGGTAATTGGAGACACCTCTGTTATGTTTACCAGTGACGAAAATGATCTTGACAAAGCGAAGTTCTTCATTGTTGCCGTACCTACGCCGGTAAATGATGACCATACTCCAGATCTTACGCCGGTAGAGGGAGCAAGCCAGATTGTAGGAAGACACTTGTCTTCTGGAAGTGTCGTAGTATTCGAGTCTACGGTTTATCCGGGCGTAACGGAGGAGATCTGTGTCCCGATCCTGGAGCGGGAGTCAGGGCTTGTCTGCGGAAAAGATTTTAAAGTGGGGTATTCGCCGGAGAGGATCAATCCGGGTGATAAGATTCACAGGTTGGAGACGATCACGAAGATTGTATCGGGAATGGATGATGAGACATTAGATACGGTTGCGAAGGTCTATGAACTGGTGGTGGACGCAGGAGTACACCGTGCCGAGAGCATCCGGGTAGCGGAAGCTGCTAAGGTCATTGAGAACAGCCAGAGGGATATTAATATTGCATTTATGAATGAATTGTCGATCATCTTCAACAAGATGGGCATTGATACAAAAGCAGTATTAGAGGCAGCCGGTACGAAATGGAATTTCCTGAATTTCCGTCCCGGACTGGTCGGCGGACACTGCATTGGTGTGGATCCGTACTATCTGACTTATAAGGCGGAAGAATTGGGGTATCATAGCCAGATCATATTGAGCGGGCGGCGTATTAATGATGATATGGGGAAATATGTGGCGGAAAATCTGGTAAAGAGCCTTATCAGGGCAGACAAGAGAGTCCGGGATGCAAGGGTTGCGCTGTTGGGATTTACATTCAAAGAGAATTGCCCGGATACACGGAATACACGTGTGATCGATATTGTGAATGAGCTGAAGGAATATGGGATCCATCCGGTCATTGCAGATCCGGTAGCTGACGCAGAAGAAGCAAAGCGGGAATATGATATTGCGTTTACTGATTTTGGATCGATTCACGATATGGACGCAGTGATCATTGCAGTGGCGCACGATGAATTCCTTGGAATGTCTAAGGAGAGGCTTTCGGGATTATATAAAGACGGAGAAAGGAAGGTCTTGTTAGACATCAAGGGAGTGCTGGATAAAAAGGAATATGGAGAAGACGGATATCTGTATTGGAGATTCTAGTACATCAAGAAACATTGAAAAGGAGATAGGAAATATGAGTTATCAGCAGTTAAAATTCCCGGAGGATTCTTTATTCCTTGTCACAGGAGGCGCCGGGTTCATAGGGTCAAACCTCTGTGAGGCGATACTTTCTAAGAAATATCGGGTGCGTTGTCTGGATGATCTTTCTACCGGGAAAGAGAAGAATATTGAGATGTTTATGGATCATCCGAATTATGAATTCATCAAGGGTGATATCAAAGACCTTGAAACTTGCAAAAAAGCGTGCGAAGGGGCAGATTATGTCCTGCATCAGGCGGCTTGGGGAAGTGTCCCGAGAAGTATCGAGATGCCCTTATTTTATGCGGATAACAATATTATAGGTACGGTAAATATGCTGGAGGCTGCTAGATTATCCGGTGTAAAGAAATTCGTATACGCTTCTTCAAGTTCTGTGTATGGTGACGAGCCGAATCTGCCTAAGAAAGAAGGAAGAGAAGGAAATCTTCTCTCGCCGTATGCGTTAACAAAACGTGCGGATGAGGAATTTGCACGTATGTATACAAAATTCTATGGTCTGGAGACTTTTGGAATGAGGTATTTTAATGTATTCGGACGCCGTCAGGATCCAGACGGCGCTTATGCGGCGGTTATCCCTAAGTTTTTGAAATTGCTGCTGAATGATAAGGCGCCGACGATTCATGGAGACGGCAGACAGTCAAGGGATTTCACATATATCGATAATGTGATCGAAGCAAATCTAAGGGCTTGCCTTGCACCGAAAAGGGCAGCAGGAGAAGCTTATAATATTGCGTTCGGTGCAAGAGAATATCTCATTGACATTTACTATGGCCTGACTGAAGCATTGGGAAAGGATATAGAGCCTGAGTTTGGACCGGAGAGGGCAGGGGATATCCGGCACAGCAACGCCGATATCTCTAAGGCAAGGGAACTTCTTGGTTACGATCCGGAATATAGCTTTGAAGAAGGAATCAAGCTTGCAATCGACTGGTATCGGGAGAATCTATAGACATACAGAGGAGAAAGCCATGAGTCAGGGACAGATACAGCCGTTTGTGACGGCAATGATCGTAGTGCGGAATGAAGAACGCTATATAGGGGCGGCTGTCACATCATTCCTAGAGCAGAACTATCCAAAAGAGAGCTTCGAACTGCTGATCATTGACGGCAATTCCGAAGACGGAACAGTTCAGTCAGCAAGACATGCCGTAGAAATATATGAAAAAGAACATGGGACAGTACAGGTCCGTTATCTTAAGAATCCCAGAAGACTTCTTGCATCAGGGTGGAATATCGGTATAAAAGCTGCCAAAGGAGAGTACGTGGTCCGTATTGACGCCCATGCACAGGCTGACCCCGATCTGATAAGAAGATGTGTACAGATTCTTAACGATAAGCCCGACGTAGTCTGTGCAGGAGGCCGGATTGCGACAGAAACACTGACGGAAAAGGGGAAGCTGATCGCAGATGTATTGTCCTCGCCTTTTGGAGTCGGGAACGCCAGATTCCGTTATTCGGAAGAATCCGGTTATGTCGATACGGTTGCGTACGGAGTGTATAGGAAATCTATCTTTGAGAAAGCAGGATATTTTAATGAAGAATTCATGCGGAATCAGGATAATGATATGCATGGACGTATTAAAAGATGCGGAGGAAAATTCTATCTGGAAACATCTGTTACGAGCACATACCATGCCCGTGAAAACGTAATGGGAATGATGAAACAGGCATTCGGTAATGGGAAATGGGGGATCATAGGGTGGAAGAAGAGTGAGAGCAGAGAAGGGATATCTTTGCGTCATATGATTCCGCTCTTTTTTGTATTGGCAAATTTTTTTCTGATCGCTGCAGGTGTTTTGTGTGAGATCTTCCGGTGGATGCTGTTGGCGATGTACTTGCTGTATTTTGGAGCTGCAATTTATTTTGCCTTGAAAAAAACGAAGAATATAGGGAGAATCCTGAAGATGTGCGGGTGTTATTGGATATTGCATGTTAGTTATGGGGCGGGGGCTTTGGCAGAGATATTCGGTATAAAAGGTAAGGAAATAAGATATGAGTGCGATTCGGTTGTTGGCAAAAAAGCTAACTAGATTTCCCAGGTTAAAACGTACTATGAAGAATGTATATGCATTTACGGGAAATATATTAAGCGATAAAAAAACAGAAATGCCTGGGTTGGTACAGATTAGTTCGAATGGAAGAGATCATAATTTTGGATATTATGACAAATCGCCTTGGAGTAAAGATCAGAAATATATGATTTATCTCGCTCCAGAGAATGCAGGGAAGGAATATGTGTCGCAGAAGAGCACCCCAATTATATTGTATGATCGTATGAGTGGCGAGGAGACGATTTTAGCAAGAACTCATGTCTGGAACTCTCAGCAGGGATGTATGCTCCAATGGCTTGGACCGGACTTTTCATCCAGGATCCTTTTTAATGATTTTCGCGAGGGAAGATATTGCAGTGTTGTTTATAATTTGGAAAACGGAACAGAGACCGTCTTGCAAAGACCAGTCTATACGGTTTCAGCAGATGGGAAGATAGCAATTACTCTTGATTTTTCCAGATTGAATACTTTTCGTCCAGGATATGGATATTCTAACTTAAAAGATTCAACTTCGCATGAGATGTATCCTGATATGCCGTGTATGTGGAAATTAGATATAGAGAATAACACGGTTGAAGAATTACCGTTTACCTATAAGACACTTTCCGAGTGGAAACCGCAGGAGTCAATGAAAAGCGGATATCATAAAGTAAATCATATCATGTTGAATCCTTCTGCAACACGGTTTATGTTTATCCACCGATGGATCGTGGACGGGGTGACGTATCATCGTCTGATAACCTGTGATATTAACGGAAATGAAATGTATCTATTATTGGACGACGGCATGGTATCTCATAATAATTGGAAAAATGATAAAACAATTATTTCTTATTGCTATTCTGTGAATGACGGCGATGCATATCATGTGCTTCATGATATGTCGCAAGAAAGAGAAGTAATAGGAAAGAATATATTAACGATTGATGGACATCCTTCCTATTCTCCAGACGGAAAGTATATCATTACAGATACATATCCCGATTGGAAACGGAAACAACATTTATTTTTAATCAGGGTTTCGGATGGAAGGATTAAGAAGATTGGAAGTATATACTCAAATATTCGATATTTGAATGAAACTCGCTGTGATCTGCATCCTAGATGGAATTATGATTCAAAAGAGATCTGTTTTGATGGAGCAGAGGGAGAATACAGACAGGTATATGTTCTAAAAGTAGATGAAAATTTCTTCAAAAGGTTGTAAAGGAGCAATTGATATATGCAAGAAAAAGTTTCTGTCATTGTACCTATATATAATGTCGAACCTTACTTAAAACGTTGTGTAGATTCATTAATAAAGCAAAAGTATAAGAATATTGAAATTTTATTGATAGATGATTGTTCTGCAGATGGAAGTTCTGTTATAGCAAAGAAGTATGCGAAAGATTATCCTCATATTTGCCGGTTTATTCAACGAGATACAAATGGAGGATTGTCGGCAGCGAGGAATACAGGGATAGAGGCGTCTACGGGGGAATGGCTTGCGTTTGTCGACAGCGATGATTGGGTAACAGACAATTATATATCTCTAATGTATACGGTTGCTATACAGGATTCGTCAGATATAGTGACCTGTGACAGCTTTTATATGGCTTATGAATCAGGAAAAGTGGAGGAAGTGCATTCGATACAAGATATTTCGACAACTTCTTCTCACAGAGAAAAGATTGCATATTTGCGGTTTTTCGCATGCTCACGTTTGATTAAAAAAGAATTATTCATTAAGAAGAAAATAGAGTTTCCAGAAAATATTTGGCGGTGTGAAGATATATCTACGATTATACCTTTGTATACTATGACAGAAAAAATTTCCGTTATTAAATCACCGACTTATTATTATTTTCAAAGGAAAACATCTTTATCAAATCAAAATGGTAAGAATATCGATGTCGGTTTTTATCCAATGACAATCGAACGAATGATAAAATTATCAGCTAGTGGTTTTGAAAAAGAATTAGAATTTCGGGCAATTTCGGAGCTTATGTATGGGATGACAATGATTATGATTCGTTCAGGAAGAAAAAAGAAGGATTTTAGACAACATATAAAATGGTTTAATAAGGAATATCCTGGATGGTGTGAGAACAAATATTTATCCAAATTGCCAAAGGGGAAGCAAATTTTTATATATTGTGCAAATAAAGATTGGTATTATGCTATTAGGTTGTTGATATATGTGTGGGATAAAATAAGACGATAGAGGTATTTTAAATGAAAACAAAAAGTATTGCTATTGTTAGAAAATATAGTGGTTATGGGGGGATTGAGCGTCAAATTGAAAATATAATGTTTGGATTAAATAAAAAGGGATGGAAAGTACTTCTTATATCGGACAAGGTCTCTCCTTTGACCCAAAAATGTGTTGAACAGGGAGTTGAAATAGTAATTATCCATTTGGAAAATACAATTAAAGCTGCAAGAGAGATAATAAAACAGTGTAAAATTAAAGATATTCAGATTATTCAATCGCATATGCTAAAAGAAAGTTTTTTATGCGGTTTTGTGAAATTATTCAATCCTCAAATAAAACACGTATTTAGAGTACATACATATATTGATTGTTCACATATCTCCAGATTAAAGAAGAATGTATACCATGCAGCAGCCAAGATAATAAGTCCATTCATAGATCAATATCTTCCGATAAATGAATATAATGAGAGGGAGATGGCATTTAGGACGCGTCTTTCAAAACAAAAAATTCAAGTAATTCATGATGCTGTCAGATTTCAGATGAAGAATGAATATCCACACTGCGATTTCAAAAATAATAAGATAGCAATGGTTGCCAATTTTGTTGATTTTAAAGGTCATGATGTTTTACTTGACGGTCTTAAAATTTTGCGTGACAAAGGATATAAGATCGAAGCTTATCTGGTGGGAGGTGTTCCTGGAAAGGGCACTGATTCTGAGGATTTTACGAGATTGAATATTGTTCAAGATACTATAAGAAAATATAGATTAGAAAATATGGTGGTAATTTGCGGGTATTCTTCAAATATACCAGAAGCTATAAAAGAATGCGGAATATTAGTTCTGCCGTCTGATGCCGAAGGGACTCCTAATGTTTTGCTAGAAGCAATGATACTAAGAAAAATTGTGGTTGCATCAAAAGTAGGAGGTGTACCAGAATTTGTAAAAGATGGGGAAACAGGGTTTTTACATGAAGCTAAAAATGCAGAAGATTTTGCGAATACTATAATACGTGTTTACCATTTTACAGAAAGTCAGTTAGATGCCATTGCAGAAAAAGCAGTGAAACTAGTTGAATCTGAATATTGTTTAGAAGGACTTATTATGAGATTGATAAAAGTATATGAAAGTTTATTATTGTAAAATGAGGTGAAATGATATGGAAGGGAAAATATTTAAGTGTGCAGAAAGATGTACAGCGATATTTTTTTATATCAGCGCTATACAGATGATGATATCGACAGGAGTATCAAATTATTTTTTTTACAATATTCAAATTTTTATTATTTTGGCAGGAATGTTTTGTCTGGGTGTATTCTTATATTTATTATTTACTAAAAAAATATTATTTTATATTCAAAAAGGTTTTATACTATTTTTATTTGCATTATTCTTGTCTATAATTTCTACCGTTAAATATATCGTTTCACTTACAAAATGTCAGGGAATTACTTTCTTTACGGTATATCAGATAGTCATTTTTTCAATATATGGATTTTGTGTCTATATTTTTATATCAGAAAAGAAGGAACGCCTTGCAACAGTATCATTTTTGATCTGCAGTATTGAATCTATTTTGATCTTGTGTTTTCATAATAAATTTATGCTTGATCTTGGAATATATAGATTTTTAGGAATTTATGATAATCCTAATATTCAAGGGCTTTTTGCTGTAATATGCAGTATGTTATCTATCTACTTGATCTCAAAAAATTATGGTTTCAGGATAATATCTATATTAAATTTTTCTTTATACTTATCTGTGATTGTTCTTACATATTCAAGAACATGTATGGCTGCATGGGGCGTTGGCATATGCATATTTGGAATATTCGGATCTGCATATTTAAAAACAAAGAGTTGGAGGAAAAAAGGGTGGAATTTTGTGAGAATTATCTTCCTTTCAATATTATTCTATAATATACTTCTTCCAACTGAAACAGATAAACTTCAGTCTGCTATCATTGGAACTGGAAGGGCAGAAGATCAAGTAAAACAAGAAGCGAAAAATGAACCAAAGGTAAATGAGAAAGATGGTTCAAATGAAGAGAATATAATAACAGAACCGATTGTCCCGAGTGAGACGAATGTGCAGATGGAGGATAGTGAAAAGAAAAAAGAATCATCGACAAGCTTGTCAAATGAGGAAACAAGCAAGGAAATATCTAAGCGTTTTTCGCTTTCGAGTGAAAATGGCAGTTCGATTATTCATAATTTGCGTTTTCAAATCTGGATGGAGTATCTACTTCATGTGTCTGACTACTATTTGTTAGGGACAGATTATACATTAACTGACCGGCCTCAAATAAATGGAGAAATTCGGGATCCGCATAATACGATTTTGTATACATTTTTTCGTTATGGTATTTTGGGTGTGACTTTATTAGTTGTTTTACTTGCAGCAATTGGTGTTAAGTTATTGATTAAAAAGAGTAAAACGGGAAGTCAGGTGGCTTTGTTAAGCTGTTTTTGTTCCATATGTATGATTTCGATATTTAATGATCTATTAAATACTCCAATTTATTTTTTTGTTTTAGGAATTACTTATCTCATAATGCATGATAAGGAAAAATTAGAACAGAATATGAAACCGCTGCGTGTACTGCAAGTGTTTTCCTCTTTGAATAGAGGAGGAGCGGAATCGCGTACGATGGATATTTATAGAAGAATAGAAAAGGATAAAATTCAATTTGATTTTGCAGTAACATCTCCTGAAGTAGAAAATCACTTTTTTTATGACGAGATCATAGAGTCAGGCGGGAAAATACATGAGATCAGATCTTGGAAAAAAACCGGAATTGTAGGGTATTTTAAACAATGGAAATCTATATTAATAGAAAATAATTACAAAATAGTACATGCACATGTAGGATTAGAATCGGGTATCATATTGTATTTTTCTTGGTTAAATGATATTGAGAAAAGGATTGCGCATGCCAGAGATTCAGGAGTTTATGATGTTTCACGTAGGAGAAGATATTATCTGTATTTTGCCCGTATATTGACAAATATTTTTTCCACAGTCAAAATCTATTGCAGTGCGGAGGCGGCGGATCATGTATTTGGAAAAAGGGTATATAGTAAAAAGAATTCTTATTTTTTACCGAATGCAATAGATTTAGAGTTATATAAATATATGAGCGACAAACATATTTTAGAAAAAAAGAAAGAGTTAAATTTAGATAAATTTACTTATATAATAGGGACTGTTGGGAATGGGAGAACAGTAAAAAACCATATTTTTTTGGTGAAGGTATTTCATAAATTCTTAAAACTTGAATCAAATAGTGCATTGATCATAATAGGAAATGACGAACAAGATACAGAAGCAAAACAATATGTCAGAGAGCAGGGGATCGAAGAAGCCGTATATTTTCTAGGAGTACGGACAGATATCTCAGAGTTATTGCATACGCTGAATGTATTTGTGCTGCCTTCTCTTACGGAAGGAGCTCCAGGAAGTGTGATCGAGGCACAAGCGGCAAATATTCCTTGTATTTTATCAGATACGATCACACGTTCTGTTGATGTAGAGAGTGGACTGGTGAAATACCTTTCGTTGGATGCTCCTTTAGAAGAATGGGCAGAGCAACTATTATATAGTTGCCAAATGAGACGTCCGAATAATGATATGACTATAAAAAAATTAACTGATTGTGGATATGATATAAATTATTCAGTGGAAAAGTTAATGAATATATATGGTATTTGAATCTATGTGAGGGAAAAGAAGATGTCAAGGACTTCTAAATCAATTCTAAATATTATTACGGCAATCCTAGGACAGATTTTTATTATTCTCATAGGATTTATTTCTAGAAAAATCTTTATATTGTATTTGGATGCAGAATATCTAGGACTTAATGGACTTTTTTCAAGTATTTTAACGGTTCTTTCACTCACAGAATTAGGGTTAGGACCAGCGATGATTTTTAGCTTGTATAAGCCTCTGGCAGAAAACGATATTTCAATTTGTAAAGCGTTAATGGGATTATATCGAAAAGCATATTTGATCATAGGTTCTATAGTATTAGTAGTTGGATGGTGTATTACACCATTTATCACATATCTGATCAAGGATGTACCCGAGAATATATCTGGAATCCATTATATATATATCATGTTTGTATTAAATGCAGCAATATCATATTTTTATTCTTATAAGAGGTCGTTGATCACTGCGAGTCAAAATCAGTACCAGATCAATGCTGTTCATACAGCTGTATATTTTTGTATGAATATATTCCAGATAATAGTATTGCTGTTAACGCATAATTATTATTGTTTTCTCGGGATTCAGGTATTATCTACTTTTGCAGAGAATATAGTTTTATCAGTAAGAGTAGATAAAAGATTTCCATGGATGAAAGATAATAAAGAGTATAATGAAATACCGGCTCAAATACGAAATGAAATAATGCGTAATGTTAAAGCAATGATATTTCATAGATTTGGAGGGATTGTTACAGATGCTATAGATAATATTCTGATTTCAAAATTTTTTGGATTACTTTTTCTGGGTCTCTATTCTAACTATTTAGTGATATTTAGTGCGATCAAAAGTGTTTTACAAACATTTTTTTCAAGTATTACGGCAAGTATAGGAGATTTTGGGATACAAAAAAGCTCTGAGGAATCTTATAGCCTATATAGAAAAATTCAGTTTTTCAATTTTTGGTTAATATCATTCTGTACAATTTGTCTATTTGTTTTGACTAATCCTTTTGTAGAAACCTTTTGGTTGGGAAAGGAATATTTAATATCCGGAGAAATATTAAATGTTGTTCTTCTCAATTTTTATTTTGAAAATATGAGGCGTACGATCTTGACATTTAAAGAGGCATTTGGATTGCCGTGGCATGATCGTTTTAAACCGTTAATAGGTGCGATCGTAAATTTGTTTTTTTCTACTGTATTAGCAATAAAATGGGGAGTAATAGGGGTTTTTATAGGAACAACGATCACATTATTAGGTGTTAATGTATGGATTGAAGCATATGTAGTATTCAAATATGTGTTTCATAAATCTTTTTTGAGCTTCTTAAAGGAGTATGTGTTTCAAGCAATGTTGTTTGGGATAACGCTTTTATGTACTTTGTGGATTTGTAACTTGTTATCTTTTCAACCATTTTTAAATTTTGTTTTTAGAGGAATAATTTGTTTATTTTTTCCTAATGTGATATATTGGATCATATATCGTCAATCGAAAGAGTTTAAGTATATAATTTCATTAGTTAATAAATATTTTATGCCTGCTAAAAGATTGTAATAGAAAGAGGAGTATATGCTATATAATTCTTATATTTTTATACTTGCATTCTTGCCAATAGTACTAATTGGTTATTATACATTTAATTATTTTCATTACTATAAAGGGGCAACGATGTGGTTATGTTTGGCATCGTTGTTTTTTTATGGTTTTTTCAACTGGTCTTATTTACCGATCATTTTATTAAGTATTGCGATAAATTTTACACTTAGCCGATTGATTCGTCCTAAAAAACGTGTGGGGGGGGGGTATTATTTTATCGGACTTTGTGCGTAAAGTTTTAATGATAATTGGTTTGGTGTGTAACTTTGGTGCATTGTTTTACTTCAAATATTACGATTTTTTGGTAAGTAATATTAATAGTTTATTTGGAACGGACTTTGTATTTTTGAATTTGCTTTTACCACTAGGTATTAGTTTTTTTACTTTTCAACAAGTGTCGTATATTTTGGATTGTTATCATGGAGGTGTTCCTTTTTATTCTTTGTCGGAATATGCATTGTTTGTAACGTTTTTTCCACAGCTTATTGCTGGGCCTATTGTCTTACATAATGAAATGATCCCTCAATTTATGGATTTACAAAATCGAAAATTTCAAGCTGATAATTTTGCAAAAGGACTAATGGCTTTTGGTTTTGGTTTAGCTAAAAAAGTTCTTCTGGCAGATACGTTTGCTAAAGCTGTTGATGTGGGATTTTCTAATGTAGAAGCTTTAGGAACTGTGAATGCTCTAATTGTTATGCTGTGTTATACGTTCCAGATATATTTTGATTTTTCAGGCTATTGTGACATGGCGACAGGAATTGGAAAGTTTTTCAATATAGATATACCAATGAATTTTAATTCTCCTTATCGGGCTAAGACAATTACGGAATTTTGGGGTTGTTGGCATATGACGCTGACGCGGTTCTTTACTACGTATGTCTATATTCCGCTAGGAGGAAATCGCAAAGGAAAGTTAAGGACATATTTTAACGTTATGATCGTCTTTTTCGTCAGCGGTATCTGGCATGGAGCGAACTGGACATTTATTTTGTGGGGAGTCATGCATGGAGCAGCTTCGGTTGTGACAAGGATTTTTAAGAAACAAATTGCAGAATGGCATCCGGCTTTTTCATGGTTATGTACTTTTTCATTTGTGAATGTTGCGTGGATATTTTTCCGTGCAGATAGTATCTCGCAGGCAGTTACTTTTCTACGGGAAATTTATAATCTGAATATTGTGCCTATAATGGACGGAATTACAGATGCTTTTATGTTGCCGGAATTCAAATGGCTGTTAGAATAATACTTTCCCAATCTGCCGGACTATAGAGTACTGACAGACTGGGATGAATTCTTTCTAGGGCGGCCACGTGGGCGCTTTGGCTTCTGCTCATACTGATCTTTGGGCTTGGGTTTACGGCCACGTTTCTTGGGTGCTGGCTTTGGTATCGGTTTTGACAGACCCAAGGCCTCAAGTTCCTCAAATACAATCTGCAGTGTGTGAACCCAGTATCCATCATCTGTTGCCGGTTCTTCCGGGGCATCTGTTCTACGCCAGGCTGATGATAGGTCATCCATCAGTTCTCCATAGGACATATGGTCAAATAATCCTGCCGTCCGCGCCTTTCGTATGATACGGCAGGTGGCAACTGTAGACAGGAAGTTGACAAACTCACCGCCGATGACGGAATAATCATTCTGTACATCGGTATGATCCAGGCATTCATCGCTTTTATACCGATTAAATACCAGTTCCAGAAGCCAGCGGTCCTCATAACAAAAGTATGCCGTTTTCGCATC
>CAJTCH010000017.1 GCA_910574715.1 Lachnospiraceae bacterium | reverse complement strand
CCAAATGCAGCGCAGTATATCTTCTCCTCCTTCTTCTCTTCTGCCTGACCTTGCAGAACAGGCAGACAGCTCATTACAAAAATCGCACAGATCAATATATATAATCCGTTCCTTCTCTTCTTCCACCACTCACATAACATATGAACACTTCCTAATTAAAATTCTAACATGTTCCTAATACCGATTATGCACATCCTCCGCAAAACACATCAAGTCCTTAAGCTCGATCACTTTCCCGTCGTCCAGCACAGCCTTACCGCTCATCCGTCCGAATACCTGATGCTGGTCCGTCTCTATGATCACCGCCGCGGTCCTCGCCGCCCGGTCAAGTACCGGAACAAAATCCATCTCGAACCTTCCGTCGCTGGAGGTGAATCTCCACGGCTTCATATAATCATCCGCCGGGATATGGAAGGTCACGTCGTCAAGCTTATGCGCCTTCCCATCATAGAATAAGATATTCTCAGACGCCGCCTCCGTGTCTCCGAAACCATATCCGATGTTGAACCCAAAAGGCTTCCCCTCTATCATACAATTGCCGGACCCCCAATACCATCTGTTATCATAGGTCCACACGCCCCGTCCCCAGTCAAGCGTCCCGAAATCCTTCGCCGGATCAAAAGTATATGTTCTATTGTCGTACCGCATGCTGCCGCTCGCCGCCATACAGTTGATCTTCTGATTATAATAGAACGCCCTTTTGTTCTTCCAGGGGGTCGCGATCACCATAGTATCCATCATCGGCTCACGAAGCGTAATATTGCACTCCAATTCCTTCCCCTGCCAGAAATCACGGAACCTGCACAGGATCCTCCTTCTGTCTCCCTCTTTGCGGAATTCCATGTGCAGACGCTTATCATGGTAGACCGTATTCCCCTCTTCCGAAGAAGATGGAAGATGCAGACGCCCCATGGTAAATGGATTCAAGATCGTCTCCGTATGCTCCCATCCTTCCTTGAAATTCAGCAAAGACACCGACTGCAATCCGATATACCCATCATCCGATATGGTAAATGCCCCCGCAAAATCTTCATTTAACACAAGATAATAATCCCACTCCTTGATACGAAATGCCGGCGCCTTGATCTTCGACCGGTCATAGACCTGCACCTGCCGCTTAGACCAGCCAGGTTCTCTCAAATATCCATCCTCATCCAACAACGGCTGCCTTGCTGTTACTTCGTGATTTCTCATCGTACCCTCTCCTCTCATATACCAATCCACAGAACTCTCACATAAAAACTTCTGTATATATTGTAACACATATAAAAAGGACTAACACACCTATCTTTAAAATTATTCCGCCTGAAACCGCGATTTTACTGGCCGGATGCCTTGCAGCGGAGTGCAAGGCACCGTGAACAGTAACCCGCCTGGCTCATTATCCACGAAAAAAGGAAGGACTCGCATCCTTCCTCCGTGTTATATTTCCATAGTCTGCAAAACATCTTTCTACACAATAACCTTCATGCTGATGGTATCCTTCCCGTCTGCCTTATCAAGACTCACCGTGATATCTCCGTGATACCGCCCAACCAGCAGCTTCGCATTATACAGCCCAAGCCCGTGCCTGTCGGCATCCTGCTTCGTAGAATATCCCTTCTCAAAGAATCTGCTGACGTCCTCCATCTTCATGCCGCAGACCTGGTTGCGGATCAGGAACACCAGCCTGTCATTCTCCGAATCCAGTTCCATGGATATCTGGTTCAGCTCCTCGGTACAGGCCTCATAGGCATTATCCACCAGAGTACCTACAATCTCGATCAGATGGTGCTCCGAGATGCCGGATATGATCTCCAGGCTCTTTACATTCACCTCTGTCTTCACATAAGACGGCGCGCGGACGATCTTACTGTAGAGGAATCCCGCCAGTACCTTGTCGCTGATCCTAAGCAGCGGCAGGTATCTCCTGCTGTCATCATCCCTCAGCACCTCCGTGATATATGCGGACTGACGCGCCACCAGTTCATCATAGTCCCCCACCGTCAGATGCATGTTCAGGATCGCATTGACATGGTTGTCGAACTCGTGCTGCTTGGCACGGATCTCCTTCACCAATTCCTCCAGAGGCCTGATATAATGCTGATACAGCTTAAGCTCCGATTCCTTCTGCCGCATCATAAGATAGTTCTTCCGCCAGTCGATGATCCCCCAGATCTCCACCACAACCAATAAGAGGAACATGGTAAAGATCCTGTAATCAAACGTACCGCTGACCAGAAAATCCACGATCAGATAGACGGATACCAGCAGCGCGATCACACAAAATATACGATATAAAAATCTTCTAACCCAGCTTACCACTGACAATCCTCCCGATCTCCGCCTTGTAAGTCACACCGATCTCGATCACGTCCGCACAGTCCTTAAGCTTCACGATACGGTTCACCGTATCATAATACTCCACCTCCCGCCGGTTCACGGCAAATATCCTGTGGCACTGTAAGAACATCTCTCCCGGAACCTTCAGTAAGATCTGTTTTAGCGTCACATAAGGCACATCCCAGGTCTCACCCTTCATATGAAGCCGGATTCCGCGGTGCACCGCCTCTATATAGCGGATCTCCTCACACCTGACCTGATAATTGACCCCGTCACGCTTCACCACCACAGACGGCGGCTCCTCCTGCTTATCCCGGTCAAGGACCTTCCTAACGACCTCTATCACCTGTTCTGGACGAAACGGCTTCATGATATACTGATAACAGTGCAGTTCCCTGTATGCCTGCATCTCCATCGCCCCCACAGACGTGACCATGACTACAGGGGTAAATGTATAGCAAAACTTCTCTCTGATCTCTCTCGCAAACAAGATGCCTCCGATGTCTTCCCGGTTCTCTCCTCCCAGATTCACATCCAGGAGGAAAAGGCCGAACCGGATATCTCCGTCAAGCAGCTCCTTCGCCTCAGGATAAGAAGAGGCGGCGTGGACACAGATTTCTTCCGAATACTCTGTAAGGATCTTCCCGAGAGCCTCCATAGAAGCCTTGTCGTCCTCAAGAATCAATACATGTGTCATAGCGCTGCCTCCCTTCCCTGTCTACACTCTGTCCATAATCAAGACTTCTGTTACTCAGTCATTACCTCCTTGGCGCTCTTTAGAAGGCCTGCGATCCCCTGTATCTCCGACGGGATAATGATCTTCGTCGCCTTGCCGTCAGCTGCTTTCTCGAATGCCTCCAGACTCTTCATAGTAAGCACAGCCTCGTCGGCTCCTGCCTCCTTCAGGAAACGGATACCGTCCGCGTTCGCCTTCTGAACCTTAAGGATCGCCTCAGCCTCACCTTCCGCCTCACGGATCATAGCTTCCTTCTGAGCCTCTGCGCGTAAGATGGCTGCCTGCTTCTCAGCCTCCGCATCCAGGATCGCAGATTCCTTTTGGCCTTCCGCCACCAGGATCGTAGACTTCTTCTCACCTTCCGCACGCAGGATCGCCTCGCGGCGCTCACGCTCCGCCTTCATCTGCTTCTCCATCGCATCCTGGATGGCTGCCGGCGGGATGATGTTCTTAAGCTCTACACGGTTCACCTTGATCCCCCACGGGTCTGTCGCCACATCTAAGGAGGCGCGCATCTTCGTGTTGATGGTCTCTCTGGAGGTCAATGTCTGATCCAGTTCCAGATCACCGATGATATTACGGAGCGTCGTCGCTGTCAGATTCTCGATCGCCATGATCGGATTCGCAACACCGTAGCAGAACATCTTCGGATCCGTGATCTGATAGAACACTACCGTGTCGATCCGCATGGTAACATTATCCTTCGTGATCACCGGCTGCGGCGCGAAATCAACGACCTGCTCCTTTAAGTCCACTCTTCTTGCAACCCTGTCGATGATCGGCACTTTAAAATGAAGCCCCGTACTCCAGGTTGCCTGATACGCTCCCAGACGCTCCACGACCATTGCCTTCGCCTGCGGCACGATCTTAATACAGGAGATCAGAAGCAGTAATACGATCAACACAACTATAACAACTACTACCAACCCAACGATACCTTCCATTCCTATTCCTCCTCATACTCTTTTACTATCAGCTTTACGCCTGATATGTTCACTACCTTCGCCAACATCTCCGGTTCCAGAATAAGGTCATCCCTCTCCGCCCGTACCGTCCATTCCTGGCCGTTTACATTTGCCATCCCTGTCTGCCTGATATTGTCCACTCTCTCCGTGATGCGGATGGTCTTGCCGATGATCCCCTCATAGTTCGTCTTCTCACGCTGCGTATTGATGAATCTCACCGCAAACGGTCTCGTGAAGATCAGCAGTACAAAGGTTACAGCAAAGAACGCAGCCACCTGCCACATCAGCGAGAGTCCAAGGATATTCAGGATCAGCGCCGCCAACGCCCCGCCGGCCGCCCAGATACTCGTAAGCCCCACCGTAATGATCTCGACGATCAGCAGGATGATCAGAAACACCAGCCAGGCAATCGTGATATAACTGTCCTGTATCACCATATGCTCACTTCCTTTCTGTTGAACCTATGGTAACAAATTTGCACCGTCTAATCAACAGATATTGCGTGAATGCAGTGATTTCGTGTCTGAACAGGGCATACCATATACCTTGCAGAATCAACCGTCATCCTGTATAATGATGGAGACATACTAATTTCAGGAGGGATTCATATGAGTAAGATCGAAGAAGTTCGCGTTGATATGTTCAAGGCCATGAAAGAAGGTAACAAAGACACCAAGGAGACTCTGTCCATGCTGCTTGCAGCCCTTAAGAATAAAGCAATTGACAAACGGGAAGACCTGACCGAAGAAGAGGAAATCCAGGTTGTCCTTAAGGAGATCAAGCAGACGAAAGAGGCGCTGGAGATGACACCCGCCGACCGCACCGACATCATCGAAGAATGTACCAGACGTCTCGCTGTTCTTGAGCAGTACGCTCCTAAGATGATGGATGAGACCGAGATCCGCGGGGTGATAAACGCAACCCTCGCAGAACTTGGGATCGAAGCTCCTGTCTCCAAAGACAAGGGAAGGATCATGAAAGTCCTGATGCCCAAGGTCAAGGGGAAGGCAGACGGCAAGCTGGTGAATGACCTGCTCACCTCCTTCATGCAATAGTAAGGTGCACTTAGTTTGCAGAGAATACGGCCTGACAGAGGTATCATATACCTACTGCGGTCAGGCCGTATCTCATCATACTTAGAAAGCCCTATTCCGCATTCTCCTCGGCTTCATCCTGGGCATCTGCCACATCGTCCGTCTGGACAGCATTGGAATATGGATCCTCTTTCACTTCTTTCATCGTAACCTTCAGGTCCTTGAATCCAATCTTCCCCCATACTTCGTCATTTACCGATATCTTCGCATCCTCACGCCATTTCTCACAGGTCTCCGTATATAATTCCTGCTTTCTCTCGCTGACGATGGTATCCTTCTTCGCATCGGTCGCCTCACGGTCAAGAAGGCTTGTCACTCTGGCAACATAACATCCGTCATCCGTCTTGATCACTCCGGTCGTCTCGCCTTCCTTCAGCTTGTCCGCCGCCTTGATCAGCTCCTCTGACGGAGACATAGACTCGGCGTCGAAGGTTGCCTTCTTCACTTCGAACTCCTTGCCCTTCGCATAAGCTTCAAAATCCTTCTCACCCTTGGCAGCCTTGGCAAATTCCTCAGCCTTTTTCTGGACCTCTTTCTTCTCCTCGTCCGTCATCTCTCTGGACTCTTCATCATCTTCCTCGTCCTCGGCATCCTCTTCGCTCTCGACGGTATAAGCGAATTCTACATACTGCATGCTCTTCTGTGCGGCCTCCTCATCGGACACTTCCATGTCTGCCCCCTTCTGGATCGCATCCTGCATCTTCTGCTGGATCGCCATAAGAGTCAGTACACGCTCCACCGCTGTCTCAGAGCCGGATACCTTCTCTTTGTCCTCCAAGGCATTCACCTCGTCGAACGCCTTCGCCGAATCCTTGATCACCTGCTCCTCAGCCTCGGAAATGGACACTTCATATTCCTTCATATGCTGCTCTAACAGCACCATATCCTCCAAGGTCTGCAAGACGGAATCCTTGACCGACTCTTCATAGGTCTTACCCTCCGAAGCTTCGGATTCCCACATATTCGCTCCAAGAAATGCTGAATAATATGTCTCATACTGCGCCTGCACATATCTCGCATAGAAATTCGCAACCTCCGCCGTGATCTCCTGATCCTCTACCGTTGCTACCACATCCTCTGGCTTAAATGAGCTGCAGCCGGCAAGGGAAGTCACCGTCAGCATCCCTGCCATTATGAGCATCACTATCTTCCTTTTCATCTCTCTAAAACCTCCTTAAGTATATAAACAGACTTTATTATATCGCTTTTTTATGGCTCAAGCAATCCCTTCATCTCAATTAACACATTTTTCACAACTGACAATGCATCTGATGATTTATCCTTCTTATTCTTGCCCTTCCTCTCATAGACAAAACAGGGATTGGACGTATCTGCCTTGATAGACAGCTCTCCATTGAATTTCTTCATAAGCTCCGGAATCTTCTGGGACTGTATCTTCGCCTTCTCATACATAGTAAAATAATAACTCTCACCCTTCTGCTCTACGGCAGTCACATATACGCGGTGCGCCATAGCCTTAAGGCTTGCCGCCTCAAGAAGCTTCTCGACCTTCCTTGGAATGTCTCCAAAGCGATCCGTCAGTTCTTCCGCCATATCGTCCTTCTCTTCCTCATTCTCGATAGCAGCAATACGCTTATAGATGTCCAACTTCTGATACTCATTGGGAATATAGCTGTCCGGAATATAAGCGTCCACATTCAGATCCAGAGTCGTCATATACGTCTCCTCTTCCATCTCGCCTTTCAGATGCTTTACCGCCTCATTGAGCATCTTGCAATACATATCATATCCCACCGCTTCCATATGCCCGTGCTGCTCTGCTCCCAGAAGATTCCCGGCGCCCCGAATCTCGAGATCGCGCATGGCGATCTTAAATCCCGAACCAAGGTCGGTAAACTCCCGGATTGCTGCCAGGCGCTTCTCCGCGATCTCCTTTAACATCTTGTCTCTGCGGTACAGAAGGAATGCATAGGCCATCCTGTTGGACCGCCCCACTCTTCCTCTGAGCTGATATAGCTGGGACAGCCCCAGCCGGTCCGCATCGTGGATGATCATAGTATTGACATTGGAGATATCCAGTCCCGTCTCAATGATCGTCGTTGATACCAGTACATCAATCTCGCCGTTGATGAATTCATACATGATCTTCTCAAGCTGATGCTCCCGCATCTGCCCGTGGGCGAATTCCACGGTAACCTCCGGGACTAGCTTCTGGATATGCGCAGTAATCTCCGCAATATCCTCCACCCTGTTATAGACGTAATATACCTGGCCGTCTCTTGCACATTCCCGCTCGATCGCTTCCCGCACCATCTCGTCATTATATTCCATCACATAGGTCTGGATCGGCATACGGTCATTAGGCGCTTCTTCAAGGACACTCATATCCCTGATCCCTATAAGGCTCATATGGAGTGTCCGCGGAATCGGCGTCGCCGTCAGCGTCAGCACGTCTACGTTCTCCTTAAGCTGCTTGATCTTCTCTTTATGCTGAACGCCGAACCGCTGCTCCTCATCGATGATCAGAAGACCCAAATTCTTGAACTTGATGTCATTCCCAAGCACCCGGTGAGTCCCGATCACAATATCGACCAGACCCCGTTTCGTATCCTCTACCGTCTTCTTCTGCTGCGCCGGAGTCCGGAAACGGCACATCAAGTCCACCCGGACCGGGAAATCCTTCATCCGCTGCAAAAACGTATTGTAATGCTGCTGTGCAAGGATCGTTGTCGGCACCAGATATACTACCTGCTTATCCTCCTGTACGGCTTTGAACGCCGCACGGATCGCGATCTCTGTCTTACCGTACCCCACATCTCCGCAGATCAGGCGGTCCATGATCTTATGGCTCTGCATATCCCGCTTGACCGCCTCGATAGCAAGAAGCTGATCCTCTGTCTCCTCGAACGGAAACATCTCCTCGAATTCCTTCTGCCAGACGGTATCCTCCCCGTACACATACCCCTCTTGATTCTGCCGGGCAGCATACAGCTTCACCAGATCCTTTGCGATCTCCCTTACGGCGCCCCGCACCTTTGTCTTCGTCCGGTTCCACTCCTGGGTACCTAACTTGTTAAGCTTCGGCTTCTTCGCATCTGCGCTGGCATACTTCTGGATCAGATCGAGCTGGGTTGCCGGAATATACAGATTCCCGCCCTGGGCATAGGATATCTTCATATAATCTTTGGAGATCTTGTCGACCTCTATCTTCTCGATCCCCTGGTAGATCCCAAGTCCGTGATTCTCATGAACCACATAATCACCCGGCTTCAGCTCCGCGAAATCCTGTATTTTCCGCCCTTCATAGAGCTTTCTCTTTTTCTTCTTCTTTACCTTCCCGAAGATGTCTGTCTCCGAGATCACCGTGTATTTCAGCATCGGATACTCGTACCCGCAGGCCACATGCCCGTATGCCGTCATAATCTCCCCGGGACTTGCTTCCCGGTCCATATCGTCACTGTAATAGCTGCTTAAATTATAATCCCTCAGATCCTCTGCCAGACGCTTCGCCCTGGTCCGGGACCCGGACAGGAGTATCACCCGGTATCCGTTCCTCTTAAGCCGCTTTAAATCCTGAGTAAGCATGTCAAAACTGCTGTTGTACGGGTTCACACTCTTCGTCTGCAGACTATAAGATTCCCTGGAAACCAGTTCCTTACACCGCATATCCAATGCAAGAAAACCAATACTGCTGTAGGCGTTCATCCGGTCTAAAATCTCTTCCGCCGAATACAGCCTGACCTCACCGTCCGCCATCTCATATCCGCTCTCTACCCGCTTCTTCTGCGCTTCCATGAATTCCTCTTCCACGCCCCTGCCCTTCTCTACTAAGCGCACCGGTTCATCCAAGAACAGAATCGTCTCATCCGCAGGAAAATAATCCAGAAACGACACCCTCCGTTCCCCCTCCCGCGGGAATTCTATAGCAGGACAGATGGAGATCTCTGTCAGATTCTCAATGGATCTCTGCGTCTCCACGTCAAACGTCCGGATAGAATCCACCTCATCTCCCCAGAGCTCAATACGCACAGGTAATTCCTCCGTAAGCGGGTACACATCAAGGATACCGCCCCGGACGGAGAACTGCCCGCGGCCTTCGATCTGAACCTCCCTGTCATATCCCAAATCTGTCAGTTCTCTCTGAAGATCCTCAAGGTTAACAGCGCTGTCATTCTTAATGCGGAGGAATCTCTCCCCAAGCTGTTCCTTGGGAATCAGCGAATCCATGAACGCGTCAAAGCTGGCTACTACCGTAAGAGATCCGCCTTCCGCCACCGCCTGCAGCACCTCCATGCGCTGTCTTAACAATTCCTTGCTTCTAAGGTCTGCTTGGTAGAACAGAAGGTCTTTGGCCGGATAGAAATATGTCTGCGGATCCAGGAAACGGTATTCCTCATAGATCTGCTTCGCCTTCGACTCACCAGAACAAGCAATGACTTTGTATTTTAAGCCATCGCTGAGCGCATACATCATATGGGTCTTCTGGGAACTGACACATCCGCTTACGCGTATCATCCCCGGTCCTTTTGTCCGATTCCTGCAGAGCTCTTCGAACTCTGCCAATTCCTTCAATGGCCTGATCAAGGCTTGCATCTCTTATGCCTCCTTAGGCTTAGGCTTCGCTTTTCTGTTATACATATTCATAGCCGCCACTATTCCGTCATCAAGGATCAGCTCAATGGCGCTGACTGCTTTCTCATATCCTTCCGCCATAACCTTCCTCTCGGCCTTGGAGAAATGTCCAAGCACATAATCTGCCAGATCATACCCTTTGGGTTTCTCTCCCACACCTACCTTGATCCTTGGAAATACCTCAGTCCCAAGATTTGCTATAATATTCTTGATACCGTTGTGGCCGCCCGCGCTTCCCTTCTTACGGATACGGAGCTGTCCCATATCCAGGCTCACATCATCATAGACCACCAGAAGCTCGTCTTCTTTCATGACCTTATAATACTCCACAAACCCTCTCACACTCTCTCCGCTCAAATTCATATATGTCTGAGGCTTTGCCAGTATCACCTTCTGGCCCTTAATCATTCCCATTCCGGCAAACGCACGGTTCTTTCTGCTGTCTACAGCAATATTATATTTGTCCGCAAGGACATCTATGACATCAAATCCTGCATTATGCCTGGTACCTGCATACTGCAGCGTTGGATTCCCAAGTCCTACAATTATAAACATCCTATTCACCTCGGATTCCTATTATACAAGAACAGAACGGATTTGTCACGTAAAAGAAACGAATAATTTCGATTCTTTTCTCATACATTATAAAAAAGAACATATCATACTCAATACAGGGGGGTCTTTTATGAGTTCCAAAACAAAAATAGTTGTGTTGCATATGAAGGAAATCATCTACACAGCAGTCTTCGCCACGCTGGCCGTCATACTGATCGTACTGCTTCTGTTCATGTTCCTTCCCAAGAATAGAGGAACCAGCATCCATGAAGAAAAATACATGCCGGGAGTCTATACTTCTACCGTCACGCTGAACAACACCGCACTGGAAGTGGAAGTGACCGTGGATGAATCCCACATCAATTCCATCCGGTTCTCCAACCTGGATGAGACCGTGGCGACCATGTTCCCTCTGATCCAACCGGCGATCGAAGATATCGCAGAACAGGTGTACGACAATCAATCCCTGGAGAATATCCAGTATTCCGAGAGCAACCCATACACATCCCAGGTCATCATCAACGCCATCGAAGAAGCACTGAAAAAAGCCGAAACTACCAAGTAGTTACGGCTTTTAATATGCTGTTATCCTTCCACGATCAGATATCTTCCTCCGGGGATTGCGAATACTTCCGATGCTTCCTCAAGCTCTTCCGCAGACATTCCCTCGACATCTACTCCCTCTTCTTCAAGGAAATCTCTCACTTCATCGATACTGTCGACCACCACTGCCATACAATCCTCAAGAAATGCTTCCGCTTCCTCCAGAGTCTCCGCTACCGGTTCGTCAAACAGTCTTCTCTGGTTCCTTATAAAGGCCTTCAAACAATCTTCATCATACTCATACATCTTATTTAACCTCCCTTAGCCATTCGTGTACTCTCAAAAACAGGACCCACAAATCCCGAGAGTCTCTTACACCAACCGCAGCAGCTCTTCCGGTCTGTCTATGATCGTCCCGGCTCCCGCAGCCACCAGTACCTCTCTGGTTCTAAACCCCCATGTCACGCTAATGGTCCTTACCCCGGCATTCCTTCCTGTCTGGATATCTACTTCTGAATCTCCCACATACAGGCATTCATCCCTGGTCACCAGCATCTCCTCAAGAAGACGGAGTACGCCCGCCGGATCCGGCTTCCTTGGAACCTGCTCCTGCTGCCCCTGTGCGAAGTCAAATACATTTTCTCCAAATATCTCCCTGACTACCTTCACAGTCTGCCGGTGCGGCTTATTAGACAGAACTCCAAGCCGGATTCCCTTCTCCTTCAGACCTCTTAACATCTCTTCCACGCCTTCATAGGGTGTTACATGATATGTACAGTTGGCGTCAAATATGCGTCCATATCTCTCCATCGCTTCTTCAAGTCTGTCCATATTCTCTTCGCCCGCCGCACGAAGCGAACACTCCATCAGAACCCTGGCACCGTTACCCACGAAACTCTCACACTCATCCGCCGTGATCGGAGGCAGATCCATCTCCCCAAGCGTCTTGTTCACAGAATAAGTCAAAGATTCCAGCGTGTCAGTCAGCGTACCATCCAGATCAAATATACATGCTTTCATAAAATAAATATCCTCCATGCACTAATCATAGTATAGACATAGAAAAAATGCAATAGGGGAGAGGGACTTTTTCATATATGTTAATATAGCAAATCCCCTGCAGCAGGCTGCAAGGGATGACGTTTTCCTAATTTAAGACAGATATTGGCGCATGATGCGGAGGGCATTCTTCTCCAGGCGGCTGACCTGAGCCTGGGAGATGCGGATCTCTTCGGCTACCTCCATCTGAGTCTTGCCTTCGAAGAATCGAAGCTTGATAATGTAGCGTTCCCGCTCTCCAAGGTGCTCCATGGCTGCTTCTAAGGAGAGGTCTTCTACCCATTTTTCTTCTTTATTCTTAGTGTCGCTGATCTGGTCCATCACATAGAGGGCGTCTCCGCCGTCATTATAGACAGGCTCCTGCAGGCTCATAGGCACCTGGATCGCATCCAGCGCAAATACGATATCCTCCTTTGAAATCCCGATCTCCTCCGCGATCTCCTGGACTGTGGGTTCCTTTAGGTTGCGCTTCACATAATTTTCTTTGGCATAGATCGCTTTATACGCGGTATCACGCAGCGAACGGCTGACCCGGATCGAATTGTTGTCTCGCATATAACGCCTGATTTCACCGATGATCATCGGCACGGCATAAGTGGAGAACTTCACATCCAGTTCTGTGTTAAAGTTATTGATCGCCTTTATAAGCCCGATACAGCCGATCTGGAACAGATCGTCCGGATTCTCGTTACTTGCGCCGAAACGCTTGATCACGCTTAACACAAGCCTGAGATTCCCCTTGATGTACTCTTCCTTCGCCTTAGCGTCGCCCGCCTTGATGCGCGCAATCAACGCCTCCTTCTCTTCTTCTTTCAAGACCGGAAGCTTCGCCGTATTCACTCCGCATATCTCTACTTTTCCCTGTGCCATAATCGAAAATCCTCCTACCAAATGAATAAATATGAATCTTTGTATAGTAAAATGATTCTCATTTGGCAGGAGTCATATTCGCTTATTCAAAAAATAAAAAAAGTTTTAGT
This sequence comes from Lachnospiraceae bacterium, assembly GCA_910574715.1. Taxonomy (GTDB): domain Bacteria; phylum Bacillota; class Clostridia; order Lachnospirales; family Lachnospiraceae; genus Sporofaciens. Next base: position 76,602 of record CAJTCH010000017.1, on the reverse strand, counting down.
CCTTGACAAGCGAAACATCATCGATCCCACTTATCCGCTAGATTCTGGATCTGCGTCTCGAACTTTGCAAGCTCCTTGTTCGCCAGTCCTTCGTTCTTATATACCACCTCAAGCAGCCTCTTTGCCGCCGCAACCACGCGCTGGAATGCATGAACCGCACGTGTGACAGCCGGCTTCTGCACCGCTTTCTTCGGAACCTTCATGCCTTCGGTCAGGATCTCGCCTGTCATCAGATCGATCGTCCCGCCCGAATACGGCGCAAACGCCGGATAGCCGAACTTCTCCTCCACCAACTGCGCGAAATGATCTGTAACCGTATCCTCGCCGTGTACGACGATGACCCGTTCCGGCCGCCTCTCAAATCCTCCAAGCCAGTCCAGCAGTCCGTTCATATCCGCATGTCCGCTGATGCCTCTAAGCACCTCGATCTTCGCGTTCACCGTGATATTCTCACCGAACAGCTTCACACTCTCGGCGCCCTCGATCAGCGCGCGCCCCAGCGTCCCAAATGCCTGATAGCCCACGAAACAGATGGTACACTCCGGACGCCACAGATTATGCTTCAGATGATGCCGGATTCGTCCTGCCTCACACATACCCGATGCCGACAGGATTACCTTGGGCTTCTCGTCGAAATTGATCATCCTCGATTCATCGCTTGTGATCGTCGTCTTGAGTCCCTTGAACAGCAGCGGATTGATCCCCCGCTCTACCAGCGCCAGCGCCTCCTCGTCAAAGCAGGACTTTACATTCTTGTTAAATACATTCGTCGCCCCTATGGCAAGCGGACTGTCCACATATACCTCGAATCCCGCAAACTCCGGCAAGAGATCCCTCTCCTTGATCTCCCGGATGAAATACAGAAGCTCCTGTGTACGCCCAACCGCGAAAGACGGGATGACGACGTTGCCGCCCCTTGAGAATGTCTCCCTCAAGATCCTCGTGAACTCTCCGATATAATCCGGTACCACATCGCCGTGTGTTCTGTCACCGTATGTAGATTCGATCACGATATAATCCGCATCCTTGACCATCTGCGGTTCCTTGATGATCGGCTGATTCGCATTCCCCACATCTCCGGAGAAGACCACCTTCTTCGTGACCCCGTCCTCCGTAATCCATACCTCGATGCTGGCAGAGCCAAGCAGATGTCCCATATCATGGAACTGTACATCGATCCCTTCACACAGTGTGATCCGCTGCTCATAATCACATGGGGCAAGCAGCTTGATCGCCGCGTCCGCATCCTCCATCGTATACAACGGTTCAAAAGCTTCTTCCCCGCTTCTTCTGCCCTTACGGTTCCGCCATTCCGCCTCAAACTCCTGAATGTGGGCGCTGTCACGGAGCATGATATTACACAGATCCGACGTAGCAAATGTTGTGACGATCTCTCCTTTGAATCCCTGCCGGCACAAGAGCGGGATCTTTCCGGAGTGATCGATGTGCGCGTGTGTCAGCAGAACAAAATCAATCTCTCCTGCGGGAACAGGAAGCTCCTGGTTCTCATACAGATCAGGTCCCTGCTCCATACCGCAGTCAATCAGGATGTTCTTCCCGCACGCATTCAAATAGTGACAGCTTCCTGTTACTTCATGGGCCGCTCCAATAAAGCTAAGTCTCATACGTTCAACCCCTTTTTCTTTTTATTATAGCATCTTCTTGGAGCATTTTGCACTATTTTTCTGAAAATATCGACATTTCTATCTGTTTTCTACGAATATTTCACCATTTCCCTCTTTAATCTCTGCATAATCTTCTTTTCCAGACGCGATATGTAGGACTGGGAGATCCCCAGAAGGTCCGCAACCTCCTTCTGAGTCCGCTCCTCCCCGTCAGGCATTCCCAGGCCAAAGCGCATCTTTATGATGGTCCGCTCTCTCCCGGACAAACGGTTGATCGCCTTGATCAGAAGCTTCCGTTCCGCCTCATTTTCCAGATCCTTATAGATCGTATCCTCCTCCGTTCCCAGAATGTCCGACAACAGCAGTTCATTGCCGTCCCAGTCCACGTTCAGCGGCTCGTCGATGGATACCTCCATCTTCGTCTTATTATTTCTCCGAAGATACATCAGGATCTCATTTTCTATACAGCGCGAAGCATAGGTAGCAAGCTTGATATTCTTATCCGGATTGAATGTATTGATCGCCTTGATCAGCCCGATCGTCCCAATAGAGATCAGATCCTCCACTCCGACCCCGGTGTTATCGAATTTCTTCGCGATATATACCACCAGCCTTAAGTTGTGCTCTATCAGAAGCTTCCTCGCCGTCTCGTCATCCTCGGATCCCAGCTCATTGATCGCCTCTGTCTCTTCCCTTGTATCAAGCGGCGCCGGCAGGATATCCGAACCGCCGATATAGTGTATGTCTCTCTTATCCGGAAAAAACAAAGTCCGAAAGTCCGGTACTACCTTTAATTTAAAATGATGCGGTACTGCAACTCTTATTACCATAATCTACTCCTCCTGTTGTAACCGGCCCGCATCGCAGGCCGATCGTCATATCTTTCATTCCACAGTTAATCAGCGCTCCCGAAAATATCGGGATTCAAAATCATCTCATAACGGTCAGCCGTCATATCCTCCTCACAGATGGCCGCAAGCGGCTTCTCAATCCATTCCTTTTCTTTTCTGCATACATACATCCCATCCAGCGTGATCAATGGCATTACACCTTCCGCTTTTCCGATAGAGTGATATGGAATATACCGTATTCCTGTTAAGTCATTTCCTTCATAGAGTTCCTCTGCAACTTTTTTATCAATAATACTGACCGGTTTCCCTGTAATATCATCCTTCAGACAGTTGCCTGTATCGATCAGCGCCTGCACCCGCCGGCTCCTTGTTCCGTTGCGAAGGACCACCTGACACCTGTAATGGCTCTGTCTCGCCAGATATACAAGCAGACTCCAGATCCCTGATACCGCCAAGAAGCTTAAGCCTGCCAGTATTATGAAAAAGCTCCCTATCCGTACGTACTGCCCCAGGAACTGGAATACGCCGCCTGTCAGGAAGCCGCAGATATACAGCAGCACCCACGCTCTCGCGAACTCCCCCACGCCCCGTATCCCAAGCCCGATTCCTATCATTGCGACGCCGGGCAGGCCATGGAACAATATGAATTTTACCGGCGCATACGGAATCGGAATACATATGATCAGACAAGTCAGAAACGCTCCCGCCGCCGCTCCCAGGACGATACACCCAAAGGAGGCGGAGTATTTCAGCATCCTGCCGGTAACCCCCAGAAGGATGACATCCATCATAAAATTCTCCAGGAAAAATACGTCTATGTATAATTCATAATACACGTTCCACCTTCTTCCTTCCTTTAACGATCAGTGACACAAAATCGATTGGTACTTAAGCAAGATTAATTATACGAGCTGATGCGAAAAGATTTTGTCATATGGTGGGGTGAATCACAATTATCGTTCGACAGTCCAAAAGAACCACAAGATATAGATATTTAGAAAATGGATTTGTGGGAATTACTTCGATCAGACACACAAGACTTGGTATCCTTTTTTGGCATAAAAGAAAGAATTATAAGAGAATAAACTGGAAATTTCTGACACAATTTGTCAAATCCACTCGAATCACAGAATTTAAGCTCACATTCTCCCGAAATATTCGACATACCGGCGTTCACAGAATGAAAAACCATGCGATACCGAACGCCGGTGTAAGTCTAACTACAAAAAGACCCGGACACTGAAAACATGCCCGAATCTTCTGTATTAACATGATACCGCAATATTATTTCTTAAAGAAATCAGGTATTTTAATGGACTGTTCCTTCACCTTGCTGGTCGGAGTCCTTGGCGTATCCAGAGAAGGAGACGTACCGCCTACCGGACGCCTTGGCATCGCGGTTGCGCCGCCCGCCTTAGGCGCGCCCATCCCGTAGTCCAGTCTGGCGCCGCCCTGTCCGCCCGGCTGCAGCGGTCTCTCGTATACAGGAGAACGCATCTCCACTCCGCCGTGGGCGATCGTTGAATTCCTCGGCGTCTCAAGCCTTGACTTGAGCTTGGAGGCGCTTCCGCCTACGTTGTGAAGACCGGTTGCGATCACTGTGATCGTAGCTTCGTCTGTCCTGGAATCATCATACATCGCGCCAAAGATGATATTCGCATCCTCTCCCGCAAGATCCTGTACGTACTCGGCCGCATCTGAGGCATCCATCAGAGTGATATCACCTGATACATTGATGATAACATGGGATGCTCCGGCAATCGTCGTCTCAAGCAACGGACTGGAAACCGCCTGCTTCACGGCCTCAAGAGCCTTGTCGTCACCGCGGCCCTGTCCGATACCGATATGTGCAATACCCTTGTCCGTCATAACAGTCTGGACATCGGCAAAATCAAGGTTGATCAGCGCAGGTACATTGATCAGGTCGGTAATACCCTGGATACCCTGCTGCAATACCTCATCCGCCTTCTTAAGCGCCTCCGGCATCGTGGTACGCCTGTCCACCACCTCAAGCAGCTTATCATTGGGAATCACAATCAGTGTATCTACACTCTCCTTAAGCTTCTCTATCCCTGAGAGGGCATTATTCATACGTGTCTTCGATTCGAAACGGAACGGCTTCGTAACAACACCGACTGTCAGCGCTCCTAATTCCTTCGCTATCCTGGCAACGACCGGCGTCGCTCCCGTACCGGTGCCGCCTCCCATACCGCAGGTAACAAACACCATGTCCGCTCCCTTAAGCGCTGAAGATACTTCTTCTGCACTCTCTTCTGCCGCCTTCTCTCCGATCTCCGGTCTTGCTCCCGCTCCAAGCCCCTTGGTGATCTTCTCTCCGATCTGCATCAGTGTCGGCGCCTTGCACAACTGAAGCGCCTGCTTGTCTGTATTAATCGCAATAAATTCAACACCGGCAATCTGCTCATCGATCATACGGTTCACGGCATTATTGCCGCCTCCTCCGACTCCAACAACAATAATTTTTGCCGCCGCTTCTGATTCGTTCGTTTTAATTTCTAGCAAGGGTTTCTCCTCCTTTGTTATCCTTATTATATATCATACATCCCACACATAAAGCAAATGAAATGTGTTCTTTGCCATATATACTTATATAATATAGACTTTTGTGTAAAATATCAATAGAATTCCGCCATTTTTCTTAATTTTCTTCTAACCGCCTACTCTGTACCCGCCTCCTGGGTATCTGCCGGCGGCTCCTGCATGACAGGGCCCGCCTCAAATGTAATCGTCTGATTCATCTCAGAATAATGCTCTAAGTGCAGCGTCCCTTCCTGATTCCCCAGTTTCTCAAGGATCGGTTCGATCTGCGCGATCTGCGCAGAAGATACGCTCTCTCCCAGACAGATCCTGACATTGCCTACATACAGACAGATATTATCCTCTTCACACACGATCCTGTCAGTAACCAGCTCGTACTTGGTCACTTCCCTGGAAGTCTCAAGGATCTGTTCGAAGATCCTTGTGTCACCGCTCTTTAGCCGGTGGTACAGCCTGATCTCTCCCACCTCTATCCCCTCTATATATGGAAGTCCTTCCTTCAGCGCGGAAGACTCGAAGACCACAAGACCTTCCTTGTCAAAATACTCATACTTCTCACCGTTCTGTATGTAACCGACGATCGGCTTCTCCCTCACCTCAACCTTCAGGACCCAGGGGCTCTTCATACGGACCTTCATCTGATCCAGACACGGAAGCACCGTCCCCCTGCCCACGGCGTATTTCCCCAGAATATACAGAGAATTCTTAGACAGGCGGTCATCCTGGACCGCATCTATGATCTCCCCTTCTGTCAGATAATCATTCCCGCTCACTTCTATCTTCTGCACATGGAAGAGAAGCAGGAAAGCCAGCACAATGATCGCGAATCCAAACAACAGCACGGCAAATGCATAGAGCCTGTGCGATCTCTTCTTCCTTCTCTTCTTCCTTGGTCCTTCTCCCGGACGCTCCCTTGCCGGGCTCTCTCTATCTCTCATATATCCCTTCCCCTGTTCTGTCAATTGCCTTATTTTACCAGAGATGACACGCTTAATACAAGCCCCATTTCCGCAAGAAGAAATACAACCGACGTACCGCCGTAGCTGATAAAGGGCAGCGTAATCCCTGTATTGGGGATCGTATTGGTGACCACCGCTATATTCAAAATTACCTGGATCATCATATGTCCCATAGCCCCTGTAGCAATCAACGCCCCGAACAGATCTCCCGCATGAGTCGCGATCACGAAGAACCGCCAGATCAATATCAGGAATAGTATCAGGATAAACCCGGCTCCAAACAGCCCCAGCTCTTCACAAATAATAGAGAATATCATATCGTTCTGCGCCTCCGGAACGAATCCCAACTTCTGGATACTCTCTCCAAGTCCCCGTCCGAACAGCCCTCCGGAACCGATGGCATACAATCCCTGCAATGTCTGATATCCCTTCTCATAGGCTTCCGGATTCCGCCAGATCGCAAGCCGCTCCAGGCGGTAGCTCTCAAGCGCCAGGAAGATTGCCATGAAGCCGATCCCCAGGAGCCCCATGAACACAAACTGTCCGTATTTGGGACTTGCCACGAAGATCAGTATGACACCGATCCCTAGGATAATGATCGCCGTACTTAAGTTACTCGCCCCTACTAAACCTACAATGGGCAGGATCGACACCATGATCTTGATCATGGTCCGCATCTTTCCGATATCCTTCGCATTCTTCGTCACCATATGGGAAAGGAACAGAATGACGGCCACCTTGGCGAATTCCGACGGCTGAAAAGAAAAAGGCCCCAAAGACAGCCATCTTTTGGACCCATTGATCTCGTCACCGATAAACAAGACCGCCACTGACAATAGAATCGCCGTCAGGTATCCCAGTACCGCCACATGCCTCCACACATGGTAATCCATATTAGCTGCCACATACATCCCGGCAATCCCAAGCAGCGTCGCAAACACCTGCTTCTTCAGATAATAAAACGAATCATGGAACTTCACCTCACCGTTATACGCGCTCGTACTGTAGAGGATCACAAGCCCCGTGACCACGAGCATGAATAACGCGGTAAGAAGTGTATAATCAAGCCTTCTGCTGTTAGACTGTGTCAATATCTGCCACTCCTTATAAGGAATTTACAATCTCTTTGAACTTCTCTCCGCGTACTTCATAGCTTGAAAACATATCCCAGCTTGCACATGCCGGCGACAGAAGCACCGCTTCCCCTGGTTTCGCCGTCCTGGCTGCCTCAAGCACCGCCTCCTCGAATGTCTCTGCAAACACATAGTCTGCGAAACCGCATTCTCTCGCGTCTCTTGCGATCTTCTCTTTCGTCTCTCCAAGAAGGATCAGCTTCCTGACCTTGCCGTCAAAGCTTCGGATCCACTCAGTATAGACAGAATCCTTGTCATACCCGCCGCCGATCAGCACTGTCGGCCGGTTCATGGCCTGAATCCCCTTGATCGCCGCATCCGGATTCGTCCCTTTGGAGTCATTATAATAAGCAACGCCATCCTTCTCCGCCACATATTCGATCCGGTGCTCCACACCCTTAAACGACTTCACACATGCTCTTACGATATCGGCCGGCACACCGTACACCAGCGCCATGGCTGATGCCGCCATAACATTCTCATAATTATGGGTTCCCAGAAGACTAAGCTCATCTACACGGCAGATTGGTATCCTCCCGCCGTTCTGGTAGATGATCTCGCCGTTCTCAAGATAAATCCCCTGTTCTAGTTTACGCCGGCTGCTGAAATATAGAACCTGCGCCTCTATATTTTCACCAAATTCCCGCGTCAGCTTATCTTCATAGTTCAGGATACAATAGTCCTCCCCGGTCTGGTTCTTCGCAATATTCTTCTTCGCGTTCACGTATGCTTCCATCGTATGATGCCGGTTCAGATGATCCGGCGTAAAATTCAGGATCGCGCTGACCTTCGGCCTGAAGTCAATGATCGTCTCTAGCTGGAAGCTGCTCATCTCCGCTACCGTGACCGCATCCTCCGTCATCTCCCCGACCGCCGCCGTATAAGGATTGCCGATATTGCCTACCACGAATACATGCTCCCGATATCCCTCCATGATCTCTCCCAACAGAGCCGTCGTCGTCGTCTTCCCGTTGGTTCCGGTGATCGCAAGCACATCTCCCTGCCCTGCCTCATAGGCAAGCTCCACCTCTCCAGTGATCAGGATCCCGTGCCCGCGCATCTGCTCCACCACCGGAAGATCTGTCGGAACCCCCGGACTTAATACGGCGATATCAAGCGTATGAAGCAGTTCCTCCGGAAGCGTACCGATCACAATCCTCACACGGCTGTCCCCCGATAGCTTCTCTCGGACCTCTGCTTCTGTAAGCTTCTCATTCCCGTCATAGAGTACGACCTCGGCCCCCTGTTTGACCAGAAGAGCTGCCGCACCGATTCCGCTGATCCCTGAACCAAATACCAGGACCTTCTTCCCTGCTACTTCCATATCCATGTCTCCTCCTGTTCGTAACCATTCCTACATAGCCATCAGCGCGACCAGGCACAGGATTGCCGTTATGATGGCAAATACCGCTACAACCCTCGTCTCTGACCATCCGCATAATTCAAAATGATGATGTATCGGCGCCATCTTAAAGATACGCTTGCCGCCCGTCTTCTTAAAATATGTCACCTGGATCATAACCGACAGAACCTCCACCAGATAGATCATTCCCACGATAATAATGAATATCGGCATCTGCAGCATGTAAGCCGTAGACGCCACAAAACCTCCCAGGGCAAGGGAACCAGTATCCCCCATAAACACACTGGCCGGATAGACATTAAAGAGCAGAAATCCCATCAGCGCCCCTACCACCGCACAGGTGATAGGCTCGATACCGCTCCTGGTCCCGATCGCAACCACGGTAAAAAACGTGGCGACCAGTACGGTCACACTGGAGGCAAGGCCGTCAAGACCGTCGGTAAAATTCACTCCGTTCACGGTTCCGATCACGGCGATAAACATGACCGGGATCGCAAGCCATCCGATATTCCAGTACATTCCTCCCGTAAATGGAATCAGCATGGCAAGGGATACATCGGTAAACCTGATCATGTAGAATGCGAACACGGCCGTCACTACGATCTGCAGCGCCATCTTCTGCTTCGGGAACAGCCCGTCAGAACGCTTCATGACCACCTTCAGATAATCATCCAGAAATCCGATCAGCCCAAACCCGAGCGTTACAAACAGGATTGGGATGATCTTAGGATAATCCTTAATATAGATCACAGATGTGACTACTACGCTCAGAAGGATGATCACACCTCCCATCGTAGGCGTACCCGCCTTCTTCAAATGCGACTTAACGCCGTCCTCTCTCTCCGTCTGCCCCATCTTAAGCCTTCGAAGCACCGGGATGATCAATGGGCCCATGACCACACTGAGCACAAATGCGATCAAAACCGGGATAAATATCTTATAATCCATAATCCACCTCTTCGTTTCTTTCGTTAATCATTCTTTTCTCACTGATATTTTAGTATACTTCATTTCCTACTCTTTTTCAATGCCAAGATAAGGTAATACGCTCTCAAATATGTTTCGCACCACCGGAGCAGCGATCGTCCCTCCATAATAGACTCCCTGAGGGTTATAGATCACACACATTCCTAAGATCTGAGGGTCGTCTGCCGGAGCAAACCCGATAAAGGAGGAAATATATTTGTTCGCACTCCTTGGAAGCGTCTGGGAGGTAGCCGTCTTCCCGCCGATCGCATAACCTTCTATGTATGCATTCTTCCCGGATCCTTCTGATACCACGCTCTCAAGCAACATCCGCATGGTGGCAGAAGTCTCTTCCGATACGATACCGGCTTTCTCGTCATAATGAAACCGCTCCACCTCTTTGCCGTCGGCATCTAACACCCTCACTCCGAAATGGGGCGTCACCCGTCTGCCGCCGTTGACCAGAGAACTTACAGTTGTCGCCATCTGCATGGGTGTCACCTGAAAAGACTGACCAAAGCTCATAGTCGCAAGTTCCACAAGCCCCACATTCTCCTTCTTGTGCATGATCGTCCCTGCCTCTCCCGGCAGATCAACTCCCGTCATATCCATCAGCCCGAACTGCTTAAAATATTTGTAGAAATCATCCGTGCCCAGCCTGAGTCCAATGTCGATAAACACCGGATTGCAGGAATTCTGGATTCCCTTCACAAATGTTTCCGCACCGTGTCCGCCCACCTTATGGCACCGGATCTTCCGGTCCTCCACCACCCGGTACCCCGGGCAGCTAAAATTATCCTCAAGCTTCACGACACCCTCTTCCAGACAGGCCGATGCCGTGATGATCTTGAATGTAGAGCCTGGTTCATAGGTATCATTGATACACCCGTTCCTCCACATCTGGTTCAATGCGTCCTGACGCTTCTCATCTGACAGGGCCGCCCCGTCCTCCCCCGTATTCAGAGTAAACGGATCGTTCAGATCGAATTCCGGAACATTTACCATGGCAAGGATCTCCCCATTCTGAGGATTCATCAGCAGAATCCCTACTTTATCCGCCTGTTTCTCCTCCATCACCTTCTCTGCCATCTGCTGCGCATACATCTGTATGTTATAATCCAGGCTGATCTGAAGTGTATTGCCCGCCACCGGCTCCTTCCGGTCCTCCGCGACGCCGTCAAGCTCTACCCCGCGGGCGTCCGTCGTCGTCAGTATGGTGCCGTTCAAGCCTTTCAGATGTTCCTCATACTTTACCTCCAGGCCGATGATTCCCTGGTTGTCTCCGCCGGTGAAGCCAAGCACCTTGGAAGCCAGCTCATTGTGCGGATAATAACGTTTGAAATCCTCGTCGACCTTCACTCCGTCAAGTTCCATGTTACGGATCGTATCTCCCGTCTCCTTATCCACATTCGTCTTGATCCGCTCCATAGAAGACACTTTCTCCACTCTCTTGCGCACCGTCTCCTCGTCCATATCAAGCGCTTCGGCAAGTGTCTTTATCACTTTTTCCGGTTCCCTGATCTGGCTGTGGATCACCGATATGGTACAGACCGTCTTATTGGTCGCCAGCACCTCTCCCTTCGCATCCAGGATCTCCCCTCTTGCCGCCTTGATCTCCCTCTCCCTCTCGTGAAGCTCCTCCGCCTTCTTCTGATAATATTGTGCGTCAAATACCATCAGATATACAAGCCTGCCCACAAGAGCCAGGATGATCACCGTCGCACACAGGAAAACCACCAGGATCTTCTTCTTATTATATGTCTTATTCTTCATAATATAAAAACCTCGCAAAAGCTTTTTGTATAATTTATTATAGCTTTTGCAAGGTTATGAATCGGAATTGGGTCAAGTTATCTTTTTCTACTCCTGCGGCGCGGCTGCCTTCTGAACACCAAGGTAAGGGAAGATCTCCGCCATGATGTCGGATGCGATCTGCATAGCGTAGGAGCTTGAGGCCTGTTCTGCCACGTTAGGCTCATCCACGACTACATATACGACTACCTGCGGGTTCTCCTGGGGCGCGTATCCGATGAAAGACACCAGATACTTGCCGTTGCCGCGGGGCTGCTTCTCCGCCGTACCCGTCTTGCCGCCGATATCATATCCCGGAACTCCCGCCTTGGCGCCGGTACCTTCCTGCACGACTCCAAGCATATAATCCTTGATAATATCACTGGTCTCCTTAGAAATGGTCTTCTTAAGCAGCACCGGGTTCTTGTTCTCGATCAGGTTCCCATTCTTGTCCCAGATCTGCCTTACCACATGGGGCTTATAATAATCTCCGCCATTGATCAGGGAGCAGAACGATGCGCATAACTGTGTCATCGTCACATTGAAATTCTGGCCAAAAGCGTTCGTTGCAAGACTTGCCGCATCCATACTCTCGGCGTCATACAAAAGTCCCTGCGCTTCGCCCGGAAGATCGATACCTGTATACTCGCCAAAGCCGAATAATTTCTGATAACGGCTGAACTCCTCCTTGCCAAGAGCCTGTCCGATAGACATCAGCGCAACGTTGCAGGAATTCTCAAGGGATCTCTTCAACGACTGCGGTCCGTGCCCTTCACGGTTGCTGCAGTGGATATCATGATCCCCTATATGCAGCATCCCTCCGCAGGTATAGCCTTCCCCTCCTGTCAGGGTTCCCGTCTCAAACCCCGCCGAGATGGTAAACGGCTTGAATGTGGAACCGGGTTCATAGGCTTCGCTGACACAGAAGTTATTCCACAGCTGGTTCAGCTTCTCGATCTTCTCGTCATCCGACATCGCCGCAAGTGCTTCCTCCGAATAATACTTCGACAGGTCTCTTGGCTGGTTCAGATCATAGTTCGGATAGGAAGCCTCCGCCAGGGTCTCCCCGTTCTGCGGATTCATCACCATCACCGCCGTAGTCTTGCTGCCCTCTCCCGGCGTCACCCCGTTCCTGTGGGCTTCGTTGAACGCCAGAATATGCTTCTCCACGATACTCTGTACCTGCAGGTCTATGGTGGACACGACAGTATTGCCGTTCTCCGGCTCCTTTACCGTTCTGGCAAATGTAGAATCTTCGTCCAGATACCCGTATTCCTTGCCGTCTGTGCCGTTGAGGATCGAATTATAAGCCGCCTCGATACCGTTGCTCCCAAGATTACCGTTCACCGTGAATCCGATCACATCACTGGCCAGGGTATTATATGGATATCTCCGGATATAGTCGTCCTCAAGCCAGATACCATTAACATCGGGATAATTCTCATCATCATGATCGATCGCCTCAAATCTCTGCGCCGTCTCATAGTCGATCCCTTTCAGAAGAACGCTGTATCTGCTTGACGGGCTCTCCTCCATAACCCCCCGGACCTTCTCTTCCTCGATTCCGAAACATTCCTTCAATACCCGGATTGTAGGTTCGATGTAGTCCTTCTTGCTGCACATAACCTTGACGTCTAAGATCACATTGTAAACCCTCTCGCTGGTCGCAATCTTGGTCCCGTTGCGGTCCACGATATCCCCCCGCTTGAAAGGAATCGCCCGGCTGTCATACTGCTGCTGGTCCAATACCAGCTTCGTATAGCTGGAACCGCTGGACGCATTGATATATGTGATCCTGCCTATCAATACAGCAAAAGCTAGTATAATCGCCACAAACAACAATACTAGCTTCTTCTGCATGAATTTAGAAAATTTCTTCTTATATACATTCTTTGTATGTTTTGCCATAATACACCTATCTGTCATTTTCACCGGACCGGGCAAGCACTCCGTCCTCCGGAATGTCCTCATACTTCTTCACATAATCCGTAGCCGGGCTCTCGTAACCGATGATCCTCTCCGGCGAAGCATAGACCATTCCCAGTTCATTCTGTGCGCGGTCCCTGATCTCATCTAGATTCACAGAATCCATCACTGCATTGTACCTGGTGTTATTCTCCTCACGAAGCCTTGCCAGTTCTTCCTGCATGGCAGTAATGTTCTTCGAACGGCTCGTAATCCGTGACTGCAGTTCTATATAATTGACACATACCACCAACGCCATCACTGCCGCCACCGCAAGGAATATCACATATGCAGAGTTCATGCGAAGGGCAAGCTTACGGTTCTTGCGCACCTGCCTGCTCGCCTTCCTGTGTCTTACGGGCGACCCCTCATGACGGCGCGGCTCCTCCGCCGGTTTCGTCACAACGTTACCCTGTACATACATCTGCGAGGCTGCATCTCCTCTTCTGTACTGTTGTCTGTAATCCGGTCGGTTCTGTCTTGCTGCCATATATGTCACCCCTTTCTTCCTGCTCCCGTCCTGTCAGTTCAGCTGCGCTCGAAGATACGAAGCTTCGCGCTCTTGGAGCGGCTGTTTGTCTTGATCTCTCCGTCACTTGGCAAGATCGGTTTTCTAGTAATAATACTCCCCTTTGATATCTTCCCGCATACACATACAGGAAAATCTGCCGGACAGGTGCAAGGGTTCTCATTCTTCTTAAATGCACTCTTAACAATCCTGTCCTCCAGTGAATGGAATGTGATAATACACAACCTTCCCCTTGGATTCAGCAGATCGATCATCATATCCAACGAATCTCTTAAGACCTCCAATTCCCGGTTCAGCTCAATCCTGATCGCCTGAAATGTCCTCTTGGCCGGATGCCCGGACTTCTTCTGGTACTTCATCGGAATGGCTGCTCTGATGATCTCTGCCAACTGCCCTGTCGTCTCGATGGAGCCTTTCCCGCGTGCACTTACGATATGCCTGGCGATATTCTTCGCAAACTTATCCTCCCCGTAATCCCTGATCACACGGTAAAGTTCCATCTCGCCGTAGTCATTGACAATATCTCTGGCCGTCATCTTCTGACGCGTATCCATACGCATGTCCAAAGATGCATCCTCCCGATAGGAGAACCCCCGCTCTGCCGTATCCAACTGATAAGACGACACGCCCAGATCCAGAACGATCCCATCTACCTTGTCAATCCCAAGGCCTTGAAGCTGCGACTTCATATCACAATAGTTGCTTCTGACTATCGTGACCTTCTCCCCGAAGTCTTTCAGTCGGATGCCCGCCGCCTCAATGGCCGCCGCATCCTGGTCTATTCCTATAATACTCCCCTGTGTTCCCAGACGCCTGCAGATCTCAAGACTGTGCCCGCCGCCGCCGAGTGTACCATCAACGTAGACACCGTCAGGTTTCACCTTCAATCCGTCAACCGTCTCTTTCAGTAATACTGATCTGTGTTCGAATTCCATATCCGCTCCCTTTCGCATACTGTCCTCTGTGCTGACCGCATGATATCCGACCGGCACAACAGCCTACCCACAAAGCCTTCAGACAAATGATATCATATACTATTGGTCAGATACTAAATCCGCTTGCTTCCATATCAGATGCAATATCTTCAATGTTCATTTCCACTTCAGCATTCTTCTCATCCCATCTCGCCTTGTCCCAGATCTCGGCACGCTTCCCCATACCGATGAATACGACCTCCTTGTCCAGATGTGCGAATTCTCTGAGGACGGAAGGGATCAGAGTTCTTCCTTGCTTGTCAAGATCGCCGTCTGTCGCACTCCCCTGAAAAAAATATGCAAGGGCGCGGGCTTTCTTGTCCGTAGTAGTTGGCAGGGCGTTCAGTTTCTCTTCGAAGATGTTCCACTCGTTCTCCGGGTATACATAGAGGCAATTCTCCATCCCTTTGGTTATGACGAAATTCTCCCCTAGATCGTCACGAAACTTGGCCGGAATGATCAATCTACCCTTCGCATCAATATTATGACTATACTCCCCTTTCAACATTCAGAACTCACCTTCTCCCAAGCAGCTCCACTTTATTACCACTTCGTTCCACTTTTCACCACTTTCTACCACTTGAATTCATTGTAAACTACTTTTTTGACTATTTCAACCCCTTTTTCACTTTTTGGTATTTTGCACAAAAAAAGAAGCAGAACTCATTCTGCTTCTAATCGTCAATCAATTCAGCTTAATATAACCATCTGTCACACTATTCGGCCACCTCGGCAAGCTCTGTCTTCAGGTTCGTCAATGCGGAGTAATCCACGTGCGCTTCCTGGTTCGACCTGCTCTCCTCAAATCTGCCATACGCAGAATATCCGATCCATCCGATCAGCAAAACTCCCACAAGGCATACCACCCCCTTATGCATGGCATTGCGCATCTTCTCTTTGCGCACATTCTCCTTACGGTTCGCCTTCTCCTTCTTATATCTGTCAACCTTCTCCTGACTCATAGCTTCTGACTCCTTCTTACTATATAAATAAATAGCAGAATGACAGCCATAATATCTGTCATCCTTCTGCAATTCCTGACATAGGAGATATTCTATCACAAATCCAGGAATTATACAACAAGTTTATCCCAAATCCGACGAAAAAGGAACATAACATGTAACAGTTCAGACAGGTCTGCGCATTCACTGCGCTGACCGTACCACAGAGTAGAGCCTGAGAGCATCCGGCCCATCGCGAAGCGATTTTTAATGGCCGGATGCCTGTAACAGTGAAGGTATCTGAACTGTTACCATAACATAAGATGATCTCCTGCCGGCTACACCACAACAATCACACCGCCGTCTGCCGCATACATACTGCTGATTCCCGCCGTATCAAGGATCACCACATCTCTGAAATCCGCCTTATGCACCAGCATCTCCTTCACATACTCTGCCCTCTCCCGGCAGTTGCAGTGCGAAATCGCCAGTATCTTCTTCTTCGACTCCTTAAGATCCTTCATGATCTCATCCACCATCTTAACCAGAGCCTTCTTCATACCCCGCGCCTGTCCAAGCTGGAGGATCGTGCCGACCGGCGTCGCACCCATGACCGGCTTGATATTGAGCGCGGTCGCTACTACCGCCTTCACTCCGGTAAGCCGTCCGTTCTTCCTCAATGTATCCAGTGTCTCCAACACGAAATACGTGTGCTGTTCCCCGATATATGCCTCTACCGTCTCCACCACCTGCGCGAATTCCATCCCCTGTTCCTCGCATTCCACGATCTTCATAGCGATCAGCGTCTCCCCGATCGACGCAGAACGAGAATTGAACACATAGATATCCTTCTCGCCGTACTCTTCATGATAAAGGTTCTTCCCAAGGATCGCACTGTTGTAAGACCCGCTCAGCTCCGCAGACAGTGTGACCGCATACACATGCTCCGCCTCGCACCGGTAACCTTCCATATAATGCTCCGGAGACGGGCAGGAAGACTTCGGGGAATCCGGAGACTCCGCCACCAGCCTTAGAAATTCTGCCTGGTCAAAAGTCTCGTCATCAATAATATGATGTCCATGAACATCAATCTCCAGAGATGCCGTCTCAAAGCGCCCTGACGCTTTCATCTCTTCCGTTAATTCGCCGCAGCTATCCACGATAATCTTATAACTCATACCCATCCTCCCGGTATATATATTGTGTTCTTCATTTCCACACTATGTAGTTTTAAATACTACATAGATTATCATACCATATTTATATTGGAAAGAAAAGTATTTTATTTGATTTTTCCAGACACTCCAAGGGCGATCCCCATCTCTGCCATGATAAACACACTGGCGGTTCCTCCGTAACTGATAAACGGCAGCGTAATTCCCGTGGTGGGGATCAGATTGATCACAACGGCAACATTCAGCACGACCTGGAGGGCCATGTGGGCAAATATCCCTGTCACGATCAGCGAACCATACATATCCGGCGCATTCTGCGCAATGAACATCAACCGGTATAACAGCATACCGAACAAAACCAGCACGATAATCGCGCCAAAAACTCCCAATTCCTCACATACTATAGAAAGGATCATATCGTTCTGCACTTCGGGAATGATCATCTTCTGCGCGCTGTTCCCCAGACCCTTGCCAAAGAATCCTCCGGACCCCACCGCATACAATCCTTGAAGCACCTGAAAGCCTCCCTCCGCTGTATGCTCTTCCGGGTTCAGCCACACAAGAATCCTCCGCAGACGGAAATTACTGCTTGTCTTAAGCGTCATGCTCATGACCTTCACCGCCGCCAGAAGAAGAACCGCCCCTGCCCCCACAAGCACCACAAAGGGCTTCGTCTTTGGATGGACTACGAATATCATAATACAGGTGATCCCCATGACAATCACGGCCGTGCTTAAGTTCTCTGTGAGAACCAGCACGCATCCCGCCGAGACGCCGCCCCACGCAAGGATCTGCCGGATTCCCTTAAAGCTCTTGATGTCCTTGCCCAGGTTGCAGATCAGGACCGGAATAAACAGGATGATCGCGATCTTGGCAATCTCTGCCGGCTGAAGCTGTTGGTCAAAGGGCAGCCTGATCCATCTCCTGGCTCCATTGACCTCCTTGCCCAGCGGCGTCTTCACGAGCGCCATCGCAAATATGGACAGAAAATAGATCTGCCTGGCCCACCTGATATAGATATGATAGTCAATCTTCGCGATCACATACATACCGACAAATCCAACGGCATAAAAGAACAACTGACGCTTAAAATAATGCATACTGTCACCATGCCGGAGCAGCGCCCCGTATGCACTGCTGCTGTACAGCATCACCAGTCCGAAACAGATCAGCGATATCAGTATCGTGAGCAGATTGTAATCAAAGAAACGGACCATGCGTTTCTTCCTTAATGATGCTTCCGGGCTCGTATCTTTTGTTCTGCCTGGTTTTACTTTTGGTCTTACTCTTGTTGCTTCCTGACTCTTCTCCATTATATTTACACTCCAATCGTATCTATTATACTCAGATATCGCTTCAAAAACAACCTTCAATGCATGTAAAATGCGCACCTTTTTCTTAATTTCCCATACACTGTTATTGCAAACGTTCTATGGAAGGAGCATCACACATGCCGAATTATCGTTATAATACGTCAGATTGTACGCGGCGCAGCGGCTGCAGCCGGCCATCTCCAATGCCACAGCCTCCCCAAAGCTGCCGCCCCTCCTCAGCGTGCTGCGAGGACAGAGCTGAGTACGATGAATTAAATGGTATGCCTATCGCTATGGCCTATGTACCATGGCAGGAGTGGCAGAACATCTACGAAGCAGAAAAAGGATTTCATCAGGGAACCATTTTCGAAGAATTGAATAAACCGTTCAACGGGATCGGGATCGGAGGTTGCTGCAGATGACAGAAAACAAACCTAACCGCCGTGAATTATTGGAATGGATCAACGTAGTCAGCTTCGCGGTAGATGATGTGAAGTTATTCTTAGATACGCATCCCTGTAATTCCGACGCCCTGGAATATTTTGAAGAATTCAAGAAGCAGCGGGTCCAGGCCCTAAGAGAGTACGCCAAATTCTACGGCCCTCTTACGCTTGATACCGCCCACACCCCGGCAGACTACTGGTGCTGGATCAACGAGCCATGGCCATGGCAGGAAGGAGGATGCTAGTATATGTGGAATTATGAGAAACGACTGCAGCACCCCGTGAGAATCACCCAGACGAATCCGAAGATCGCCCAGGTGATCATCACACAGTTCGGCGGACCCGACGGTGAGCTGGCCGCCTCCATGCGGTATCTGTCCCAGCGCTATACCATGCCTTATAAGGAAGTGACCGGCATCCTGACGGATATAGGTACAGAAGAACTTGCTCATATGGAAATGATCTGCGCTATTGTCTACCAGCTTACCAAAAATCTGACACCAGAACAGTTAGTTGAATCCGGTTTTGACAAATATTATGTAGATCACACACTGGCCCTCTGGCCCCAGGCAGCAAGCGGCGCTCCTTGGACCGCAACATATTTCCAATCCAAAGGCGACCCGATTACAGATATTCATGAAGATATGGCAGCAGAGCAGAAAGCCAGAACCACTTACGACAATATCCTGCGCCTTGTCAAAGACCCGGAAGTCTGCGAACCGATCCGTTTCTTAAGAGAACGAGAGATCGTGCACTACCAGCGTTTCGGTGAAGGCCTAAGAATCGTTCAGGATCATTTGGACAGCAAGAACTTCTATGCGATCAACCCGGAATTCGATATCCGTTCCCGCAGTTAATCTGACAATCACCAAGGGATGCAGCATGATTGGGTGCCGCATCCCTTGTATGCTGCATATCAGATACAATATGTGAAGCGTACTGTCACCGCAAGCGTAAGCATTTCTGCAGCCGGAACTGCAAGCCACACACCGGTCACTCCCAGAATCCGGGGCAAGACTAACAGGAAGAATACAATAAGACCAAATGTCCGCAGGAATGATATGGCTGCAGATGCTCTCCCATTCGATAACGCCGTAAATAAAGCTGATGAAAAAATATTGAACCCAGAGAACAAGAAACTGAATGAAAAAATGCTAAATCCACTCTTTGTAAGCGCAAAGACATTCCTGTTATTCTCTGCAAATATCTTTGCAATGTTTTCCCCGCCAAGCAGAGAAAACAGAAATACGAATATGGAAATCCCTGCTATAAACCGAAAACAAATACGGACAGTCTTCTTTAGCTGTTCTGCATTCCCGCTCCCGTAGTTATAGCTTATGACCGGGGCTGTTCCCATAGAAAAACCAATATAAAGCGTTGTCAAAAGAAACTGCGAATATATGATAACCGTGATTGCAGCTACGCCGTCCTCGCCTGACAGCTCCATCATCGTTATATTGAATAAGAACGTAGTTACGGCAGCCGAACACTGGCTTACCATTTCCGACACACCATTGGAACAGCTTTTCAGCAAGACATATGCGTCCATTCCAGGCCTGCAAAAGTACAGCCCGCTTCTTCTCGTCAGAAAGAATATGGTACCGATAATTGTGGGTATCAGATATCCGATCCCCGTTCCAATAGCAGCTCCCCTGATTCCCATCCGAAGCAGAACGATAAAAATATAGTCAAAAACAATGTTGGCAATTCCCGCCAGAACTGCAAGCGTCAGACCTAATGTTGGTTTCCCTGCCGTCACAAAAAGATTTTGATATAAGACCTGCATCATGTTAAATGTAGCAAAATAAAGCTGTATGGCCAGATAATCTCTGCAATATGGGAACAATACTTCACTTGCCCCCAACCCCCGGATGATTTCATCTAAGAAGAGAAGTCCTGCCGCTGTGATCAGCAGGCCCATAACCGCTCCTGCCGCAACAATCAATGTGAAATTACTCCTTGCTTCCTTCTCATCTCCATTCCCCATTTTCTTCGCAACGACCGCACTGCCGCCTATCGCAAGCATCGTCCCAAGACCAACGATCAGATTGATGACTGGACAGACGATATTGATGGATGACAACGCATACGTGTCTACAAACCGTGCCACGAAAACCGTGTCTACAATGGTGTACAACCCCATAAACAGCATCATGATCATGCTTGGGAACGCAAACCTGAGAAGAGATATGGCGTTAAAATTCGCCGCTAATGGATTTTTCCGTGTTTCGGTCATTTCCTGCGTCCTCCTTATTTATGCTGCGGTCTCCTGCTCCCTCCGGAAGAAATACGAAACGCTGCGCCGGATATCCATATTCTACAAGCAGTTCCCGCTCCGCAAACCCAAGCCGGCGGTATTCTTCCCGCCAGCCCGTATCTGCCCTGTCGCCAGCCCGGTATGTCGTCAACGTTATCTCTCTTCCGCAAAGCAGTTCGTCTGCCAGCTTATCAAGAAACAACTTCGTAATACCGCAATGCCGATACTGGGGATGGACTGCCAGGAAGTCTATGTTGCCTGTATCGGGTGAAAATCCCATTACACCGACCGCCGCATTCCGATTGGGCTTCGCCGAAACGGCCCTCTCCCGCAAGATCAAAGCTTTCTTGTCGGCAATATATTGATACAGGTTTGCAACATAATCATCCTTATTCAGACATGGATAGCCATCAATCGCAAGGCTTACCAGTTCCATCCAGTCATCCGCGTCCGCTGGCGTCGCAAATTCTATATCGTCTTTTGTCAAATGCATTTTTGCAGGTTCCTCCTGCAGATGAATTTCAAGCTGCAGCGGATAGAAATTCCCCATTTCCCTGAATTTGGCAGGGGAAATCTTATACATCGCTTTGAAAATCTCTGCAAACGCCTGCTGGCTGCCATACCCGCTCATCAGCGCAATCTCGATAATCGGTTTCTCAGAACATACAAGAAGCTTTGCCGCTTCTGTAAGCTGCCGCCTTTTCGCATAGCCATGGATCGTCATGCCGACTGCCTTCATAAAGACCCGATGCAGATGATATTTGGAATAGTGCAGTGCTGACGCCGCCATATCCAAATCTATCTTTTCATGCAGATGCTCTTCGATATAACGGATCGCCTGTGAAACAATGTGTACTGTCTGATCTTGCATTTTGCTCCCTCCTTGGGATATTATAGCACAAGATCTTTTCTGCCTTTTCATGATTCTTGCTATATTTTTAATTTGACTTATCAATCCTCATGATGATAAGATATCAGTAACGGCAAGGAGGTGCAGCCATGGCAAGAACTGTTGGAATCGGATGCAAATCTATGACTGGCAGGAATATTTCTTATATACCATTGACGGCAACCCCATTCAGACGCAGCGATCAACACAGAGAGGCAGGCATCGTCAATCCGGAATTGACAAAATATATCCGGTGCTTCTGGGGCAGCAAAAAGCCTTATCGGGAAATCCGGGAATCCATCGATACAAGCGTGATCATCCCTGATACCTGCGTGGATATCATCTATCAGATCGACCATACGGAATCTACGGTCACCGGGAATTTTTGCGGAATTAACGACGCAAGCTTCCTCTACCGCGAACAGGCCCGAACCGGACACCTGGTGTCCGTGTTTGCGATACGCTTTTATGCTTGGGGTGCCTATCCCTTTGCGGAAGCTTCCCTGACAGATACATTGAATGAATATTGTGACGTTCCTTCCAGGTTCCGCCGGTTGGATGAGATCTTACGGCCGCAATTACTGGAAAAACAATCTCTAAAGGAACGGATCGCCATAGCGGAGAAGATCTTCCTTGATCAGCTATCTGCGATCCGGCAAAACGATTCCATTGATAACGCCGTAAAGCAGATCCTCCTGCACAAAGGAGCCTTAAGCGCGAAGACACTGGCACGGGAAAGCTTCATCAGCAGCAGGCAGCAGGAACGGCTTTTTCGCGAATATATCGGCATTACGCCTAAGAAACTCTGTAACCTCGTACGTTATCAATGTCTGTGGAGTGAAATCATAAGTAATCCAAACTTCCGTATCCTGGATGCAGTCTGTAAGTATGGATATACCGATCAGTCACATCTGATGCGGGAATTTAAGCGGTATCATACTATGAACATAAAAGAAGCAAAATCATTTGCTTACAAAGATGTCGCAAATATACAATACATTCAACGTGAATCATAATAAGATGTCTCTATCACTGAACGAAAGAAGGGATAAATAATGAAGGAAAACACGAATCTGAGCGTGTGCGGAATCGATTGCAGCGCTTGTTATTGCTATGGAGAGATGTGTTCGGGCTGCAATGACTTAAGCGGGAAAGTTTTCCACGTGCCGGAAGGCAAAGCATGTGCTATCTATGATTGTACCGTCAATCAGAAGCAATTCAAAAACTGCGGAGAATGCAGCAAAGCACCCTGTGAGATCTGGATGAAGACCAGAGACCCCAAATACTCGGACGAAGAATTTGCCGAGAATGTCAAGACGCGTATCCAGGCATTGAGAGGGAATGAATAATTATACGTAACAGGACAGCTCGCCTGAACTGTTACAATTATACTGTTAGGAATAAGGGCACGGTGATGATTTTTAGGATCACTGCGTCCTTATTTTTTTAAGAATATTGTAACGAAATGTTATTTTCTCGGATATATAGATATAAACTTCTGATCCAAAAGGAGGTGAGTGCCCTGAAAGAGATTGAAAAAGCCTACACCCAGCATGCGAAGGATGTGTACCGGTATCTGCTGAGCCTTACTCACGATGAGAATCTGGCGGAAGAGCTGACGCAGGAGACCTTCTTCCGGGCCATGCGGACCATTGACCGCTACGACGGAAGCTGCAAGCTGTCCGTATGGCTCTGCCAGATTGCCAAGCATCTCTGGTATCAATGGCTTAGTAAGCGCTCCCGGCAAAAAGAGGTGGAGCTTACAGACCAGGTCCCCTGTCAGGAGTCTTTGGAACAATCTGCTCTGTTCCACATGGAGAAGACGGAGCTATACCAGGCGATCCATAAGCTTCCCGATCCCATGCGGGAGCTCGTGTACCTGCGCCTGACCGGTGAATTCTCCTTTGCGGAGATCGGCAGTCTTCTTGGAAAAAACGAGAACTGGGCACGCACCACCTTCTACCGGGCCAAACAAAAAATCATGAAAGAAATGGAGGGATCAATATGAAATGCTGCATTGCGACAGACCTGCTGCCAGGATATATCGACGGCCTGACAAGCCCGGAGACAAACGAAGAGATTGAAAAGCATCTGGAAAGCTGCGATGCCTGCAACACCATTTACCGGCAGATGACGGCAGTGATTCCCAGCGAAATTTCGGAGAAGGAGCATGAGGTCGATTTCCTGAAAAAGCTAAAAGGACGCATGCACCGCAAATTCGCAGCCGTCTCCCTCGCTACCTGTGCCGTACTGATCGGAACTACTGTTTTTCTGCAGAAGTATACGATCCCGGTTCCCTATGATCCGGATTGTATGACTATGGAACGATACGAAATTGCATACGTTCCTAACAGCTTCGGTCTCAGAGAATGGCAATACAAATCTGATGCGGCAGAATCAGAAAACAGCGGGGAGGATACGTCCATGGAGAAGATCCGGTTTGTCCTGAATCTCCCTATCGAAAAACAAAAGGCCCTGAAAATCAACAATTTCACATCCAGGAGCCGGACCATCCAAAGAGACGGCAAGACCGTAAGGATCGTCTATTATTGTTACACGAGAACACTATGGAACAGCCTGTTCCCTGATGACAGCCAAGCTTTGAACTCTCTAATCAATGAAGGCGATATATACGAAGAATCCTTCGGCAGGAACGCCAATGAGGATTATCAGCCGATTCCAAGAGAGATCTATTACCTGCCGATGAGGAATCTGGATAAGCTGAACCGGCTTTCCGATGAAGAATTTGACGCTCAAAAAGAAGCCGCCAGGCTTGTATGGAGCGGAGTGATCTAACATGCAGAAAGGAGAATATTGATTATGTTTTATGCGATTTATTTATTGGGGATTATTTTCTGGATCTTAAGAGGAGTCGGCGGAGGATTCGGCAATCTTGTGAATTATATGGATGGGTTTACCTGTCTGTTTGTCCTGGTACCCTGTGTACTGATCTTATTTGGCACCGGAAGCCTGAAAGCCTTCGGCAGGGCAGTCTTGTTTGCCTTCGGCAAAAAGGATGCTCCCCTGATATCGTATGAGGAGAGCTTTCTGGCAGTCAAAATGGTAATGATGATCTCGGCAATCTTCGGACTGCTTGACTTCTTGATCGGAACCTTCACCAGCATCCGCTCTGTTGAAGACTTCTCCTCCATTGAAGCGCTGGGCTGGATCGTGCGCGACCTGTCAGTGACCATGATATCACTCTTGTATCCGCTGCTGATCTGGATCATTCTGCTGCCGCTGTGCTTTATGCTGAAAAAGCATCTCCGGCAGCAGGACAGGAATGCCGTCAAAATTCTATGATCTCAACCCCTTTATTCCTCATCTCTTCAATCCTTGCCTGCGTCACGGGAATGATGCACAGATGTACATCCTCTCCCCATGCAAAATAAGGATACATTCCTATATTATCTCTGTAATACAGAGCGCACGGCACAGATTCGGCGGTATATTTCATATTCGTATCATGCTCGAAGGCAAGCCTGTTCAGTGTTGTATACAGTTCCCGGATCCGGTTGTCCAAGAGGTCCGGGAACATAACCTTGAGAGTATAATAACACAGTTCCTCATATATCGTATACATTTGCTCAAAAGAGCTATGGGCATCATAATTCACCGTGATCTCCTGGATATAGTCAGCATTGCTTGGCGCATAGACCGTGATGGTCGGAAGGGGCAGGATGCTCTCATCCCTGGAATAATGATAACGGCAGGTCTTATGGTTGGAATGGATAGACGTATCATACACATAAGAGCGCCACTGCAATGACGGAAGCAGATAACGTTCCCCCTTGTCAGCCCAATAGAGGCCATTGAAGCTGTCTATAAAATCATCCATCGGAACCTGAAATACAAGCTCGCCCGGACGGTTCTCCATAACCTCTATATGCAGCTCCTTCTTCCGAGCCTCTTCACCTAGAATCTCTTCTGTCCGCTCCACCTGCAGGTTATCCTCGCTGTCAGGCTCTTGCGGATAGGGACCTGCCGAATCCTCATCTGCCTGATCTTCTGCTGCCGCTTCACCCGGAAGCTGTTCCGATCCTACCTCTATGTGCTGCAGACCATATGTCACTCCCTTCACCGCCGCTCTTGTAAATACAACGGCGCCGATCAGCATAAGAGCCGCCATCACAACATCCTTTGGCCGTATCCTCATCTCGTCTCTAACTCCCTTCTCGGTCTGTATCCCGGAATCAGACGGGCATTCTCCCGATCCACCTGATTGCCCGCATACACCAGCCGTCCGTCCTCTGTCCTTCGGAATGTCACCATATGTCCGAAGGAATAATCCGTTCCCTCCTCAATATAGATTGCCTCCACATACACTTTAAGTATCCCGCCTTCCTTCTCCTCGCACCGCACCACTTCCGGGAACGGCTGGATCTGCTGAACGCGGTTCAGCGCGTGGACCGCACTCCAGGGATATCTGCCCTTGGCGGCATCATACCCGGCGTATGCTTCAATCTCTTCTGTCCGGATATCAAAATACTGCTGTATTACCGCTTCAAATTCTTCTTTGGGAATGCCGCCGGAATATACTTCTTCATCCAGTGTCTTTCCGGTCGCCATCTCATACAGATAATCAAACAGATCATTGAACTCTATCTTCTCAAGGCTGTTCTCATCCCAATCCTCCAGGAACAGGTTGTTGCTTAAGTAACTGACTGGGACAATATAATGCTCCATCATATCCCTGCACTGTACATCCAACGGCAATATCCGGTAGAAGATGTGCATGTCCATCTCCTGATTCCGGGTCAGCGCCTTCTCCCAGATCAGCCAGCCCTTCTTGGTATATTCCCAACGGTATACCGCGACCTTCTCCATCTGTTGGATATAAATCTCCATCGCCTCATCGAATGAGGCGCTTAGGAAGGTTACGGTCAACTCCTTTTCATGGAACTCAAGCCGGTAATACCGGAAGACACCTATCGTATTGATCTGATAGAATTCCGCTTCCGCATCCTCCCCCTCCTCAGCCCGCCTTATGGCAGCGTCAATCTTCTCATAATTTGTCATATTGTAATCACGACTTCCACAGGTAATCGAACAGCCGTCCGCCGCCGCGGTTTCTATCATCTCATGTACTGTTTCCTCAGGGAAAATAACCCCGTCCACAACCACCGTGCCATCATTTCCAGCTGAAACTGCCTTCCCACCGCCAGAAGTTTTCCTCTCTTCATCCGAGCCCTCTGCCAACGCGGCAGTATAGATCCCCTTACACTTCTCCATCTGCGCAATCAGCTTCCCTCTCGCATCATCTGCTTCCTTCTGATCCATCTTAACCGTCTTCAATTCATAATCCAAAGCATCTTCCGATTCCTCCTGACTTCCCTGGTAATCCTGTCCCTCGTTCCAACCGCTTACAGCATCCTCCTTATGCCCCTTTCCGGTTAATGCACCCCCCGGCAGCAGACAGATCAGGGCCAGCATTGTCACTGCTTTCAATATATTCTTAATTCCTGCATATTTTTCCCGGTCTTTTATCCGCATCAAAATACATCTCTCCTACCTATTCCTGCAGTCAAACGATTTTTAAATCTTACACATGTAGTATATTATATAATATTTCCGGTCTTTGTCAACATCTTTTTATTCCCGCAAGCATTAAACTGAACGAGCAAGGCTGCAAACGCAAAAAATGAGGCCTTTGAAAATCATTTCAAAAGCCTCATATACGTCATACTTTAAAGCATCCGCCCCCGATAAATTCCCTGAGCAGTGAATTCGTCGGTACATTCTCGCTTCCGATCCCTACGAAGTAATCCAGAAACTTAAGCAGCCTCTTCGCCTCCAGATATTCCGGGCAGCTCCTATCAATCCCGAAAAGCAACGGCTCCACATAGAGCTTCAGCACGGCAAGCTCATAGATCAGCGTAGAATTAAACATTATGTCCGCTTCCTCCTGGAACGGGAAGATAAACTTCTCCTCCCCCCTCCTTACCGACTGCCACATCCGTATGGTCCTCTGGGCGGAAGACCCCCTGGTACGGGCGTCTCTCACGATCCGCCGAAGCAGCCTTCCGTCTGTAGTCGGGATCCGGTCATGCTCGTCTACATTCAACTGGGTCAGAGCGCTGATGTAGATCTTGAATTTATTCTCATCCGGGAGATTCAAGGTCAGTTTCGGATTCAGACAATGAATCCCCTCTATCACGAGCACGTCGTTCGGCCCAAGCTTCGTCGCCGGCGAACCATACTCTTTATGCCCCGTCACAAAATTAAAAGTCGGAATCACAACCTCTTTGCCGTTCAGCAGATCGTTCAACTGACGATTGAACAGCTTCACATCCACAGCCTCCAGGCATTCAAAGTCAAAAGCGCCCGTCTCATCCCTTGGATTCTCTTCTCTCTCAACGAAATAATTATCCACGGCGATCGGGCGAGGCGTCAGACCATTTACCCGAAGCTGTACAGACAGACGATGAGAGAAGGTAGTCTTCCCGGAGGATGACGGTCCCGCTATTAAGATAAACTTAAGCTCCGGGCGTGCGGCAATCTGCGACGCGATCTCCGCGATCTTCTTTTCCTGCAGCGCCTCCTGTACCAATACCACATCATGAACATCGTTCTTCGTGATCTTATCATTGAGCGCACCCACCGTCTCGATCCCCTGGAGATCTCCCCAGTGAACCGACTCCTTCAACACATGGAACAGCTTGTTCTGCGGCTCAAATACCGGCACCTCCTTAGGCGCTGACTTCACCGGCATCTGCACTACGAACCCCTCGTCATACAGATATAACTTAAAATACTTCAGATACCCCGCGCTTGGAACCATATATCCATAGTGATAGTCTTCGAATTCATTCATGCTGTAGATGTTGACCTTGGAGACCCTGCGGTAGCGGAACAACCTCTCCTTATCGTGCATCCCATGCCTGCCGAACAGCGCGATCGCATCATCGGTGCGGACAGAACGCTTATGGATCGGCATATCCATATCCACCATTTCATGCATCCTGGCTTCTACCCGGTCCAGGAAATCCTGATCCACATTGATATCGCCGTCCACCGTACAATAATACCCCTTACTGACGGAGAAATGAATCCGTACTTTCCTCACGGCATCATGTCCCGCAACATCATAAACCGCCTTCACCAGCATAAGATTAATACTTCTTCGGTAGGTCTTATTGCCGATCTCCCCCGCCGTCGTCTCAAACTGAATCGTACAGTCTGATTTCAGCTTCTTGAATAACTCCTGCAGCTTCCCGTTCACAAATACCAGCACAATATCTTCTTCATAATTCTTCTGATAGTCTGCCGCGATCTGGCCATATGTAGTTCCCGCCTCATACTGCCGGACCTCTTCTCCAATCTGTACCTGATACATCTCTTTCCCCATATTTTCACCTCTTTCTTATAACTGGCTTCTAAAGAATCTTCCTAATCCGCTCAAACACTGGCAAAAGGATGACGCAACGATGCAGTCATAATCTCCACACCGCTTAGATTCTCCGCCAGATATCGTTCCATGTCTTCCACAAAGATCCACTCAATACCATAATGCCCCGCATCGATCACAGCCATTCCCTGAGCAGCCGCATCGATCCCTTCATGGTGCCCGATATCACCGGAGATCAACACATCTGCTTTCTTGCGCAGCGCTTCCTGTATCACGCTCTTTCCGGACCCGGGACAGATCGCAATTCTCTCAACCTGCCCTTCAAGATCCCCAAAGGCACGGACACCATCCAGCCGGAATGCCTTCTTCACTTCCTCGCAACACTGTCTCAGCGTAACCGGCCTCTCAAACTGTCCGATCCGTCCAATCCCTTCCACGCTGCTTTCCGTGCCTTCACTGTTGCCGGCGCCTTCCCGGGTCTTCGCCGCCTCCATACCGCGGCAGGTAACTTCCAGAACCTCCTGCCCCTCTAACCGCATCATATCCGCAGACAACTTCGCCATCCTGAGCACATCATAATTCGTATGCATAGCATAGCAGGAGATATCATGATGAATCAGTTCTAAGAGCCTCCTTCCGATAAAGTCCCGATTCGTGATCCGCTTCATCCCGCCGAAGATCAGCGGATGGTGCGTGATCAGAAGATCCGCACTGCGGCATACCGCTTCACGGATCACTTCGTCCGTGGCATCCACCGCAATATAGATACTCTTAACTTCTCCGTCATCCCGCCCCACCAACAGACCTACATTGTCCCATTCCAATGCATATTCTGCCGGATAAGCACTCTCTATTACCGCTAATACATCCTTGCAAACCATATCTTCCATTCTCCTTTTCCGCCGATAGATACCCCGTATCCCTGTTCAGTCCTCCGGACGGATACAGTAGTATCCAAGCGCTCTGCTGATGATCATGATATCCCTCCGGATTTCATCCTTGCGAAGCCTTGCCCCCTCGCTCTCCACATGGTGGCTCAATTCCTTGAATATATCCTCTCTGATGGCCAGTTCCCTGTGAAGAAATCTCTCCAAGACCGGACTTCTCTTCTCCAGGAGCCGCTTCCCGAAGATATACTCACACTCCGTATACTTGGCAGACTCTCTGCGAATCGCCGGGACTGCCCGCATCATCGTATAGAATTTCCCGTCCTCTTCCACCATATCCTCATCTATGATATCCATGCCCTGATCCAGCAGAAATTTACGCACCTTCCATATCTCGGACTGCGGCTGCAGAACACAGGCCTTCAACTGATCTACTACTTCCCTGCCCTCTTCCAGGATCCGGATGATCAGTCCTCCGCCCATACCGGCGGCTATGATCGTATCCACCTCCCCCGGCTCCACGGCCTGAAGACCATCCGACAGCCTGGTCTCGATCTTCCCCTTAAGATTATGCCCGATAATATGCATCTTTGCCCGCTCAAGAGGCCCGCCGTTGATGTCCAGTGCGATCACCTTCGATGCGATCTGCTTCTGCACCAGATAGATTGGTATGTACCCGTGATCTGTTCCAATATCTGCAACAGAGGCGCCCTCTGTCACAAGACTTGCAACCGCATAAAGTCTTCTTGATAGTTCCATAGGCGCCTCTTTCTTAATCCAGATAATCTCTTAATTTTCTGCTGCGACTTGGATGCCGAAGCTTCCTGAGCGCTTTCGCCTCGATCTGACGGATACGCTCTCTGGTAACGTCGAATTCTTTGCCGACCTCCTCCAGTGTACGCGCACGGCCGTCGTTCATACCGAATCTAAGCCTCAGTACCTTCTGCTCCCTCTCTGTCAAAGTATCAAGCACTTCATCCAACTGCTCCTTAAGAAGGGTCTGGGCTGCCGCTTCTGCCGGTACGGGTACATTGTCATCCTGGATAAAATCACCCAGGTGGCTGTCCTCCTCCTCACCGATCGGCGTCTCTAAAGATACCGGCTCCTGAGAGATCTTGAGGATCTCCCTGACTCTCTCCACAGGCATGTCCAACTCTTCCGCGATCTCCTCCGGCGTGGGTTCACGCCCCAGCTCCTGCAATAATTGTCTGGACACACGGATCAGCTTATTGATGGTCTCCACCATATGGACCGGAATACGGATCGTCCTCGCCTGGTCTGCAATCGCTCTGGTGATCGCCTGACGAATCCACCAGGTCGCATAGGTGCTGAACTTGAATCCCTTACGGTAATCGAACTTCTCCACAGCCTTAATAAGCCCCAGGTTCCCCTCCTGGATCAGATCAAGAAAAAGCATACCGCGGCCTACATAGCGCTTCGCAATGCTGACAACCAGACGTAAGTTCGCCTCGGCCAGACGCTTCTTGGCGTCCTCGTCGCCTTCGGCCATCCTGCTCGCCAGATCTACCTCTTCATCAGCCGTCAGAAGCGGTACCTTACCGATCTCCTTCAGATACATGCGGACCGGATCTTCGATACTGATCCCGTCCGGAACCGACAGATCCAGCTTCTCCATATCTACATCGTCTTCTTCCGAAATCATAAGATCCACATCATCGAGATCATCATCATCCCCGCTGATACGCAGTACATCGATATTGTGGCCCTCCAGATATTCAAATACCTTCTCCATCTGATCTGGTTCCAGTTCCATGTCCGAAAAGAAATCATTAATCTCCTGCACTTCCAGAATACTCTTCTTCTTTTTACCCAGAGAGACCAGTTCTTTTAATTTCTCTTCAAATTTCACTATGTTTTCTTCCATATAGTGCCCATCCTCTCATTGCTTGCTTATATTTTATCCTTAATTAATAGAAATATGCAGTTTTTGGATGTCCTGCAATTCCCTTTTTGCATTCATCAGTCTCTGAAGCCCCTTCATATCAGTCGGTTCCAGGTTTTTCGTCGCCTCTTCTATGCTGTGGTTCTTCACTCGGATGATCGTCTCCTTCAGTGCCTTCTCCTGTTCCTTCGCCGTCGTCAGTTCCCTGATCTTCGTGTTAAACAGGCTCGCCGCCTCTCGATGCTCCTCTTCTTCTGTAAAATGGTTCATGATCTTCGCCGGATTCACAGCCCCCGCCTCATACTGCTCATAGACAAGTCGTGCGACTTCTCGATACAGCCCCTCCGTAAAATCTTCTGGAGAGATATACTGTTCGATCTGCCGAAAGAGAACCTCATCCTCGATCAGCCAGGTCAGCAGAATCTTCTGGGACTTCGTCATCCCATCCTCCTTCTTCCTTAGCCTTTCATCCGTGCTCTTCGGCCGTCTTGCCGGCCTGGCAAGCCCAGACTGGACCGCTATCTTACCTACAAGCTGCCGCAGATCCCCCACGCCCACATGGTAGGCGGCCGCCACCGCCTCTATGTAGTTATTGCGCTCAATCTCTTCATCAAATTCCGTAAGCCGTCTGGCTGCCTCCCGCATGAAATCAGTCTTCCCCTCCGGGGACTGCATATCATACTCCCTCTCAAGGACCTCCAGACCGAACATGAAACCATTCCTCGCCTTGCCGATCCTCTCCTCGAAAGCTTCCGCCCCCAGATTCTTAATGAATTCATCCGGATCCTTATAGGGGTCCATGCGGATGACTTTCGCCGTGATCCCTACATCCTTAAGTATCGGCACCGCACGCAACGCAGCCCTGGTACCTGCCCCGTCACTATCGTAGGTCAGATATACCTCCTGCACATAGCGCTTGATCAGCGAAGCATGCCCCTGAGTCAGCGCCGTTCCCAGGGATGCCACCGCATTCGTGAATCCGGCCTGATGGAGCGAGATCACATCCATGTACCCTTCGCAAAGCAGGAAATAAGACTTCTTCGAAGTACGCGCCCGGTTAAGCCCATACAGGTTCCTGCCCTTGTCGAATATCACGGTCTCCGGAGAATTCAGATACTTGGGCTGTCCCTCACCCATGACCCTTCCGCCGAAACCGATCACCCGGCTGTTCACATCCATAATCGGAAACATCACCCGATTCCAGAACTTATCGGAAGCGCCGTGACGTTCATCCACACTGATCAATCCGGCCTTGGCGATCATATCTGTCTGATATCCTTTAGATCTCAGATACTGGTACAGAAGATTGCTGTATTTGTTCGAATATCCAAGCCCGAATGCCTTGATCGTGTCGTCGCTAAGCCCCCTGTTCTTCAGATATGTAAGCGCCTGCGCTCCCTGACTGTTCTTAAGCTGCACATAATAATACTGAGCCGCCGCCTTATTGATCTCAAGGAGAACGGCCCGGGTATCCGCCCGTTCCCTTGCTTCCCTAGAGTACTCCTGTTCTGGAAGCTCAACTCCTGCCCTCTCAGCCAGAAATTTAAGCGCCTCCACAAAAGAAAAATTCTCATACTCCATAATGAAAGTAATTACATTGCCCCCTGCCCCGCATCCGAAGCAATAATACATCTGTTTCTGCCTGCTGACAGAAAAAGAGGGCGACTTCTCATTATGAAACGGACACAAGCCAAAATAAGAGCTTCCCTTCTTCTTAAGGCTCACATAACCGGATATCACATCCACAATATCATTTTTTGATCTTACTTCTTCAATTACTTCTTCGGAATACATTTTTTATACCCTCATATATAATATTCGACAAAAGTATTCGATTTCCTTTTAAATTTTCCATGATTCCGGGATAAAATATTCTTCGAACTTTTTTATTGCGTAGGTATCCGTCATACCCGCTATGTAATCACACACCGTCTGCTCTTTGCCAGACTCCCCGTTCTCCATCTTGATAAGGAACTGCCTGGGCATTGCGCCGGGATGCTTCATATAATACCCGTACAGATTCTCTATCATTTTGACCGCCTTATCTTCCTCCCCCTTCGCCGCAGGATTCTTATATACATTCTCATACATGAACCTGCGCAGACCAAGCATAGCCTCCATGACCTCCGAAGACATGCTGATCTGCGGCTGATCCATACTGTGAGTGATCACATCATGGATCATAGTATCCAGCCGGATCCTGGTGGACGATCCCAGCACACGCCTGTATTCCGGGGGAATATCCTCCTCTGACAGAATATTTCCCCGGATAGCGTCATCAATATCATGATTGATATATGCAATCTTGTCTGACAGGCGCACGATCTGCCCTTCTAACGTATGCGGAGTACAGCAAAACTTATGATTCCATATACCGTCCCTCACCTCCCAGGTAAGGTTAAGCCCCTCCCCCTGCCTCTCCAGACATTCCACCACACGGACACTCTGTTCATTGTGGCGGAAACCCAGCGGGCATACTCTGTTCAGGGCATACTCTCCCGCATGGCCGAAAGGCGTATGCCCAAGGTCATGCCCCAGCGCGATCGCTTCCACCAGGTCTTCATTCAGACGCAGCGCCTTCGCGATCGTCCTGGCATTCTGCGATACCTCCAGGGTATGGGTCAGCCTGGTCCGGTAATGGTCGCCCTTGGGCAGCAAGAACACCTGGGTCTTCTGCTTCATACGGCGGAAGGATTTGCAGTGCAGGATCCGGTCACGGTCCCTCTGGAATACCGGGCGGATATCGCACTCTTCTTCTTCCCGCTCCCTGCCGGCGGAATCTCTGCTCCTCGCCGCGTAAGGGCTTAGATACTCTGATTCCCTAAGTTCCATCTGTTCCCTGATCGTCACCTGTCACACATCCTTCCGCTATCTAACTGCCTAATCCTTCAGACGCTTCTCAATGGCCTCCACAACCGTCTCCAATACTTTGATACGGGCATAATACTTGCAGTTGCCTTCCACAACGACCCATGGCGCATGCGGCGTAGAGGTCCGGATCAGCATCTCGTTCACCGCTTCTTCGTACTGATCCCACTTCTCACGGTTACGCCAGTCTTCATCCGTAATCTTCCACTGCTTCTCCGGATTCTCCTGCCTTGCCTTAAATCTTCTCTCCTGCTCATCCTTATCAATCTGCATCCAGAACTTCAGTACGATTGCCCCCGCATCCGCCAGATCCTTCTCCATATCATTCATCTCTTTGTATGCCCTCTGCCATTCCTGCCTGGAACAGAAGCCCTCGATCCGCTCCACCATGACCCTGCCGTACCAGGTCCTGTCAAAGATGGTGACATGGCCGGCCTTAGGCATATCCACCCAGAACCGCCAGAGATAGTGATGCGCTTTCTCGATGTCATTGGGGGAGGCTGTTGGATGCACCACATAGCCTCTGGGATCCATCTTCTCTGTCAGACGCTTGATCGCGCCGCCCTTGCCGCCTGCATCCCAGCCTTCAAAACCAAGTATCACCGGAATCCTCCTGCGGTAGAGCTCTCCGTGCAGCTTCTCCATCTTCTTCTGCAGCTTGCTAAGCCGTGCCTTATATTCCTCCTTCGTGTATGCAAGACCTAAGTCTGCTTTTGCAAGGATGGAATTCTTGAATTTCTTATCCTGTTCGGACATGCTGAACCGAAGCTCCCCGTCTATATCCGTATCTTCTGCATTCACCGGTTCCTTCCTGCCTTCTGCACGTCTCGCCTCCTCTACCTTCTCGGCCAGAGTCTGAGCAACGATCGCATAGATCTTCGCCGTCGCGAACTTACGATCCACAGCCTCCACGATATTCCACGGCGCATACTCTGTATCCGTCCTTCTCAGCATCTCTTCATTCATCTCCTGATACTTCTCGAAGGACTTATTCCGCTTCTGGTCTTCCCGGCTTACTCTCCATGCCGTCTCATCCGAACTTAACAGCTTGTCAAAACGCTTCTTCTGCTCCTTCTCGTCGATCGCCAGGAATATCTTGATGATCACCATGCCGTCCGCCGCAAGCTGCTCTTCAAAAGAACAGATAGAGCGATAAGCATCTGCAAGCTCACTCTTCTTCGTCTTCTTATCAAACCGGTCGATCAATACCTTGCGGTACCAACTGCTGTCATAGATCGCAATACGCCCTTTCGACGGCATCTTCGTCCAAAATCTCCAGAGGAACGGATGCATCTTCTCCTCCTCTGTCTCATTCTTGACCGCATACACTTCAAATCCACGAGGGTCAAGAGCCTTGATAAGCTCACCGATCTGGACTCCCTTCCCGGAAGCGCCGTACCCTTCAAACGCGATCATCACCGGGACTCCGAGTCTTCTGCACTCTCTTTGTAGCTTGCCCAGCCTTGGCATAAGCTCCGCCATCTTCTCCTTGTATTCCGCCTTATTTAGAGATTTGGTTAAATCAAGCTTTTCTAACATAATTTCCTCCTTCGTCCTAACGTCCAAAAAGCTACTATCTCTATTATACACCATTTTTAATCTTTGCAATATCAATCAGCGTCAGTTTTCTAATATCTGTATTCTCAAGACTGGTGATCAAAGCCTTTGCCGTGTCGATCGCCGTCAGAACATTGACGCCGGTCTCGATCGCGTTCCTCCGGATCACGAATCCGTCTCTCGCCCGGTCCGCCCCCTGATGCGGCGTATCAATGACAAGATCAATCTTATGTCCCAGGATCAGATCCATCAGGTTCGGTGATTCCTGCTCGATCTTCCTGACCTTATTCGCTTTCACACCTCCTGCTTTCAGAGCCTCGGCGGTTCCTTCCGTCGCGAAGATACGGTAGCCGATCTTCCGGAATCTGCGTCCGATCTCCACCGCTTCGGCCTTATCCTCCTCACGCACGGTAATGATCATATTCTTATGCCGCGGCAGTTTGATCCCCGCCCCCAAGAATGCCTTGTAGAGCGCCTCGTCAAATGTCTTCGCTATTCCTAAGCACTCCCCCGTGGACTTCATCTCCGGTCCAAGGCTTACGTCCGCACCGCGGATCTTCTCGAAGGAGAACACCGGCATCTTAACTGCGAAATAATCCGCCTCTGCCTGCAGTCCCGGCGTATATCCCAGATCCTTAAGCTTATTGCCGATGATGACCTTCGTCGCCAACGGAACAATGGGGATCCCTGTGACCTTGCTGATATAGGGGACCGTCCGGCTGGAACGGGGATTCACCTCGATTACATAGACCTCCTCCCCACACACGATGAACTGAATATTGATAAGTCCGATCACATGCAGCGATCTGGCCAGTCTCCTTGTATACTCCTCGATCGTCCTCTTAGTCTTATCAGAAATACTCTGCGCAGGATATACGGAGATACTGTCGCCGGAATGGATGCCTGCACGTTCGATATGCTCCATAATACCGGGAATCAATATCTCCTCGCCGTCGCATACCGCGTCGACCTCTATCTCCTTCCCCTGCAGATATTTGTCCACCAGGATCGGATGGTCCTGAGCGATCCGGTTGATGATCCCGATAAACTCGTCGATATCGTGATCATTGATGGCGATCTGCATCCCCTGGCCGCCCAGCACATAAGAAGGCCTTACCAGGACCGGATAACCAAGGCGGTTCGCAACCTCCCTGGCTTCTTCGGCCGTGTAGACCGTACCGCCGCTTGGCCTTGGGATCTCACATTCCTCCAGAATCTGATCGAATAACTCTCTGTCTTCCGCTGCATCCACATTCTCTGCAGAAGTGCCTAAGATCGGCACTCCCATCTCCATCAGGGATTCCGTAAGTTTGATGGCCGTCTGTCCGCCGAACTGCACCACAGCCCCGTCCGGTTTCTCCAGATCAACGATACTCTCCACGTCCTCCGGCGTCAAAGGTTCAAAGTATAATTTATCTGCGATATCAAAATCTGTACTCACCGTCTCAGGATTATTGTTGACAATGATCGTCTCGTATCCCTCTTTCGCAAATGCCCAAGTACAGTGTACCGAACAGAAATCAAATTCGATTCCCTGGCCGATTCGGATCGGTCCGGAACCAAGCACCAGTACCTTTTTCTTACCTGAAGTCCGGACCGCCTCATTCTCACTTCCGAACACGGAATAATAATAAGGCGTCTCCGCCGCAAATTCTGCCGCGCAGGTATCTACCATCTTATATGCGGCGGTGATCCCGTATTCATGCCGAAGATCATGGATCTGCCGTCCGGTCTTCCCAGTAAGCTCTGCGATCACCGTATCCGGGAATTCTAGACGCTTCGCCTCTCTTAGAAGCTCTTCGTCAAGTTCCTGTTCCTTAAGGCGCTGCTCCGTCTCCACAAGAATCGCCAGCTTGTCGATGAACCACAGGTCGATCTTCGTTACCGCATGGATCTCTTCATATGTAATGCCCCGGCGGACTGCTTCTGCGATCCTGAATATCCTCAGATCATCCACCACTGCCAGTTCTTCCATCAGCTCATCCTTCTGAAGCTCAGAGAAATCATAAGACATAAGACTGTCCACATGCTGCTCTAGGGACCGGAGCGCCTTCATGAGCGCTCCTTCGAAGTTATCACAGATACTCATGACTTCTCCGGTCGCCTTCATCTGCGTCGTCAGAGTCCGCTTGGCACTGATAAACTTATCGAACGGAAGTCTTGGAATCTTGACCACACAGTAATCCAACATCGGCTCAAAGCTCGCATAGGTCTTCTTAGTAACCGCATTCTTGATCTCATCCAGTGTATATCCAAGGGCAATCTTCGCCGCAACCTTGGCTATGGGATAACCTGTCGCCTTGGAGGCCAGCGCAGAGGAACGGCTCACCCGGGGATTGACCTCGATGACGCAATACTCGAACGTCTCCGGATGCAGGGCATACTGCACGTTACATCCTCCGGTGATGTTAAGCTCACTGATAATATTAAGCGCAGAGGTCCGAAGCATCTGGTACTCCTTGTCTCCCAATGTCTGAGACGGCGCGACCACGATACTGTCTCCCGTATGTACCCCCACCGGGTCTATATTCTCCATATTGCAGACCGTGATACAGTTGCCGCTGCCGTCACGCATCACCTCATACTCGATCTCTTTCCATCCCGCGATACAGCGCTCCACCAGAACCTGCCCCACGCGGGAGAGACGGAGTCCATTCTCCAGGATCTCCATAAGCTTAACCCGGTTGTCCGCGATCCCCCCGCCGCTGCCGCCAAGCGTGTAGGCCGGGCGTAAGACCACTGGATAACCGATCTCTTCTGCAAATCTTACACCGTCTTCCACCGTCTCTACTACCAGGGACGCCGCACAAGGTTCCCCGATCTTCTCCATGGTCTTCTTGAACTCCAGCCTGTCCTCCGCCTTCTTGATTGTCTCTGAGGTCGTTCCGATCAGGGCTGCATGATGCTTTCTTAAGAATCCGCTCTCCTCAAGCTCCATGGCAAGATTGAGCGCTGCCTGCCCGCCAAGCGTCGGCAGCACACTGTCCGGCCGCTCCTTTAAAATCAACTGCTCTACCACCTCTGCCGTAAGCGGCTCGATATAAACTCGGTCTGCAATATCCTTATCCGTCATGATCGTCGCCGGATTAGAATTCAGCAGAACCACCTCAAGCCCCTCTTCCTTCAGAGAACGGCAGGCCTGGGTCCCTGCATAGTCGAATTCCGCCGCCTGTCCAATCACGATCGGGCCTGACCCGATGACCAGTACCTTCTTAATCGCTGTATTCCTGGGCATGGTCTACACTCCTTTCATCATATCGATAAACCGGTCAAACAGATAGCCTGAATCCTTAGGACCCGGACATGCCTCTGGATGAAACTGCACCGTGAATATCTTCTTTCCTATATAACGGAGACCTTCGTTCGTCCCGTCATTGACATTGACAAATGCTTCCTTTGCAACCGCCGGGTCCATACTCGAAGCATCCACCGCATAGCCGTGATTCTGTGATGATATGTAGACACGGCTGTCGCTTAAGTCCTTAACCGGATGATTCCCGCCCCGGTGGCCGTATTTTAACTTATAGGTCTTCCCGCCATTTGCAAGGGCCATCAGCTGATGCCCGAGACAGATCGCGAAGATCGGAATCTCTGTCCGATAAAGCTTCTTCAGTTCTTCTATAATAGATACATTCATCTGCGGATCCCCCGGCCCGTTAGACAACATGATCCCATCCGGATCTGCTGCTATGATCTCATCCGCAAGCGTATGGGCCGGATAGACAGTCACCTGGCATCCCCGCTGGTTCAGAGATCTGGCAATATTATTCTTCGCCCCAAAATCCATCAGGGCCACCCTTGGGCCGTCGCCTTCTAAGACATATCTCTCTTGGCAGGATGCCTGCGATACCACATCCCCAATCGCATATCCCTTAAGCCTTGGAAGTATCTGATGGAGATCATAGTTCTCATTGGTCGTGATCATTCCGTTCATCGTCCCCTTCTCGCGCAGTCGCTTGGTCAGAGCACGGGTGTCAATTCCGGCGATCCCCGGGATATCCTGTTCCTTCAAGAAATCCTCCAGTCCCCCCTCACAGCGGAAATTGCTGGGCATCCTGGACAGTTCTCTTACAATATATCCATCCGGCCACGCCCTCTTCGATTCCATATCCGGTGTAACCCCATAATTCCCGATCAGCGGATACGTCATCACCACCGCCTGTCCGGCGTAAGAAGGATCTGTCAACACCTCAAGATATCCTGTCATCGAAGTATTGAACACAATCTCACTGATCATATCCCTCGCGGCGCCTATACTTGTTCCTGTAAAGACTGTCCCGTCTTCCAATATAAGAAATGCTTTCATATATTCACCCGTTTCCTTTCTGAATACTAACAAAAAGCGCAGCCAAGGTGTCATTAGAGTTCCGCAAAAAGGGCAGTTGCATGCACAACTGCCCTATTATACATGGTCCGGCAAACATCCTCGTCTCCTCAAATTGTAAAAATTATACTACAAAATCTGAGGATTTTCAACCATATTTTTTCTACTCATACTGCCAATATACCGTAATCTTATTAAGTTCCGGCTCATCCATATACTGATATCTCACCTCGTCAAGCCCATACCACTCAGCCAGATTCTTAGCCGCCGCCTTCACCACATTCTGGAACACGTCATCATGCGCCTGGTTATAGAGCGCATCATCGGCGAACTTGATCACCACCGGATTCCCTCTGGAGGCGATTACATCATTCATTCTCTGAAGGATCAAACCGCTGTCATAGGATTCATAATACATGTTATTCATCATGTAGTAATTACGGTTCATTTTCGTACATGCCGGAAGCGCTGTGCCTTCGTCAGGCGTGTGGTTCTTGAACAGCTCTGCATCATCACAGCACATATAATCATAGCTGATATTCTCAAAGTCTCTTACTTCTTCCCCTTCGGCAGCCTGGAATACCGGATCTCCCCAGGTCACATCCAGGTAATAATAATCCCCCTCACACATGACCAGATTCCATGCATGGTTCTGTCCGCCGCCGGTGGTCCCGGTCACATAGGTACAGAACACACCCAATCTCTCCAGCAGATACTGCGCCGCCTTGGAATAACCTGCACATACCGACCGCTGATGGACAAATACACTGTAAATATTCTGATTATCCGGTGCCTCCAGGTCATAATCGACCGTATCAACTATATATTCATAGACATACAGAATCTTATTATACTCCGTATCATCCGCCGCAATTCCCGACAAACACTGTGCCGCGGCTCCTTCTATCTCGGCCTTCATCGTCTCCTTTGACGCTTCGTCATAGATATATGTCGGTTTCAGCACCGTGTAGGATTCTGATCCTCCGTAGGTGGTCGCTGATATGGTTCCGTCGCACCAGAAGATATCCGGATGATCCTTCAGGATATCCTGGAAAATCTTATTCGCCCGCTCTGCGTCCGAGGCATGGATATAGATCTCCTCTGTATTTCCCCGTATTCCTTCCAATATCTCCTTATAGACCAGTCTTTCTTCCTCATTCAATTGCTGGTAGTAGAATTTCTGCTCCACCTCATCCTCAGAGATCACCACCTCCTGGAAGGGTATCTCCTTCGGCTTCGTAAATTCTCGTTCTATTTTCCCCACAATCTGCGTTTTCAGGCCGACTCCATACGCAATACAGATCACCGCTACTGCAAGACAGAACATACCGACGGTCACTGCTATCGTATGTATACAACCCCCTTTTTTCCGTTTTCTCTTCATGTTAACTCCTTGACTTATGATACACGGAATTCCTCCGTGCTTGGGACTCTTGTATCATATTATATGCATTTTCCCCAAAATATACAATATCAGTAACATTTTCTTCCTTCATTCATATCTTATCCGTAAGAAATCCTTTATGAGGTACCCCTATGGACATTATGAATGCGACCCAGCAGGACACTCCTGACAAAGGGAAGCTTAAGGTCAATCTTACATCACAGATCGACGCCCGCCCTATTGCCGACGCTTCGGTCTCTATCTCCTATACCGGTGTCCCGGACAGCCGGCTCGAACAGCTCACGACGGATTCCTCCGGGCAGACTGAAACCATCGAGCTTGATGCCCCGCCGCTGGACTTAAGCCTTGACCCCGAAAATGAGGTACAGCCCTACTCCGAATATACGCTCCAGGTAACGGCTCCCGGATATGAGCCTGTCAGCATTGCCGGCGCCGAGATCCTCTCCTCAGTCACCGCCATCCAGAACATAACTTTAAGCCCCATAGATACACCGGAAACTTCCGAAGAAGTATTTGTAATCCCTGCACATACATTATATGGAACCTATCCCCCGAAAATACCGGAGGACGAGATCAAACCTATCAACGAATCAGGAGAGATTGTATTGAGCCGCGTGGTCGTTCCTGAATATATCGTCGTGCATGACGGAAGCCCAAGAGATACGACCGCCACAAATTATTATGTGAAATATAAGGACTATATCAAGAATGTGGCTTCCAGCGAGATCTATGCCACCTGGCCCGCAGATACGATTCGGGCCAATGTACTGGCGATCATGTCCTTCACTTTGAATAGAGTTTTCACTGAATGGTATAGAAATCAAGGTTTTGAATTTACGATCACTTCATCCACAGCTTTCGACCATAAATGGATACCGGAACGCAACATCTTCGATACCATATCCGTCATCGTAGATGAATTGTTCGCAGATTATCTGTCACGCCCCAATGTCAAACAACCGATCCTGACACAGTATTGCGACGGGAGACAGGTCCAGTGTCCGAATTGGATGACACAGTGGGGAAGCAAGTCCCTCGGCGACCAGGGCTACTCTCCTATCGAGATCCTCCGTTACTACTACGGCGACAACATATATATCAATACTGCCGAAGCTATCTCCGGTATTCCGGCATCTTGGCCCGGATATAATCTGGAGATCGGCTCAAGAGGGGATAAGGTTCGCCAGCTCCAGGAGCAGATCAACGTTATCGCCGGCTCCTAC
Source organism: Lachnospiraceae bacterium (assembly GCA_910574715.1). Classification (GTDB taxonomy): domain Bacteria; phylum Bacillota; class Clostridia; order Lachnospirales; family Lachnospiraceae; genus Sporofaciens. The sequence continues at coordinate 33,354 of CAJTCH010000017.1, read as the reverse complement.
CCCGCCATTCCAAAGGTCACAGTCGACGGAATCTACGGTCCCGCCACTGCCGCCGCCATCCGCAAGATCCAGTCGGTATTCGGCCTCCCCCAGACCGGTATCACAGACTACAGCACCTGGTATAAGGTTTCTGAAATATACGTGGGCGTGTCAAGAATCGCAGAGTTAACTTAAAAAAGAACTGCCGGGCGGCATCATTCCCCCGGCAGCTCTTGCTCTACGCTTTTAACATTCCCGCAAAATCAGCCAATGTCTCTGAAATCCTGATCTGCTGCGGGCACACTGCTTCACAGCTTCTGCAGCCGACACAGGCAGAAGGCTGCTTATCCTCCGGTACTGCCATAAGCGCCATCGGAGCGATAAATCCGCCGCCCGAAAACTTATGCTCATTATACAGCTTCAGCATGGAAGGAATATCAATTCCCTGCGGACAATGGCTTGTACAATAATGACAGGCCGTACACGGAACTCCGTTCATCATCCTGTCAGCAATACCAAGAAGTGTATCCATCTCTTCTGCACTCAGAGGCTTCTCCTCCTCATATGTCCGGATATTCTTCTCAAGCTGTTCGAAGTTGGACATCCCTGAGAGCGTCACCACGATATTCAGGATAGATTGCAGGAATCTGAACGCCCACGCTGCCGGCTCTTCATCCGGACGAAACGTCTCAAGCTTCTTCGCGTATTCATCAGACAACGACGCCAGCATACCGCCGCGCACCGGCTCCATCACCCAGATCGGAATATGATATTCATTCAGAAGTTCTACCTTCTCCTTCGCCTCCTGGAACTTCCAGTCCACATAATTAAGCTGGATCTGGCAGAACTCCATATGCTCGCCGTAAGCTTCCAGGAAACGCTTCATGATATCATAATCCCCATGAGCGGAGAATCCCAGATGCCGGATCCTTCCGTTCTCCTTCTGCTTCATCAGATATTCGAAGATACCGTACTTCTCATCCAGATATTCATCGATATTCATCTCACAGACATTGTGGAACAGGTAGAAATCAAAATAAGAAACCTGACACTTCTCAAGCTGTTTCTCAAAGATCTCCTCCACCTTGGGCATGTTAGCAAGATCATATCCAGGAAACTTCGACGCAAGATAGAACTTCTCACGCGGATATGTACTCAATACCTTTCCCATAACAAGCTCTGAATTCCCGCCATGATATCCCCACGCCGTATCATAATAGTTGATCCCGTGATTCATGGCATACTCCACCATCCTGGCCGTCGCCGCTTCATCAATGTTCTCGTCCTTACCATCGATAAGCGGCAGCCTCATTGTCCCCATGCCAAGCGCAGACAGTTGTAGATCCTGAAACTCTTTGTAAATCATATCTATCTCCTCCTTTTTTATATCACACATCTAATCCCAGACCAGCCGGCCGGTCTTCATCGCCCTGTCATAACAGGAAATCTTATAATCAAGCCGTTCCAGGGTCTCCTGAATCACCCGAAGCTGTACATGAAGCCGTTCCTTCTGTTCAAGAAGAAGCTGCCTTCTGTCAGGGATCGTAGCATCTCCTTCCCGGCTCAGCCTGACATACTCTGTCAATGCCTCAAGCGGCAGGCCGGCGCTCCTCATACAGGCGGCAAGCTCCACCCAGCCGCAGTCATCCTCCGTGTAATCCCGCAGACCGCTTCCGTTGCGGTTCACCGGAGGGATGACTCCGATCCGCTCATAATATCTGAGCGTATCCTGTGAGATTCCGTATTTCTTACTAACCTCTGAGATCGTCATGCTTCCACCTCTTCGCTTTCGTGTGTCATTATACTAAATATAACATCTGGAGTTCACTCTAAGTCAAGACAAAATTTCCTGATTTACATTTTAAAAAAACACTCTCCGTATATCATTGAACATCACAAATACCATCAATATCATCAGGCATGCAATCCCTACCAGATGGACATACCCTTCCTTCTCCGGCGGCACCCGTTTGCGCCTTACGGCCTCCACGAACAGGAATACAAGCCTTCCTCCATCCAGCGCCGGCAGCGGCAGAAGATTCATCACACCTAAGTTTGCAGATATCAGGATCGCAATATACAGCAATTGTGCCAGCACTGCCATAAATCCATATGACCGGCTCTCCTTATACGAATCATCCACAACATCCACGATCCCCACCGGACCCGAGAGCTGGTCTATGCCGACCTTCCCGGTGACAAGCATCTTAAGCCTCTCCAGAGTTGTGTTGATCCAGAATCTTTCCACATAGACGCCATACTGCAGAGCCGTCAGAAGATTCGCCTTCTCATACCCGGACGAAGAGATTCCAAGCCTCTCATACCCCAGTTCCTTATCCTCCTTAGGGGTCAACGTCACCGTCTTCTCTTCCCCGTTACGGCGGTAAGTGACCGCCACCTCTTCTCCTTGATGGAACTGGTTGTATACGCTGACCTCACGGAAGAGATGAATCCTCTTCCCTCCCATCTTAACAATGGTATCGCCCGCCTGGATCCCTGCCTCGGCAGCTGGATAACCTTCTTCCACCCCGCTTACCACCGGCTTATCGTATCCGACCATGGCAGTCAGGATCACGGAAAATATAAATGCCAGGATGAAATTGAAAACCGGCCCTGCCGCGATCACCGAGATCCGCGCCCATACAGACTTATTGTTGAAATTATTCGGAGATTCCGTCGCTTCGTCATCCTCTCCCATTGCGCAGAAGCCGCCGATGGGAAAGATCCTGACCGCATATTTTGTCCCCTTATATTCGCGGGAATAGATCGCCGGCCCCATCCCGACGGCGAATTCATTTACCTCCACGCCATTCATCTTGGCAAGCAAAAAATGTCCCAGTTCATGAAAGAACACTATAAAACTAAAGATTAAGATTGCTAATATAATTCCCAAATTATGAGTTACCTCCTACTGTTGATCCTGTCATAAGTTGCCGCTTCCGTATCCAATATCTGCTCAAGCGACGGATTGGCAATATTCTGATGCGCACGCATACAATCCTCGATGATCTCCACGATCTCGAGATACTTGATCTCACGGTTCAAGAATTGCCGGACTGCCAGCTCATTGGCCGCATTAAATACAGTCGGAAGCGAACCGCCCTTCTCCCCCGCCTCATATGCCAGCTTCAGGCCATAGAACGTATCCATATCCGGCTTCTCGAATTCCAGCTTCCCAAGGCTCCAGAAATCAACCCTCTCTCCCGGCAGATACCTTCTCTCCGGATAGTAGAGCGCATACTGGATCGGCAGCTTCATATCCGGCGTGCCAAGCTCTGCCATGATCGCACCGTCTACATATTCTACCATTGAGTGAATGATGCTCTGAGGCTGCACCACGACCTGTACCCGGTCCACATCGACTCCAAACAGCCATTTCGCCTCTATGACTTCCAGTCCTTTATTGACCATGGTGGAAGAATCAATGGTAATCTTCCGGCCCATCGCCCAGTTCGGATGCTTCAATGCATCTTCAACCCTGATCTCAAGCAGATCTTCCTCCTTCTTCCCCCGAAACGGACCGCCGGAAGCCGTCAGAAGGATCTTATGGACCTTCTTCTTCTCATTGCCCTGCAAGGATTGGAAGATCGCGCTGTGCTCACTGTCCACAGGAAGGATGGATACATGGTGTTCCCTGGCGAGCGGCATGATAAGATGCCCCGCCGTAACAAGCGTCTCCTTGTTGGCCAGGGCAATATCCTTACCGGCTTTGATTGCTTCGATCGTGGGGCGAAGTCCGATCATCCCGACAACCGCCGTAACTAGTATCTCCGTATCCTCCATAATTGATACTTCCAGAAGCCCATCCATTCCCGATACCACACGCGTATCCGTATCAGCGATCCTGGTTCTAAGCTCGCCTGCCTTCTTTGCGGACCAGACTGCAGCCAGACGCGGGTGAAATTCCCGTATCTGCTCTTCCAGAAGACGGATATTACTGCCCGCCGCAATACCAAGCACCTGGATATCGCCATTCTCCCTGACAACCTCTAACGTCTGGGTTCCGATCGAACCCGTAGATCCTAATATGGCTATCTTCTTCATATATTACCTCACTTGTATATCAATATTTATATGAACCATCCATTCGCAAAATTCGTGCTGCCGCACACTTGCATCTTCTAATTACAGGCTGCCCGTCAATAAGGTTGCCAGATAATAGATCACCGGCGCCGTGAAGATCACGCTGTCAAACCGGTCCAGGATCCCGCCGTGGCCCGGGATCAGCTTCCCGTAATCCTTGATCTCATGGTTACGCTTGATCGCGGAAGCCGCCAGATCGCCCACCTGGGAAATGGCGCCGCCCGCGGCACAGATCATTGCATAATGAAGCGGATTGGCATCCGTCCCGCCCCACTGATTCATGGCAGCCGCGAATATTACGCCGAGAAGGGCCGCGCCGAGAATCCCGCCGACTCCGCCTTCCACGGACTTCTTCGGACTTAACTTCGGAGCCATCTTACGCTTTCCGATCAGCATTCCCACACAGTAAGCGCAGGTATCGCACCCCCAAGAGCTTAAGAAGATCAGCCATACCACAACACTTCCGTCCGCAAGCTCTCTGGTCTGGAATACATAGGAGAGCATGACCGCCACATAGAAGAACCCGAAGAACACTGTCATGACCTGTTCCGCCCGAAACGCCGGAAATGTAAATACATATACTGCCATAATAAGGACAAGGAACAGAATTGACAGCATGGTCACATACTCCATATGTTCCGTATAAAGCAGCCCATAATAAAGAACCGCCGCCAGATATCCTGCAAACCCCAGCGCCTTTCCCTGCACACCGACTACCTTATATAATTCTGTCATCCCGATCACACTGATCACGGCAAGAAACGCAAACAGCAGATTGCCTCCATATCCTACCGTCGCGATCAGCACGATCACCAACACGATCCCGCTCAACAACCTGGTCTTAAACATCTTCTGCCTCCTTTACCCCTCCGTAACGCCGGTCTCTGGCATTATACTGCTCAATAGCCTTCATCAGCTCCTCCTTCGTGAAATCCGGCCAGTGCACATCCGTAAAATAAAACTCCGTATACGCAAGCTGCCACAGCAGATAATTCGATAGCCGCAATTCCCCGCTTGTACGGATCAACAGATCCGGATCCGGGATATCATGAGTATCCAGATAACCCTCAAATATCCTCTCGTCAATCTGATCTGGTTTAAGCTTCTGTTCTTTACAATCCCTGGCAAGCCTCCTTACGGCGCGGAGAATCTCATCCCTGCTCCCATAATTGATCGCAATCTGGAAATTCAGCCCCCCGTTGTTCTTCGTGGACTCCTCAAGCTCTGCGATCCTGCCGCGTATATCCTCATCCAGTCTCGTCACATCACCGATCACCCGGATCTTCATATCATTCTTCGCCGCCGTCTTAAGACAAGTCTTCATATAATTGCGCAGAAGCTTCATCAGCGCATCCACCTCATCCTGCGGCCTGTTCCAGTTCTCCGTGGAAAATGCATACACAGTCAGATACTTGATTCCCATACGGTAAGCATCCTCACAGATCTTCTCCACATTCTTACTCCCCTGGGCATGTCCGTAATTGCGCGGCATTCCTTTTGATTTCGCCCAGCGTCCGTTCCCATCCAATATGATCGCTACATGCTGCGGTATAACCATATCCATCTGCTCCTTCTTAAAATTAATATCGGGGACCAGCTGTCCTCCGAATGAATCCCCGTACACGGCATAAACGGGGACAGACCCCACCACAGGTTACTGGTCTGCCCCCACTCTCATTAAAAAATCACTAAACCGTCATAACTTCCTTCGACTTGGTGTCTACAGCCTTGTCCACATCCTTCACATACTTATCCGTAAGCTTCTGAAGCTCTGTCTCCATATCCTTGATCTCATCTTCTGACACCTCGGAACCCTTAAGCTTCTTAAGCGCATCATTACCGTCACGTCGGATATTACGGATCGCAACCTTCGCTGCTTCTCCCTTCTTCTTAACATCCTTCACCAGTTCTTTCCTGCGCTCCTCCGTAAGCTCCGGGAACACCAATCGGATCATCGAGCCGTCGTTGGTCGGGTGAATACCAAGATCCGATACCTGGATCGCCTTCTCGATCACCTTCAACATATTCTTCTCCCACGGCTGAATCTGGATCATACGAGGCTCCGGCACGGACACATTCGCAACCTGCTGGATCGGAGAAGGGGTTCCGTAATAGTCAACCTTGATCCGGTTCAGTACATTCGGGTTCGCACGTCCTGCCCTGATAGTTCCTAGCTCGCCGTCTAAGTTCGTCATAGTCTTTGTCATCTTTTCTTCATACACTTTTAATCTTTCATTCATGATCTTGATCCTCCCTGAATTTATATCATAATTTATATCATAATTTATATCATACTCTCGGATATTCCTTGCTTCTCAGTCTATATTCCGAGGTAATTTATACCGTAACCCTCGTCCCTGTAAATGTTCCTGTCATCGTCTCTACGATACTGTTCTCCTCATTCAGCCCGAACACCAGCATCGGCATCTTATTCTCCAGGCACATGATAGAAGCTGTCAGATCCACTGCCGCAAGCTTCTTGTCTATGATCTCCTGAATTGAGATCTCGTCATACTTCTTCGCTTCCGGATTCACCTTCGGGTCACTGTCGTAGATACCGTCAATCGCCTTCGCAAGCAGCATCGCATCCGCCTCGATCTCTATCGCACGGAGCACGGCTCCCGTATCGGTTGAAAAGTACGGATGACCCGTTCCTCCGGCGAAGAAGATAACCTTCCCCATATCGAGCGCCTCAACCGCCGCATCCTTCGAGAATAGCGCTGTAAATGCGCCGCACACGAACGGTGTAAATACCTCCGTCTTCATCCCCGCATAACGGAAGATATCGGATACATAGATACAGTTCATCACAGTCGCAAGCATCCCGATCTGATCCGCCTTCACCCTGTCGATCGTCTCGCTGGTTCTTCCCCTCCAGAAATTACCGCCGCCTGTCACGATCGCAACCTGAATCCCGTCATCCACTAATCTCTTGACCTGCCTTGCAACCCCTATGCAGGTTGCCTCGTCAAATCCAGTCTTCTTATCACCCGCGAGAGCTTCCCCACTAAGTTTCAACAATACTCTCTTCATAAGTCCATACTCCTTATTCTGCGTTATCTTCATGTTCTTCATAAACCATATTTACAGTAAATTATATCATATGAATACAAAAAAGGGAATATGCGGATGCAACATTCCCTTGATTAAATACAGTATACAAATAACGTCTACAAATTCTCGTAATAAACCAACTCGTCCAACGGAATACGCTGTGTTACATGACGCTTCGGATCTGCAGGACTTCCATTTGCATATCCTATCGCCAAAATATTGACAGGCTCAAGCGTATCAGGAAGCTGAAATTCCTGCCTGATCACATCCGGCTTAAAATAACAGATCCACACAGAGCCTAATCCCAGTTCAGCCGCCTCCATCATCATATGATCCGTCAGGATCGTAGCGTCTATATCGGTAGTCTTCTTCTGATCGAAAGGACGCGTCCATGCTTTGGTATGGTCGGAACAAACGATAATAGCCAGCGGTGCTCCATAGATATTCGCGGCCTTTCCGATCTTTTTCAGTCCCTCCTCTTCCTGTACAACGACCAGACGGGCAGGCTGCTTATTTGCCGCAGTGGGTGCAACATGAGCGGCCTCAAGTATTTTTTTTAGTTTTTCCTGCTCTACCTTTTTGTCTGTGTAATCACGAACTGAATATCTCGCTTCTGCCATTTCTAAAAAACTCATATATATTCCTCCTAAACTTGATTTTCAGGTTTCCCTGTACTATAATTATATCCCAAACAAATTATAAAGCAATAATGCACTTTTTAGGTATATACTATCCAAAAAGTTAGTTAGGAGAGATTCTATGAGTGTAAATTGTAAGAATAGCTTTACCTGTCCGGTTGAAGCAACGATTTCTTTGATCGGCGGAAAATACAAATCCGTGATCCTCTGGCATCTTATGGGAAAAACCCTGAGATACAGTGAACTTCACAGACTAATACCCAAAGCAACCGACAAGATGTTGGCACAGCAATTGCGGGAGCTTGAAAACGATGGATTGATCAGCCGAAAAGTCTATCCCGTCGTTCCTCCCAAAACAGAGTATTCTTTGACAGATTTCGGCAATACCCTTGCGCCTATCCTTGACGAAATGTGTAATTGGGGAACTATCTACTTAGGCAAGATAAAGTAGCTACTTCTTCCCTCGTACACTGCTCCCCTCCATACCGCGCTTTTTCATACAATTCGTGAATCTTCGGCATCTTCTCATCTCCATCCTCATACAATCCCGCCCTGATCTCCAGTTCAAGCGGTGTTTCATAGCCAGGCGGCCTTTCTTTTAAGGTACGCCTGATCAGCCGCTTATAGAATCTCCGTATTTTCCTGTTGGGAGATAGTCTTCCTTCTCTGACTATTACTCTCGGCAGCCTTCTGATTCCTTCCCTGCCGTCCTCCTTTCTGAGAAAGACAACCTCATCGCCATCATCTGAGAATGCGTCCGCCGCTCTTCGAAGCGCTGCATAGACCAGTCTCAATGCCAGATAAGCAATCCCGATCAGCGCAAGAACGGACAGAACCTCCGAGGCTTGCCTAAGCCACTTGGGAGTCTCCTTCGCCTGTGCCCGAAGCTTCATCAGTTCTTCCAGCATCGGATCATTTCCCCCATCCTCTTCGTAGTAAATGATCTCCCCTCCACCCATCTCCAACGGCTCAAACCGGAGTTGCGCCAGAGGTTCTTCATGATAGATTACAGCGGGAAGCATGAACAAAACAAGCCCGGTCATTCCGGACAACAGAATGGCAGTCCCGATTCTTTTCATAGAATGGACCGGAAGATTCGCAACGCGGATATTGACCTGTATAAACTGATCAAGGCTCTCCAGATAGACATATGCCAGGCAGACACAAAACTCCGCCCCAAGAATTCCTAACATCAAATACAAAAGTGTATCCCGGTGAAATGAAAGCACACCCAGGTACAGAAACACAAAGATCAGACAATGTATCATCCTGGGCGAATCCAGCAGCGTCGGTACTTCCCACATTCTCTGGCTCTCCTGCACGCCTGCCTCGCCGGGCAATTCCCGCATCCGCCTTCGAATCTCCCCCTGTTTCAGCTTCACATAGCAGCGAAACAAAAACACTAGAGCCGTAAGGCTTCCTATAAATATACTTCTGCTGACTACCCACATTCCCCAGGTAACCGCCAGAGAAAATACAAGAAAAAGCCATAAATTCTTGCATTTACAGATGATAAAGTAGGAAAGGATCACCGAAACAAACATAGTAAGCCCCCTCAGAAGAAACACGCTAAGCTCATGCCCTCTTATATTTTGCACGGCGGCAGCAAATACATGAACTCCTTCCAGAAGTAGAATATCGTGGATCCAGGAAAGCAGGATCAGTATGCGGCTCTTTGCTTTCATTATATCTGCACCTCCCATTTCAACACATTGACATTCCTGATATTACACGTCACAATTCCGTCAGAAGCACGTACCGGCACTACCCACAGGATCTCTGCGCCGCCTTCTGCCATGGCTGCAACCGCTTTGGCAGTATCTATGTCCTGATTCGCAGAAATGATTACATAGATCATGCCTGTCCCGGCCTTCTCTCTTTCTGCTCTCAGATTCTCACAAATCCTCGCAGCCGGCTTGTCCGTATCAATTCGGGCAAGCTCCTGATATAACGCCCGTATCTGTCCCGCGCCCTCCTTCAGATGAATAGGCTTCATCCCGTTTCCAGTAACAGTAAGCTCCATCTTCGCCCTCATGATACAAGAAGCCAGAGATGCCGCGATCCGTATCCCCTCCTCCGTCAGTTCCTCCTGCCGGATCACCCTGGAATCCTCCGTATCCAGAATGATCTTCATCCGGATATCAGTTGTAGAGTCGAATTGATTGACCAGAAGTCCCTGCCCCTTCGCAGATGCTTTCCAGTTAATATGATGCATCGGATCGGCAGGCTGATAATCTCTGATACCAGAGAAACAAAAAGGATCCGGAAACAATCTGTTCTGCGTCACGATCATACCTGATACGGCTCTGCTAAGCAGCGTGATCCGGTGGGTATCAACAAGCTTCGGATATACATACAGAGCCGTCTTCAACCTTCTGTCGTCGTGAAAGCTTCTTCGGAAGAAAAAATCATATCCGATCACATCAACCTTGGTAAGTTCATAAAACCCGCGTTTTTCACATACAAAGGAAAGTCTTCGGATTACCTTCTGACGGATAAAGAGGGAGAATATATCTCTTCTGTAGCTCTGATCCGTCACATTCGCATTCTCCTTCGCTTCTCCTTCGAATCTAAGCGCACGATTCAGGGCAAGGTTCACTTCCAACGCTGGAAGAGGGAGTCGTTTATCATTTACGATCTCTTCTCTAAGATAAGAAATGTCTCCTTCATAGGCAGAACGCGTCTCAAAGTCCACTGCCACATCAAGTCCCGCATTCCAGTATCTCCTGTAAATAATATGCTGAAGCAGATAGAACAACACACACCCGGCAAGCAGTAAGAACAACATGATTACCTCTCCTTTACCCTATTCCCCATTCCTCAACCGGAACCTTAACCAGGTCTGCGATCTCCCGAACCACCTCTTCCTCATATCTAGCCTTCTCGGCCGGGACTGACAGCACGAGCCGATGCGCGAGAACCGGAGCGGCAACACTCTTGACATCCTCCGGCACTACATATTCCCTGCCCTCTGTCATGGCAAAGCCCTGAGCCGCCCGCACAAACGCCAGTGTTCCTCGGGGGCTGACCCCCTGCATTACCTTCGGATGCTTCCGTGTCGCATGGACGATCTCTATCATATATTTGATCAGATCTTCATGAACATACATCCTGCGGCATTGCTCCTGAAGTTCCAGGATCTCTTCCTTCCCGCAGATCCCCTCAAGCGACAAGAGAGGTTCATCGGTAAGGAACCTCTCTACCATGGCGAACTCCTGCCCTAGCGTCATATCTTCCATGCTGATCCGCATCAAGAAACGATCTGTCTGCGCCTCCGGAAGCGGAAATGTACCCAGTGTCTCTATCGGATTCTGTGTCGCGATCACAAAAAAAGGCTCTTCTATAGTCCTCGTCTTCCCGTCCACCGTCACCTGCCCCTCCGCCATACACTCCAGAAGGCTGCTCTGTGTCTTGGGAGTTGCACGGTTGATCTCATCTGCCAGGAGGATATTACAGAATACCGGACCTTCCCGGAATATGAATTCTCCTCTTCCGGCATCAAAATAATTAAGCCCTGTCACATCTGACGGAAGCAGATCCGGAGTGAACTGGATACGCCCAAATTGCGCGCGGACAGACTTGGAAAGAGACTTTGCGAGCACGGTCTTGCCTGTTCCCGGCACATCCTCCAAAAGCACATGCCCCTTTGCAAGGATCGCCGTAAGGATAAGCTTCATCGTTCTCTCATTCCCAATCATTACCCTCGATATATTGTTCTGCAGATCTTCAAGTAATCTAAGATTCATCTCTTATGTATCCTCCCGTAATTTCCTTATATTATACCGCATATGTACGACTATTGGAAGAGAAAAAGGAATATACAATGCTTGAAAAATCCAACTCTATCAGCTATAATATTCCAAAAAGTCTTGGTTATAATTGAACGAATAATCTTGTCTAATTATGGGGTGAAAAATCTATGAATGTTATAACAATGTTGGACGATCTGCAGCGCAAAGCGCTGCACGATTCAGATATCCGAAACAAATTGTTAGATACCGCACAGGAAAAAGATCCACTCATGGCATTCTGCAGAGTATGCCGTGAGCTTGGATACGAGATCTACGAGATGGACCTGATCTGTGCCGGCGAGGAATTCCATGCCGCTATGAAGCGCAGCACCAACGGAGGAGGTGAGAATTCCCCGAAGCTGGCAGGCGAAGACGATTTCTACGAATTGTTCATGAGCAGCATCAGATTTCCCACAGAGTAAAATCCCCGCCTATCTCCTCATCACCACCCGTGCGCCTTCATCCGCATTCTCTATCATAAGCTCCACCCCATGAAGCCCAAAGATCCTCTTCGCCAGGAATAATCCAAGTCCCATATGACGCTCTCTCTTTCCCCGACTCTTATCCCCGGTATAGAACAGGTCGAATGCGTGCATGATCTGATCCTCACTCAGATGTGCCCCCGTATTTTCAATACTGCACCATCTTTCTTTCACAACTACATCGATCCGTCCATCCGGCACATTATATTCCACCGCGTTAGACAGCAGATTCCACACCGCTTTCGCCAGATATTCTCTGTCACCGTCTATCTGCAGATCCGCCTCCACCCGGTATTGCACCTGCAAATTCTTCTCCTCGATCAATGGGGTAAACCGCCCCATCTGCTCCCGGATCAATTCCGCAAAGGATATGGTCTCTTTCTTAAGCACCAGCTCTTCGGAGTCAAGCTTCGCGATCTCGATCATATCCGTCACCAGATGATCCATCTCTTCAGTCTGCCCGATGATCTGGATTAGATAATAATCCCGCTTCTCTTCCATATTATGTTCGATCAGATTCTCCGTAAAATTCCGGATAATGCCAAGAGGCGTCTTGAGCTCATGAGCCATAGCATTGGTAAGATCCCGTCTGGTCGCCTCTAGCGCCATCTGCCTGTCATAGGTCCTTTCAAACGCCCGGACGATCCAGGCCATACATCCAACAGCCAGCACAAATCCAGTAAGAAATACATATTTCATATAATCAAAAGCGGCGATCCAGGGACGTTCCTCCATCCGGACTTCTATATACGCACAGGGATTATCGCCGCTCCAGACCTTCCCCTGGAACCTGCACCTGTAATAGAATCCGTCTGAGTCAATTCTTAATCCACGGTAGACATTTCCTTCTTCTAAATAAAACTCTCCCTTCTCAGGGTATCCATGGAGATATTCACTGGAACTCCACCTGCGCCATTCCTCAAAAGTCTCCATATACGAAAGCTTCATACTCGCATTCTGAAGCTTTCCTTTCGCCTTCTGCCATTCCTGTACATCCGGGTTCGTCCATTCCCACACCACGTGGCTGTCTGTTACATAGAATACCTGGCTCTCATCAGTCTCTGTGCCGGTCTCGTAATCGATACAGGCATCGGTCTCATAGCTGTTAATGCTTCCGGTAAGAGGATCTACATACTGCTTTTCCTCTGCCTCCCGGCCTTCTTCCCATGTCAGTTCCTGGACAATGATATCATACAGCTCCTTACCATCCAAAGACGTCCGAATCAAAAACCGATATTTCTCCGGAATTGTATAATTCCCCTCTGCCGTCAGACTTTCCTTCCAGCAATATTCCGCCATTTCCTCCTTCTGCTCAAACGACAGATAATCATCCAGCGCAAACGGCCCGTTCTTCTGACCGTTCGTGCTGACGGCCGATGCCAGATCACCGATCGCATCACAGCTTTTGGCAAGAAGTTTTCCCTTCGTATCATAGACGGCAGCCGAACCTTTCATCTCCTGCTTCCCTATACTCCGGAAGCATTCATCAACCAATTTCTGGTAGAACTCCGTCCTCTCTTCTTCTCCCCATTCTTCTGATATTATTTTGTTGGTATCTTCCCCGGAAGCGGTCTCCTCAGAGAACTCTTCTTCCCCAGATATTTCTCTCGTATCTTCTTCCTGTATCTCGTCTGCCGTTTCCTCGTCCACATTCTCTGTATCTGCCTTTCCCGCTTCCCGCCTTGCTTCCTCAAGTTTTTTATTGGCTTCTTCGGCTTCTCTTTTTACAATCTCATCCCTTCTCTTTATTCTTGCTTCTTCATCTGACGGACGCATCTCATTCTCTTTCTCGGATGCCGTATTGATCAGGAAAAGGGTGATTTCCTCAAATGCCTGTGCATACTCATCTACGTACTTTTCCTTCACCAGATAAGTAGCCAGGCCCATTGTCAGCAGATACAGCGCCATAAAGCCTGCCGCCACAGGCTTCCAGAATCTTCTCTTCCTTCTTCTTGCTGCTTCCTTCACATGCAACACCTCCATTTTTCTGACAGAATGGTCCCGCCTGCTCATCTTACCGAACAGACCGGTTTTACTTTTCATTCACCGTCAGCCGATACCCGAATTTGCGCACCGTCTCAATGGTGCATCCGCAGGAACCGACAGCTTTCCGCAGCTTCTTGATATGATTGTCCACCACCCGTTCATTCCCGTCGAAATCATACCCCCAGAAACGGATCAAGAGCTGTTCCCGGCTGAAGATCCTCCCCGGATTCTGCATGAAAAACAGAAGCATCTCATATTCCTTCGGCGGCAGCGGCAGCAACTCGCCATTCTTAAATACCTTGTGGCTTTGTACATCTATCTTAAGACCGGCCAGCTCTGCAAAACTGTTGATCCCCTGCACTCTTCCCGTCAGCGCCATCGCCTTGGCATATAAGACCGGCAGGGAGAAGGGCTTCGTCACATAGTCGTCCGCTCCCAAGGCATACCCGTTCAGCTTATCCTCCTCCAATACGCGGGCGGTTATAAAGATCACAGGGATATCGCTGTACTTGCGGATCTTACGGCACACGGCGAACCCATCCATCCCAGGCAGCATCACATCCAGAAGGATCAGATGATAGCTTTTTCTTCTCAGCAATTCCAGCGCTTTTACCCCATCCTCTGCCGTCTCGACCCTCCAGCCCTTACCGGTGAAGTAATCGGCGGCAGCCTCCGTAAGCAGGCAGTCGTCTTCTACGATCAATAATCTCCGTTCCATATATGTTCTCCATTTCCTGTATGGTGATATTTTATCAGTTAAATATATCCTTTTTGTATCCTTTTGTAAATATCTTGAAGTCCAAAACCCCCATTGCTTGATGAACTGATTCCAATGCTTGGGATAGATTGATCTGACACTGATGTTCACCGGTGAAAAAACGGAACTGTAGGTAATATTCCCCTACAGTTCCGTATGCATGCAGAATTATTATACTAAGCACCTATGATCTCCGAATGCTGATCGCCGTTCCCACCGCCCCCGGACCGGTATGGCTCCCGATACTGAAAGACAGCGGATTATAGTATACGGTTGCGTCCGGGAATGCAGCCTTAAGCGTCTCCGTCCATTCTCTCTCTTCTTCCTCGCCAAGCCCGGAGCCTGCCGCCCCGATGACGATCCGGCTCATCTCGATCCCCTGAAAGCGTGTGGCAAGATCCTGCTTCAATGCCTCTAACATCTTATGCTTCCCCTTCTTCATCCCCCGGACCTTGGCAAATGCATCCAGCCGTTCTCCCTGTATCGTCAGCACCGGTTTGATATTCAGCACCGCGCCAAGGGCAGCCGCAGCCGGTGTGATCCTTCCGCCCTTTTTCAGGAATTCCAGCGTATCCACCGTGATATAGATACAGGACTCATAGGCCCGGATCTCCAGCTCTTCCCGGATCTCCTTCGCCGACAATCCCTGATCTGCAAGCTCTTTTGCCTCAAGCACCGATTCCCGCAGCGTCACGGAGATCCGATGATTATCCGCCACCTGCACCCTGCCGTCATAATCCGCCGCAAGCCCTGCCGCCGACTCATAGGAATTACTTAAGCCGCTGGACATAGGGATATGGACGATCTCGTCATATCCTTCCGCAAAGATCGCGTCCCACATCCCGATCACTTCTCCCGGAGAGGGCTGAGAAGTCGTCACGTCCTTCCCGCCTGTAAGGCTTGAATAGAATCTCTCCTGAGTAAGATCGATCCCTTCATAACAGATCTCGCCATCAATGATCACCGGCATCGGAAGGGAAAATATCCCCAACTCTTTCGCTTCACTCTTCGTAATTCCGCTGTTACTGTCTGTCATGACCGCTGTCCTCATATCATAATTCCCCCTTCTGCCTACAATTTGCATCTTGAAATGCCGCCCTTATTTCTATTATAATAAGTGTGACAAATTGTATCACTTTAAAAATCAAATTTCAATACGTTGTCACACAACTGTTACAAACAGGGGGATTTTGTTCATGGATACAGAAAGAAAAAACCAGGCTAACAAATTAGCCCGGGAATGCATGGTAACCGCATTGATGCTGCTGTTAAAGGAAAAACCGCTGTCCGCCATCTCCATATCCGAATTGACGGAGAAAGCCGGTGTATCAAGGATGACTTATTATCGGAATTATCAGTCCAAAGAAGATATCTTCTCCTCTTATCTGGAGGAAGCGCTGGCCGATTATCAGCGCGAGGCCCGCGAACTATCGCTGGATCAGCACGCCTACGCTCCCGCCAACCTCTATCACTGCTTTTCTTATTTTGAAAAACACAAAGAATTCCTCGACAGCTTATTCAAAAGCGGCCTGGGACATCTCCTGCTGACCGCTATCAGCCGATATATGCTTGAGACCTGGCACAAGCCGGAAGACGGGATCGAACATTATTACGGCCTGCAGGCCTTCGCAGGCGCACTGTATAACCTGTATATTTCCTGGTCTTCAAACGGCGCAAAAGAAACGCCTGCGGAGCTGGTGAAGATCCTCAGGCGCATCGCCCCGCCCGCATAGATATTTCGTCTATGCCAGCTTACTTACAGACCTTGCCTACGCTGTCCCTGACGTACAGCTTCGTAGGAACCGTCACCTTCACACTGATCTCCCTGCCGCTTAAGATCCGCTCTTCCAGCATGCGGACTGCATATTCTCCCATGAATTCCATGTAGAGCCGCACTGTCGTCAGCGGAGGGATCATGTATTTGGCTGTCGGTATATCATTGAATCCGATAATACTGATATCCTTTGGGATGGATATCCCCAACTCATATGCAGCCTTATAGCACCCCACAGCCATGGAATCGTTGGCAACGAATAACGCCGTTGGAAGATTCCCCTCCTCCTTCAGCTCTTTGAGAAGGGTATAACCGTAATGCGCATGATATCTGCCTGTCTTCACATATTCCGGATGATACAATCCCTTCTGTTCCAGATAATCCCTGAAACCGGATATTCTGGGATCTAACACACCGTTCTCATCCTCATCCGCCTCGATACCTCCGATCAGCCCGATCTTCGTATGTCCGTTCTCGATAAAATAATCCAGGATCTCCATCACCGACTTCCGGTAATCGATCACAACCGCATCAAATCGGTTAAGGTCCGGGCAGGCATCGATAAATACCACCGGCTTCCCCCAGGAACCGATCCGCTCAACCGCGGCATGTCCAAAGGTTCCGGTGCAGATGATCCCGTCAACCCCTTCCAGGGAATCCCGGGTATCCTCAAGAGTCACGGGCTGCTTCTTGTAGCCCTCCTCCTCAAGCATCTTCTCAATGGCGAGACGGATACACAGATAATAGGGATCCTCTAGTTCCTCTGTCGGAGAATAGGAACAGAACATCCCGATCTTAAGCTTCTTCTTCCGTCTCTTCTGGACGCGCGGCTCATACTCAAGCTCCTCCGCGATCTCAAATATCCTCTTCTTAGTCTCGTCCTGTGCATTCAGCGTCTCATCGTGATTCAATACACGGGACACGGTCGCGATCGACACTCCCGCCTTTGCCGCAATCTCTTTTATTGTTGCCATATGATGCCCACCTTTAATATATGATTTAGTTACTTTTACTTTCCTTCTTAAATGAGACCTCCGATACCAGCACTGCCGCCAGTATCAGCGCCGAACCCGCAAGCATACGCACCGTCACATTCTCATGGAGCAGCAGCACGGAGAAAAATGTCCCGAATACTGCCTCCATGGACAGGATGATCGCAGACTTGGTCTCATCCACGTATTTCTGCGATACGGTCTGCAGAAGATAAGTAATGGTCGTACTCACCACGCCCAGATACAGCACCGCCAGAAGGCTTCTCGTAGACGGGGCGAATGTGAAATCCCCCGAGAGCAGAAGACCCGCCGCCGACAGCACACACGCTGTCGTCATCTGCAGGAAATTAAGCACCGCCGGACGTATCCTTCCTACATATTCTCCTGTCAGAAATATCTGAAGCGCGAAGCATACTGCGCACAGCAGCGTCAGCCCATCGCCAAGCCCAATGGAAAAATCATTCTTAAGCGAAAGCACGCCCGCTCCGGCAAGCGCCATCACGGCTCCGATCAAGCTTCGGACTTCGATCTTCTTCCTGTATATCACCAGTGCGATAAATGGTACAAATACTACATTCGTCGCCGTCAGAAATGCATTCTTAGAAGGCGTCGTATATTGCAGTGCAATGATCTGCAGTGCGAATCCTCCGAAAAGAGCCGCCCCAAGCCAGAAGCCGCAGCGAATCTCTTCTCTGGAAATCGTCTTGATCTGCTTAATGCCAAACAATGTCATCAGCACTGCCGCAATCAGGAAACGGATCACCATGATCTGAAACGGCGAGAGGGTCTCAAGCGCCATATCGCTTGCCACGAAACCTCCGCCCCAGATGACCGTTACCGTCAAAAGTCCCAGAATCCCTAAATACTTCTTCATCTGTCCTCCATCTTGCTATATTAGTATAACACAATTCATTTTAAAAAGGGGCATTTTATGCCCCTTTCCTGTTTTTTTCTTTACTTGAATTTGGCTTCTAACTCTTTCTGAAGATCCTTCATTACAGGCTCTACCTCTTCCCCGTTCAAGAGGATCTTAGATACTGCCGCACCGATGGAATCTCCTGCTTCCTGTCCGTTTGGAGAGATCGGGATCTCTGCAACCTTCTTACCGTTTTCGATAAAGATATTATAGATATTCTCCTCGCCGAAGAACGGATCGCCCTTCTGGAAGAGTTCATTCTCATATGCCGGGATGTAAGACGGATACAGGCCGTATTTCTCGAATCCGCTCGCCTGGAGCGCTTCATCTGTCATTGCAAATTTCACGAAATCCTTCACCTCGTCCGGATAATCTGTCTTCGCATTGATCGCCACGTCAGAACCGCCGTTGCTGCAGCTATATTCTCCGCCTTCTACCGCCGGAAGATCCATAACGCCCCATTTCCCTTCTGTCTGAGGTCCCTTATCCTTGATGGTTCCGATCATCCATACCGCCTCCGGGATACATGCAACCGACTCATTTACAACCGTCTGCTCATACTCATCCCAGCCGTTGTAGTTAAGGGCAACACCGGAATCATAGATTTCTTTCGCTTTCTCCATCGCCTGGATCGAACGCTCGTCGTCCACGATCGGATTGCCATCCTCGTCAAATACACCGATTCCAAGCTGGCTGCGGATCAAAGAATAGATGGTGCTCTTCTTTGGATCCACCGGAATCATCTTCACCGGGTCTCCCGACGGAGTCTTGCAGACTGCTTCAATCTTCTTGCCCGCCTCGATCAGATCATCCCAGGTCTTAATGTCTTCCGGAGATACCTCTGCCTGCTCGAAATAATCTGTCCGGTAGAACAGTCCTTCCGGGCCTGCATCCCATGGGAACGCGTGGATCTTATCCTTATAAGATACCTCGGATATCTTGGACGGAAGGAATTGATCTGTCTCTACCACATCGCTCACATCCAGGAACCCTTCTGGGAACTTATCGGCATAACCTACGAGAACCTCTCCCTCGACAGAGATAATGTCTGCGATACCGTTTCCGGTTGCAAGGGAAGTGGATAACTTCTTATAGATCTGGTCGGTTCCCATCTCTTCAAACTCGAACTTTACATCCGGGTGATCCTTCTGGTACTCCTCTGCCGCCTCCTGAAGCTGCATCAGCGCAACGTCCCATGACCACACCGTGATCACCTTCTCGCCGCTGTCTGATTTCTTCTTGTCCTTCCCGCCGCATCCTGTGAGTGCAAGCGACGCCGTCATAACGCCTACAAGCGCTGCTGCCATCATTCGTTTCATGTTTCTTCTCATCATCTTCTTTTCCTCCTTCATATATGTACCGCCCCTTATCTTCGTTCGGCGGCAATTTACTCTTTCACTGCTCCGCCCATAACGCCTGCTACGAATTGCTTCTGGAATACCAGGAATATAATCAGAATCGGCAGGGTCGCTACGGCTGTCGCAAGTAAGATCACAGCATAGTTCTTGTTCGTCGGATTTCCGTCCAGCATTGCCAGGGAAATCGGAAGCGTATATTTCTCCTCGCTTCCCAGGATGATCAACGGCCACATAAAGTTATTCCACATACTAGTGAACATATAGATGACCAGTGCGCCAAGCGCCGGCTTGATGTTCGGCAGCACAATCCTGAAGAACAGGCTGATCTCGCCGACTCCGTCGATTCTTCCCGCCTCTAAGAGCGCCGTAGGGAAGTTCAGCATATTCTGGCGCATCAGGAAGATTCCAAAAGCATTGGCAAGCATCGGCAGGATCACCGCCCAATGGCTGTCCGTCATATCGATCTCGATCATCATCTCGAACAACGGCACATACATTACCAGCGACGGGATCATCATGGAACCCATGACAAATGCAAAGATAATGCCCTTGCCCTTGAAATCAAATTTGGCCAGCGCATAGCCTGCCGCCGAGAATATCAAAAGCGCCAGAACCGTATACACAACAGATATAAATAACGTGTTCCAGATACTTGTCAGCAGGTCGACCTTATCCACAAGGATCTCGAAATTCGCTGCCAGTTCGCTGCCGATGGAAAGCTTCGGCGGCACCGACAAGATCTGGTTATTGGTATTCGTTCCCGATACAAACATGAAATAGAACGGGAACAGCGACAGGAAAGCTGCTATGATAAGTACGATATATCCAAATATTTTTCCAAATGCTTTCATGACTAATCCTCCTTCGTCGCTTTAAACTGAACGATTGACAACAGGCCGATGATCACGGTCATCACATAGCCGATCGCTGACGCGTAGCCGAACTTCAGATAACGGAAGCCATTGTTATATAGATACTGACCCATCGTAATGGTCGCATTGTTTGGTCCGCCCTCTGTCAGGATGAACGGCTCGTCGAATAACTGCAACGTGCCGATCGTTGAAGTAATAGTACAGAACATAATGATCGGTTTCACCATAGGAATCGTGATATAGAATAATTTATCCCAGAAGGTTGCCCCATCAATGTCGGCCGCCTCCATCAGTTCTCCAGGTATGGACTGGATACCCGCCAGAAGAATGATCATATTGTAACCGAGCCACCTCCAGGTAATGGAGATGATAACCGCGAATCTCGCCGGCCACTCTTCGTAAAACCAGTTGATCCCCTTGCCTCCGACCATCTCTATCACATAGTTGATCAGGCCGTGGTCGCCGTTTAACAGTACCTTGAATACCAGCGCGTACGCAACCAGAGCGGTTACGGACGGGAGGAAGATCGTCGTCCTGAAAAATGCCTTCCCCCTCATAAACTTCTGTTCTACTGCAACCGCGATCAGCAGTGCGCCGCCGATCATGACAGGAACCTGTACGATCAGATAGATACATGTGTTAAGCAGACTCTTCCAGAACGTCTCGTCCTTGAATAGATTCTGATAATTCTTGATCCCTACAAATTCATAAGAGCCCGACACCAGTTCAAAAAAGCTCAGATACAGGGATCGTAAGATTGGGTACACCATAAACACAAGAAATATCACCACAACCGGAGCTATCATAATATAAGGTATTGTTTTACGGTTTACAAAAGATTTCTTAGTCATTTTCTTTCACCTTAACTTTCCTGCTTTCCTCAATAACAGCTTCATTCCTTACGCATCTAAATACAAGTCTCATGGAATAATCATTGAGTTTCGTTTTATTTGCATATGTCTGTTCCTCACCGCAGGAGTTGGTTCCAAGACCGGAGTGCTTCGCATCTATGTGGACCACCGTCTCGCCGCAGCGCCGGATCTCGCCCACATGCCGTGCGCGCTCCAGATCATCTATGGTATAGTCGTGCACATCGATCCCGACTCCTCCGGCCGAACAGATCAGAAGGCTCTCCTTATCATCGCCTGCCGCAAGCCACCGCACCTCTTCCCGGTGCCCGTTCTCCTGCGGCTTCGCATACTCGACATGCATCTCCTCCACGGTTTTTCTGTATATACCCATCCGGACCGCAGACTTCATATCACAGTAATTCTCTTCCGGTCCAAGACCGTACCATGCGATATTCTTCATCTCTTCCGGCAGCCTCATCTCGATCCCTATGCGCGGTATGAATTCCGGTATGAATTTGCTGTACTTAAATCCTTTTATATCAAGGGCCAGTGACAGCTCGCCGCTTTGTTTTACGCGCCAGAGGTAACATCCCTTGAATCCAAATGCCATGCTAAGCGGCGAGAAATGTGTACGAACCTTCACCAGGATGTCCGGAAATGTCTCCTCGGTCTGCTCCGTAACGCTGCGGCAGATCTCGAATTCTTCCACCTGCTCCTGCTGCCGGTGCAGGAAATATTTCTCCTTCCAGTCCGCAACCTTGTACATATCATTGTCGATCGGTGCACGCCAGAGGTTCAGCGACGGCCCCTCAATGATCCTGTGCTTCTCGTTCACCTCATAGCTTTCGAGCTTCCCGGTGATCTTGTTGAAGACGACGCTAAAGTCCTCCCCCGCGATCTCGGCTCGGGCAGCCGTCTCGCTGACAACGAGCGCCTTCTTAAGCTTCTGTCCGCTCACATCACGGTCTGCGGCAACCAATGTTTCTGCCTCCGGCAATCCGGCATTTTGCTGTTTCCCCGCATTGCCTGCCGGAAGAAGGAACTGAGCCGTCCCGATCTCATGGCCTGCCGGAGCATAATCCGAAGCATTCTTACACACGAATGACAGATTCAGGTAATAATCACTTCCCGGTTCCGGCTCTTCTATCTGATATGGAATCCTCACCGGCGCCTCTTCTCCTGCTTTGACATCCAATTCCTCGATCCGTCCTGAAGCATCCACCGTCTCATCATGTACGATCTGATAATTCAGCGCAATACCGCTCAGATCTTTGAAATCATAAAGATTCCTGATCTTAAGCATCCCCTCAGACAGATCGGCCGCTTCTGCCCTTACAGGCGCGATCACCTGCTTATAATGGATCAGTCCCGAAGATACCTCCCCATCCGGCCGCAGCAATCCATCCATGCAAAAATTAGAATTATTCGGTTCATCCCCAAAATCACCGCCGTACCACCAGGTCCTGCTGCCTTCGGCATCCGTCTTCTCGATTCCATGATCATACCATTCCCATATGAATCCGCCCTGAAGCCTCTCATATCTCCGGAACAATCTCTGATATTCTTCGAGATTACCGGGACCGTTTCCCATGGCATGCCCGTACTCGCACAGAATATGCGGTTTCCCGTGGCAGTCATTGCTCTCTCCGATACGCCGCATGCCATCCAGTCTCGTATACATGGTCGAATACACATCCGTGATATCTGCCTCGTAATCACTCTCATAATGGATCAGTCTGGAATCATCAAGCCTGCGGATCGCTTCAGCGGAAGCGTTAAAATTCTTCCCCACTGAGGATTCATTTCCCAGAGACCACATCAGGATACACGGATGGTTCCTGTGCTCCTTCACCATGCGCACGGCACGGTCTACGTACGCCCCCTGCCAGCTCTCCTCATTGTTCAGCCACTCGTACTTCTCGATCCATTCAAATCCATGGGTTTCCAGATCCGCCTCGTCAATGACATAAAATCCATACTTGTCACAGAGCCGGTAAAAATATGGCATCTTCGGATAATGGGCACACCTTACCGCATTGATGTTATAACGCTTCATCATACGCAGATGCTCTTCCACGGTTTCCTGGCTAACTACCGCGCCTCCGTCCGGACTGAAATCATGCATATTGACCCCGTTGATCAGGATCGGCACACCATTTACAAGGAAATTCGAACCTCTGACCTCCACTCTTCGAAAGCCTGTAACAACCTCTGCTTCATCCATCACATCCGCAGAACCTTCCCCGCCGTACAGCTTAAGCCTTATCCTGTAAAGCGACGGTATCTCCGCACTCCACGGGCAGACATCTCCCACATTCGTCCGAATCCTGGCGCATCCCTCATTCAGCGCCTCCGTCCCCTTGGCAATCTCTGTTCCGTAAGCATCCGTAAGCATCCACTCTGCCCTGTCCGCTTCCTTCGACGCGGTAATCCACTGGGTCAGGATTCCCTGCCTGTAGTCGTCCGCAAGCCCTGCCTCCACGGCATAATCCTCAATCCCGGTCTCCGGTCTTGCAATCAATGTCACATCTCTGTAGATACCGCTGTACCACCACATATCCTGACATTCCAGATAGGTTCCGTCGGACCACCTGTACACTCTGACCGTAATCTGATTCTCGCCGGGACGGACAAGCTCTGTGATGTCAAATTCAGACGATAGACGGCTTCCCTTGCTGTAGCCTGCATGCTGTCCGTTCACCCACACGTCAAATGCGCTGCCTGCACCGTCAAACCTTAGGATCTTCCTTCTCTCTCCCCACTCTTCCGGCAGCATCACCGTTCTGCGGTAGATACCCGTCGGATTCTCAGACGGCACAAACGGAGGATTGATCGGAAACAAATACCAGACATCCGTATAATGCATCTTACCGTAACCTTTCATCTCCCAGCAGGACGGAACCGTGAGCGTATCCCATCCGCTGTCCGAAAAGTCCACGTCAAAGAAGCCTTCCGGTGAATATTCCGGCGCGTGGATATAAAGGAACTGCCAGCTTCCGTTCAGGGAAATCCGGTCTTCCTTCTCCGATGTTCTCTCATAATCCGTGTGGGGCGCACATCTTCTGATATGCAGAAGCTGTTCATCTTCCCAACGTTTCTTTACTCTTGACACACACTTTTTCCTCCCATTTCGATAAGTATTAATTTGTTTACGGTCTTATAATATCATTTTACCGGTTATACGTCAATGTTTTACTAGTAAATCTGTTGTTTCCATATCAAAATCGTTAATATACACAAATTTAACCCCATGTATTTTGTGCACTATATATAGACTTTTTTGTTTGATTCTCCGCATGAAATTTGATAAAATTGAAATCAGATAGATAAATATCGGTAAAGTTTTACTTGATAAATCATTAAATATTATGGAGGTTTTTCTCATGAATCATGAATCAAAAATCATAGATATGTTTTCAAGAATTTTTGAACTGCTGCTTCTGAATCTTCTTTTTGTCCTTACCTCGCTGCCCCTCATCACCATCGGGGCCTCGTTGGCAGCGCTTTTCTCAGTCACTCTGAAGCTGGTAAAAAATGAAGAATCCTACATTATAAGAGAATATTTCCACGCATTCCGGCGGAATCTGAAACCGGCATCCATCACTTTCCTGCTCTTTGCAGTCATAAGTACATTATTCTCCTTCAATATTATCCTTGCTCTTCAAAGCACAGGACTCCTGTACCTGATCACAGGAGTCCTCTCGCTGATATTCCTGATCCTGCTCGGCGTATATGCGCTGTATTACTTCCCGCTCCTTGCACGGTTCCACTGCACGCACGCAGAGGCCTTACGGTATATTCCCCGGACCATCGCCGGAAAACCGGGACTGTTCCTTATGCTCATCGCAATGAATCTGCCGGTATTGTTCCTCTGCCTCTTCTCTGTCCAGACACTATTGTTCGTACTGATCTTCACACTCCTTGCCGGAGCGGCAGGGTTCACTTATGTGGAGTCCATCGTGCTGAACGCCATGACGGACAGTCTCCCTGACGGACATTAAATACTCTACCGGCACAGGAACTCCGCGATCAATTCTATACATCCTTCCACATCCTTCCGGTCCGCTACTTCTGCCGGCGTATGCATGTAACGGAGCGGAATGGATACCAATACCAGCGGCACACCCTCTCCGCTGAAATGGATCTTGTCCCCATCCGTACAAGTAAGACCGCCTGCCGCCTCTCTCTGAACAGGAATCCCCAGATCTGCTGCACAGTCTTCCACCTGATCATTCAGCCTCTTCGCTACGGTAGGACTGTTGCACAGCACCGGGCCCCCTCCAAGCAGCACCTCTCCTGCCTCCGCCGTCTCTCCGTCTCCGTAATCGGTGCAATAGGTCACGTCTACGATCACAGCCAGATCCGGCTTGATCCGTGAGCTGCACCAGTATGCCCCGTTCTTCGTCGTCTCTTCCCCTACGGTGGACGCAGCATACACTCCCGCCTTGCACCCCTTCTCCTTCGCTCTCCTGAGCGCTTCCATGATAATGAACACACCAAGCCTGTCATCCAGCGCGCGTGCCGTCAGCCTCCCATTCATCATCTTCCGTATATGAGTATCCAATACCACCGCGTCCCCAAGAGAAATCTTCTCATATGCTTCTTCTCTTGTCCTTGCGCCGATATCCACCAGGAAATCCTTCGCTTTCAGTTCCTTGCTGCCGAAGGTTTCCCGTGTCGCTTCTACCACTCCGTAGACGGTCCCCTCCTTCCCGCATATCTTGATCTGCTGCCCCGGATAGGTAAAGGAGATGATCCCGCCGCGGTTCACGACCTGAATATGGCCGTCCTCCTTCACATGGGAAATGACCGCGCCGATCTCATCTGCATGGGCGGACAGCATAATCCTCCTCTCGCTCTCCGGGTTCAATACACAGACCACGTCTCCGATCTCGTCTTCGCGTATCTCGTCCGCATAATTCTCCATATATGCCTTCACTACCTCCTGCACCGGCTCCTCACAGCCGGATACAGAGACCTCACACAAGATATTTTCCAAAAAAGTTTCATTCATAATTCGTTTACCTCCATCATCTATATATAATCAGCGTAAGCTTCCGTCTGCTGCAATCTTTTTACAATCCTGATAAAGTTCTCATTACCAGATCTACATCCTTGTTCTCAAGCTCCTGAATGATATGCAGATACGTCTTCTGCGTTGTAGTCATACTTGCATGGCCTAATCTGCGGGCAACGCTCGCGATAGATACTCCCGCAAACAGCAGCAAGGAAGCGTGTGTATGGCGGAGTCCGTGAATGGAAATCACAGAAATCCCGCACGCCTGACAATGCCTTGCAAGAACATTATTTACCGTAGAATTATATATCTTTGATTCACCGACAAAAATCGGCTTATCCTCCGGCAATCCTTTCACCAACTCAGAAAACTTGACCACAATCTGCCAGTCAATCTGGATCTTTCTTACCGACGAATGATTCTTCGTCGGCATAAATCCCCCTTCACCTTTATAATCCCAAGTCTTACTAATCGACAATGTCTGCCTTGAGAAATCAAAATCCGCCGGAGTGATCGCAAGCGCCTCAGAAAAACGCATACCCGTCTTCGCAACTAAGAGAATAAACCAGTCCCAATTCGGTTCATCCTTAATATCAAGCCCGGCAATCAGCATATGCAGTTCAAACTGATTCAAGTATTTTATCTTCTTAATTCCTGGCGTCTTCCCCTTAATAATCGCCTTTCTTGTAGGATCTCTCTCAATCAGGCCTTCATCAACAGCATCAAGTACCGCGCCTTTTAATTGATGATGAAAATCAAGTGTTGTCTGTCTCTCATGATACTGCGCATAATCATTCAAAAGCTGTTGATACATCGTTCTTGTTAATTCCGAAATCTTTAAGTCTGGCGCAAGCTTTTCTACCCATTTCTGCGTCATCAAATATTTTGACATTGTTGCTTCTCTTATCGCACCCCTCTTATAAACATCTACCCATTGTCTATAGTATTCAAAAAAGAGTGATGACTTGTTCATTTCTCTTAGCATAAGCCGCCTCCATTTCTTGAAATTGCTTACGCTGATATATACAAAGAAAATCACTCAACAACATCATCTATTACTTAATGATTCATAAGCGGCTTGATCTCTTCATCTAAAGTTTTCTTCAATTCCTCTATCACTTGGGTATAATACTTAAACTTAGGCACGGCTTTTTCCTGCACCGCCTTATAGCTTGTATAATCAATCGTTGCCTTAATGGCGCTCTCGTTCGGAATGACGCCGTCTCTGTAATGTGTTGCGGCATACATCACGTCATCTTTGGACGCATACCATGTGATACAGAAATCTGTGATCACCTGGTCAATACAGTCATGTTTCATATTTTCAACAATATTGAGAATGGACTGGCCCTTGTATTTCTTCTCATCCAACTCGATCTCATAGATCAAATTAGACATAAGGTCCGCGACCTTTGGATTTTCCTTATGGAGCTCGTCTACATACTGTTTTACTTCATCCATTTTTTTCTGTCTTTCTTCTGGGGTGATATCCTCTGCCTCCTCATCTGGCGTGACAATATTCTGGATCAGATTGATAATATATTCATAATCAATCTTCGTGTTGCTGTATGCCAGCAGTTCATAATCCTGATCAACTTCTTCCATATCCAGGCTATCACCCTCTAAATCCGCTCTCTCTTCCCTTATCTCTTCTAATACATTCTGATAATGCCCCGCGTAATCGATATATTCTTCTTCAGTAATCCCGTATTCCGAAAGTTCTATATCATCATAATTGGTAAACGATTTCAACTGGGCAAATAATTTGTCAAAGCTTTGAAAGATCTTGGCAAAAATCTTCTTCTCCTTCAAGGACATACCCGGAACCTCTGAAGGCGTCTGTGCAGAAACCCGAAGGGCTGCAAGGGCTTTCCGAAATGCCGGCTCAATCTCATCCCATTCCGCTAACAGCGACTCCTTCGTACCGCCTGCAGAATATAATTTCACCGCATTATCCACACATTTCTTGAACAAAACAGGCGCCTGGAAGGTGACAATCTGCCCATAAACCTTTTGCGTATCGTAAATACGATTCGTTCTCGAAAAGGCCTGAATCAGATCGTGCGGTCCCATAGGCTGCCGGTCAATAAAGATCGTCGACATACACGGAGCGTCAAAGCCCGTCAGCAGACGGTCTACAACAATTACCAGATCAAGCTGCTTGCTCCTTCTTTTGAATTGCGGCGCTTTTCTGGCAAGCCTTTCATTCAAATTCATATTATATGACTGAATTTGAGAGAGATCAAATTTTGTACCGAACATATGATTGTAATCATCCAGCGAACGCTGCATCTTCTGCTGATTCACATGTGATCCTTCTTCATTCTCCGATACCGAATATGTAATGGCGAATTTAGGAAAATCCGGAAGAACCTGCTTCATCTTCTCATCAATCATAAGAGAGGTCTCTCCGTTCTTTACACGTGTCAGTAAGTCATAATATCTCTGTGCCAACGGGATAGAACTTGTTGTAAGCAATGCCTCATAAGTCTTGCCCTTCCCATTCTGAAATCCCAATTTGTGATAGGATTTATTCAAAATGACCTCCAGGACTTTCAGCATATGTGATTCATTGTCATACACACTTTTGTCTGTTTCATCTGTTACATTCTTAGGTCCGTTATGCTCTACCTGAAATCCAAGTACAGCCCTATCATGTATGGCGTTCTGTATGGTGTATCTATGCAGTACTTTTCCGTATAACTCTTCCGTAGTACGCGGCAAATCCCCCAACTGAGGATAGGAATTCTCGGCAAATCTTGGAGTTCCTGTAAATCCAAACCACAGTGACCTGCCAAAGAATCTCTCTAACTCCCTCTTCGTACCCGGAGTGACCGCCCGGTGGCACTCATCCACAACAAATGCAATCCTTAAATTCTTTATCTTGCTGTACTCCGGAGTATCTTCTTTTAATCTCTTCGTAATCAGCCTGTGAAGCTTTTGAATCGTAGTTACAATCATCTGTCTGTCTTCTGATTTCAGCTTTTTCTTCAAGTCATTCACATTCTCCGTCTGATCCACATCGATCAGATCATTATTCGCATATGTCTGGAATGCCGATGTAGTCTGTTCATCCAGATCCTTTCTGTCGATTAGGAAGATTGCTTTGTCCAAAGCAGGGATGTCCATCAGCAGATTCCTTGTCGCTTTGTACGAGGTCAACGTCTTCCCGGAACCAGTCGTATGCCAGACAAATCCGGATCTTCCGGTTCTTGATGCTTCTCTTATAGATTCTATGGCATGGATCTGATAGGGGCGCAGCAAGATCAATCGCTTCGCCTTCTCATCTAATACGGTATATCTCGCAATCATCTCATGTGCCTCCGGGATCCGCAGCACACTTTTGGCAAAATCAATATAATCCGTCACCGGATTATTGTCCTTATCCAGCCATCCGCTTAAGAATTTGGAATTCAATTCCGTATCACCTGCAGCAGAAAAGTATTTGGTATCCACGCCGTTGCTTACAACAAACATCTGAACGGCAGAGAATATTCCGGTAAATTTCCCTTCGCCGATATATTTCTTGATCTGATTAAAACCTTCTATATAAGAGTGCTGCTTGTTCTTCAACTCTATATGGATCATGGGCAGTCCATTGATCAGAAGGGTAACGTCGAATCTTCGATCCCTTGCCGGGGCTTTGCTGTCTTCTGCGGTCTCCAGGGCATTGTATTGATTGATCACTTCATAGACACTGCTGCCGCCTGCAATGTGTTCATGGTTCATTACTACAAGATGCAAACGCTTAGTACTTCTCTGGACGTGCACCTGAACCTTCCCATTCTCTCCAACCAGCCATTCGCCAGCCTTATAAAAAGAAGAGAACTGTAGTTGGTTCTTCACCTGCTCAAACTCTTTGTCTGAGAGCGGCTCTCCGTTCAGCCTGTCCTTGTTATTCTGTTCCAGAATGTACCGAAAGTTTACCCAAAGATCTGATTCTGTCTTCAGGTCTTTCCGGTATGTCCACTGGGACTCCCCGTAAACCAACTGTTCGATCAATTTATTCTCTAACATTGACTCTAATTCTGGCATTTTATCTTCTCCTTGTTTTTATAGTTCGGATTTCATAGTATTTTTTGTGTAAATATACTTACGCTTTGGTGAAGGGTGATGAGGTGGTCGAGATTTGTGAAATAGATACCGATTTTTTCTTGTTCTGGTACTTCTGGATATGGAATATCTAATTCACGAATTTTCTTTAAAGACACAAATTTCTGAGTTCCTCCGTCCATTCCAGTAGATAATTGATTGGTCACATATCCTGTTTGGAGAGCTTGATATAAAAATTGGTAATCAACATCTCCTGTATACTTTATGAGAGCCACATTTTTTATTGCAAAATCAGGCTTTTCACGGATTAAAGCTAGATTTCCAATCGTCCCAATCATACCCATAAGAATGTCATGCATATCAACTTTTGACCGCTTATTTATTTCCTCATAATCTTCGTCAGTAACATATTGAACATCATCATAATTAATACATCCATTGCTTACATTCTTAGAAGTGATAAACGGATGACCTTCTTGCACATACTTTGGTGAATCATGCGTACCATCTCTAACATCAGCTATGTCATTCAACTTACGCTGTTCCCAATCATCTGTATACCCTTTAAATCTAACCCTTGGTTTATTCATATCAATCCTTCTCTCCCATTTCTATAATCTCTTTTAGCCTCCATATTCTCCACACTTCTTCCTTCCGTCCCCTGATATTGAATATGAATTATCCATCAATACCACCTTCCAAAAGTTGCGACACGTCGCAGCCTTTAACGAAGTCAACATATTTCCAGATTATAGACTGCAACCTTGCTTATACAATTACAAATATTTTAACCATCATGTGGTCATAAACTCCAAACTTTACTCACAGCGATTCCCCTCAATCATCCCAACAAGCTCATTTAACGAAGACATAATTGTCTCATCCGAAGAAGTCAGGTCCTTAAGAAGTGATACAAACTCTCCCTGAACCTGTCCTATTTCTTCATCTGTCTTCTTCATCTCATCCAGAAGTGCATTCAGATTCACTTCTTCTTCCTTCTCGAAGTTATCCACATACCTTGGGATATTAAGATTGAAGTCGTTCTTCTCTATATCTTCAAAATCAGCAAGATACGACTCTTTCTCTACCGTCTCCCTCTTACCATATAGTTCAATGACCGAATCAATATGTTCATCCGTCATGGCATTCTGCTTCTTCCCCTTGTCAAACTTCCGGGAAGCATCTATGAACAATACGTCTCTTCCTTCCCTATGCTTCTTCAAGACCACAATGCAGGTAGGAATAGATGTGTTATAGAACAAATTCGCTGGCAGACCGATCACCGCGTAAATGTTCCCTGCCCGAAGTAATTTTTCTCTTATCTTCCCTTCTGCCGCCCCTCTGAACAGAACACCATGAGGTAATACGATCGCCATAGTTCCGTTATTTTTCAAATGATACAACCCGTGCAGCAAGAATGCGTAATCTGCCTTTGATTTGGACGCTAATACTCCATAATCACTGAATCTCTCATCCTGTAAAAATCCAACCGACGCGCTCCATTTTGCCGAATACGGAGGATTCATCAGAACCATATCGAAATTCGTCTCTTCTCCTGTCGGCCAGTCTCCATCCAGAGTATCCCCATTATGGAGAATTTGATTCTCTGGAACAATTCCATGTAAGAACATGTTCATTCTTGCAAGATTGTATGTAGACGTCATCAATTCCTGTCCATAGTACTTAATATACCCTGGCTGTGCGGCATATTTCTTTGCGTTCAGAAGAAGAGAGCCGGACCCCATACACGGATCATATACCGATAATCCCCGCTTCGTTTCCTGACCGGCGATAGCTATCTTCGTTAAAATCTTAGATACCGCCTGCGGTGTATAGAATTCTCCAGCTTTCTTCCCAGTCTCAGAGGCAAACTGACCGATCAGATACTCATATGCATTTCCCAACACATCGGAATCTGAATTCAGCAGATCTGCCTTGTCAATCTCTTTGATCAGGCTTGAGATCGTATCACTTTGCTTCTGATCCCCGGTTCCCAGACGATTCGAGTACAGATCGATATCTGTAAATAAGTCTGCAAAGAGCGGATCACTCTGTTCGATATTATTGAATGCCTTTTGCAATTGTTCACGGTTGAATGCATTATTCCTTGCTGCATCCGCGAAACATGTATAAGTTAGCTGGGGTTCGATCACATAATGGCATTCTGACTTGATCTGTTCTTTTAGCTCCTCCGCACTCTCGTCTTCC
Organism: Lachnospiraceae bacterium; assembly: GCA_910574715.1. Classification (GTDB taxonomy): domain Bacteria; phylum Bacillota; class Clostridia; order Lachnospirales; family Lachnospiraceae; genus Sporofaciens. The sequence continues at coordinate 543 of CAJTCH010000017.1, read as the reverse complement.
AGTGCTTCCTTATAGGCTTCTAACGCGCTTCTTAGAGATTCCGGCTTTTCATCATAGATCAGGTCATAGGCCTTGATCAAAAAAGAATCCGATAAGTACTTGTAGAACACGATCCCTAACAGATAATCCTTATACTCATTTGCATCCATTTTTGAGCGAAGTATATCTGCGCCGCTCCACAATACACTGATCAGCTCTTTGCTGTTTTCTGATTCTGCCATCTTACTTTTCCTCCGTGATCTTTTTTATCTTATCAGTATTTACTGCTCAACTCTTTCTTCATTTTATCATCTGTATGCTCCCTTTACAATAAATTATCAACTTTTCATAGAATAGACAGATTCCACTATCGCTAAAATGATAGTAATTCACTTCAAATTCATTGATTTATTATCACGAATTTTGCTTTCTCCATGCAGAAATTATCAGTTATTTTCAAAATTGCTGTTACTATTCACAGTCGATTTAAAATTATAAACACCAGTAGACCAAGGGATTTGAAATAGTCTCTTGGTTTGCTGGTATTATGAACTGACAGTTTAT